>JBOHRL010000030.1:0-50319 GCA_050732695.1 Longimicrobiales bacterium | reverse complement strand
TGCGCGACTCCATGATTGCGTCATGGACGACGCGGTTGCCGGCGGTGCGCGCAGTGATCTCGAGGCCGTCGAGGATCGCGACGCCGGAGGAGACGAGAGTGCCGAGTGTGCGCGTGAAGCGGGCGATGGCGGCCTTGCGCTGGAGCGGGCCGAGGATCGGGATGCGGAGCAGCAGCCGGTCGATGGCGAGCTGGCCCTGGGGCGTCTTGTAATAACGCTGGATGCCGAAGCCGCCGGCAATGGCGGCGCCGACGACGACGTACCAGCGGGCCTGTAGCCATTCGCTCAGGAAGATGACGAACTGGGTCGGGCCGGGCAGGGCTACGCCGGCCTGCTCGAACATGTTCTGGAACGTCGGAATCACGAAGATGAGGAGCACGGCGACGGCGATGACGGCGACGCTCATGACGACGCCCGGGTAGATCATCGCGCCCTTGATCTTTCTGCGCAGGGCATCGGCCTTTTCGAGGAAGACGGCAAGACGTAACAGAATGGTATCGAGGATACCACCGGCCTCACCGGCAGCGACCATGTTGACGAACAGGTCGCTGAAGATCCTGGGGTGCTGTCGCATCGCATCGGCCAGGGTGTGACCGGACTCGACATCGTAGAGGACCTGTTCGACGACTTTCTTGAGCTGCTGGTTTTCGGACTGTTTGGCGAGAATGTCGAGGCTCTGCACGAGGGGCAGGCCGGAGTTGATCATGGTCGCGAACTGGCGGGCGAAGATGACGATCTCGCGCATCTTGACGCCGGCGCCCATCTGCATCAGCGCGGCCAGACTGAACTGCGACTGTTTTTCCTCGATCTTGACGGGGATGAGCCGGTTGCGGCGGAGGTAGCCGACGACTTCGTCCCGGTTCTTGAGGGAGAGTTCGCCCGCCTGCAAGTCGCCGGACTGGGTGCGCGCGGAGTAGGTGAACGTGGCCATGCTGCTCTCTACTTGTCGGAGATGGTCTGGCCTGCCATGCGCAGGAACTCGTTGGGATCGGACGAGTGCTGCAAGCAGTCTTCGAGTGTGACTTCGTTCTGGATGTAGAGCTGGTACAGTGCATCATTGAGGGTCTGCATACCGAATTTCTTGCCGGCCTGCATGATGGAATAGATCTGGTGCACCTTGTCATCGCGGATGCAGGCGCGGACGGCGGGTGTGCAGATCATGATCTCGCAAGCGGCCACGCGGCCACCGCCCTTGGCGCGGGCGAGCAGCGACTGGGTGATGACGCCCTCGAGTACGAACGAGAGCTGGGCGCGGACCTGCGACTGCTGGCTGGGCGGGAACACGTCGATGATGCGGTTGACGGTTTCGGCCGCCGAATTCGTGTGCAGGGTTGCGAACGCGAGGTGGCCGGTCTCGGCGATGGTGAGTGCGGCCGAGATGGTTTCGAGGTCGCGCATCTCACCGACGAGTACGACGTCCGGGTCCTGGCGCAGCGCGTACTTGAGCGCGGCCGCGAACGATTTCGTGTCTGCGCCGATTTCGCGCTGGTTGATGATGCTGTTCTGGTGCTTGTGCACGAACTCGATGGGGTCTTCGACGGTCAGGATGTGGCCGCGCATCTCGCGATTGACCTTGTCGATCATGGACGCGAGCGTGGTCGATTTGCCGGAACCGGTCGGGCCGGTGACGAGGACGAGGCCGCGCGGTTTTTCGGCAAGGCGTTCGACGATGGGCGGCAGGCCGAGTTCCTGGAACGAACGGATGGTATACGGGATCTGTCGTATCGCCATGGACACGCAGCCGCGCTGCTTGTAGACGTTACCGCGGAAGCGGGACAGATTGGCGATGCCGAACGAGAAGTCGAGTTCGTCTTCGGTCTCGAAGCGTTTCTTCTGGACTTCGGTCAGGATCGAGTACGCCATGGCGAGCGTATCGCGCGGCGTGAGGACGACCTCGGTGACGGCGCTCATCATCTGGCCGTCGATGCGCAGCTTGGGCCGCTCGCCGGCAGTGACGTGCAAGTCGCTTGCGCCACGCTTGATCATCTCATCGAGCAGGCTGCGCAGGTTTACCGCGCTGGTTCCTACGGCCGAAGCGGCCGGTGCGTGCGTCGTCATGTCGCAGCTGTCTCCTTGATGACTTCCTCGAGCGTTGTCGCGCCGCGGGCGGCCTTGAGCAGGCCGTCCATGCGCAGCGTCAGCATTCCTTCCTGGAGTCCGCGATCGCGCAGCTCGTCCGTGCTGGCGCCGTGCATGATGAGCCTGCGTATTTCGGGGCTGATGGCCATGACCTCGTAGAGGCCGGCCCGGCCCTTGTAACCGGAGCCGCCGCAGGCATCGCAGCCCTTGCCCTTGTAGAACGTTTTCGCCGCATCCTCGCCCCTGATGTGGGCGGCCTCGAAGTACTCGGGCTCGTAGCGGTGTTCCTGTTTGCAGTTGTTGCAGATGCGGCGCACCAGCCGCTGCGCGGTGACGCAGTTGAGCGCGCCGGCGACGTTGAACGGCTCGAGGCCCATGTCGATGAGTCGTGTGATGGTCGATGGCGCGTCATTCGTGTGCAGAGTCGACAGCACGAGGTGGCCGGTGAGCGCCGCCTTGATGGCAATGCCGCCGGTCTCGATGTCGCGGATCTCACCGACCATGATGATGTTCGGGTCCTGGCGCAGGAATGCGCGCAGGGCCGCGGCGAACGTCATGCCGATCTCGTTGCGGACCAGGACCTGGTTGATGCCGTGCAGGTTGTACTCGACCGGGTCCTCGGCCGTCATGATGTTGACGTCCTCGGTGTTGATCTTCTGGAGCGCCGAGTAGAGCGTGGTCGTCTTACCGGACCCGGTCGGGCCGGTGACGAGGACCATGCCGTACGGGTTCATGATCGCCTTCATGAAGTCGCGGAGCGCCTTGGGCTCCATGCCGAACTTCTCGAGGTCGAACGTGAGGTTGCCCTGGTCGAGAATTCGGAGCACGATCTTCTCGCCGAAGATGACCGGCAGCGTCG
The DNA here is from genome assembly GCA_050732695.1 of Longimicrobiales bacterium. Classification (GTDB taxonomy): domain Bacteria; phylum Gemmatimonadota; class Gemmatimonadetes; order Longimicrobiales; family RSA9; genus JBFFZF01. The sequence goes on along the minus strand of JBOHRL010000030.1, from coordinate 47,381 downwards.
AGACACGGAAATCGACGACGCGGTTCTTCATCTTCAGCTTGATGCGGCCGTCCTGCGGGACGCGCCGTTCGGCGATGTTGAGGGCGGAGAGAATCTTCACGCGCGAAGCAATGGCCGCCTTCATCTTGTAGGGCGGCTTCATGATCTCCTTCAGCGCGCCGTCAATGCGGTAGCGCACGCGCAGTTCGTGTTCGTACGGCTCGATGTGGATGTCCGAAGCGCCGCGCTGAACGGCATCGGTCAGCAGCCCGCTCACGAGCTTGACGACCGGCGCGTCATCGACCTGTGCCTGAAGCGCGGCCGCGCTGATTTCCTCTTCCGCATCCTCGATCAGCTCGACGTCATCGCCGACCTCGAACTCGGCGAGCAGTTCGGCAAGACGATCATCTTCCTTGCCGGCGTAGAACTGCTCGAGGTGCCGGCGCAGTGTGACCTCGCCGACAATGACGGGTTCGATGTCACAGCGTGTTACGAACTTGATGGTGTCAATGGCGCCGGCGTCCGTGGGATCGGCCATTGCGATGGTGAGCATCCGGCCGATGCGACGGATCGGAAGTACGTTGTGCTTGAGGGCGAGATCGTTCGGGAACAGTTTGACGAGTTTGGGATCGATCTGGACTCGATCGAGGTCGACGGCGGGCACGCGGTACTGTTTGGCGAGCGAGCGCGTCAGATCGCTCTCCGAGATGGCGCCCAACTTGACGAGCGAGTAACCGAGCCGGGTGCTGTGCTCCCTGGCATCCCTGGCGGCGAGGCGCAGCTGATCATCCGTGATGAGGCCCTCGCGGAGGAGGAACTCACCGGTTCGATCAGCGGGAGGCGCCTGGGTGTGGGAGGCCGCGGCCATCAGGGGGTCGTCATCCGAACCACGACGAACCGGTTCGGGAGAGGTGTGGTGAATCCGCGCATTGGCCGGTCTGTCCTCACGATCCTGTGCGTACCAGTGGCGCGAGCTTCGCCAGCATTACGGGCCCGATCCCACGCACTCGCTCGAGTTGCGACACGTTCACGAACCGGCCGATCGAGTCGCGGTATGCGACGATCCGTTGTGCCAGAGCCGGTCCGATGCCAGGCAGCCGCTCGAGCTGGGCGGCGGTTGCTGAATTCAGGTCGAGCGCGCGGCCCCCTGCTTCGGATGCCTGGCCGCCCGGAGCCGCGGACAACGGACCTGCCGGCCCGCGCATCGCTGCGTTGGCCTGCGCGCGCGCGGTCGGGCTGGCGCTCGGCACGGACCGCGGCAATGTCAGGAATGGCGCCCATCGTTCGATGGTTGCAGGTCCGACACCCGGGATACGGTCGAGATCGTCAACTGTCCGGAATGAGGCAGCGGCGCGACCCGCGACAATCCGGTCAGCCATAGCCCGCCCGGCGCCGGGAAGGCGCATGAGCTGCTCGGCTGTCGCCGAATTCGGATCGATTCGTTCGCCTGGCTCGAGGTCTCTTGCACTGCCGCGCTCCAGCTCCCGTCGGTTTTCGGCCTCGAGCGCGGCCAGATCGACGCCCGGGGCATCGATCGGCACGGGTGTCGGCCGGTCGAGCAGACGCGCCGCGACCGACAGCCCAAGGAGCAGGCCGATGAACGCGACGGCGCGTGATTCATCCTTTGATAGTTTCGGCGGCATCCGGCTTCCTCTTCCATGCGGAGGCCGTGCCGCGATCGAAGACAAGTATCGGCATTGCCTCGGGACTCCCTTAAGCGGTCCGGCGCCGGCATTTCACCCTCGGCCGTGCCGGATTTCAAGCAGTCTGACTCGCGGGCGTTTCGCCCTCGATGCGACCGGATTCGAGCCGTGCCGGCGGGCCGGAAACGAAGCCCCCGGACCGGGTTCAGCCGGGCCGGGGGCGATGGGGCGCATGCGCCCTCATTGCGCGTCGAAAGCTGTCAGCCGCCGCGTTCGATGAGTGCGAGCAGCACCGACCCGACAATGCCCAGTCCGCGCGCCGACGTGTTGTTCAGGTCGTCGCCGAGCGTGTGCCAGTAACGGTTCCCGGGACCGTAACTGTAATCGATGATGTCGATGGTCCGGATGCCGGCGCGGTTGAGCGGCAGGTGATCGTCCGCGACGTACGTCCCGGTCCCGTCGCGGAACGTATTGCCGAAGCCCAGTTCGTCGGCGAGCCGCCAGACGCGCTCGACGATTTCGGGCGCCATCTCTTCCGAGTTGCCTTCCACCTCGAACACGGGGTCCCGGTCTCCCACCATGTCGAGCAGGATCCCGTACATGGGCCTGTATCCCGCCGGCAGATGGGCTGCGAAATGCCTCGCACCGAGATACATGTCGTCCGCATCCGGGCCGTAGTCTTCGCCGTCGACAAAGAGTAAATCGACACCGATGCGGGGCGAATAGCGCGACAGGACATTCGCCAGTTCGAGCAGGACAGCCGTGCCGCTCGCACCATCATTGGCGCCCGGGATCGGTTGCTTGCGCCGATCCTCGCTCCGCTCCATGTCCGCGGTCGGCCGCGTGTCCCAGTGCGCGAGCAGCAGGATGCGCTGCCCGGCCGCTGGCGCGAACCGCGCGAAGACGTTGGTCAGCTCGAGCCGTTGACCGCTCGAGGTCTCGTGCTCGAACGACTGGAGCAGCACCGTGTCCGCACGCTCGCGCAGGTACGCGGCCATCCATTCCAACTGCGCCGCATGGCCGGTCGAGCCGGGCACGCGCGGGCCGAATCCGACCTGCGTGCGCACGTGGGCGTAGGCGCTGTCCGCATCGAACGTTGCCTGTCCGGAATCGGGCGTCCCGGAGCGAGGCGGGTTCGGCGGACCGCCGACGGCAGTCAGCACCAGCAATCCAGGCAGGAGAACGAGCCGGGTAGAGCACACCATTATCGAGAGATTACCGCTCGCGATGCCTTGACGTTCCGGTTCCGGGTCGTGGGGAGGAACGGAGGAACGGGAGAAGCCCTTCTCAGCCGCGTTCATCCGTCCATCCGTTGATCCGTTTACTTCGCGATACGTCAGGAAATCACCGAACTCCAGGAATCGTACCGGGCAACTCACCGGACGCGAACTCGAAGCGACCGAACAATGCGAGCTGGAACTGGCTCGAGCCGGTGCGTGTCCCGACGAAGCTCTGGCGGTTCGTGTAGTTGATGCGCAGTCCGACGGTGATGTCGGAGAGAGAGGTATCGAGATTGAGATTGATGGCGCGATTGCGGCTGTCGATGAAGGCGATACAGGCGTCATCGGCGCCGGCCTGCGGGCGGAAGCGGCAGCGGCTCTGGGTGTCTTCGACGAAGGAGAGCGCGGTCGTGATGGGGTTGCGCAATTTGTCGCGCAGGAAGCCGGGCGGCTGGAAGATGCCGGTGAGCGTGAGCCGGTGACTGATGGCATCCTGTTCGCCGTTGCCGGTGGGATCGGCTGTCTCGCCCTGCACGATGGCGCCGGTGTACGACGCCGTTATGCCGCCCGCAAAGGTGAGGCGGAGGTCGGGTGTGTAGCGGTGTTCGAGGGCGCCTCGGAGCTGGGGTGTGCGCAGGCCGAGCACACTCTCGCGTTCGATGCGTTCGTAGCGGGCGCCGGCGGAAGCGGCGAGGAGGACGCCGCTGATGGGGGCGGGCAGCGGGATGTTCTGCCAGCGCAGCTGCACATCGGGCCAGCCGGTCTGTTTCTGAACGCGCCGGCCGCCGCGCACATCGAAGCCTTCACTGGTCGCGCGCGTGTAGGTGATGCCGACGTTGGTGTTGAGCGGCAGGAGCACGTTGGTGTTGGCGCGCAGATCCTTGCGTTCGTTCGCGGCCGTCGCGGTGTCGCCGCCCATGGCACGGAAGCTGGTGAGGTTGCCGAGCCCGAGCTGATAGGAGAAGCCGGGTGAGAAGTCTTCGCGTTCGAACTGTGACGCGAGCGCACTGTTCCATGACAGGGTCGCGGATTGGAACGGCTGAAGTGCGCGGTAGACGATGCCGGCGAAGCCGGTCACGGCCTGTGCGGAATCGCCCCAGGCCGCGCGCGCCATCTCCGCGGGTTGGAAATCGAGCCTGCGCTGAATCTGCCGGTCGCTGCCGAAGCGGCGCTGCAACACAGCCGTCGTGTCATCGCCAATAACATCGAGTTCGATGTAGCTCGGGTTGCGGTCAGTCCCGTAGCGATTGGACCAGGACCAGGTTGGCCGGAGCCAGGTCGCGATCGTGGGGCGGATGGAGAGCAACGATGTCATGGATCGGTTGATCTCCCAGCCGAGGTCCGTCCCCGCGACGCCGCCCGTCGCGTTCGTGATGGCCAGGCGCTGGAACGGATCGGTGGTGGCGCGTTCGGGATCGAGCAGATCGCGCTGGCTGCGGACGGTCAGACCCGCGACCATCGGTTGGAACGGGTTGAACGAGATGTCGGCGCTGTTCTCGAGAACGCGACGGGGTGACTCGATCGGCGCAATGCGCAGATCCAGGGAATCCTCGAGGATCGAATTGTAACGCAGGGCGCGGCTGTCCGAGCGGGTCCAGTTGGTGCCGAAGCCGATGCGCTCCGGTGTCAGCCTGAGCCGCGTATCGACAAGGCGTTGGAACGCATCGCTCGACTCGACGGGTTCCGGCGCGAGTGCGCGCAACGCCGATTCGAGGAAGCCGGGCAGAATGTCGATTGCGATGCTGCCGATGTCCTTGCGCCAGTCGATCCCGCCGCGCAGCCCGCTGGTTTCATTCGTCGACGTGATCGTATTCGTGTGTGCCGCATCGTACCCGAACGTCAGGGTCATCCCATCCATGACGAGGCCGAGCAGCGGATTCGCGCTGGGTGTCCGCCTGGCAACGCGTATGCCGATGTTGGTTGCACCCGCACCGGCGTCGCGCAGGCCGTCGAGGTTCTGCGCCTCGACATCGGTCCCGCTCAGGAAGTCCGGGTCCTGTCCCGATGTCGTGTGTGAGACGTTGAGCGGAATGTCGAGCCCCCAGCCGGCGGGCAGCAGGCGATCGAGCTGAGCGCGGACGCCTGCGTTGAATGCGCCGGATGCCAGGTAGGTCGGATCCTGGTTGAGCTGGCGGAAGACGGGGCCCTGATTCGCGTAGCCGACCGTTGCCGTGAACACATCGCCGCCGCGGATGTCGAGCGAGACGTTGCCGGCGGCGCCGGGATCCTGTACGGCGCGGTCGAGCCGGATGTCATCGATCCAGACCTCGCCATCGACGGCGAGGCCGCCGCTGTTGTAGACGGCGAGCGAGACCTCGCGCACGGCGGCGAGGTTGGGTGCGCGGGCGCGGTCTTCGAGAACGATCGCATACGTACTGTCCGCGCTCCACACGGTGTCCTGCAATGCGCCGGTACGTTCGCGGATCAACCGTTCTTCTGCCTGCACGCGCAGCTCGAACCAGCGCTCGAAATCGATGATGATCTCGGGCAGCCAGTCATCCGGTGTTGCAGCGCTACCGCCGAGCCCCGGATTGAGGCGAGTCTGAAACAGGTAGAAGTTGCGCGGGTCCGTGCCGACCTTGATCACGAGTCGTTCCGGACCGGCCGCTCCCCACTCGCCAGCCCTTGCAAGCGCCCACAACCGCATCGACCGGTAGGTCAGGAAGCTGCGCGCCTGTTGCGGGTAGCGGAAATAGATCTCGGCGCGATCGCCCGGCTCGAGCCCGCTGTACGCGATGCGTTGCGACTTCTCGTTGACTTCGATGCCCTGGCCGCCGAACTGTTCGCTCGGATCCTGCAACTGGTTGGTCACACCGGGCGGCGGCGAATACGTCGCACCATCGGTCACACCGCTGACCGGGCCGACGCGTAACTCTGTGGTGCCGGCGCCAATGCCGGGCTCGATTTCGGCAATGCCGCGCAGGATTCCGGTCACGTCGCGCTTGGTCCAGCGCGAGCCGATGATGCGCATGCGCGCAAGCACGAGGTTCCGGCGCACACCGGCAGCCGACCCGGCGATGGTCATGCGCACATGTTTGATGAAGCGCCACGTGCCGTCGTTCGCGCCGTTGACGGGCAGGCCATCGCGCAGTGGAATCCGGTAGAGCCGGAAGCCGGTGCCGGTCTCGCTCGTATCGCGGACCATGTACGGCGACCGCTGATCGAGGGTCATGACGTAGCGGAAGTACGCGCCATCGTTCTGATCGAGGACGCCGTTGCCGTCGAGGTCTTCGCTGTCCGGGCTGCCGTTGCCGCGCGTGCAATTCGATCGTTCATCGCCGAGCGGGTACGACTGGATTCCCTCGGCGAGACACGGCTGGTCCCAGAGGCCGCGCGCGTCCTTGTCGATGCCCCAGACCTCGCGCTCGGCGAGGCGTGCTTCTTCATCGAGAATGCCGAGGCCCCACGGCCGGCCATCGCTCTGGTAGACGCCGTTCGTGTTGCGGTTCGGGTCGATGTAGAACGCATCTTCCGCCGTCGTGCCGAAGTCGAAGATGAGTGCGAGTGGCTCATTGCCGCCGGCGCTCACGTAAAGCTCGAGGAACTCGCTGCGTGTCATGTCGCGGCCGGTGGTCGAGAGGACGGTCGTCATCGAGCGCCACACCTGCTGGCCGGCCGCTTCACGATCGCCGAACGTGAGCCACATGACCGGTTCAGGGACCGGATTGCCAATGACATTGATGAGGCGATCGATGCTGGCCGGTGCGAGGCTTCCCGCGATACCGCCTTCGGAGGCGAAGTCGTGCTGCCACACGAGTCGTGTCGCGTTGGATGCGTCGGGCGATGGGGGCAGGTAGCCTTCATCGCCGATCGGACTCTCCGGTCGTGACCCGAGCTTCCACTGCTGGCGTCGCACGTCGAGCCCGACTTCATCCGTGCCTTCGAAGTCCTCGTAGTATGCCTGGCCCCGCCGGTTCGGGTTGGGCATCGAGAACGCGACCTCGCCGTTCAGCGTCACGGCCGATGGCGCGGTGTTACGAATGAACGGCAGGCTGGCGAGCGCGCGGTCGAGCCACGCTCCGCCAAGGTCGAGATCCGCGCTCGCGCCGCCCATGAAGATGCCGGCCGGTTCCGTACCGAGCTGCGGCCGCGAGTACAGCGTTTTCTCCCGTTGCATCATACCGACGACATTCAGCGAGCCGCGCTGTCCGAGCCGCCAGCGCAGGTTCGCGCCGAACATCGAGGTCGGCGCAATCTCGAAGAGCGCCTTCTGTTCCCACGTCGCGCGGATCTCGGCGCTCGGGTTGGCGCCGAACAACGCGACGGGATCGTTGAGCGTGACCTGACCGATCTCGTAATCGATCGTGTAGTCGACATCGCGCTCGAGGCGGCGGTCGCCGATCGTGATGCGCTCGGTGCCATCGCGGATGCCGAACTGGCCGAGATTGAACGACTGGACGAGTCCCTCGACGCGCAGGCTGTACGTGATGTTCAGGCGGAACCTGCCTGCACCATCACGCACGACGGGATCCGCATTCTCATAGATCGTCGTGTTGGCGTCCGGACCGAGCAGCAAGCGTGCAGCAACCGAATCCAGACCCGCACTCCGCACCGGGCCGGGTGACTGGAACGGCTCGAGTGAAGGAAGAATGAGGAATGATCCACTGATGCGGGCGCCGGTCATCGTGATGCCGCCGAATGCGTCGGGCTGGAAGACCTGCACGGGGTCGAGCCGGTCCGCGGGTGCATCCTCATCGAGGCCGAACAGCTTGAGGAACGTGACCTGCTGGCCGCTCGATTCGCGGAACGTGATGCCGCCGGCCAGATCACCGAGCGAGACGCGCACGTCCACGGTCGAGAGGTCTACACCGCTGCCGCTGTTGATGCGGTAGACCTGGTGCATCTCGAAGTCCCACGTCGGCCGGCCCGGCTGGTGGTTCGCGACCGGACTGCGCAGCAGGCGCAGCGCCGGCGTCACACCGGCGGGCGACTGCTCGGCGCTGATTGTGCCGATCGTATCACCGGATTCCGTGATGTAGCTCACCGCCAGTGCCTCATCCTGCCGCAACGGCGAGCGCAGCATGATCCAGAGACCGCTCGAATGGACGATGTAGTCCTGGTCCGGTTCGAGACGATGGAACTGACCGCTGTGCTTCAACGAGTTGTCCTCAGAAAAGCCATCGGCGAGAAACAGATCGACCTGCTGTTGGCTGGTGTTGGCCGGGATTCGTTCGTCGCGGTACACCTGGATGGTGCCGCCGGTCTCGGGCCGGAGCGTCGGCGGTGCATCGGTCGCAAGCAGTCGTAACGCATCGATATGAGGCGATCCGACGATGCTGTCGGGATGCACGAGGAAGAAGAACTGGCCCTGCACGTAATCGGCATCGTCCAGAACGATCTGGTCTTCCTGGACGAGCCCCTGCGTCTCATCGCCGGAGAGGCGGAACTCGCGCGTGCTGACATCGCCCCGCTGCTGCGCCCAGACCGCCTGGAACTCCATCGGTCCCATCTGGCCGCTGGCAGTGAAGCCGAAGTTGCCGGCCGGGATGCCCTGCGTCAGGTAGCGCGAGCGCGGCATGCTGAACGAGACATCGCCGACCTCGACGCGCTGGAGGATCTCGTCCTGGAAGCCCTGATAGAAGACGTTGATGTTGTTCGAGTTGAGCGTCTCCTCGAGCGTCTGGTCGTAATTCACGTCAACGTGGACGCGCTCCGAGATCGTGCCGCCCACCACAATGCGGAAGTTGACATCCGGTTTGAGCTGCGGGAAAAGCCCGGGATTGCAGTTGAAATGGACGCTCGGATCGCACGGGCTGAAGCGGGTCCACGAGCCGCCCAGCTCGCCATCGCCGCCGATGCGCATGCCGAGATCCGCGTACCGGCCCAGCGCGCCCGGCAGAAGATCCTGCTGCGCGGCCGTGTCCTCGACAGGCGATCGCGGCAGAAACGCGGCCGTGTCGAGTGCGGCCGCAAGCGGCGATGGCGGAACGTCGCCCGAAGCCAGAGACAGCCGCCGGATCGCCCAGTCGTCGAGCCGTTGCTCGAGCCGCGGCCGCCATTGCTCGACGTACTCGCGGAACGTGCCCACCATGAAGAGCTGCGTCTCGAGCCGCGGCAACCCGAGTTCCAACGGTTCGACCGGTGGCAACCTCGTCAGGCCCAGCCGGATCGGCCTCGCCACCGTGTCTCCATGGATCAGCCACGAGGTGACGCGCTCGACCCACGCGTCCGGCCGGACCTGCTGCCCGGCGGCCGGCAGCGCAGAGGCCAGCAACGCGACCAGCCACAAACCCGTTTTGGGGGATCGAATCACGTCGGTCCGGCCTCGCGGGCCCTGTGCTCCGCCTCGCCGTGCCCGGCGAGCGGGGTTCGGCTTCCATAAAACGTCAAAGGTAGCAACAGGTTAGCGGAATGGCACCTCCCGCACTCCCCGTGGCCGGCCGATCCTTGATGGGACATTGACGGCAAGGCCATATGTACACTTCGCGAACCCTTGCCCCCATTCGAGCGTACCACGACGGCGCAACCGATGTTCAATCTGTCAACGCCGAGGCCATGCGCATACTGACGCGGTACCTGCTGCGTGTCCACCTTGCACCATTCGTTTTCGCCCTGTCCGTGCTGACCGGCCTCCTTTTCGTCAACACGGTCGCGCGGCGATTCGGCGATCTGGCGGGCAAGGGTCTGGGCCTCGGCGTCATTTTCGAGGTCATGGCCTACTCGCTGCCGCACATCATTGCGCTGACGCTGCCGATGGCCGTGCTGGTGTCGGTACTCTACAGTTTCAGCCAGCTGGCGGCGGACAATGAGATCACCGCGCTCAAGGCGAGCGGGATCAATCTGGTCCGCATCCTGATGCCGTTGCTCGGCGCCGCCGTGATTCTGGCACTGTTCATGGTATACTTCAACGACCGCATCCTGCCGGAGACGAATCACAAGCTGAAGAACCTGATGACGGACATCGGGCGCAAGAACCCGACGTTGACGCTACAGGAACAGGTGATCAACCCGATCCGGCCATCGCAGGATCTTCGGACGCAGTACTTCCTTCAGGCCGCGCAGATCGACCAGGTCACAAACGAGCTGGAGGACGTGGTCATCTACGACATGAGCCTCGGGCAGTCGATTCGAACGATCTACGCGGACAGCGGCGAGCTGAACTGGAACTCGACGCAGACGAATCTGCTGTTGACACTGTATGACGGGACGGTTTACGAAGTGGACACGTTCGAACCGACCGAGTTCCAGCGTGTGGACTTCAAGACGCAGATGCAGGTCCTGAAGGGCGTTGGCGACACGCTGATGACGATGAACGAGGAGTACCGGAGCGACCGCGAGATGAATCTTGCGATGCTGTCAGCGCGGGTGGACAGCGCGGCGCGGCAGTTGGATTCCCTGTACGTGGAAGCCGCGAAGCGGAACGAGTTTGCGGTGAAACAGGCACTGGCTGGCCCGCGCGACCTGAGCGGCCTGGATCCGGTTCCTCCGGTTGCACCGAGCATGGGCGGCGCGCGGTACGCGGAAGTGAGCGGCTTCGGTGAGCGGCAGGAGTACGATGCGGAGGACCGACTGATCCGCAAGACGAACCTCGAGCTGATGGTGTTCCGCAACCAGGTCGAGTCGCGCCAGCAGGAAGTCAATCGTCACACCGTCGAGTACCACAAGAAGTTCGCGATCCCGGTCGCGTGCATCGTCTTCGTTCTGCTGGGCGCGCCGCTTGCGGTTCGTTTCCCGCGCGGTGGTGCGGGGATGGTCATTGCGATCTCGCTGGCCATTTTCGGGATCTACTACATGTCTCTGATTGGTGGCGAATCACTTGGCGACCGGGGTTACATCCTGCCGTGGGCGGGGCCGTGGGCGCCGAACGTGGTTTTCGCGGTGCTCGCGCTCTGGGGCCTGTCGCGCATCGGCCGGGAAACCTCGAGTTCGCGCGGCGGTGGTTGGGACGACCTGTGGACATCGATACGCGGTGTGATCACGCGTCCGTTCCAACGCCGGAGCGCCGCATTCGAAGGAGCGGACTGACGTGACGCACGGTGCAGGTGCGCGGACCTCCCTCGAGGCAGCCGTTTGACATGACGCGCATCCTCGACCGCTACCTGGTCCGCGAGTTCATGCGCCTGTTCCTGCTGTTCGCCGTTGCTGCGCCCGTCCTGTTCGTGCTGGGCGATTGGACGGACAATCTCGACACGTACACCGAGCGCGGCCTGCCCATCCGCGATGTCGCGCTCGGCTACGTGTACATGTTCCCGCAGTTCGTGCTGTGGTCGTTTCCGATTGCGGCGCTGATCGCGACCGTCTTCACGGTCAGCAACATGACTCGCCACAGCGAGATGGCAGCGGCCAAAGCGGGTGGCATCAGTTTCTGGCGAGCGATCCTGCCGCTGCCGGTGCTCGGCGTATTTCTCACTGGCGCGGGACTCGGCCTTGCCGAACTCATCCCGATCACGCTCCGGCTGCGAGCCCAGGTCATGGGCGAAGAGCAGAACCGCTTCCTCGCCTCCCGGAATGATTTCGTCTACCGGGCCGAGGATGGCACGGTCTACGGGATCCGCCGTCTCGATGTGATTTCCAACCAGATCTACGGGATGACGATGGAGCGCGAGGGCGATGGCGTCGAGCGTCCGACGATCCACGCGTTCGCGAAGGAGGCCGCCTGGGACTCGACCACCGGCTGGACGCTCAAGGACGGGTTCCTGCGCGTGTTCTGGCCGGAGTCACCCGAGCGGACGTTCGCATTCGAGACACTCAAGGGGCGCGAGTTCGATGAAACGCCGAGTGAACTCCTGGCCGAGCCGCTCGAGCCCGAGGAGATGCAGTTCGCCGAGATGGGCCGATTCATCCGCGCTCTCGAACGCAGCGGCGGCAAGCCCTTCGAGCTGATGTTTCAACAGGCCGAGAAGATCGTCATCCCCGTGGCCACGTTCATCATCATCCTCTTCGGTGCGCCGCTCGCCAATTCCAGTCACCGCGGCGGTCCGGCCTATGGCATCGGCATCTCGCTCGGTATCACGATGGTATACCTCGTCCTCTTCCGCGTTGCCGACGCGGTTGGCACGGCGGGCATCCTCAATCCATGGGTCGCGGCCTGGATCCCCAATGGTCTGTTCTTCGTGGGCGCGATGCTGCTGATGGCACGCGTGCGGACCTGACCGGAGCAACTCGCTTCAGGGTGCGCGCGAGGTGGCGAGCCGCACCGGTCCGGTGTTCAGCCAGTGGCGCGACGTTGTGAAACGAGCCTGAGGGATCAGTCCAGCCGGCTCCAGGCGGCGATCACATCCGGCGTGACCTCTGCCCGGCAGATCATGCGAGCCGGGCCGCGCAAACGGATCTCGAAGTCGTCGAGCACGTCGACTTCCGCGGTGCCGCCGATCATGCGCACATCGATGCGGCCGCGCGGCAGTCGCCCGCGACGCACGGCTGCGGCAGCGGCTGCACACGCGCTCGAGCCGGACGCCAGCGTCTCGCCGACGCCGCGCTCCCAGATCAGGATGTCGAGGACCGGCGCCTGTTCGGTTGCGTGCTCGGCAATGGGGTCCGTCGCGACACGTGCGAACTGCACGTTCGTCCCACGTGTGAATGCTCTGTGTGTGCACAGCTGCGGCGCGCGCTTCAGGAAGTCGTCGCGAGCCAGGTCGTCGACGAGCACAACGCAGTGCGGGTTGCCGAGTGAGACGGTATTGATCTCGGCGTCTCCACCTTCGGGTAACGGCAGCCTGTGGCCAAGGACCTCGCTGTTGTCGTCGAAGGGGAGCGCCCGGAAGGCAACATCGCCGGCACGAAACGATGCACGACCCATCTCGACCCTGATGTCGAGCGCGCCGCTTTCGGTCCGGCCCTCCACGCGCATGCGCACTGCGTCACGGACGAGTTTGACGGAGAACCAATCGCTCGCCACGAGACCGAGGCGGTGGAGGTACGCGCCGAAGATGCGGAGGCCGTTGCCGCTCTTCTCGGCTTCGGAGCCATCGGGGTTCAGGATCTGGAGCCGGAACTCGAGGGCCGGCGGCGCAGGCGCACCGGCAACGGGCGCAGCGCCGGCAGCGGCGAGGATCAGGATTCCGTCGGAGCCGAGGCCCGTGTGGCGATCACAGATGGCCGCGCAGCGTGCGGGCGTGAGCGGCCATGGCAGATCCGCTCGCTCGACGACGAGATAGTCGTTGCCGAGCGCTTCACCTTTCCAGATGATCATCGGGCGCGTTCCGCATGTTTCGATGGGGTATGAAGCGGGGCGCTTCGGCGTTCTGCACGATCACGAGACGGGTTCGACGCGTTTCGACGGCGTTCTGCACGATCACGAGACGGGTGCGACGCGTTTCGACGGCGGTGTGAAGCCGAGGGATTCGCCATCGTCCTCGAGCGTCTCGGCGACGCGGATATCGATGCCCTCGATATCGGCGAAGACCTGGAGCGCGAACGGGACCTTGCCGAACGGCGCACTGACCTGGACACCCTGCACGTGTGGGCGCACGCGGTCGAGCATTTCGCGCGCGATGGCGATGCCCTCCTGGAGTGCAGCTTCCTTGCCGCTCGCGTTCGCCTCATGCATCCGCTCGATCACGGCCGCTGGCACCACGACGCCCGGCACTTCATTCGCCATGAACTCCGCGTTCCTCGCCGAGACCAGCGGCCAGATGCCGGCCACGATCGGGATGCGGAGGTTGCGCCGGTCGAGTTCTTCGAGAAAACGCAAGAGCTGCTCGGCATCGAACACGGGTTGCGTAATCGCGTATTCTGCGCCTGCATCGACCTTCCAGTAGAAGCGGGACAGTTCGTACTCGAGGTCGACTGCGCCGGGGTTCACTCCGACGCCGATCGTGAACGACGTCGGCTCGCCGATCGCGTTGCCGCCCGGGTCCATGCCGTGGTTCAGGCGATTCACGAGGTTGGTCAGCCCGATCGCGTCGATGTCGAAGACCGCCGTCGCCTGCGGGTACGGCCCCACCTTGGGCGGATCGCCGGTGATGAGCAGCAGATTGCGCAAGCCGAGCGCGTGAGCGCCCAGGAGATCGGACAGCATGCCGAGCAGATTGCGGTCGCGGCAGCAGTAGTGCACCACGGTCTCGATGCCGGCGGTCTGCTCGACCAGTGTAGCGGTCGGCAGCACGCCCATCCGCATCTGCGCGCGCGGCCCATCCGGCACGTTCACTGCATTGACGCCCGCGTTCCTGAGCATGCGCACGCCTGCGAGCATCTTGGCGGGCGTGATGCCGCGGGGCGGCACGATCTCGACGGTCGTGACCAGCTCGCCGGCCGCGAGCTTTCGTCCCCAGTTCGAGCGCTCGCCAAGCGGCGTCACCCGTACGTCCGGCAATTCGTCGACGGCATGCTCGATTCGTACCGTGACGATACGCGGCGCGATCGCGTACACCGCATCGGCCATCGCACGGATGTGGTCCGGCGTCGTACCGCAGCACCCGCCTACGAGCTTGGCGCCGGACTGGAACAGTCGCTTCGCGAACTTGGCCATGTAATCCGGCGATGCCATGTACATCTTGCGGCCGGCGATTTCGCGCGGCAGGCCGGCGTTCGGTTGTGCCGTGAGCTTCCGGTCCGTGACTCCGGCCATCCGTTCGATCGCCACCAGTATGCCCGCCGGCCCGACCGAACAGTTGAGCCCGACCGCATCAGCGCCCCACTCGGCCAGTCGTGCAGCGATCTGCTCCGGTGACGTACCGAACGCCGTGTTACCATCCTCCTGAATCGTCATCTGCGCGACGATGGGTACACCGTCGAGATCCCGAACTGCGAGCATCGCCTGACGGATCTCCTCCATGTCACTGAACGTCTCGAGCAGGACGAAGTCCGCGCCACCTTCCAGCAGGCCTTCCGCCTGCTCGCGGAACAGCACACGAGCCTCGTCGAGCGATGTCGGCCCGTACGGCTCGATGCGAATGCCCAGCGGCCCGATCGCCCCCGCGACCAGCGCCCGCCCGTTCGCGACCTCCTTCGCCAGCTGCGCCGCCCGCGCATTGATCGCGCGGACCTGGCCCTCAAGCCCGTGCTCGCACAGCTTCACGCCATTCGCCCCGAAGCTGTTCGTCTCGAAGATCTCCGCACCCGCTTTCAAGTACGAGCGGTGGACATCACGGATCAGGTCCGGATCCTTCAGATTGACTTCATCATAACAGCGATTTATGAAGACGCCGCGAGCATACAGCATCGTGCCCATGGCGCCGTCGAAGAGGTGCGGACGGGAGTCGGTCAGGAAGTCGGTGAGGGTGGGCACGAGAGATCGGTCATGGTTGTTCTGGAATCGTTTCCGGGGCCGGTTTCTGGTTGATGGATCGGGTGGGGCGCGGCGCCGGCCCGGAGCGCACTGCCGGCCCGAGGGTCGACGCTTGCCTCGCCTGGTGAATCATCGATGTCAGCATCGCGGCAATCGCCTCGAGTTTCCGGTTCCCCGCATCTGCCTCCCGCAGAGTGAGCTTACCCTGCCGCGCCAGCAGGTCGAACCCCGCCCCTGCTTCCGCCGCGGACCGGCGTGCGATGCGGTAGAACCGCACCTTTTCGCCCGGCGAGAACTCGGCCGCTCCCTCCGCGATGTTCAATGCCACGGATGCGATGGCACGTAACAACTGTCCTTCCAGCGACTGCGCTGTCAACACGCTCCCTCGCGTCACACGCAACGCGTCCTCATACAGATCCAGTGTTGCCGCATACACCCGCAACGATCGGTGCGCAAACGCCCCCATGACAGTCTCCTTCGACGAGTCGAAGGATCCTCGCTGTCCCGCCGGGACACTTCCATGGACTGAACGCCCAATGTCTCTCTCGCACTCCTCCCTCACCCTGACCAGCCGGGTTCCCCGATCCGTCCAGGTTAGCCATTCTCCGTTCTCCGTATCCGTTCTCCGTATCCGTTCTCCGTATCCGTTCTCCGTATCCGTTCTCCGTTCTCCGTTCAAACCAGAAACCAGCCCCAGAAACCAGCCCCAGAAACGCCTTTCATTCCGTCGAAAAATATTTCGCCTCCGGATGATGCACGACGAGCGCCGCAGTCGAAAGTTCCGGCACGAGTGCGCCCGCCTCCGTGACCTCCATGCCCAGCTTTTCCGCAGCGGGCAGGAGCCCGAAGAGCGTGCGATGCTGGAGATGATCGGGGCAAGCGGGGTAGCCCCACGAGTAGCGCAGTCCGCGATTCATGGGCAGTCCGAGTTCCTTGCGCACGTGCCGGTGCACGTATTCGGCGCCTGCTTCGGCGAGTCGCACGCCGAAGCCGTGCAGGTAATAGCCTTCGCCGTAATCGCCCTCTTTCATCATGCGGTTGCTCGTGTCGAGCAGTCTGTCGCCGACGGTGATGATCTGGAACGCGACGACATCGCGTTTGCCGTTCCCTGCTGTTGCGAAATAATCGGCGAGGCACAGTTCATCGCGATCGGGTTGACGAGGGAACGGGAACCGTGCGAGTTCGCGGTTCTCGTCGGCCGGATCGTACACGACGAGTGCCTGATCCTCGGCAGCCGCCGGGAAGTAGCCGTAGGCGGCCCGTGGCGTGACCCAGCGATTGGAGAGGGACTCCTTCTCGTAACGTGCGAGCCTGGGCTCGAACTCCTCCTTGACCAGGCGGTCCCAATTCTCGCCCTTCGCGTTCTTGGCGCCCCAGTGCAGGCGGTACAGTGTGTTGAGATCGATGAAGCGAAACAGGTCCACGAGCGGCAGCCGCTCGAGCACTTTGAACCCCCAGAACGGAGCGCGCGGGATGTCGACGTCGCGAGACGGTGCGGACGCTGAACCTTTCGGTCGGGCGGCTCTGGCGCGCGCGACGAGTTCCGCCCGCTTCGCGACGCCTTTCACGACGGCCTCGTGGCGTGTTCGAATGAAACCGTCGCGTGTGGACGGGTCCACGAGCGCATCCACTGCGGCCAGCCCTTCGAATGCGTCCTTGCAGTAGAAGACGCCAGTCGGGTAGAGCTGGCTCTGCTCTTCATCGACGAACGATGCCATGCGTCCGAAAGATGGATTGATGGCCGCCCCGCCGATCAGCACGGGATGTCGCAGGCCGCGCGCATGGAGCTCTTTCACGCACAGCGGCATCTGTTTCGACGTCGAGACGAGCAGAGCAGAGAGACCGATCGCATCGGCATCGACTTCGATCGCTTTCTCGATGATCGTATTGACGGGAACCTGCTTGCCAAGGTCGTAGACCGTATAGCCGTTGTTGGTGAGGATCGTGTTGACCAGGCTCTTGCCGATGTCGTGCACATCGCCGAACACGGTCGCGAGAACGACCTTGCCCTTGGTCTGGCCCTCGATCTTGTCGAGGTACGTCTCGAGGCGGGCGACCGCTCGCTTCATGACCTCCGCCGACTGCAAGACGAACGGCAGAATCAGTTCACCGGCGCCGAACTTGTCGCCGACTTCCTTCATGGCCGGAAGCAGAACGTTGTTCAGCACCCAGACGCCGGCGGCGTTCGTCGATGACTCGCCGGGAGCGGCGTCCGCCGATGACTCGCCCGGAGCGGCGTCCGCCGATGACTCGCCGGGAACGGCGTCCGCCGATGACTCACGTGCGACTCGCGTGCGTTTCGTCACCGCGGCATCGATCCACTGCTCGATCCCGTCCTTCTTCCGGTGCAGGATCTTCCAGTGGATGGCCTGCTCGGGCTCCATGCCTTCGGTCGGGTCGGTCGCCGATTCCTCTTCGATGGTCACGTTCTCGAAGTGCGCGATGAAGCGTGCGAGCGCGTCCTCGCGGCGATCGAAGATGAGATCATCTGCGAGCAGCCGCTGTTCCTCGTCGATCTCGGCGTACGGTGTGATGTGGGCCGGATTCACGATCGCCATGTCGAGACCGGCCTCGACGCAATGGTGCAGGAAGACGGAGTTCAGGACAGCGCGCGCGTGTTTCGACAAACCGAAGGATACGTTGGACACGCCGAGACTGGTGAGCACGCCCGGCAACCCCTGCTTGATCCTCCGGATCCCTTCGATGGTTTCGACGCCGCTCCTGCGGAACTCGGCATCGCCGGTCGCCAGCGTGAATGTCAGGTCATCGAAGATGAGGGCTTCCGATTCGAGGCCGTACTCTTGTGTTACGATGTCATGGATGCGCTTCGCGATCTCGAATTTGCGATCCGCTGTCTTGGCCATCCCCACTTCATCGATGGTAAGCGCGATGAGGGCGGCGCCGTGTTCGACAGCGAGCGGTGTGACGCGGTCGACGCGCTCTCGCCCGTTCTCGAGGTTGATCGAGTTGATGACGGCGCGGCCGGGGTAGCGGCGCAGTGCGGCATCGACCACGTTGGCTTCGGTCGAGTCGATGACGAGCGGTGTCTCGACAGATTGCGCGAGCAATTTGACGAGGGTGCTCATCTGCTCGTCTTCGTCCTGACGCTCGGTCAGGGCAACGCAGACGTCGAGCAGGTGAGCGCCGCCCTCGACCTGGCCGCGTGCGATTTCGAGGACAGCTTCGTAGTCATCGCTGAGCAGCATGCGCTTGACAGCGCGCGAGCCCTGCGAGTTGACGCGTTCGCCGATGAGTGTGGGCGGCGGGTCCTGGTGCATGGCGAACGCGGTCATGGCGCTGGCCAGCCGCGGTGCGTAGCGGACGTGGCGCGCGAGCGGGGCCTGGCCGGCCACGCGTTCCACGACGGCGCGCATGTGTTGGGGCGTCGTGCCGCAGCAACCGCCGACGATGCTGACGCCGATCTTCCTGACGAACTCCTCGTGTGCTTCGGCGAGCGCTGCGGGCTCGAGCGGGTAGATGGCGACACCGCCCTCGTTGTGCGGGATGCCAGCGTTCGGGATCACGCTGATCGGCTTGCGCGAGTGCTCGCACAGGTAGCGCACGGGCTGGCGCATGTGTTCGGGGCCGGTCGAGCAGTTGAGGCCGATGATGTCGGCACGCATCGCCTCGAGGATGACGAGTGACGCGGCGATGTCTGTGCCCAGCAGCATACGCTCCGACGTGTCGAGCGTGACCTGTGCCTGGATCGGCACCCAGACACCGGCTTTCCTGAAATAACGCCGGATGCCAGCGATCTGGGCCTTGACCTCGAGGATGTCCTGGCTCGTCTCGATGAGAAGGACATCGACGCCGCCTTCGACGAGACCCTGCGCCTGTTCGGCGAAGGCCTGCGCGAGTTCTTCGAACGTGATATTGCCGAGTGTCGGATCCGATGTGCTCGGGAGGAATCCGCTCGGGCCGATGCTGCCTGCGACGAAGCGTGGCCGCCCGGGTGTCGCAAACCGATCGGCCACGCCGCGTGCGAGCCGCGCAGCCGCGCGATTCATGTCGAGTACGCGCTCGTGAAGGCCGTACTCCTTGAGCGTCAGGCGGTTGGCGCGGAACGTATCGGTCTCGAGGACATCGCAGCCGACTTCGAGGAACGACGCGTGTATCGACTCGACAGCGTCCGGCCGCGACAGTACGAGATGGTCGTTGCAACCGTGCAGCCCGGGCCCGCCGAAGTCTGCCTCCGTCAGGTCGAGCTTCTGGATGCTCGTGCCCATTGCGCCGTCGAACACGAGAACGCGCTGTTCGACCGTACTCAGGTAGCGTGACTCACCCACTGATGCCTCACATGGCGCGCGGGCGTGGCCGCCGACTCCGGCGCATCGCCTCCCTCGCCAGCTGATTCCGGCCGCACAGATGAGAGAAAGCCGGCTCCGCAAGCGTTCCGTGCGGGGCCGGCTCGAAAGATCGAAATCCGTGTCCCGGCACTTTAGGCTTTTGGGCGGTGGCCCCGTCTCTCTGGACGTCCACCCGGCGGTAGCAAGCGGCCGAACAAATCCATCCGCCGGTCCTGATCGACTGTACGTGCAACACTAGTGCCAGTGGCCTGCACCGTCAACCCGGTCCGCGCAGGGGCCGGTCTGGCTACGTGCAGCCGGAGCAGCCGTGTATCGTACACACTACGGCTGTCGTACAGTGGCTACGACGTGCGCGGCCGATGCCGGTGGTGTGACGATGACGAGCGGATCGAGGCTCCAGTCTCCCGGGAGCCGTGCGATGAAGGTCGACCCGCGGCCGACCTGGCTTTCGACCATGACTTCACCGCCGAGGAAGCGGGCAAGGCGGCGGGTGACGCTGAGGCCGAGGCCGGTCCCGCCGGCTCGGCGAGTCGCCGACTGATCGACCTGCCAGAACGGATCGAAGATGTGTTCGACGTGCTCGGCAGCGATGCCGATGCCGGTGTCGTGTACGGCGAAGACGATGTCGTTGCCATCGCGTCGAGCCGACAGCGAGACTTCGCCTCGATCCGTGAACTTGACTGCATTGGACAGCAGGTTGAGCAGGATCTGGCGGATCATCGTCGGATCGGTTTCCAGTACGAGCGATGGATCGACGGGCTCGACACGGAAGCGAATCCCTCGTTCTGCCGAGACGGGCTCGATCAGGCTCGCGGCCTCACGCACGATCTCGATGACGTGCAGGCGTTCAGGGTGCGGCTGTTCGCGGCCGATGTCGAGGCGAGTGTACACGAGAATCTGTTCGATGAGGCCGAGCAGGTGACCGGCCGCGACGCGGATGCGGCGGACATATGCTTCGGCTTTCTCGGGAAGCGGTTCCGGTACGCCAGCCAGCATGAGATCCGTATAGCCGGTGACCGTGGTCAGCGGCGTGCGCAGCTCGTGCGACATGACGGCGAGGAAATCGGATTTTGCCTTGTTCGCGCCGCGCGCCTCCTCGAACAGCCGCGATTGCTGGATCGCGACCGAGGCCCGCGTGCCAAGCTCATCGGCGAACAGCGTATCCCGCTGATCGAAGCGCCGGCTCCCCCCGTCGCGGAAGAAGCCCATCGCGCCGAGCACCTTTCCGACGCCGCGAAGCGGGACGATGATGGCCGAATTGAAGGCCAGCGCGCGCATCGCGTCGAGCTGTTCCTCATCGTGTGCAATCGAGCGTTGCAGGCGGGCATCGATGCGGGCGATGAAGACCGGCTGACCCGTCAGGATCACGCGGGACACGGGGTGCGGTGATTCGGGCGTGATCGCGTGCGGCCGCATCGTGAATGCGAGTTTCTGCTTTGACGGATCCCGGTGCGCGACTTCGAGGCGTCGCGAGCTGCCGTCATCCGTGAGCAGATCGACGATGCAGCAATCGGCGAAGGCCGGGACACACAGGCGGGCAACGGTGCGGACGGTCGCTTCGTAATCGAACGACGAGGACAATGCCGATGATGCGTCAGCCAGCAACCGCTGCGAGCGCTCGGCCTGCTGGTGCGTCGTCAGGTCCGAGATGGTGCGCACGATTCCGTGTGGCCGGCCCGCACTGTCCACGACGGGAGAATCGGCAATGAGAACCGGCATGCGCGTGCCATCCCCACGCGCGATGTCGATCTCCATCGACGATTCCGTGGTCGCGTTCAGTCGCAGCGGCACTCCCGGCAGGAGGTCCTCGATGGACCGGCCCATCGTCTGCTCGTCGGTCCAGCCGAGCAAACGCGTTGCGGACTGGTTCCAGTACGCGACACGACCCGCCGCATCGATTGCGATGACAGGCTGGCTGACAACGTCGAGGAGCTTCGCCTGGAACCGCACGGCTTTCTGCGCGCGTTCGATGTGGTGCAGCGCACTCTCGAGACCTTCGCGTCCGGTTTCCGCTGCCTTGAGCAGGCTCCGTTCTCGAACGAGCAATTCGTCGAGCCGCTTCCGGAACTTCGAGACGAACACCACGATCACCACCGTGATGATCGCAATCGAGATGATGCGCGGCATGAGCTGCTCCGCGTGCGCCAGCACCGTTCCGGTCACGACGACGTGATAGATGTCGTAGACCAGCGCGAGGGCGCCGGTCGCCAGACCCACAGCCGCGCCGCCAAGGTACGTCGCATAGATGACGCCGAGCATGAGCAGCACGGCGGGCAATGGGATCGGGACACCGGCCGCGGACAGCATCTCGAGGGCGAGCGTGGCCGCCATCGTGAACAGAATACCGGCCGTCCGCGGCAGAGAGGCGAACGGCGGGTGTGGCAGCGGCGGCAGGGACGAGAGAATCCCCCGGGGCGCGTCCTTCACGGTGCGCTTCCGGTTCGTGGTCCGGGCCGGAGCCGTCCTCGTCTGGGCCATCGTCCTCCTCAGTCCAGCAGTGCCTCGATGCCCGCAACGTCGACGGGCAGAGCGCTGGTCAGGACATCGTGTCCGTATGGCGTGATGAGTACATCATCCTCGATCCGGATGCCCGTCCCGCGCAACTCCTGCGGGCCGATCAGAGCGTCCAGTCCGATGTACAGGCCGGGCTCGACAGTCAGGACCATGCCGGGCGCGAGCACCCGTGGCGCCCCGTCACGAACATAATCGCCAGCATCGTGCACATCGAGCCCCAGCCAGTGGGACGTCCGGTGCGGGTAGAACCGCGTGACATCGTCCTCGTTCTCCATCAGCCGGGCCACGGGTCCAGTCGCACATCCAAGGTCGATCAGTCCCTCGAGCAGCGCACGCAACGCGGCATCGTGGACGTCGGCGATCGTAGCTCCGGGCCGGGCCGCATCGATCGCCGCATCGTGCGCTCGAAGCACGGTCTCATAGAGTACCTTCTGTGCGCCCTTGAACCGTCCCGCGACGGGAAATGTGCGCGTGATATCAGCGCAGTACATCGCGTGCCTCGCCCCCGCATCGACCAGAACCATGTCGCCAGCCGCCATGACGCGATCGTTCGATGTGTGATGCAGGACGATCGCATTCGCGCCTGATGCGACAATGGTCGGAAACGCGGGCCCGTTCGCGCCTCGAACGCGAAACCCGCCATCGACCGCCGCTTCGATCTGCCATTCGCCGGCACCCGCCCCAATCGATGCGCTCGCCTCACGAAACACGTCCACGCTGAGATCGGCAGCAGCGCGCAGGCAGCCGATCTCGGTCTCATCCTTCACGAGGCGCAGGTCGTCCAGGATCGCACCCGGATCGATCACGCCGCGCGGTCCCACCCCCCTGCGCGGCCGCCTCGCCCGGCTCCACTGAAGCACGTCCGAGAGCGCGGCATCCACGTCCGAGCGGCCGGTGCCCAACCGCGCATGAACCATTTCAACGCCCTCGAGCAGGCCGGTCAGCTGCTCGGCGAGCGAGCCGACCGGGTGCGCTCGGTCAGCCCCGTACTGCTCGAGCGCTGCTTCCGTGCCGCCGCGCACACCCGTCCACAGCTCACCATCGCGATCGCGCGGCCGGACGAACAGAGTGAACCTCGATTCCGGGTGAGATGGACAGAGCACGGCCACGGCGGCGGGCTCCGTATAACCCGTCAGCCAGTAGAGTTCGGGGTCGACGACGTAGCGAAGTTCCGTATCGCCCACCATGAGTTCGGGTGACGCGGCGAGAACCATGGCCGCATCCGGTCCGAGCAGGGCTGCGACGCGCTCGCGCCGCTCGGCATACGGTGTCCCGTCCTTCACGGTTCCGACTCGCCCGGCGGAGCACCAGCCTCGACCCGAACCGTCCAGAACACACGACTGTCGAGAACGAACAGCCCGATGTAATCCCCGGGCGCGCCCCGGACGTCCACCGACTGCTGGTAGATCAGGCGCACCTCGAGGCTGTCACCCATCGGGATGAATCGCGTCGGTATGATCATAGTATCGGGCGGCGGCCCGTTCCCGCCCAACCGGAATTCGTCCGTCGCGGAGCCCAGGTTCAGGAACCACTGCCGGATGTCCGGGGCCGGCGTTGTCGTTCCCGGTTCGGCCGTTACCGCGAGCAGTAGGTCGGCCCCGCTGACCAGGCGCAGCGTGTCCGGGCCCAGGCGCCGGATGCCGAACAGATGCGCCCCCGGCCGTGGCGCTGCAATGCCGGGCACCACGGGCGCCAGGAACACCACTGTCTGGATGTCCACCGCCGGATCGAATTCGAACCCGGCCTCGTAGAACCGCCGCCCGTCGCGCTGGACGCGGTCCGGCTCGATCGTCGCATTGTACGCTTCGAGCCCCGCTTCTGGCACCTGCCGCCGTACGCCCAGATGGTCGAGCCCCGGATCGAGCATCGCACCCACGTCGACCGTGCCACGGTCGCTGATGACCGCCGTCGCGCTCAGGATCGCCGGCCCGCCCGCATCGGGAATGTTCGGCTCGACGAAGTCGATGCATGCCAACAGCAGCGGACCGGGAACCATTACCCAAAGTTTGCTCAATCTCATATCGGGCGCTTCAACAACCCGAGTCTTGCCCGCCAAACGCACCTCCGCTCGCGGCAGTTCTGCTGCCGAGAGCGCCTGCCCGGAAGACACACAACGAATCGTTCAGAACCTGGACCGATCGAACCGTTACGCGGCCCGCTGCGTTCGATGCCCCAGTCGATTCGCGAGATCAAGTCTTGCCTTCCTCCCGGGGCGCCACCATAGAAGAACCGGCAAACTTTGGGTTGTGGTTCATGGTCCGCATCAACGAGCGTGGAAAATTGACTCGAGCTCCCACGGCCGGTCCTCGTGGGTGTCAAAGAGCGACGCGAGCAGACGGAACATCTCGGTCGACAGGTTCACGGCAACGTACGGTGCGAGCGGGGCAAGCAGAGACGTCTGACGCATCGCCCATGCCCCGGCTGGCGCTGTCCACAGGATTGCGAACTGGTCCTCCTGGAGCACGTGAACGCGTTCATGCGCCTCGGCCCGCCGGCGCCGTTCCGGCCCGAAAGCCGCGACGTCGGCGAGGAACATGACGCCGGCATTCACGAGCCCGGCGGCATGCACGCTGTCATCGCCGAGCGAGAGCAGCTTTTCGCGGGTACGGAAGACGGCGCTGCCGGAGGACAGTGTTTCCGCTGCATCGAAGTCCAGTTCGGATTCGACAATGCCGTAAACGATCCAGGCGAGAGCCGCCGGATCCAGGCGAGCGGCCAGCCGCGAATCCGGATCGCGCCGGATCTCGAGCCAGACCGGGCCGAGCGGCAACGTGATGTGGTGGAAGGCGGGGAGGCCGAGCGCTGCGTTCCGGGCAACCGATGAACCGACCGCCGCGACTGGCCGGCCGAGCAGGCCCGCTCCATCGAAGCGCTCGGCCGCGACGCGCTTGCCCACGTACGTGATGGCGCCGCCGAACGCACCGCGCAGGAAACCGTCGGAGAAGTTTCCGTCGCCAAACTCGCGTTTGAGGCCTGAGGTCAACCCGCCAATCAGGGCATTTGCACCCAGGGATGCCAGCTCACCGCTCCAGCGCGGCGCGCTGAACCGGCACGGAAAGTCGATCTCGTCATTGTAACCGCTGTCGAAGCACTGCTGGGTGACGGCTGCGACAGGTTGCGCGAACGCGATCAAACAGACGACGAGCGCGAGTGCTGGGCCTGGATACTCTCGAGAAGGGCAGAGCGAACTCATTCCATCGTTTGCTCGATGGCCGCCACCACGCGCGGAACAAGGTCCGTCCACTGCGCGTCGGCGAGCTTGGTCACGGTGATGAAATCTTCAACCATGAACAGACTGGACACGCCATCGATGCGGAACAGCGCTTGAGCCACGGGGTGCGCGGACGCATCGGCTGCACTGTGATACGACCTCGACGCCGTTCCCTCGACGACCGGCCGATTGACCGTGAACTTGCCCGCGTTCGGATTCGGCGTCGCCTGGTACCGCACACGCGTTTCTGCCATTGCTCGTTTCTCCACGGTCGCTCGGTCGGCACCCGATGCGAAACCGCCGCCGGTATGCGAGGACCCGATCATCGAATGGATTTCAGAAGGATTCTCGCCAGTCACGCAGGGCGAGGGCAAGCCTGACACCATCCTTGCCCGGCTCGAATCGCCGCCAGTAGCTTGCTTCGGGGCGCGCCCGAATCGCCCGCCCGCCGCGCTCATCGCCAGAACCGGGACACGAATCGAATGCACATCTTCACCGAGCCGCGCATCACGCTGCTCGCCCGCCAGTCGTGGCTGGGCGCGCCTCACGTACACTGGGAAAGCGATTCCGCTGTCGCAGGCCAGACGGTCGCCGAATTCGCAGGCCGCCTCTGCTATCTCAGTTTTGGCGCCGACGCCGGCTTCGAGGGCGGCCACAAGCTGATTGCCGGCAGGACCACGAACGAGGCATACCTCGCCAACATCAAGAAAACCAGACACGGCAGCGTCCTCGAGCACGCGGTCTGGTCCGTCCTCTTCGAAGGAATCAGCCGCGCCCTCACGCACGAGCTGATTCGCCACCGCCACTTCTCTTACTCGCAGCTCAGCCAGCGATACGTCGACGAATCGGAAGTCGCATTCGTGTTGCCGCCCGAAATCCGGAAAGGCACATCCGCCTTCAACGTCTGGAAGCAGAGCTGCGAGCGAGCCAATGCCGACTATCGCGAACTGCTCACCCTGATCGAGGAGCAGGTCAAGGACGAGCCTTCCGCGACCCTGCGCAGAAAGCGCGCTCGCCAGACCGCACGCAGCCTGTTGCCTAACGCGGCAGAAACGAAAATCGTCGTCACCGGTAACGCACGCGCATTCCGCCACTTCATCGAGCTGCGCGGCTCTTCCTCCGCCGACACCGAGATCCGACGCCTCGCCGTAGGTGTGCTGCGCCTCATGCAGAAAGAGGCGCTGCACTTGTTCAATGATTACCGCATCGAGACGTCGAACGACGGCGAAGAGTTTACGGAAACCGATTACCCGAGCGTCTGACCGGCACTGCTTCGCGACGAAGTAACGGGCGACGACCTGCCGGATCGAACGGTTCGCGGGTTCGCTGCCACCACGACGCCGCCTGTCGGACGTGCCCCCCGGCATCACCGCAGTGCAGCTGCCGATCCCGTCGCGGGCATGCATCGCGCCGATCGGAAGCGCCCCGGCCAACGGCACGGCGGCGTTCCTGGCACGCATAGCATGCTAATATATACATGGCCGAAACTTGCGCATGCTCGGGCAACGTTCTACCTGACGGCGAAGAGGAAGCGGCAATAACCGATCTCGGCGGCGTTCTTCATGAGTTCGAGGTTCAGCCAGGCAGCGAGCTGGAAGAACGGTCTGTCGGTAAACGGCCACCGAGTTCGCTCGGTCGAGTACAATTCTTCGTCGGGCAGGGCAAGGACTGCGGTGACCCAATTGTCGTGCAATGCCGTGAGCCACGCCCTGGTCCGGTCCGCTGTTCCCGGCCAGGTGACCGCTTCGCGGTGCAGCGTTCGATCACCGAAGGAGTGGTCGAGAAGCATGGACCACCAGAACCCGATGTGCCATGTCAGCCAGGCGATGCTCGGCGGCCCGGCGGAGTAGGCCTCGGTGTCTGGCCATTCAGCTCGCCAGATTCCGGCAGCCTCGAAGACATGGAGGCCCCGCGTGGCGGGACGCCAGAGACACTCCTCGTCCGTCAGACCTGACCAATGCAGATCGAGGAGTTTCCACGCCGTGCGAAGCTGGCCGTCGAGTACCGCCCGGATGTCTGCTGCCGTCGTCCTGTCCATAGTCATGCGTTCTGCCACCGCCCGGCGGTGGCAAGGCGCGAGGCGCACCAGGAAGCGCCTGGCCGCGTGATTGGCCGCCGCGCGGCCGGCTACGACCCGTTGGTGTCGAGCGCCACAAGCCGTACTGGCACCACGGTATCAATACGATACCGGGACGGTCCGTCAAGGGAGTCGTTCCAAGGGTCAGGCTGATGTCGGTAGCCTCGCTATATCACCGACGAAATGAGACGACGGTGACGCCGTACAATTCGTAAGCGCGCGGCTTTTGACATCGACCTCCCGGCGTGTTCGACAATGCTCGGCAGGTCATGGGCGGCCAGAGTTCGGGGAGCGGGGCTGCCCGCAACGTCCTCGGAGCGGGAGACGTAACACCCTCGTACGGCGACGCTCATGCGCGGCGTTCTGATGAGTTCGCGGTCTGTGCAGCCTGCATCGACAGTCAATTCGACGACTCGGTCGCCCGCGGGTACCCTGACAGACTGCGGTAGCCGCGAAGCCGCGGCTCGGCCCGCAGCGCACGGCATCACGGAGGGCCCCACGCGCGTGCGCGCCCACGCCTATAGCAGCGCGCGGCATCACGGAGGGCCTCACGCGCGTCCGCGCCCACGCCTATAGCCGTGCGAGGCACCACGGAGGGCCTCAAGCGCATGCGCGCCCACGCCTATGGCCGTTCCGGCACCAGTCGGGCGGCAGCCACTGGCCCGTTCGCCGTTCCGGCGAGCCCGGCTGGACTGGTCGCCGTTTGGGCGGCAGCCGCTCGACCGTTCATCGTTTGGCCGACCGGCCGCTCGATCATTCGAACGACAGCCGCTCGACCGTTCGCCGTTTGGCCGACCGGCCGCTCGATCATTCGAACGACAGTCGCTCGACCGTTGATCGTGTGGCGACGGCGGACAGAGGGTCGTTCGACCGGATGCTGGTCCGAACGTGCTGTTATCCGGGATGAAGGGCGCGCAGCAATGGTTGCCGGTGGGTCGGGCTGCGACGATATTGCCCGCCGGCTGGTCGATCCTGTGATTCCCAGTCGCCGCGCGATGTCACACGCGGGGTGACTGATGCGTTCGCTCACTGACGTTCGAGTGAACTGAATCGTCTGGGGCCAGGCAGAGTGCTTGATCGATCCTCGTCTCGCGGCGGATCGAGCTGGTGTCAGGCGGAGTGCTCGACCGATCCGCGTCTCGCGGCGGATCGTTGCGGCGCCAGATCAGGATTGGACGACCATGCCTCTTGAATCTGCCGACTCCAATCGGCGAGTTCGCATCGCCTGAAAGACTCTGTCCGCGTCGAGGGTCTGTCCTCGACCTGCATTTCTCGATCTGCATTGTCCGACAAAGGAGCCTCCATGAGATCCCGGAGACGGCAGCCGCTGTTGTGGACCACTCGAATTGCGCTCTGTCTTGGTGCGGCACTTGGCCCGTTCGTACAGGCAGCAGCGCTCGCCGGACAGCAGACTGGAACGATCGTGGTGCGCGTCCTGAACGGTCAGTCCGGCGAGCCGCTGGGCGGCGTGCAGGTCTCGATTCCGAACACGGGCCTCGGCGGCGTCAGCGACAACGATGGCCGGGTGACCATCGCCAACGTGCCGGTTGGCGAGCGAGAAATCCTGATTCAGCGAATCGGGTTCGGCGAGATGCGGCAGACCGCGAGCGTAACGGCCGGTGCTACGGCGGCTGTCACGGTCGAGATGCACGCGCGCGCGGTCGAACTGGAAGGCGTGGTCGTGACCGGTACGGCGATCGCGGCCCAGCGCCGCGAGGTCGGTAACAGCATTTCATTGATCACTGCCGAACAGATCGAGAGCGTCGGCGCGGTCAATTTCGAGGATATCCTGCGCGGTCGAGCGCTGGGTGTGAGCGTCACGGGCACACCCGGGCAGGCGGGCGCCGGCTCGAGCATCCAGTTGCGCGGAGTCAACTCGGTCAACGGCCGGAACGAACCGTTGATCTACGTCGATGGCGTGCGCATGCCGAGCGAACTGCCGGAAGGCAATGTCGGGATTGCATCGGAACACGCCACGTTCCTCGGCAGCATCAATCCGCAGGACATCGAACGCATCGAGGTGATCAAGGGCGCCGCGGCTTCGACGTTGTACGGCACGGAGGCGAGCGCAGGTGTGATTCAGATCTTCACCAAGAAGGGGCAGCCAGGCCCGCCGAGCTGGACGTTCAACATGCAGCAGGGGATCTCGACGATTGGCCACGTCGGGCCCGACATCGACCCGACCGGGCTCCACGTCAATGACTGCACCCGCCAGTTCCTTTTCAATGCCGAAACGATGGACTTCGAGATCGACAACACACGGGATCCCGGCTGTCCGTCCAGCGGCAGCTGGCTTCGCGACGCGTATGTCCAGGACTACCAGTTGTCCGGTCGCGGCGGCAGCGAAGGCATCACGTATTACGTCTCGGGAGGCTGGAACCGGACCGAGGGCCCGATCGCTCCTCAGCAGGCCCAGCAACTGAACCTTCGGGCCAATATCACGTTCAACGGCTTCGAGGATGTCCAGATCACGCTCAACAACATGTACAGCCGGCGCGACATCGTATGGATCCCGAACGGCGACAACGATCAGGGACTCCTCTTCAACGTCGCACGCGGCGACCAGGGCGATACGCCGGACAACGACGACTCGCTCGTGCTCGATCAGGAGCTGGATCAATTCATCAACCATTTCAACACCAGCGCCAACATCAACTGGACCCAGCGTGACAATCTCCGCCACCGGCTGAACGTTGGCCTGGATTTCTCCAACTCGCATCACATCACCGAGCAGCCATGGCTGTATTTCGATAACCCTCAAGGCTCGCGTGCAACGGACATCGAGAACCGGCGGCTGTTCACACTGGATTATGCCGGAAGCTGGAACGCAGCATTGCCGGCCACTTTCAGCTCGACCCTGTCGTGGGGCGGCCAGTACAACCAGAGCGAGCACCTCGGGCTGCGCGGCGACGCCGACGTGTTCCTCGGCCCGGGCGACAAGGTTCTCCAGAATGGAGAGGAGTTCTTCGCGCAGGAAGACCGTGACGTGTTCGAGAGCGGCGGATTCTTCTTGCAGGAGCAGATCGGCTGGAACAACCGCTTGTTCATCACGGCAGGCCTTCGCGCAGACACCCACAGCGCATTCGGCCAGGATTATGCGCGCGAGCAGATCTTCACGTACTATCCCAAGATCCAGGCCACGTACTCGGTGTCCGATCACGACTTCTGGCCTGACTGGTGGGAGACGTTCCGCGTACGCGCGGCGTACGGCGAGTCGGGTGACCCGCCCGGCGAGGACGACGCCGTTACGTTGTTCGAGGTGGCCGGCTCGGACGAGAACAAGCTCGGCCTCATCATGTTCAATCAGGGCAACCAGGAGATCGGGCCGGAACGCAGCAAGGAATTCGAGTACGGCATGGATGGCTCCTTCCTCAATGGTCGCGTTGCCCTCACGCTGACCGGGTACAAGCAGACAACGTTCGATGGCCGGATCTTCATCAACCCGCCCCCGTCCAACGGCATCGCCGAGAATATCCCGCTCAACGTGGGTGAGCACGACAGCAAGGGGTTCGAGGGTTCGCTCGATGTGATTGCCTACGAAGGCGAGAACGTGCGCCTGAGCCTGAACGGCAGCTATCAGTACAACGAAACGATCATGCGCGAACTCGGCGCGCCGGAGTTCGAAGGCTTCGAGTTCAACTACCTCAATTCCTATCGTGAAGGGTTCCCGATGCCGGCGTTGTTCGGGCGCAGGTTGCTGAATCCTGATTCCGTGGGTGTCCTCCCCCGCTGGTCGCCGTCGAACGAGGATACCACCTTCTACGGACCGAGTCGGCCGCCGCACGAGTTCTCGATTGGCGCCTCGGTCATGTTGTTCAACCGGCTCACGCTGGAAGCGTTCGGCGTCGGCCAGTTGGGCCATATGCTGTATGACGACCTTGCCCAGGAACTGGCTCAGGACGGGCTGTGGCCGGATTGCATGCCGATCAACGCGCGCGTCGAGGCTGGCGACCTGGCCGGACTCACGACGCAGGAGATCTCGCGCTGCTCGGAGGACTTCGCGTCTCTCAATGAAGCCTGGTTCGAGCCTGCCGACTACTTCCGGATGCAGACCGCAACCGTGAGTTACCGGATCCCCGAATCATGGCTGCCGGGCGCATTGTCGGCCGCGACCATCCAGCTACAGGGAACGAATCTGCTGACGATCACGGACTTTTCCGGTCTCTATCCCGATGCACTTCTCTACCCGGCGGGGCAGACCGCTCGTGGGAACGGCTACATCCTGCCGCCACCGAAGACGTACACCCTGAACGTGCGCGTGAACTTCTAATGCCAGACTCCAGGAGAAAACCGGCGATGAAGACCCTCGAGAGTCGCATGTTCCGATTCGTTGCTGCGCTGATGCTCGTGGCGGCACCGGTCCTGGCAGCGTGCGCCGACACCGAGATCCAGGGCGTCATCCTGGACGAGGACGTGAACCTGCCCGAGCTCATGATCGGGCTCGCACGCGGCACGAACTCCGAGTTCGGCGACATCTTCCTTGCATCCGGCGCACAGGACTTCCTTGACAGTCCGACAGATGGGCTGACCAACGATGACACGAGCCTTGAGCAAACGGACCTGACCGTGGCCGATTTCCGGGAGCGGCCCGGCAGTGGCATCTGGGCGCAAACGCAGGAGGCCGTCTGGGCGGTCCACTTCACGGACCGCCGTATCAGCGAGGTACTGCCCGCGGACGAGTACGAAACCAGTCCGCTCGTCGCCCGCAACCATGTTTACGGCGGTCATGCGGAACGTATCCTCGGCGAGAACTTCTGCGAGGTGGTCTACAACTACGGCAAGGATGGCGGAATCTTTCTGGGATCTCCCGGTCCGTATGACGCGTCTCGTGCCGTTGCGTCCGACTCCGCGTTCAAGCGAGCGATCTACATGTTCGAGCGATCGCTCCAGTTCGCGGAGGCGGGCGTCGCCGCGGATGTCGCACCACCCGAATCCGATCCGCTCTTCGATCCGTCCCGGCTCGTCGTTGCATCGCACGCCGGCCTCGCACAGGTCTACGCCAATCTCGGTGACTGGGACCAGGCCACACAGCATGCTCGGCTCGTGCCCGACAATTTCGCTGATGTCGCGGCGATGCACGAGGAAGCCGATGGCGGGAACTGGATGGCTGACGAGTTCTTCGAGGATGACGATGCGTCGATCTACCGCTCGCCAGCCGCGCTGCTCTGGCCAGACGACCCGCGCGTCGCTCTGGCAAAATGCGGCGACTGGCGCGGCGCCAACCTTGATGACAGCCCGAGTGTCCCGCCCTCCAGTGCGTTCATCAACATGAGTGACGAGTGCGGACACCTCGGCGGCGAGTTCAGATCCGAGACCAACCGCTATCCACTCTGGATATCCTTGAAGTATGAAGACGACAATGCCGACGTCGAGGTAGCATCAGGCGCGGAGATGCGGCTGATTGAAGCCGAGGCCGCCCTGCGCGCGGGCAACCTCGCCGAGTTCACTGCGCAGATCAACCGGGCCCGCGCCGCGCGCGGCGTCGATCCCATCTCCGAGCCGGCAGCGGCGGGGGCGCTCGAGTACCCCAATGCGGAAGATGATGGCTGGTCGATTCTCGACCGCGAGCGCTACCTCGAACTCTTCCTGGAAGCACGAAGGCTGTGGGATCTGCGGCGCTGGGATCACCCGTTCCTGACCGGGAACCACGTGCTGCTCCCGCGCCATGCGAGCGAGATCGGGCCGGGCGGGCGAATGAAGTGCTTCCCGATCCCCGAGCAGGAATGCGACACGAACAACTCGATCTCCTGCCCGGTGCTGTCCGGGTAAGAACCCGTCAGGCGGATCGCCGCCGCGTCAAATTCGCGGCAGAGCCGGATCCGAGGCGCGCGGAGGTTTTCCACCTTCGCGCGCCTCGACTTCCACGGACAGCACCCCGAGGTCGCCTTCGCGGTTGCGCACCGTGATCATGCCGGTGCCCTCGGCGTTGGCGGTGAACGTGGCCGATGTACCTTGCGCCTCCTCCAGCGAGATCGGCCCCGTCGTCATCCAGTCCAGGTCGACGAGACACAGATCGACGGAGTGGCTCGCGGTGGCAGTGAACGTATCGCCGATGAAGATCTGGTCGGAGGACAGTTCCAGATCGATCGTGCCGACGCAGGTCGGGGCCGTTGTAGCGGACTGACAGCTCGTTGCTGCCACGACCCAGGCAATCAGTGTCGTACGGCGCACGACGGTTCCTGCGAACATCATTCGGAATCCCCGCCGCGGTTCACCCGCACATTCGGTGAACTCACGTTCCAGAGGATGCTCGAGACTGCGTCGAACGAGAACGGATTCGAGGTCTGGCCATTGCCACCCGTGACTTCTGCCACAAGACGGTGCTCCATCGCTCGGACGGTGGGCGAGAACGAGAACGTTGCCTGTCCATTGGGATTGACAGTCCCGAGCCGGCGCCGCGCTCCCGTTTCTGGCACGATCCACAGCGTGAGCACCGCCGGTGGCACGAGGTCGTTGTTGATCTGAACTGCAACCGCACCTGCACTGACTTCGCCCGCTGCCTCCGCACTGCCGGTTCCGCCGCTCGCGCATGCAGCAAGAACGATGGCCGCGATGGGGATTGTGACAGCACTGCGCGTTGTTCCGATCATCCTCGTTCTCCTGTTGCTCGAGTCCGTCATCGTGGAAGAGTCAGCACGTGACCGGGCTTCTCACCGGTGAGCGAACCGTCGCGCACGACCGGAACGCCGTTGACGAAGACATACCATACGCCGACAGCGAACTGGTGTGGATTCTCGTACGTGGACCGGTCAATGATAGCGTTCGCATCGAATACGGCAAGATCC
Source organism: Longimicrobiales bacterium (assembly GCA_050732695.1). GTDB lineage: Bacteria > Gemmatimonadota > Gemmatimonadetes > Longimicrobiales > RSA9 > JBFFZF01. The sequence goes on along the minus strand of JBOHRL010000030.1, from coordinate 13,476 downwards.
GCGAACGCACCGGTCGCGATGGTACCGCGTTCGGGTTGACGGATCCGCGCGGCCGGGAGCGACGTCATCTTGCGGATGGCCTCCTCCAGCGACAGCACCTTGAACTCGCGGACGTAACGGCCGAGTACGCGGGCGAACGCGCCATAGTTGCGCGGATGCGGATGGCCGGAACCGGGCACGCCGATGCCGCCGTCTGACGAAATCATCGTGAACGGATACGTCATGATGCGGCGAATGTCGTCCTCGTTGACGACGTGCCACACACCGCTCGCGCCGCCCTGCGACTGGATCTCGATGGCGAGGGCGATGGCGAAGTCGATGGTCGGTTCCTCGCCTCGCTCGCGGGCGATGTCGGCGAAGGTCATGCCGTTCCACGATGGATGGAAGCCGACTCTCGCCATACGGATGCGGGCGAGATCGCCGCCGCCGCGCTCTTCGAGGATGGTTTCGCGGATGCCCTGTTCGATGCGAGTGCGCATAGCAGGATCGGCGAGGCGGGCGCGGAGCGAGTCGCCGCCACCGGCAAGGGCCCAGGTCGGGAACAGAACCGCGGTGCTGGTGGATGTTGCATCGTACGCGTACTGATCGATGGTGATGTCGAGTCCGGCGGCGCGGGCGGAATCGATCATGGCGAGCGTGCGAACGCTCCAACCCCATTGCGGCTGGCCCATGAGTTTGTGGTGCGAAACCTGGGCCGGCATTCCGGTCTCGCGTGCGATGCGAATGACTTCGGCAACGGCATCGAGGCTGCCGGCGCCCTCATCCCGCATGTGTGACGAGTAGAACCCGCCGCGTTGAGCGGCGACGCGTGCGAGTTCGACGACTTCTTCCGTCTTCGAGTAGGTTCCGGGCACGTAGCGCAGGCCGGTCGAGAGGCCGATCGCGCCTTCGTCCATGGCCTGCGAGACCATTGCCTTCATGCGCTCCAGCTCATCGGCAGTGGGCGCGCGATCGGCGCTGCCCATCACGCGGGACCGGATGGTGTTATGGCCCGCGAAGAACGCGGTGTTCGGGGCGTGACCTCTCTCCTTCAAGCGTGCGATCTGCTCGCCGAGCGGCCATGGCATGCCGCCGTCGGGCGCGTAGATCACGGTGGTCACGCCCTGGCGCAGGAAGCTCTCCGCGAGCGGCCGTTCATCCAGTTCGTCGACGTGCGCGTGCGTATCGATGAAACCGGGCGCCACGATGAGCCCGCGCGCATCGATGATGATCCGTGCTCGAGCGGAATCGATGGGCGTCCGTGAAACCATTGCAATGCGATCTGCGCGGACGGCGACGTCCGCCGCGAAACGCGCCGTGCCCGTGCCATCGACCACGGTCCCGCCGCGCAGCACGTAATCGAATTCCGGTGCCTGTGCCGCAGCCGTGCCCGTGCCCATCGAAAGAAGGACAGCGGCCAGCACCCCACGCGCGGTCACGGCTCCTCCGGCTCGTCCCATGTTTCCTCCCAGAAGCGCGATTCCTCGTTCTCGATGGCTTCGAGATCCAGCGGCTCGTCCACCTCTACGCGACCGCCCGTCTCGATCGCACGGATCATCTCATCCGTGACCGTTGCAGCGCCGTTGCGGCCGCGGATGGCGCGAATTCGCCGCCACGCGGCCAGGCCACCGATGATGGTGAGAACCGCGATCACCGTCCAGACACCCATCACACACCTTCGACCTGAAGCCTGGCCCGCCCGGCTGTGGTATCCGGCGGTATCGTAGCCGCTCGCACGGTATCGGTCTCGACCGTGTCGGCCCGGAGCGTTTCCGGCTCCGGCGATTCGCGCTGCACGGAATCGGCGGCCAGCGAAACGGGCAGAAGTGAAACGGGCGGCAGCAATGCATCGGGGATCCGGAACGAGGTGTTACGTCTCGCCTCGAAGTGCCCGTCACCGTCGATGTCCCATGCTTCGAGTTCGATGGACGAGTCGCCGTTCACATCGAACAGTTGCTTGCGAGGCGAGCCGCGGAAGGAAAGGAGCAGGAAGCGTCCGGCCGGTGTCCGCCAGACGGTCGATCGAAGCGGTTCCGCGCGGCCCGGTTCACCGCACGTCGTCTCGCGCACACCTTCGAGCGCGAGAATCTCGATACGCGGGAGCGTGACGTCCGGCCGCTCGACTGCAACGGGCCCGAATACGGCCTCACCCGCTCGGAGCGGGGCAACGTGATCGGCATCGAAGGCGAAACGAATCGTGCCAGCCTGACGCTTCGAACCAGCCGCTGTTTCGATCGCCCAGAATGCTTCGATCGTCGAGAGGTGTTCCGCTCGGTACGGCGGTGCTGGCGCGAACACGGGCACACCGTTATCAAGGCGGCACGTGATGCTCGGCCGGGCAAAGGCGAGCCGGAGATTCTCCGTTCCGGGCATGACGGCCGGAAGCTCAGCCGGTCCGACTTCCTCCGCAGGAAGTGAGAACGAATAGCGGACGAGTGGCCCGCCATCACCCGGCTCACCGATGAGTGCGGTCCCATCCGCGCCGAGCAATCGATAATGCGCTGGTATGGACAGGTGCACGGCAACGGGTCGAACCGATCGACTGCCCTGGTTCTGGATCCCGAGAATCAGCGGGAAGTGCAGTTCTGCGACGCGTGTCGAGTCCGGCTCGAGCCGGATGTCCGCACCAAAGGCCCCGTCGGAGCCGAGCGCGAGCAGGGCAACCGTCTCATCGAAGGGCCGGATCGGGCCGACGCTCCAGATGGCGGCGCCGGCGACGATCACGACACAGAGAACCAGCCACACCAGCACGCCGATGCGGGACCTGCCACTCGGGCCGGTGCGCGTGCGCCGGTACTCAGGTGACATACTTCAGGCCACTCCCCGTGTTGAACAGTACGACTTCATCGGATCTGCTGATGGTGCCGCCAGCGACGAGCCGTGACACAGCGGCTGCGGTTGCGCCACCTTCGGGAGCGGCGAAAATGCCGGTGGTTGCACCTATCAAGCGCACGGCTTCGGCCATGTCATCGTCCGTTACGGCAACGGCTGCGCCGTTCGATTCCCGGATAGCGCGAAGCATGAGGAAATCGCCGACCGCGCGCGGCACACGCAATCCGGAAGCGTACGTGTGCGCGTCCTGCCACGGTTCGGCTTCGTTCTCGCCACGCTCCCACGCGCGCACGACAGGCGCACATCCGGTTGCCTGTACGGAGATCATGCGCGGCCGCTGCCCATCCATCCAGCCCAACTGCTCCATTTCCTCGAAGGCCTTCCACATCCCGACGAGACCGGTCCCGCCGCCGGTCGGGTACACGATGACATCCGGCAGGCGGCCACCCATCTGTTCGAAGATTTCGTAGCCCATCGTCTTCTTGCCTTCGACACGATAAGGCTCCTTGAGTGTCGACACGTCGAACCAGCCGTGCTCGCGTGCGCCTTCGGCGACGCGCGCGCCCGCATCCGTGATGAGGCCTTCGATGAGTACGAGATCCGCCCCAAGCGCACGGATCTCCTCGAGAATCGGCTTCGGTGTATCGCGCGGCGCGACGACGTGAGCGGCGAGGCCAGCCGCTGCGGCGTATGCGGCGAGCGCCGAGCCCGCGTTGCCTGCCGTCGGAATCGCGAGTTCGCGAGCCCCCAGTTCCCACGCCCTCGCCACCGCCATCACCAGGCCCCTCGCCTTGAAGCTGCCGGTCGGATTCTGACCCTCGTCCTTGACCAGGACTCGCCGCACACCAAGGGCCTCGGCCAGGCGAGGCGCATCCAGCAGCGGAGTGAATCCTTCACCCAGTGTCAGCCGGTAGCGCGGATCGCGCACGGGCAGGACCTCCGCATACCGCCAGAGCGTGGGCTCCCGCCCGGCCAGCGAGTCGGGCCGGAACGCTTTCGCGACGCGCTCCAGATCGTAGCGCGCATACAGGGGTTTTTCGCAGCACGGTGACAGCCTGAGCAGTTGTTCGCTTTCGTAGGTCTTGCCGCATTTCGTGCATTCGAGGTGTGTCGTTCCCGCCATCGCCGCGCTGGACAATCGTGTATCCCTCCGTCCTCGAGTGAGATGTTTCCGCCGATGCATATTGGCAGGTCGGGTACGGCCCTCGAAATGGCGGTCCGTCCATCAGCAAAGCCTGCCCTCACGCGCGCGCAGGCAACCGGCATGGGTCCGGCCCTCGAAATCGTTGTCCGACCATGGCCCCGGCTCGATTCATCGGGACGGGTGTTCGGTGTACCATTCCCAGCTCTAACGGATCCGGAATGGACGTGCATTCGGGGGGCAACCGTGGCGGCGGCGGCGGGATCATAGACGGCAGACCGACAACGGCGGGGCAATGGTCGAAGCGGAATACATCAGGCGTGCGCAGCGTGGGGATGGCGAAGCGGTCAGGGAGCTGTACCGTCGCTATGCGCCACGCGTCTACGCCGTCGTGCGGCGGCTTGCCGATGATGATGCCCTTGCTGAGGACTGGGCTCAGGAAGCGTGGGTCCGGGCGATCCGGGCGCTGCCGAGGTTCCGCGGCGAAGCCCGGTTCTCGACGTGGATCCACCGGATTGCGGTCAACAGCGCCCTGCACGGGCGGCGCTGGCGGGACCGCCGGGTCCGGAACGAGGTCGCGATGCCGGCCGTTGCCCCGCCCGCGACACGGATTCAGCCGCAGGGCGAGCAGACGCTCCTGCGGATGGCGCTCGAACGGGCCATGCAAACGCTGCCGGACGGCATGCGACAGGTGCTCGTACTGCATGACGTCGAGGGCTACACGCACGAAGAGATCGCGAACGCGCTGGGCGTCACTGCCGGCACGTCGAAGAGTCAATTGTTCAAGGCACGAGCACGAATGCGCCGCGCACTGGGATCGAATGCGGCCGCAACGGACGGAGAGGAAGCATGCAGCATCTAGCCATTGAAACATTGGCGCGACTTGCAGACGAGGCACCGGACGAGGTCGAGGCCGCGCACATCGAGCAGTGCGACGAATGCCGCCACATCCTTGAGGCGATGCGTGCCGACCTCGCCGCGCTGGCCGATCTGCCGATGATCGAGCCGCCGCCGACCGAGTGGGTCGAACTGGAAGAGCGGCTGCTCGAGGAAGGTCTGATCCGGCGCCGGCCCGCCGCCCACTCGATCTGGACGAAGGGCGTGGTCCGCGCGGCGGCGAGCGCTGCGATCTTCGCGCTCGGCACACTCGCGGGCGCGGGCTGGACCCGCGGCGATGAAGCGCGGGTTCTGCCATTCGAGACGTCGTTCGCGGGTGTCGAGACGAGTTCCACCGCGTCCTCGCGGGTTCCGCTGGTGGCCGTGCGCGAGCCGCGTTCTGCCGAGGAAACGCTCGCCCTCTATCGCCAGGCGGAAGCGGTCTGGCTCGATGCGCTCGATCGGGCATCGGCGCTGCAATCGACGGAATCCGCGGATCCGGTTGCGCGCATTGCGGCGCTCAGTGCAATCGCTGCAATCACTCGCTCCGCGCTCGAGGAAGCACCAGCGGATCCGGTGCTGAACGGCTATCACCTGACCGCCCTCGCGCAGCGCGAGGCAACCGTTCGTCAGATGGCGGCATCAGGAAATGGTCGATGGTTCTGACACGATCGATGAGAAGGATGGGAGTAATCATGTTGCACAGGAACATCATGCTGGCTCTGCTTGGCGCTGTCACGATCTTCGCGTCGGATGCCACTGCCGCGCAGGTCAGCCGCCGCGGCCCGATGCAGCAGCGGGGCTGGCTCGGAATCTCGTATGCGGCAGACGTCATGCGCATCAGCGGAGACTGGCGCGAAACGCTGGTGGTTCAGGAGGTCGTCGGAGGCTCGCCCGCACAACGGGCCGGTGTCCAGGCCGGCGATACGCTCGTCGCCGTCAACGACATCCGGGCGACGGAACAGCTCATGGGCTCGCTCGGAGCATCACTCGAACCCGGCGATGAAGTCCGGCTGAAGGTCCGCCGCGGCGGCCGCGAACAGGAACTGCGCGTCGAGGCCGGCGAAGTACCACGCGAGTATGCGGAACGGCTGCGCCTGCGGCAACCACGCGTGGGTGTCTATCGCATCGATCCGGACACGCTCAGTGGACGCATTCGCATCTACCTCGATTCGGCGCGCCGCCGGATCGATGCATTGCCGCGTTTCTATTCTGATACGTTGCGCGGCGGAGGCTGGTTCTTCCGCGATTCGGCGCTGGTCATGCCGTGGAACGACTCGATCTTCATGTGGCGGCGGCCGGGCCATGGCGCCTTCACCCATGTGCTGCCGGATTCGGGCGCGCGATTCTTCCGCGACAGCACGTGGTATCGTTTCGATCCCGGGTTCGAACGATTCCACTTCCGCATGGACAGCATCATCCGGTTCGACATGGACAGCCTGCGCGTCAGCATGCGCGCACTCGGCCGCCCGGGCTGGAATATCGAGATCGATACGCTGTTCCGCGGCCCCGGCAGTTACGGCATCGCGATCCTCGGCTCGCGTGCCATTGCCGGCGCGGAACTGACAACACTCAATGCAGACCTTGGCGAGTACTTCGGAGCCAGTCGAGGCGTACTGGTGGTGCGTGTACCCGATGGCACTCCCGCGAGCGATGCCGGCCTCGAAGCCGGTGATGTCATCCTGTCTGTGAACGGCCGGGCGGTCGGGTCCGTCGACGAACTCAGACGCGAGATCATGCGCGCCGACACTCCGAACGCCGTCCGGCTCGAGGTCGTCCGCCGGAACCAGCGGCGCACCATCGAACTGGGAAGGAACTGAGCGGCGCAGCTGAAACCGCCCCACATCCTCGATCCCCCGCACCGCTCCTTGCGGCCGCGGGGGATTCCTTTCCCTCGCCGTGCACGAGACGCCGGTTGCAGTTAGCTTTCGACCGTGACCGGACGCCAAGCCACGACCGAACCCCGCACCATCGCCCCGGACTCGTTCTCCGTCGCACCGGAGCTGGTTGGTCTGCCGCTCGCGCGCCCCTGGCGTCGCCTGTGGGCCATGCTGATCGACCTCCTTCTCATCGCCATCCTCGCCGGCGCGGGCCCGTTCGTGTTCCTCGCCTTCGCTGCGGCCGTTCTCGTATGGCGTGCGATTGCCGCTCGTCGCCCTCAGGGCGCCGCCAAGCGCGCAGGCGTCGGTGCGGCGCAGATCGCCTTCGCCATGCTCGCGTTCATTCTCGTTATCCGCGTCGGAGACATGTTCGATCGGAGCGATGCGGACGATCGGCCAGACTTCGAGCCACCGCCGAATCAGTTCTTCTCACCAGAGGATGTCGCGAACATCGTCGAGAGAACGGCGGGTGCCGAGGCTGCGGCCGAGGTTCGCGCAGCCATGGGCACAATCAGTGATTCCACGGACGATGCACAACCGGAACTCACACCGGCGCAGAAGGACTCCGTCGTGCTCGACTACGCCGCGGCGGTCGAACGCGAGGACTCGATAGCAGTGCATGGATTGCGGGCCGCGGCCTCGAGCGCGATCGCAGGCGATCGAATCCGGGCACTCGAAGAGCACCGTGATCGCACGCGCCAGGAGAATCGCGAACTGGATGAAGAGGTCGCATCACTCCGTGATCAGCTCGAAGAAGCGCGCGAGCCGCCCAGTCTTCGCAGCGTCCTCCTCGGTCTCGGTGATGACCTCGGTATCGGCTTCGGCTGGGGCGCGCTCTACTTCACTGCGTTCCTCTCCATCGGACGTGGCCAGACTCCCGGCAAACGCCTCGCGGGTGTGCGCGTCCTCCGTCTCGATGGCAAGCCGTTATCCTGGTGGCAATCGTTCGAACGGTTCGGCGGATACTTCGCTTCCGTTACAACCGGATTGCTCGGGTTTGCTCAGATCCTGTGGGATCGCAATCGGCAGGCCCTGCACGACAAGATCGTCGAGACCGTCGTCGTACGCGACAATCGTCGCTGGGGGCACACCGTCAAAACGCCGACATGAGTCGCTTTGCGGCGCGCTCGCCGCTGACGACTGCACCCTCCACCGTCGGCGCAACGCGATAGTCTCCCGCCAGCGTCAGCCGCGACGGCAAGTGTGTTTCGTCGAACGCCGCCATCCTTCGCAGATGACCCGGCTCGAAAAGAACGTAACCGTCCTCCTGTCGGAATAACTTTGCATGAATCACGGCCCGCGCCGTACCGGGAATCACGGCCTCCACTGCCGCAATCAGGTCGTCGGCAACCGATGCCGGCGCTGCCGCCGCCAGTTGCGTCGCAGCGGCCGGTGATGGAAACGCCACCAGCAAACCGCGGCCTTCCGGCACAAGGCCGGCCCGCTTGCGCGCTTGATTGCACACGACGGACAGAATCGAGCCGGCGCTCTCCCGGCGAGGAACCGAAAGGCCGAACCAGCTCGTCTTCAGCGGGCGGTCCGTGAGCAGGGCAAGTGTGCTCGCCGGACTCATGCGCACACGCGCCAGCCATGAACTCACCTGCTCAGGCCACGCGACCAACCGGTGCGCCGCCGGCGCCGGCACTGCGAGCACTGCCGCGTCGTAACGCCGTTCGATGGACGCGCTTCGCACGACGACGCCGCCCGCTTCAGCAACGACGCTCTCGACTTCAGCATTCAGCTCGACTTCGCCGCCCTGCGCGTGAATCGCACGAACCCACGCACCCGCCAGCTCGACCATCCCGCCTCGCACCGCATACAGCTGGATCTCGAGGCCAGCTCGTGCAAACGCATGATACAGCGCCGCCGTCGTGTCTTCCGGTCTACTCCCGTAGTACGATGCGAGAAACGGGTAGACCATCAATTCCACGAAATCGTCACCCAGCTCTGCCCTGCCCCACTCCGCAATCGAAACATCATCGAACGCAAGCCCGCCCGTCCCCGCCGGATCGTTCGCGTCCAGACCGCGACACTTCGTCGCAAGGAACGGCAGATACTTCGACGCCAGCTTCAGCTTCAACAGCGCCGGCAACGCAGTGGAGGTCGCCATGCTCGCAACCGATCCGTACGCAATGACATGCGGCTCGCCGTTCCGCCACAGCGCATCCCGGCCCGATGTCCGCACCAGAAGTGATTCCGCCCCCGCCGCTCTCGTCAGCCGCAGCAACCCCCGGAATGTGGACGTGACCAGCTGCACACCCACATCGACGACGGCTTCTCCCAGGGGCCCGCTACGCATCCGACCACCCACTCGATCCCGCGCCTCGAACACCACTGGCACGTGACCCGCCGCTGACAGATGAAATGCCGCTGACAAACCCGCCGGACCGCCACCCACCACCGCAACACGCAAGAACACACTCCCGTTCGGGTCTCGCCTGTACCCCGCACGTCAGACCCGACAACCTACCGGCACATATCCGTCAGGTGCGTTCCACAAATACACGACGCGCCCGCGACGTCTTCGCCGCGGGCGCGCCACCCCTTCTTGACGGGCTGCTTCCGCTACGCTGCGGTGCGCCGTCCATACGGGAGTTCCGGTGCCGGCCGGATCTTCCCGCCCCAGATGAAAGCCGCAACCTTCGGCTGACGGGGAGGTTCGAATCCACCGCGGATCACGATCCCCCGCACCGCACGCCTTCCCGTTGCGACTTGTTCGTCCTTCTTCCCGTCCATTCGTCCTCCCGAGCGCACCATCGTGCCTCCTGTGCGCTTCACAGCCCGGCCCGACGGCCGTCGGCTTCCCTGCACGGGCGTGACTCCCTCGCGCCCGCATTCCAACAAGGCACGACTCGTACCGGACTGCTGATAATGTGTAACGCTTTTATTTTGAAGTAGTTACAACGATCAGCCGGCACGTCTGGCGGGGTCGGGTGTCCCCTGGAAGAGTCGCTGGCTTGTGTCGGACTGACACGTGCGCTGCCATCGACGGTAGTCGGGCAGACCGAGACGAACGACGATCAGGTCGTCGACGGCATCGCGGAGGAGGATTTCGGTGAGGTTGTACTGGCCGTCTGGCGAGTCGCCGAGCGACTCGATGGCCAGCTCGGCGAAGTCGAGAAGCTCATCGCGTGTGAGCGAACCTTTGAATTCCTCGATCTGGTCCTCGACCCAGGCGTGATAGGCCTGGCGGGACGTTCGTTCGGCCCTCATGGGGACATGACGTTATGCAGTGGGTGCGGCTTCGCACAAGTGGCGTGTTCAGCGCGCGATGATCTCGAAGCGAACGTCGTTGACGATGGCGGTGTCGAAGCCGGCGATGCGGAGGCGGGCTGCGAAGGATTCGGCTTCGCGCATCGAGGTAAAAGACCCGGCGCGCACGCGAAAGAGTGACCCGCCCTCGAGGGTGATGATGCGCGCATCGAAACCAGCGTCGCGGGACCGTGCCGCGAGCTGGTGAGCGCTTTCGCGAGCGCGGAACGCGCCGATCTGGACGGCGAACATCTCGGTGGCGGCCGAATCGGTCGCGGCAGTCGCGGCAGCGGAACAGATGCGGGTGCGTGCAACGCGGGCGAGCGCGCGGGTTTCTTCATCGGTCGCGGCGCGCGACGCGCTGGTAGCGGCGGAGCAGGCCTGTTGTGAACTGGCAGCTGCGTCGAATGCGGAGGCGAGCCAGAGAAAGGCGTGTGCGCGCACGGGCGTTCCGGGATAGTCGTTTGCGAGGCGCTCGAGGTAACCGGTCGCGCGGGTTGCAGCGGCAACGTCGCCGGATTGACCGGAGGTGAAGAGACCCTGGCCGAGGCGCAGCAGGGCGAGCGGTGCATGAGGCGAAGTCGGGTGGGAGAGAGCTACGGCGAGGAAATCGGCTTCGGCATCGGCCCAGCTCGCGGCGAGGACGCCACGGAGAAAGAGGGCGTGGGCGCGCGTCGTGCCATCGGCGCCCGGCCCGATCGAATTCGAGTCGATCCAGCGCCGTAGCGCAGCACGCGCCGGATCGATGCGTCCCTGTGCAATGAGCGAATCAATGGCGCCGAGTGAAGTCGCTGGTGAAACCTGAGACCGGGCTGGTACGGCGGTTGTGAACGTCAGCGCGGCCAGAGCGGTGCACACGAAGGTACAGGCCCTGGGGCTCACGCGGCGGCAGCTGTGCGACGGGCTTCGAATCGCAGCATCAGTTCATCGAGAACCTGGTGCTGGTCGAGCGACGTCGATTTGAGGAGACGATCGGCGCGGAGCAGGTCATCGAGTGCATCGTCGAGCATGGATTGGGTCCAGTTGCGTGCCTGGCCGGTGAACCGTTTGAGGATCCATGGTGGCCCGCCGACGGCGGAAGCCAGTGCGCGTTCGCCGCCGTCGATGACGACACCGATGCGGAGAAGATGCGAGCCCAGGCCGATGATCAGGCCGACGCCGGAATCGCTGTCGAGAAGAACGGCCAGTGCGGCGCGCGCATGGGCGAATCGCGTTTCGCCCACCGTATCGAACCAATCCCAGCGATTGACGCGCGGCACGTGGCCGACGATCGCACGCACGTCCGCCACGTCGACGCGGCGCGAGTCACCGGCGAAATCGATCAGCTTCGCGAGTTCCTGGGACAGGACACCCAGTTCGGCGCCGATGGCACTGGCAAGGGCGCGAGCGGCCGAAGGATCCATTTCCACGCCGCTCTGCTGTGCGCGTTCGATGAGCCAGGCCGGGACGTCACTGCTCGACAGGGGTCGGTACTCGATCGCTCTGGTTGCTTTCTTGAAATCGTTCCAGAACTTCGCGTTGGATGTCTCGCCCGCGACGAACACGAGGACGAGACCGGGGACATGCTTCGAGATGAGGTTTTCGACGAGTGTCCGCAGTTTCGCGTTTGCGGCGAGCGCGCTCGCGTCTCGCACGATGACGACCCGCCAGTCCGCCATCATGGGCGGCGTCTGACAGATGGAAGCGAGTGCTTCGGGATCGAGCGAGGACGCCCGGAGCTGATCGAGGTTGAAGTCGCGTGTGGCAGGATCGAGATGCGCGTCGATCAAGGCATGGACGGCTTCTTCCTTGAGCCAGTCCTCGGCGCCGTGCAGCAACCAGATGCCGCCGCGCGTGCCTTTTGCGAGCGCCTTCGAGAGCGCGTCCGCGCGCGCGGCGGACACGATCCGTTACTCGGTGATGTATGCTGTGAGGACGGTTCGCCCGGCCGGCCAGCTGCCCACGGCGGGCGGCGACACGACCAGCGGCGAGTACGGGCCCGGAAACGCAGCCATCATGCTCGGCGGTGGCGACAGCATCGGCCGCAGGTACGGCGAGAGACCCATCGCATCCGGCCAGTCCGCAGGAGCCGTCTCATCTGCGTCATCGTCGTACGTCGTCGCGACCGTCGAGCCCGAAGCACCCGTCGCCGCCGACCGCAGGATCGGGCTCCATGCCGCGAGAGCGATGAGTCCCGCAAGCGCGACGGTCACTGCTGCGCCGGACAGCACGGACTGGCGCACGAGGTACTGCTCCTCATCGATGCCACGCAGTCGCCGGTGCAACCGCATCGTGAACTCCGGCGAAGGCTCGACGAACGGAACATTGCGGACGAGGTCGAGCCCGCGATCCAGAACACGATGGTATCGGGCGCACGACGCACACGTGCGGATGTGCTCCCGGTGCGCCGCTCGCGCTACCGGATCGAGCAGACCGTCCACGTAATCAGACGTGCGGGCAAGACATTCGAAACAGGTCATCGGCATTCGGATCGAAAACTCTCTGGCCGCCGGGTCGGGCCATCCTCGAGGATCTGGTCGGAACCTTGGACCGCCCCGGCTTCCTGATTGTTCCACGATGGCTTTCGTTGAGCCGAACCCTGCCGGATCCCGGGCCCCGGGAACGTCGGAATCGACGGCGCAGGGGGTTCTACAGAGACATTCCGGGAGGGTTCCCGCGGATTGGCGGCGGGCCGCGGTCAGGATTCAACGGCATCGATTCCGGCGGCGGTCAGGCGAGCGATCGCGGCCCGGAAGTCGCTGGCCTGCCGCCGCTCCTTCCCGGTCGAATCGGCCATTTCGATCTCCTGCGGATGGCCGTCATGCCCGACATTCGAGCGCCGGCAGTACAAACACGTGAGGCCCCCGGCGCAGGTCACGTGCGCCGGAGGCCCGTCATACGTCTTCGTTCGTTCGCGTCAGTCGAGAAGCGGTGCGATCAGGCTCGCGAAATTGTTGCGCGCGCGATTCAACCGGCTCTTGACGGTGCCGAGATTCACGCCTGTGATCTCGGAGATCTCTTCGTACGTCTTACCCTGCATTTCGCGCAGCACGAACACGATCCGATGATGCTCGGGCAGCTGGCTCACCGCGTTGTCGACCATCTCCTTCAGGTGGCGCTTGCGATACAGGTCGTCCGGCCGGTACGTGTTGTCTTCCCACTCGAGCGGCCGGTGGTCAGCCTCCCAGTTCTTCTTGATGGTCTGGAAGAGCACCAGCGGGTTGCGCGAGCGATTCCGCAGTTCGTTCTTGGCCAGGTTGCCTGCAATCGTGTACGCCCAGGTCGAGAACTTCTTGGTCTGGTCGAAGCGATGCAGGTGCCGGTACACGCGCACGAAGGTCTCCTGGACCAGGTCCTCGGCCCGGTCGCGATCACCGATCGTGCGATAAATGAAGTTCAGCAACCGGACGTGGTAGCGGCGGACCAGCTCGTTGAAGGCCCGCTTCTCACCACCCAGGAACTGTGCGACCAGCGAGCTGTCGTCCAGCTCCTGCAGCTCGAGGGTCTTGCTGCGAGCGAGGTTGGTCTGCTGTAGCC
>JBOHRL010000029.1:0-3618 GCA_050732695.1 Longimicrobiales bacterium | reverse complement strand
CTGCCGGGGGGCGCAAGCAACGGTGGGGTCTACATTCTCAACTTCACGTCTTCGCAACGCAGGCACTGCACCCGGGGCCCTGCCGGAATCCGAGCAGTCTCCAGTGCCTCGCCCCGATCGCGTCGCCACCCGTAAGCCGATCGTGCGGATTGCTTCAAGCAGAAGGAAACCGAGACGCTACTCCAGGAATCCAGAACGAGAGGATATCGACCCTGTAAGCCGGCTGGTGAAGGCAGACCATCCCCTCCGTCTGGTTCGCCGAGCCTGGGAGCTGTGCATGTTCGTGCATGGAATACGCTCAGTGAAAGCATTCCCATGGCGGTGGGCATTGAGCGCTGAAAGCTGTTCGTATGCGACATATCTCCAGCCGTGGCACGGGAACCGTGAGGAACGGGCTGCTTCGGTTCGCAGCCCGCTCTCACCGCCGGCCTGGTGCGCCCGGACAGAGTTGCTCCAGCACGTTGGACAGGCCGAATGAATCGACGGTTTTCGTGCGGCGTGGTGCGCGGAAACGGGACCTCGGCCCCATCGCGCAGCGTTGCCCGCCTCCGCCGCCATCATCGCGCAGCGTCGGCCTCCGCCGACAACCTGCCACCGAAAGCACGGAACACAGACACCAGCGACGTGGTCGCTGCGCTGCGAGCGAGCGCCAGCCGATCCTGTGCCTCGAGGAGCGTGCGCTCGGCATCGAGCACTTCGAGGAAGTCGGTTGCGCCCTCCTGGAAGCGCAGCCGCGCGAGCGCGGTGGCCTGCTCGCTCGAAGCAGCGGCGGCTTCCAGGTGCTCGAGACGCTGGTATGCGCCGCGATAGGCGGCGAGCGATGTCTCGGCTTCTTCGCGTGCACTCAGGATCGTCTGCTCATAGCGCGCCACCGCCTCGGCCTCGCCTGCACGCGCCGCGTTCACGCGTGTCTTCACGCGGCCGAGATTCAGGAACGGCCACGAGATGACCGGGCCGATCGCGTAACGGGGTGTGCCCGAGTTGCCGATCGCATTGAAGTCGCCGGCCGTGTAACCGGCCACTGCGCCGATCGAGAGCCGGGGCAGATAGTCCGCCTTCGCCGCGTCTACGAACGCACGCCTCGCCGCGAGTTGCTGCTCGGCGCTCCGCACATCCGGACGCTGGAGGATCAGCTGCTGCGTGCCGGCCACGTTCAGCTCGGCCGGCAGCTCGGGCGGACACGTCGCCTCGTGCAGCTCCGGCATGGTGTCGCCGGGGGACTGACCGAGTAATACACTGATACGGTGTTCGTGCGCCGCGCTCTCGGCTTCAATGGACGGAATCGAAGCGAGTGTGGAGCTGAGCTGGGCCTGTGCGCGGTGCGTGTCGAGTGCATTGCCACGACCCAGCTCGAGGCGATCCTGTGTCAGCTCGAGCGTCCGGCGCTGGTTCTCGGCGTTCTGTCGTGCCACGGCTAGCCGGTCCTGTGCGCCGCGCAGGTCGTAGTAGGCGCGCGCGACATCGGCCGCGAGAATGACGTGCACATCGCGCACGTCCTCCTCGGCGGCGGCGAGCAACGCGTTCTGTCCTCGCAACGAGCGACGCAGCCGGCCGAACACATCGACCTCCCACGACATCTGCACGCCCACGTCCCAGAGATCCTGGCCGGGCAGTTCACCGCCCGCGCCCGGGAACGTGGTACTGGCGAGGCGCTGGCGGCTGTAGCCGGCGCTCGCCGTGATCGTGGGTGCCAGGTCGAGCCGTGCTTCGGTGCGGATGGCACGGGACTCGTTGACACGGGCCTCGACGGCGCGCAGATCGCGGTTCGCCTCGAGCGCCCGGCCAATGAGTCGCTCGAGCGTGGTATCGCCGAGCGTCTTCCAGAACGTGTTGCCGGACGGTGGCAGCCTTTCCTGCTGGGCCCCGACGGGCGCAGCAATGAAGAGCGCGCCGAGCAGGAACAGCCGTAGCGCGTGTGCGGCTGCACTGGGGAATACGGTGTTACGCATGAGCAGGCTCGAGCGCACCAAGGCTCGCCTCCTGTTTCTCGGTCACGTTCACTGCGGCAGGCATGTGCTCTGCCGCGATCAGGGAATAGAAGACCGGCACGATGAACATGGTGAACAGCGTACCCACGATCATGCCGGAGACCAGCACGATGCCGATGCTGTTTCGTGCTTCGGACCCCGGCCCGGAGACGAAGACGAGCGGCAGGTGCCCGAACACGGTCGCGGCCGAGGTCATGAGCACGGGCCGCAAGCGGGTGAGCGATGCCTCACGCAGCGCATCGACTTTCGTGAGGCCACGCTCCTGGAGCGTGTTGGCGAATTCCACGATCAATATTCCGTTCTTCGCGATCAGCCCGACCAGCGTGATCAGGCCGACCTGCGAGTAGATGTTGATGGTCGTCAGGTCCACATAACTGAAGATGAGCGCGCCCGAGATCGCGAGCGGTACCGAGCCCAGCAGCACGATCAGCGGATCGCGGAAGCTCCTGAACTGCGCCGCAAGCACGAGATAGATCAGGATCAGCGCAAAGCCGAGTGTGGCCGTGAGAGCGGTCCCCTCGTGACGGATCTGGCGTGACTCGCCGGCGTAATCCATCACTATGCCGGGCCCGGCCACTGCGGCGGCGGCCGCCTCGAGCACGCGCAGCCCCTCATCCTTTGTTACGCCCGGCTGCACGCCGCCGAATACGCGCACGGCGTTGCGTTGCTGGAACCGGTTCAGACTGCGCGGCGCCGTACTCGATTCGATGGTCGTGAACGTCGAGACCGGGACGAGGTCTCCGCGCGGTGTGCGGATCTTGAGATCGAGCAGCGGCGCGACCGTTGCCCGATCCTCCAGCCCGAGCTGCGGAATGACCTTGTAGCTCCGGTCGAAGTAATTGAAGCGGTTCACGTACGCGCCGCCGAGCAATGTGCCGAGTTCACGGCCGACACTGGCGAGGTCGAGACCGAGATCGGCGATCCGCTCACGGTCCAGCACGACCCTCGCCTGCGGCAGATCGATCTTGAGGTCCGTATCCACGTACAGAAACTTGCCGCTCTGCCAGCCGGCACCCACGACGGCGCCCACCGTCTCGAGGAGCTGCTCGGGCGGTGCGTCACTCTGGAGGACCAGCTCGACATCGTACTGGCCAGGCGTCGGCAGTGGCGGGTCGAGGCGGGGGAACACCCGCAGCGCAGGCACCTGCGAGACCGCACCGTACAGCTCGCCGTACATCTCTTCGGTCGAGCGATCGCGTTCCTTCCAATCCTTCGCGACCATACCACCGAAGCCGCCCCACGGAGCCGACAGCGACCACATGAACCTGGCCTCCGGAAACGCCGTGACCGCGTCGACCACTTCGAGAGATGCGCGGTTCACAGCCGCGAGCGATGCATCCGGTGAAGCCTCCATGAACATGGCGATGTGACTCTGGTCCTCGATCGGCGCGAGTTCTTTCCGCGACTGCGTATACAGCGGGTACGCCGCGGCCATGACCAGAATCGAAGCACCGACAATGGCCCAGCGCATGTGCAGCGCGCCGTCGAGCATGCGCGCGTAGCGGCGCCGGACAGCATCGAAGCCGCGATTCACCAGCGCCGTCAGTCGGCCCTGCTCGCCGTGTGCGTGCAGGAATCGCGAACTCATGACGGGCGAGAGCGTGAGCGCAACCACACCGGACACGACGAC
>JBOHRL010000028.1:0-26983 GCA_050732695.1 Longimicrobiales bacterium | reverse complement strand
TTGCGATACGTGGCCGACCTTCGGCGCAGGCGCCGCCGCGCTCTTCCTGCCCGCTCTCGGCTCCGGCTTCGGCTCCGGTGTCGGCGGCCGGACGGACCTCTCGAAAGGAAAGCTTCTTCCGGCAGCCGTCGGTGGCGCGATGGCGCTCGTGCCCGGTTATGCCTTGATCATCACGAGCCAGCGCTCGGATTCCGATGCGTTGCGCTTGCTCGGTGGCGCAATCATCGTCATCGGCGCGCCGCTGGTGACGACGCTCTCGGACTATCTCTTCAGGACGATCAAGGGCAAGGAGTAGAGGGGAACGGATCCGGGTGAAGATCGACTCCAACTTCAAATTCGGCGGCGGCAAGGGGAGGTCGAGGATGAGGGCATTCGCGGTTGTCGCACTGCTGGTTTCCGGACTGCCGGCGGTCGTCAGCGGGCAGAGGCCTCCGGACACGGTGTTCCTTGAAGAACTCACGTGGGATGAGATCCGCGACCTGATTGCGGCGGGCAGGACCTCGGCCATCATCGCGACGGCGGGGACGGAGCAGAAGGGCCCGCACATGGTGATGGGCGAACATCGGTACGTGCTCGAGTACACGACGGACAGGATTGCGCGCGCGCTCGGCAACGCGCTCGTTGCGCCGATCATCACGTACGTGCCGGAGGGCAGTTGGGACCCGCCGTCCGGACACATGCGGATGGCCGGCACGATCAGTCTGCCAAACGAGATGTTCATGGTGCTGCTCGAGCACACGGCGAAGAGCCTCGAGGCAGGCGGGTTCCGCGACATCCTCTTCATTGGCGACTCGGGCGGGAACCAGAACGGCATGCGCGACGTGGCAGCGAAACTGAACCAGGAATGGGCAGGAAGCGGTTCGCGTGCGCACTTCATCGGCGATTACTACGCAAAATCATCCGACGACGCGGAAAAGTACATCACGGAGGAGCTGGGCATCGCAGCCGAGTACATCGGCGGACACGCCGGCATGAGCGACACGTCGCAGATGATGTTCGTGAATGCGAAACACATCCGCACCGACCGCCTCGCGCCCGCCGGCGGGTTCGAAGGCAGCGGCGTGAGCGGTGACCCGACCAGGGCCAGTCCGGAACTCGGCGAGAAACTGCTTCAGATCAAGATCGACAACGCAATCGCTCAGATCAGAACCAGCACGGCAGCCACGCAGGAGCGCACTCGATGAACGCCATTCGACTCGCGGTCCTGCTCTCTCTGATCCCGATTGCGCCACTGGCCGCACAAGCGCCTGCCACCCGCGCGATCGAGGAAATGACATGGACCGAAATCCGCGACGCGATCCAGGCCGGCAACACCGCCGTCATCATCCCCATCGGCGGCACCGAGCAGAACGGCCCGCACATGGTCATGGGCAAGCACAATTACGTGATCACGTTTGCGGCCAGACAGATGGCAGGCAAGCTCGGCAACGCCCTCGTCGCTCCCACCATCCAGTACGTTCCCGAGGGCGACTACAACGAGCCGGGCTTCGGCGACAAGCCGGGCGTCCTCTCCAACCCATCGCCGAGCTACGAAAACCTGCTCGAGGCCGCTGCACGCAGCCTCAGCGTGCACGGCTTCACCGACATCCTGTTCATTGGCGACAGCGGCGGAAACCAGGGTGGTATGACTGCCGTCGCCGACAAGCTGAACCAGGAATGGGCCAACGCCGGAACCCGCGTCTTCGCGCTAACGGATTATTATCGCAAAGGCCAGGAACATGCCCGCGCATGGCTACAGGCGCAGTACGGCTACGATACGGAAACCATCGGCAGCCACGCCGGGATCACCGATACATCCGCGATGATGTACGTATTCCCGGACGGCATCCGCACAGACAGAATCGCCCCGTTCGGCGGCGGCCCCGAAATGGGCGTCCGCGGTGATCCGACCAGGGCCTCTGCCGAAATCGGAAGGATGGTGATCGAGTTCAAGGTGAACGCAGGCATCGCACATTACGAGTCCCTGAAAGCACCACCGCGCGGACGCGTACGATAACCCGTTCGCCGCCCACAAGTCGCTGCGGATGACCCGTTTCACACGCGCAGGCATGCGCGAACCCTCCAGCTCCTGAACCTGCCGCCGCCGGATGGGCTCGCGGAGGGCCAGGTGGCCCGACCCTTGCCGCGCTATCCGAACCGCACGAGAGCAGGGGAAGATCGGGGCCGTCCAACGCTGTATCCCGGTGCCGCGTCACTTTTTCACGCGCGTGTGCTGGCTGGCGCGAGGGCCGGTGGATCTGGTATACTTTCCTGCATCCGACGGGTTCGCCCGAGGTGCGTCAGAAGGGGCGCGCCGTGAACGGAACCGGGTCGGTCGAGCAGCACGGGGGAAGGCATGAGGACACTCGTCGTCGCCACTGCCGCACTCACCGGAGTCCTGGGCGTCCTTGCGGGCGCCGAAGCTCATATATCGAGGCCGGCCGCGGGCGGGATGGCGCATCCCGTGGCAAGTGCGGCACCCCTCTCGATCGAACCCCCGACACGCCATGCCCCACCCATCGCGGCCGGCGGTTCAACCGGGAGCGAGATCACGCCGGAGGCGCTGACGGCGGTTGTGCGGCGGGTGTGTGGTGTGTGCCACAACCCGGCGTTGCCGAACGGGCCAATGGGCAATCTGGTTCTGACCACGTTCGATGTAGCGAAGGCGCCGGAGAATGCGGCGACGGCGGAGAAGATGATCCGCAAGCTGCGGGCGCAGATGATGCCACCGCCGGGCATTCCTCGGCCGGGTGGCGATACGTTGCAGGTCCTGGTCGAGACGCTCGAGAAGTTGATCGACGATGCAATGGCGGACGCGCCGAATCCGGGGGACCGGCCGTTCCAGCGGCTGAATCGTGCCGAGTACGCGGCGGCGATCCGGGCGCTGTTCGGCCTCGAGATCGACGCCGCCGACTACCTGCCGCTCGATACGAAGAGCGCGAACTTCGACAATATTGCCGACGTTCAGACGCTCTCGCCGACATTGCTCAGCGCGTACCTGAACGCGGCCGCGGAGATCAGCCGCCTCGCGGTGGGCAATCCGGAGGCGACGGCACGTGAAGCGACGTACACGGTCCCGCGGACGGCTTCGCAGACGTCGCACGTCGAGGGCGCGCCCTACGGGACGCGCGGCGGGCTCTCCGTCATCCACAATTTCCCGGCCGATGGCGAATACTCGTTCCGGCTGTCGTTCTACCACGAGACGACGGGCGGTTTCGTGGGCGGCACATCGAGGAACGAGAAGATCGAGGTCTCCGTCGATGGTGAGCGCGTCGCGTTGCTCGAGATCGATCGGTTCATGCGCTCGTCGGACCCGAACCAGACGACGATGTACACGGACCCGGTCCAGTTGAAGGCAGGGCCGCACCGTCTGTCCGCCGCCTTCATTCCGCCATACTTCCAGGAATCGGTCCAGGATCTGATCTCACCGCTCGACTGGTCTCTGGCCAGCACGGCAATCGACAACACCTACGGATTCACGCTGCTGCCGCACCTGCGTGATTTCGTCGTACTCGGCCCCAACGATCCGACGGGCGTCTCCGAGACGCCGGTCCGCGAGCGGATCTTCACCTGTCGCCCGGCATCGCCTGGAGAAGCCGAGCCGTGCGCGCGCGAGATCGTGTCGCGCCTGGCGACGCGCGCGTTCCGCCGGCCGCTCAACGATGCCGACGTCGATCAGCTGATGTCGTTCTACACGGCCGCTGCGGCGAAGAACGGTTTCGAATCCGGCGTGCGCGCAGCGCTCGAGGCCATGCTGGCGAGTCCCGATTTCGTGTTCCGGTTCGAGCGTGTGCCCGCCAATGCCACGCCCGGCGAGACTTACGAAATCAGCGACGTGGACCTTGCATCGCGGCTGTCGTTCTTCCTGTGGTCGACGTTGCCGGACGAAGAACTGATGAAGCTGGCGCGCGAGGAGAAGCTTTCGGATACGCGCGTGCTCGAGCAACAGGTGCGGCGCATGCTCGCCGATCCGCGCTCCGAAGCGCTGGCGACGCGTTTCGCCGCGCAATGGCTGCGGCTTGCTGACCTCGACAAGGTCTTCCCGGATGTTCGCCAGTACACGGACTTCGATGAACAGCTCAGGGCATCGATGCGGCGCGAGACCGAGCTGTTCTTCAATAACCTCGTGGTCGAGGACCGGAGCGTGCTCGAGCTGTACACAGCCGACTACACGTTCGTCGATGAACGCCTCGCCGAGCACTACGGCATCAAGGGCGTCGCGGGGACCGACTTCCAGCGCGTGCAGTATCCGGACGATACCCGGAGAGGGATCCTCGGTCACGGCAGCATCCTGGTCCAGACATCGCATGCCAACCGGACCTCGCCGGTGCTGCGCGGCAAGTGGGTCATGGAGGTGTTGCTGAACACGCCGCCGCCACCGCCGCCGCCCGGCGTGCCGGACCTCGAGGCAACCGCATCCGCACAGGAGGGCCGGCTGCTGACCACGCGCGAACGCATGGAGATGCACCGCGCGAACGCGGTGTGCCGGTCGTGCCACCAGTTCATGGACCCGATCGGGCTTGCGCTCGATAACTTCGATGTAACGGGCAAGTGGCGGATCAAGGAATTCGGCATGCCGCTGGACACCAAGGGCCAGTTGTACGATGGGACGCCGGTGCAGAGTCCGATCGACCTGCGCCAGGCCCTGCTCAAGCGGCCCGTGCCACTGCTTCGCACCTTCACCGAGAACCTGATGGCGTACGCGCTTGGCCGGCGCGTCGAACCCTACGATATGTCGACGGTCCGCTCGATCGTCCGGCAGGCCGAGGCCCAGGATCATCGCATCTCGGCATATATCCTTGGAGTCGTGAACAGTCCGGCGTTCCGTATGCAGAAGCCGGCCGTTCTGACGGAGATAAGCAACGATTAGAACGCCCGTGACAGGGCGGCGAGCGGTGGGTCAACGCGAGAGGAGGCAGCAGCGATGGACTTCATAACCGGCAAACATGTTCCGCGGCGAACGTTCCTGCGCGGCATGGGCGCGACCGTGGGACTGCCGCTTCTGGATGCGATGGTGCCGGCCGGGCGTCTGTGGCGAAGCTCTGCCGTGACAGACCCGACCCGGCTCGTCGCTATCGAGATCGTGCACGGTGCGGCGGGCTCGAGCCCATGGGGCGCGACACAGCATCTCTGGGCGCCTGCGCTGACCGGACGGGATTTCGATCTCACGCCCAGCGCACTGAGTCCGCTCGAGCCGTACCGCAAGCATCTGACGATTATCAGCAATACCGACTGCCGGATGGCGGAGGCGTACGCGGCGCCCGAGATCGGCGGCGACCATTTCCGTTCGAGCGCGGTGTTCCTGACGCAGGCGCACCCCACGCAGACGGAGAGTTCGGATGTCTTTGTCGGGACATCGCTCGACCAGCAGTACGCCCAACGCTTCGGCCAGGACACACCGATTCCTTCGATGCAACTCTGCATCGAGAACGTGGACAAGGCCGGTGGCTGCGCGTACGGCTACTCGTGCGTCTACACGGACATGATCAGCTGGGCTTCGCCGACCGAGCCGCTGCCCATGATCCGCGATCCGCGTGTCGCGTTCGACATGCTGTTCGGCGCGGGTGGCAGTGCCGCCGAGCGGGCGGCCCGCCGCCGCGAACAGGGCAGTATCCTCGACTGGATCACCGGCCGCGTCGCCACGCTCAAGCGCGACCTCAAGGCGAGTGACCGCCAGCGCCTCGACCAGTATCTCGACAATATCCGCGAGATCGAGCGGCGCATCCAGCGAATCGAAGCGCAGAACACCAGCGGCGAACCACGCGACCTGCCCGAGGCTCCCGCCGGCGTCCCGGACTCGTTCGAGGAGCACATGAAGCTGATGTTCGACCTCCAGGCCCTCGCCTTCGAGGCCGACATGACACGCGTGTTCTCGTTCAAGACCGGGCGCGATGCATCTTCCCGCGTCTACCCCGAGAGCGGGACCGGCTCCGGCTACCACCCGGCCTCACACCACGGCAACAACCCGGAGCGTGTCACCGAGTTCTACCTGATCAACAAATACCACGTCGGTATGCTGCCGTATTTCCTGGATCGTTTGAAGAACACCATGGATGGCGATGCATCGCTGCTCGACAAGACGATGATCATCTACGGCTCGCCCATGGCGGACGGAAACGTTCACAACCACCGGCGCAACCCGCTCATCGTGCTGGGCGGCGCGAAGGGCAAGCTACCGGGCGGCGTCCACCTCAAGGCGCCCGACGGGACGCCCATGGCCAACGCGATGCTTTCGCTCATGCACAAGCTCGGACTCGATGACGTGGAATCGTTCGGCGACAGCACCGGCGAGTTCTCGCTCACCGACCCCGGCACGCCAGGCTGATCGAATCTCGGGGGACCGGCGCGAAACGCGACAACGACGATGGGAACGAGTTGATTGGAGCGAAGAGGGAATCATGAGAAGCGGCCCGGGCATGCGTGTGGCGGGCGCCCTGTCGATGGCGCTGCTGATCGCGGCGACCTTTGCGCCGGAATCGCCGGTGGCCGATGCGGCCATGCGCGGCGACGCGGAGGCCGTGCGTGTCCTCATCAACGCGGGCGAAGACGTGAACGCGCCGCAGGGCGATGGCATGACCGCGCTGCATTGGGCTGCGAGCCACGGCGACGCCGAGATTGCGCGCATCCTGATCGAGGCGCATGCGAACGTTGCTGCCGTGACGCGGATCGGTTCGCACACGCCGCTCCACGTAGCCAGCCGTTCGGGGAGTTCGGCCATTGTACGCGCACTGCTCGATGCGGGCGCGGACGCGAATGCGACCACGACCAATGGCGTCACTCCGCTGCATCTCGCTGCCATGGCCGGTGACCCGGAGTCCGTGACGGCCCTGCTCGACCATGGCGCGAACGCGAATGCAGGAGAACCCGCGTTCGGGCAGACTCCCCTGATGCTTGCCGCAGCACACGATCGCGTAAGCGCCATGAAGGTGCTCCTCGCGCGTGGGGCGGACCCCGCCATTGCTGCTGACGGCGTGAACCTGGTCGAACTCGCGGCAGCGGATGAAGTCGCCCGTAGAGCGCGCGATGATGCCATGGATGCGTTCCAGGCGAAGGCGGCCAGACCGGAAACGTGGAGACCGAGCCCGGCGCAGGTTGCTGCTGCGGTCGACGCCGCGCGTGTAATGGAAAAGAACCCGGTGGGTGCAGGTGTGGCAGAAAGCGAAGCCCAGGAGGGCGGCGGTGGCGGCGATGAAGCGAATCCGGGCTTCGCTGCCATGGTTGGCGTACAGGGCGGGCTGACCGCTCTGCTGCTGGCGGTCCGGGAGGGACATATCGAGGCAGTACGGACACTGCTCGATGCCGGCGCCGACATCAACCAGCCGAGGCTGGCCGACCTGACCTCGCCGCTCCTGCTTGCAACGATCAACGGGCACTACGACCTTGCGCTGTTCCTGCTCGAACGAGGCGCCGATCCGAACCTGGCCAGCAAGGCGGGCGCGACACCGCTCTACGGCGTGATCAACAAGGAATGGGCGCCTTCATCCCGGCATCCGCAGCCGACGTACAACCTTCAGCAGAAGGTGACGTACCTCGGCCTGATGGAGGCTCTGCTGAAGGCAGGCGCGGACCCGAACGCCCGCCTCGAGGAATCGCTGTGGTACACGACGTACGACCGCGACAACCTGCGGGTCGATTTCGGGGGCGCGACCGCCTTCTGGCGGGCTGCATACGGGACCGATGTGCCCGCAATGAAGCTGCTCATTGCCCACGGCGCCGACCCGAACATCCCGACCTCGAAACCAGCCGAGCGGCGGCGGCGGTTCGGAGGCGAGGGCGGCGGGCGAGGACGTGCAGGCGGCGCTGAACGGGTCGACCCGTCCGGGTTGCCGCCCGTGCCTGTTGGCGGGCCGGGCATCCCGCCGATTGTGGCGGCGGCGGGCGCAGGCTACGGCCGCGGCTACGCGGCCAACGACCACAGGCATGCGCCCGAGGCATGGCTGACTACGATGAAGTTCCTCGTCGAGGAACTGGACGCCGACGCCAACGCGCGGGATCATGAGGGCTTCACGGCCATGCATTACGCGGCGGCGCGCGGCGACAACGAGGTGATTCAATACCTTGTCGAGAAGGGCGCCGACGTGACGGCCGTCACACGGACCGGCCAGACCACCGTGGATATGGCGAATGGTCCGGTGCAGCGGATCTCACCGTACCTCGAGACCGTGGCGCTTCTCGAAAAGCTCGGCGCAAAGAACAATCACCGCTGCGTGTCCTGCTGACGGTCCGCATTCACGGGTCGCAGTCTCGAACGGACACATCATCCGGGCTGCCATGCCCGGCAGTTACATGGTGCGGCGGGACTCCGATTTGACATCGTCCCGGATCCGTTGAATAGTGTCAGAAAAGCCGGGTCTCGTTCGTTCCATCGGCATCGCGCAAAACCTGGCGTCATCCCTTCCGTCAGCGCATGACATCGGCATTGGCTCACGTTCTGTTTGACGGGTCGGTTCCAGTCGGCCACTTCGTCGTCCCTGCCGGGACGCCGTGATGGGTCGTTCTCACCTCGAAGACCGGGAGAACTCTCATGCCCCAAGGCGCACTGGGTGCCAGAAGGAAAGACGGCAGTAAAAGTCGTCCGGCCCGCAGCGGGTTTCTGCTGGTGCGGGGATTGTTTGCGATATTCCTGACAGGCGTTCTTGCTGGATCGGCCTCGGCGCAGGCCCAGCAGCAGACCGGCCAGATCACCGGCACGGTCACGGACTCGCTGTCGGGCGCGCCCATCGTAGGCGTTCAGGTCTACCTCGAGGGTTCGCAGCTCGGGGCCATGTCGCGCCAGAACGGCCGGTTCGCGATCACGAACGTGCCGCCCGGCACATACCGGTTCGTTGCCTTCCGCATCGGCATGAGCATGGTGACGCGCGATATCACGGTCGGCGCCGGCGCAACGGTGAATCTCGATGTTGCGCTTCACGAGCAGGCACTCGGCCTCGACGAGATTGTCGTGACCGGGACTGCCGGTGCCGCACGACGGAGAGAGATCGGCAACTCGATCGCCCAGATCAACGTCACGACGCTGCCCGAGAAGCCGGTCGACGTGACGGACATGCTCCAGTCCGTTGCACCCGGCATCGAGGTGACGCAGGGCGGCGGCGGCGCCGGGCAGGGGGCCAAGATCCGCCTGCGCGGCTCGAACAGTATCAACATGGCGGGCGATCCCATCATCTACATCGACGGCGTGCGCATGATGTCGGGCGGGTTCCCGAACCAGCCTGCCAAAGATCAGGGCAACCGCTCTGCCAACGTAACGCAGAGCCCGCTCGACCTGATCAATCCCAACGACATTGAACGGATCGAGGTGATCAAGGGATCCGCAGCCACGACGCTGTATGGCACGGAAGCCTCCGCCGGCGTGATCCAGGTCTTCACCAAGCGCGGCGCGATGGGCGCCCCGGTCTGGACGCTGGAGACCCAGCAAGGGACGCAGTGGAGCCAGCGCTTCGGGGCGGGCTCGGCCAAGTACATGTACATGGATCCGTGGATCTGCACGGGCTTCCTGGAGTGCGGCGAGTTCACGCACACCGCTCACACGCAGATGTATTCGGGCTCAGTGCGCGGCGGAGGCACCAATCTCCAGTACTTCACGTCGGGTGAGTTGTTCGATGAGAAGGGCAACACGCCGCTGGACGGCCTCGAGAGGTGGACGGCGCGCGGCAACTTCACGTACACGCCGACGTCGACACTCCAACTCCAGTGGAACACGGCGTACGTGAACCATTCCCAGACGAACACTCCGCAAGGCAACAACGCCGAAGGCCTTGAGCTGAATGTGTTCCGCCAGGACAAGAACTACTTTACCAGTGCGGATACGGCCCAGATCAACCAGGTCCTCAACTGGACGCTCAACTCCGATATCGAGCGTTTCACGTCGGGCGGGACAGCGACGTTCACGCCGCTCGAGAACCTGACCAACCGGTTCACCATCGGCTACGACTTCTCGAACCAGGAGACGCGCAACATCCGGCCCTTCGGCCACTTCCGCCATCCGGAAGGCATCATCCACGTGTCGAACTACGAACGGCGCATCCTGACGTTCGATTACGTCGGCTCGCTGGGATTCCCGCTCATGGAGAACCTGCGCTCGACGTTCTCATGGGGTGGCCAGGCCATCGGGGACGAGACGCGCAAGGTGGAAGGATACGGCCGCGGCTTCCCGGGCGCCGCCGAGCCCACGGTCAACTCCGCCGCAGACGCGCAGGGCTACGAGGAACGATTGAAGGTCTGGAACGCGGGCTTCTTCCTCCAGAATATCTTCGATCTGAATGACAGGTACTTCCTCACGCTGGGCATGCGCGTGGACGGGAACAGCGCGTTTGGCGAAGGCTTCGGCCTCCAGATGTACCCGAAGATCAGCGGGTCCTGGGTCGTCAGCGATGAGAACTTCTGGAACCCGTCCTGGGGCACGGTCAAGCTCCGCTCCGCGTACGGCAAGTCCGGCCGCGCGCCGGGCGCATTCGACGCGGTACGCACATGGACCAACACAGCGCTGGCGGGCGAGGCGGCGTTCACACCAGAGAACGTCGGCAACGCTGACCTCGGTCCGGAAGTCACCGGCGAGTTCGAGGCTGGCTTCGATGCCGCCTGGCTGGACGACCGGGTCCGCTCGACGTTCACGTACTATCGCCAGCTCACCGATGACGCTCTGTTGAACATCGCACAAGTACCGTCGCTTGGATTCACGCAATCGCAGCTCACGAACGTGGGCAAGATCGAAAACAAAGGCGTCGAGCTGACGGTGGATGTCACGCCGATCCGGCGTGAGAGCTTCAGTTGGGATCTGGGTGTGAACGTCTCGACCAACTATTCCAAGGTCCTCACTCACATCGATCCGGAGGATGTGGGCCGTCCGGTCACTTACTCGCTGTTCGAAGTGGTCCGGAACCCGGACGCCATACCCTCGACAGACGGCCAGGTGGACGAATGCGAGGAAGATACACCGGCGGGAGAGCCGTGCATACTGGACGACCAGTTCCTCGGTCCGAATCTGCCGACCAGGACCATCAGTGGTTACACGTCATTCCGGTTGCCGCTCGGGATCACACTCTCCGCAAGAGGTGAGTATCGGGGCGGCCACTTCACCGATGATGTGAACCCGATCGCGATCGCGCGGTCCGTCCGGTCACCCGTATGTTTCCCGTTCTACGCGAACGACGACGACGTCGAGCTCAAGCCCGGGACGTCCGCGCTGTGGGTGGCGCGTTGCACGCCGTCGCTCAACACGGGCTACACCATGAAGGCCGATTACTTCAAGCTGCGCAGCGTGAGCGCGACGATACCAGTGGACTTTGCGTTCCCGGACCGCGTGCAGAACGCGACGCTCACACTGACTCTGGGCAACCTGTACACATGGTCGCGGGAAAGCCTTTTCGGAACGTACGGCTTCGAGAACTTCGCGAACAATGGCCTCGGAGGCGATCCGATCGGCATCAGCGGCAACGAGCGGATTCCCGCGCCCACGACGTTCCGGGCTGCGCTCCGCGTCACCTTCTGAGGCGAGGCGTCCACCATGCACACGACCTGGAGAGAAACGATGAACGAGGTCAGGAGCAGCCGTTGGGTGGGAGCCTTCGTCACGACAATGCTGAGCGCCACGCTGGCTGTCGGCTGCGAAGTGACCAACCCCGGACCCGTGCAGGATGAATTCCTCAGCCAGGAAGAGTCACGCGAGGGATTCGTGAACGGTGCGAAGGAACGGCTGAGCCAGTCCATCGGTTGGATGGCCTACAGTACCGCTCTCGTCGCACGTGAGCTCTTCCCGGGTGGGCAGGTCGGGTCATACGGCCACGATGTGAATGAACAGGCCGGCAGCCACTTCTGGGAGGCGAGCGGTCCGAACGGCGAGTACAACGACTCGCAACAGGCCCGCTGGGTTGCGGAGGAAGCCATTCGTCGCTTCCTCGAAGTCGGTGACGTCGACCCGTCTCTCCTGTTTCTGGCGTACAACTGGGCCGGTTACGCGAACCGTGTCCTGGGCGAGAACTACTGTGAAGCGGTGATCGATGGCGGCCCGCTCGAGCCGGGCATTGCGTATTTCCAGCGGGCGGAGCAGCACTTCACCGACGCGCTCGCCCTCGCTCCCACGAACAATGACAAGTTCGCGGCATACGCAGGGCGTGCCCAGGTCCGAGTGTGGCTCGAGGACTGGACCGGCGCCGTCGCGGACGCTTCGCAGGTGCCGGACAACTTCGAGTTATTCCTCGAGATGGACATCTCGCAGGGCGGCAGCTCGGCTCAGCGCAACCATCTCTACTTCGCTGCTTCCAGCTCGCCCTATCGGTCGTACACGGTCCGGTTCACGTTCTTCGACGATTACTACGCGCAATCCGGCGATCCTCGGACGCCATGGATCGAGTATGCGAAGGTTAGTGACCGAACCTGCGTCGGCTCGCTTCAGGGATACGGAGGCGTGCCGTGCACCCGGCAATGGAAGTACAAGTCCGAGGACGATGACATCCGCCTTTCCAGTGGACGGGAAATGCGGCTGCTCGAGGCCGAAGCGCTTCTGGTTCAGGGTGATATTGCCGGGGCGCTGACCAGGATCAACGCGGTCCGCGCGAGCATCACGAGCGATCACACGGGCCAGCCGCTCGAACCATGGACGGCATCAACGCTCGATGAGGTGTGGACCGTTCTCAAACGGGAACGCGGCATCGAGCTGTGGCTGGAAGCCAGACGCATGGGCGACCAGCGGAGGTGGGAGGGAACGCCGGGTTCCTACGAGCTTCCCAACTTCGAGGCTCTGTCCAACCTCTTCATACAATTCCCGCGTGGCCGCGAAGCCGAGGACGGCAAGCCCGAACCCAGGCTCCTGTGCTACAACATCTCAAACGCAGAGCGCAACTCGAACCCCAACATCCCCGATGTGAGCTAGCGGGGATCGGTTTCAGACAGGCCGGCCGCCGGGAGTCCACAGTGGCTTCCGGCGGCCGTTCGCCTTTCCATGGATGGTGGTATCCTGGGCCGCTTTCCGCGCCATGATCTCCGCGACGATCCTGTCGAAGGCCTCGCGCCGTGGCGGGTCGATGCTGATCAGCCAGGTCATCCGTCGAAACGAATCCTCGGTCATTCCGCCGTCTGTGATGACCTGAGCCACCTTCTGCTTCAGACTCTCTCGGAGCTGGAGCTGCGCTTCCAGGGTCTTGTTCTGCGGGATGGCCAGCTCGGCCTGAAACTGCTCCCTGACCCTGGCGACCTCGACGTAGACGGTCGCGTATGACGTCAGTTGCTCGTTGGTGATCTCGGGCTGCTGTGCGTACACCAGTGCCGGGGCGACCGCCAAGAAGAAACTCGCGGCCGGCAGAAGTCTCACCCGCCGTGCCCGTCGCTTGCGGGGTCGCATCGATCCGTGCTCCTGAGCCCTCATGACATTCTGCGCTGACCGAACATAAGCACCGGCGCGCCGGCCGGGGAGGGGCCTGGCCGTCAGGATTCGAGCCGTTCCGCGACGGCCCACGCCAGGAGCGGGACCATGATCTCGTGATGCCCGATCAGCTGGTAGCCCGTGCCGCCGCCTGTCCGCGTTGGTCGCTCGACCACGTTCACCCGAGGGCGATAATGCCGGATCATATCGAAATCGACCGCCGTGAATGCGCGGGGCACGCCGCTGTTCACGTTGCGGCACATGGTGAGCGCCTTGAGGAAGACCTCGGGCATCATCACGGCGGAGCCAAGGTTGAGCACCACGCCGCCCTCGAGTCGCTCGAGATGCCCCGCAAGCCGCCGGAAGTCCGTCATACTCGTCGCCCCGATGGCTGCACCATCCGCCGCGGGATGCTGGTGGATGATCTCGGCGCCGATCCCGGCATGTGCCGTGAATGCGATTCCACCGCGCTGGCTGGCCAGGAGCAGCGACAGCTCGGGATTCGCGAGGTCGTTCCGGCCGGCGAGGTCGGTGGCAAGCGCTTCGCCGAGGCCCATGCCCTGCTCTGCGCCCCGGCGGATCGCCTCGTTCATGCCGCGGCCGGTCTCTTCGGCCATGCCGAACGTCCCATCGGCGAGCCCGGCCTCGACGTCTTCGCTGGTCCCGCCCCACCTCGCCAACTCATAATCATGAATTACGGCAGATCCGTTCGAGGCGAGGTGCGTGATAACACCGCGTTCGATGAGGTCGATCAG
The DNA here is from genome assembly GCA_050732695.1 of Longimicrobiales bacterium. Classification (GTDB taxonomy): domain Bacteria; phylum Gemmatimonadota; class Gemmatimonadetes; order Longimicrobiales; family RSA9; genus JBFFZF01. Next base: position 12,892 of record JBOHRL010000028.1, on the reverse strand, counting down.
CAACGGTGCGAGGCCGGTCTTGACGATGTGGCCGCCGATCATGCACAGCACGCCTCGCTGGTTGCGCGCGGCATTTGCCATGGCATCGGCGACGGCGAGGAAGCTGCGGGCTTCGAGGATGTGGGGCAGGCTGTCGAGAAAGGCGGCGAAACTGCGATGGGCGCCGGGTGCTTTCGCGAAATCGCCGGCCACGACTTTGTTTGGCCGGCGAGATACCGGGACGGTTCGAATGCGCGTGGAATCCAGTTCCGGCATCGCGTGTGGACGGTGCGACGGCCGGGCTGGTTCGGTCACGGCGTATTCCCCGGCGGCGCCGTCGAGAACAGCTGAATGCCGGGTGAGTAACTCTGAAGGGCCATCTTCAGCGTGCCGACGTTCATCCTGGCGTTGAGCTTGACGATGAGCCGGCGCGAATCGTCCGTGAAGTAGACTTCGGCCTCGCCGCCTTCGCTGAACATCCCCCTGGTCTTGATGATGGGGCGCACGACGATCGTCTCGAACTCGCCTGCGGGCACCTTCACGGTTTCCTTGCGGAGTACCTTCACGGTGACCGGGTTGCCTTCATCCTTCCAGTACCGGTTGAAGGTGTAGGTCTCTCCGACTTCGAGCGGCAGAGTGCGGACGAAGTAGAGGAATGAGATGTCGTCGAGCGGATCAGCGGAAGGCAGTTCGCCCTCCTCCTCGTGATCGAGCCGGTCCCAACGACCTTCCTCGGGGAAGAAGTCCACGATGCGATGCCGCTCGTAGCTGCCCTCGTCCAGGTTCTGATCGAAGCGGAGCGAGATCAGGTCCGATACGGTCAGCCACGACTGCGAGTAGTCATCCACTCTGTACAGCGGAAGGCCACCCTTCATGGTGAACCCGATGTGGTACGTCGGGACGCCCCGCATCGAGTCGAGCGCAGGCAGGATCTCGAGTCTGCCCTGCCCGACGGAGAGGAAACCCCAGTCTACGCGATAGGTCATCTGTTCGCCGATGCCGAACGGCACTTTCGCGACCGGGAAAGGCACCGGTTGCGCGAGCGCCGACCCGAGCTGGGCACGCACGCCCGGAGTCGTCATCAGCAAGGAAAACAAAGCGATTGCGAGCGTCCTGCGCATTTCAGCTACCATTCGAGTCTCAGGGTCCAACGGGACGGCCGGCAGTCGCCGGATCCGCATCTGAACCCGTTCCGGACCCGGCCTCGGGTGCACCATCGGTGCCAGCCGAGGGTGCTCGCGAACCGCGGTGTCTTCGTCCTCCACGACGCCCCCGGCGGCGGCGTTTCCGCGGTCCGGCTTCGCCCGGATCGGCCGCGGCTTCAACAGAATCGCGAAGATCTTCGTCCGGGCCGGCCACCGATGCCGTAACTTCCTCTGGTTCCGAACCCTGCGGAGGCGTCCCCGGTTCCTTATCGGACCTGGGCCGGTCACCCTGCCGCCGCCCGCCTCGCCGGCCGCGGGACTTCCGGGCCGGTGCGCCGGCCCCGCTGATCGCATCGTTTCCTGGCCCGGCTTCAGCGGCTTCCGTCGTCTGATCGCCGTTCTGATTGGGAGGCGGGCCGTCCTCCTGCGAGGACGCGGCTGCATCATGATGGGGACGCCGATCGCGTCTAGGCCTGTCGCCGGAGCCCGTCCGGCTACTGCGGTCACGGCGAGGCCTGTCGCCGGTGCCGGCCTGACCGCGGGCACGACGTGGCTTGGTGCCGGGATCGCCCGTACCCGCGCGCTCGCGGCGAGGCGAGTCGGTCGGGTCGGTCTGACCGGCGAGGCCGCGATCGGATCTGTCGCCCGAGCTGGTCTGACCGTCACGGTCGCGGCGGGGGCGCTGCCCGGATTCCGCCCGACGTGGGCCATTCCGATCCCTGTTGCGAGATCGGCTACCCTGATCGGGATCGTTCGATTCGGCCCGCTTCCCATTGCCGGCACTGGCACGGAGGGCTGCGCGATCGCCGTGAATCTGATCGGGCGAGAGGCTGGCCGCATCGAGAAGCCCGCCGTTCGGCTTGCCGTTGCCGAAGTGCCATGCGTTCAGAACAGCCCCGAGGACATCGAAGCGGCTGTCGCGCTGAAGGCGCTTGGGGTGGCTCGTGATCTCGACGGTGTCGGTTCGTCTTGCATGCGGCAGTGCGGCGTGAAGCATCGCGGCATTGGCGGCACGGCCTTCCCACGCGAGCAGGCGGCCCGTGGCGGCACCGATGGCTTTCTGCAAGCAAACGAGCCGTATCGCAACAAAGCCATGGAACGGATCCTTGATCTCGGGTGGCCATGAGCGGCGGCTGGCGAGACGACGTGCGAAGCGGTCCGCAATGCCGCGGACGAAGCCCGCCGGCTCGGAGGACGCGGGCTCTGCGACCGCGATGTCCGCGCCCGATTCAAGACGCTTCAGCAGATCGACAGCGTACTCGGGATCGTCAGTGAAATCGGCCTGGAGCACGACAACGATATCGCGCTTCGGGTAGTCGGACCGGCGGACGGCCTCCCGCAGAAGCATTTCGAGTGTTGCCGCGTACCCTCGGCGCTGATTCGTGCGCAGAAGCGTGAGTGGCAGAACACGCGAATACGGCTCGAGGATCTCGTAGCTCTTGTCGGTGGAGGCGTCATCCGCGACGAGGATCTGATAGTCGCGGGGGAATTCTGCCATGACCTGCCGGATCTTCCAGAGGACGATTCCGGCAGTGCGTTCTTCGTTGTAGCAGGGGATGCAGAAATAGATCACCGGCAAACGGATCCCGTCTGAGTTCTCAAATGCGGCCCCACCAGAATGTCCGGTCGTGGAACGTAGACGGCGCCCAACGGCGCGCAAGACCGGCCACTGCACGACGGGGATCGATGTATCATACCGGATCGGCCTTCACCGGTTCCTCTGGCGGCCGCGTCTTCCACCGTCTGTGGTGCCAGAAATACTGTTCGGGCGCGTCACGGATGGTGTCCTCGAGCGTGCGGAGATAGTCGCGGAGCACGCGGTCTGTCGCATCGTCATCGCGGCCGATCTCGTCCGCCAGCATGCGGATGCGGACGTGCAGCCGGCCATCCGGCCGGCGCGTTCCCATGATCGTGAGTATCGGCGCGCGGGACCGGGCCGCGAGAATCGCGAAGCCGCGACTGGTCGAGGCCGGCCGACCGAAGAACGGCACGAAGACCCCGCCACGGCGGGTGTTCTGGTCGCCAGCAATTGCGAGGACACGATTTTCGCGCAGCGAGCGGAGTCCGGTCCGCGTGGCCAGACCCCGATCGATCAGGTCCATCCCGAGACCATGCCGCGCATCGATGATGGCCTCATCGAACAGCGGGTTCCGCTGGCGCTGAATCAGTACATCCGTGGCAGTGCCGCGCGCCGTCACGGCTGCGACCGCCAACTCCCAGTTTCCAAAATGACCCGTGAGGAGTATGGCGCCTCGCCCGCGCTCGAGTGCGTTGCGCAGGATGTCTTCACCTTCGAGCACGGTCCTCGCAAGCTGGGTCGTCGCGCCTTCGCGGGCGGCGCGCAGGACCTCGACCGTTTCGCGGCCAACGTGGGCGTAAGCGGCGCGGGCCGTCGCATCGATCCAGTCCGAATCGCGATCCGGGAACGCGGTGCGCAGGTTCTCCCGAACAACGCTTCGCCGGATGTGGAACGGCGCATACCCGAGCCGGCCGATGCGGGCGCCGGCGGCCAGCGCGACCTTGCGTGGCAATGCATCGAGCAGCACGGCTGCGGCGCTGAAAAGGGCGTACTCGACGCGATGCCCGATGGTCGGCCGGCGCGACAGTTCCGGGACGGCGATCTCCGTCATTCCTCCACCAACTCGCGGTACAGCTCGAGCGTACCTTCGACCGTCCTCGCGATACCGAACTCGAGAACACGTTCGCGTTGGAGGGCCGCCACGCGATGCCGAAGCGGCAGATCGTCACGGAGCCGGCGCACGTGCGCCGCGAGGACGGCCGCGTGATCGAGGGGGAACAGGTTCACTCCAGTCTGCGCGTGGACGGGCGCGAGCACCTGCGCCGGCCCGCCGTCGTCTGCCGCGACGACGGGAACGCCCATCGCCATCGCATCGAGGATGCTCGTTCCAAGCGCTTCGCCCTTCGACGGGAACACGAACGCATCCATCTCGCGCAGGTACAGGCGCGCATCCGAGACACCGCCCGTCAGCCAGACGTTGGCCGTAACACCGTGTGATTTGATGGCCTCCTCGAGGTTGGCACGCTCCGGTCCATCACCAACGATGACCCACATGATGTCGCGGGCGTGCGCGGCGGCATGCGGGATGAGCCTCTGGTGCTTGAAGTCCAGCAACGTTCCGATGTTGCCGGCCAGAAACCGGTCGTTCGAGATACTCAGCCGGTCACGCAGACCGGGACTCGCGAACGGCAGTGCGGCGACTTCCTCGACATCGATGCCAGACGGAATCATCCGAATGCGATCCGCTCGGACGCCACTGTTGACCAGCCGGTCGCGCACCGGGTCCGAGATCGCGATGACACGCGTTGCACGGTTCCACTTCCCGGGGCTGGTCCGGAACAGGACACGGCGCGTCGCAATCACGGGGATATGACGCAGCCGAGCGGGCAGCAACGCGAGTTGCAGTGCGTGCGCATCGTGGCAGTGAATCAGGTCGACATCGCGGGAGCGGCGGAACAGGTGCGCCATCACGCGCGGGTCCGCACCGCGTGGCCATGCGATGCCGGCCACTGGCATGTGCAGCGAGTGAAGCCGCGTTTCGAGCGGGCTACCGCGCGGGCAAACGCACAACTGCCGCACGTTGCATCGGGCGAGACCCTGCATGAGCAGGCGAACCTGGTTCTGTCCACCGCCCCATCGCCGGGCGCCATCGATGTGGAGCACGTTCATTCGCGGATCCGCGCGTCGCGCTGCGCGGTGCTGTCGGCCCTGGCCGTGGTCGCGATCGCGCGCTTCACCATTTCGATCACGTCGTCCGTCGTGATCGTCTCCATGCGACCGTGCTTCGGCGTCGCAAGGCTCGGATCGGGTCTCGACCCCGGCTCGTTGTAGCGGTCGATCCAGAGATCCTCGAAGGCGCGATACGGGCCGACCCGCCACGGGTTCGTGTGGCCGTACAACCCGACCACGGGCACGCCGAGGGCCCGCGCGATGTGAACCGGCCCGGTGTCAGGTGCGATCACGAGACGGCACCGTTGCAGCAGCCAGATCAATCGTCGCACACCATCGCCCATCGCCCAGATGACATCCGTGAGCGCACCTTCCGCGATCATGCTTGCGATTCCCGTCTCCCGCTGCCCGGGCCCGCCCAGCAACATGGGCAGCAGGCCGCACTCCCGGTCGAGCCGGTCCACAAGCTCGACGTATCGCTCCGGAACCCAGTCCTTCTTCCCATTCGCGGACGCCGGCACCACAGCGGCAATCGGGCGGCCGGCGTACGCCGCGAAGAAGGCTGCCTGTGCCGCCTCCTCTTCAGCCGCCGGCACCAGCCGCCACTCGAGTGGATCCGGCCTTGCCACGCCCAGGGCATCGAGAAACTCGAAGAACATGTCCTGCGTGTGACTGCGCGGGCGCGGTTCGACGTGACGGTTGCAGAACAGCCAGACGCCGTCGCGGGCCCGCGCGCGATCGAAGCCGAGCCGAACCGGCGCACGCGACAGAACCATCGGGAAGATACTCTTGAAGTAGATGTTGAAATCGATGGCGATGTCGAACCGCTCGTCGCGCAGGTCCCGCCACAGATCGAGCACGCCGCGAAGGCCGCGTTTCTTGTGAAACACCACGACGCGGTCGATGGCCGCGTGTGGTTCCAGAACACCGGCCGGCATCGGCTCGGCCACCCAGGTGATACGGCAGTCAGGGTGCGCGCGGCGGATCGCGTTCACGACCGGCAAGCCGTGGATCACATCACCGAGACCGGTCAGCAGGACCACGCACACGTGTGCGTTCGCCGGGATGCGCGCAATGGACGGGGTCGCTGTGGCGACGAGCGGTGAAGTTGTTCCGACGGATTGGTCCGTCACGGCAGTGCGCGAGCGGACGGTCGTTCGCAGGTCATCGAGCCGGATCGGATGCGAGGCCGAGCGCGGCTTCGTCCTCGACGGCGAACTGGAGGCGGTGCAGGTGGCGATAGAGGCCGCCTTCGGCGAGCAGCGCTTCGTGACGGCCGCGCTGCACGATGCGGCCGTTGTCGAGCACGAGGATCTGGTCGGCGTGCCGGATCGTCGACAGGCGATGCGCGATGACGAAGACCGTGCGACCCTCGAGCAGGCGTTCGATCGCATCCTGCACCAGCCGCTCGGACTCGGAATCGAGCGCTGATGTCGCTTCATCGAAGATGAGGACGGGCGGATCACGCAGGATAGCGCGAGCGATCGCAATGCGCTGCCGCTGTCCGCCAGAGAGCCGGGTCGCGCGCTCACCGAGGATCGTGTCATAGCCCTGGGGCAGCCGCGCGATGAACTCGTGCGCGTTGGCGGCGAGTGCCGCCTGCTCGATGGCGGCCTGATTCGCGGCCGGCAGCGCATACGCGATATTGGCGCGCACGGTGTCATGAAAGAGGACGGTCTCCTGCGCCACGATGCCAAAGCGTTTCCGCAGTGAACCGGCAGAAAACTCGCGCAGGTCGATGCCGTCGATGGCGATGCGGCCGGCAGTCGGGTCGTAGAAACGTGCAACGAGGTCGACGATCGTCGACTTGCCCGCCCCGCTGGGCCCGACGAGCGCCACAACCTCGCCCGGCCGCACTTCGAACGAGACATCGTCAAGGACCGGCTCACCCGCGACATACGCGAACGATACGTCCTCGAAGCGGATCGATTCGCGAACGTGCTCGAAGGCTCGTGTATTCGGTCCGTCCTGCATCTCGACCGGCGTATCGAGGAACTCGAACACACGCTCTGCCGCGACCAGCCCGGGCTGCACTGTCGATGGGAACTTCGCCAGCCACTTCGCCGGTGTGTACATCTTGAGACTGTACCCGAGGAAGAGAATGAAGTGGACGCCCGGCAGCTCCGGCGGCGTCGCGAGCGCGAGCTGGGCGCCGTACCAGAGCAGAAACACGGTACCGATCGAGCCGAGTGTTTCGGCGAGCGGGCCAGCCAGCGCGCGCAGGCGCTCGGTCCGGACCACCGCCTTGAAGTACGAACGCGTAAGATCGTGAAAGCGACGGCCCTCGAAGGATTCCGCCGCCGCTGCCTTGACCTGGCGGATCGCGCCCACGGTCTCCTGGAGATGCGCCGTGACCTCACCACCGAGATGCAGAATGCGATGATCACCCCGCTTCAACCGGCGCAGCATGCGCCGCCAGATGCCGAACATGGCCGGCAGCACGAGTGCGGCGATGACGGTCAACTTTACCGAGATCAGCATCATGGCCGCTAGCGCGATGACGATCTGGAGCACCGATGTGACGAACCTGGCAATGTTCTTCGTCACGAGGGTGCGCAGCATCTCGATGTCGTTCGTGATGCGTGCAATGATCTGGCCCGCCCGGGTCCGGCCGAAGAATCGCAGGTCGAGGGCGAGGATGTGATCGTACACTTCGATGCGGAGATCGCGTGTGACGGCCTGTTCGAGCCGGACGACCAGCACGATCTGAAGATAATCGAAGACGTTCTTGATCATGAACGCCAGAAAGATGAACACGACGATCGTGCGAAGCGTTTCCTCGGCCGGTGCATCGAGGTCGATGAAGCGGCCCAACGTCGTATTCAACAGAGAATCCATCGCGTTGATCGGACTGTCGTCCGGCGCAGCCACCGCGCCACCCGTCAGTGTCTGGAGGAACGGAATGATCATCACGAAGCTGAACGCGTCGAACACCGCGAAGCCGAGCGTGGCCAGCGATGCGCCAAGCAGCAGCCACCCGTACGGGCGCAGATAACTCAGGATGCGCAGGTAGAGGTTCATCGCGCTGCCGCTGGCGGACCGGCGGCCACGGGCGGGACGGCGGCACGCGGCTTCATCACCGCGACCGGCAGAATCATCTCTTCGGGACTGATGCCGCCGTGCAGGAAGGAACCGCGGTAGCGGGCCTGGTACTCGCGCAGCTTCGTGGGATACACGAAGAAGCTGTCCTCGAGTGCGAGCAGGTAGTTCGTGGCATTGCGGCCGGGCGGGAATCGCAACTCGGTCTCATCACGAACAGCGTAGACGGCCTGTGGATCCTCCGCGCGCAGGTCGAGGCCGAACTTGTAGCGCAAGTTGTTCGTCGCATCACGCCGTGCATAGATCGTGAGCGGCCGCTCGCACGGAATCGAGCCGTGGTCCGTCGTCAGCACGGCTGGAACGCCGCGGGCCGCCGCTTCACGCAGAACGCGGTACGCCGATGAACGCTCGAACCACTGGCGCGTCAGCGCGCGCAAGGCCGGCACATCGCGCGCGACCTCCATCAGAATCGCGGATTCACTGCGGCCGTGCGTCAGCAGATCGACGAAATTGTAGACGAGCGAGACGATGCCATCGCCGCTCAGCGCACCCCGCACGCGCGACACGACGTCATCCCCCTCCTTCTCGGTGAATACTTTCTCATACCAGACCGGAATCACGCGGCCGACCAGCTTCTTCGTCTGATCGCGCAGCAGTCGGTCCTCGAACGCGTTCAGGCTGCCTTCCTCCGTCCCCCACCAGCCTTTGTGTTTCCGTGCAATCGCGTCCGGGAACGTACCACTGAAGATCGCATTGCGCGCATACGGCGTAGCGGTTGGCAGGATGCTGGCGTAAAGACTCTCTTCGATATCGAAGTCCTGGGCGAGGAGCGGCCGCAGCATGCGCCATTGATCGAGGCGCATGCAGTCGATGATCACGAACAGGACCGGTCCAGAACCGAGCTGCGGCACGACGAACCGTTCGACGAGATCGATCGAGAGAGGCGGCCGGTCCGCATCGCGGCCACTCGTCCAGCCGCCGTAACTCCGAGTCACGTAGCGGCCGTACTCGCGCCGCACATCGGCAAGCAACGCCCTCACGCTCTCGAGCAGCTCCGTCTCACCGCCGCCGTACAGGCGAAGTTCCCAGTCCACAAGCTCGTTGTACAGTGCGAAGAAATGGCGCCAGTGCGCGGCCTCGTCGCGCATCATCGAAAGCTGAGGAAAGCGGGCCGCGAAGTCCTGTGCGACGCGTGCCTGGCGGATCTGGGCTCCCTCGAGCAGCCGCGTCACGACGGAAAGGACCTGGCGAGGCGTGGCCGGCTTGACGAGGTAATCGTCGACTCGCCGGCCGATCGCTTCCACCATGGTCCGGTCCTCTTCCGACTTCGTGACCATGACGACGCGGGCCTGTGGCTCCTCTCGCCTCAGCTCGCCGAGCACGTCCAGCCCCCGCCGGCCCGGCATCTGTTCGTCCAACAGGACCAGGTCGTAGCTCTGTCCGCGGGCCAGGGCAAGCGCATCATCTCCGTTCGTCGTCGTGTCGACGACGTATCCACGCTGTCGCAGGAACAGCAGATGCGGCTCGAAAAGGTCGACCTCGTCGTCGATCCAGAGAATGCGCTTCGCCAAGGCCTTCTGCATTGTTGTGTCGTAAGAGCGACAAGGGGATCGTTCTCCTCTACCCCCGTGGGCATGGCTGGTTGCCCCGCGGCAGCCGGGCCAGACGCCGGGTTCGCCGTTTTCGTTGCGGCTCCGCCCTATCTCGAGTATCGCTCGACAGCCAGTGTGATCTTCTCGATGACGGCCTCGGGCCTGACTCTCGCCATGCCATCGATGCGATGCTCCATGTTGAGCGGATAGTCCTCGTCCGGATAGCGGGCGTACCCATCGACAATGAGGTCGATGAACTTGCGATACGGCCCGTAGCGTTTCGGGTTGGTGTAGCCGTAGAGTCCGACGACGGGGATGTCGAGGGCGCGCGCGATGTGGAGCGGGCCGGTGTCGGGGCTGACGACGAGAGCGCTGCCGTCGAGCTGCCAGACGAGGCGACGCACGTCGTTGCCGAGGGCGATGATCGGCTTGAACCGGGCCAGATGCGCAATCTGTTCGGCGGCATCGCGCTCGAGGGCAGACGGCCCGCCTACAACGACCGCGCGCATCCCGAAATCGCGTTCGACCGCATCGATAACAGGGACGTATCTCTCGGGAGCCCAATTCTTCTCGCGCTTGCTTGTCGCGACGACAAAGGCACAGACGGGCCGGTCGATGCGTTCGAAGAAAGCGCGCTGTGCGGTCCGTTCCGCAGCGGAAGGGCCGAGGTTCCATTCGACGGGGTGCGGCTCGATGCCGAGTACATCGAGGAACTCGAAATACGCGTCCTGTACGTGCGTGACCGGGCGGGGCGGGAGCTTCCGGTTGGTGAACATCCAGTTGAGATCGCGGGCGCGGGCTCGATCGAAGCCGAGCTTGGTGTCGGCAGGCATCATGGCGGTGATGAGGCCGGCCTTGAAATAGACCTGAAGCGCGATCGCGAGGTCGAAGTGGCGGCCATGGAGGTCACGGCGCAGATCGGCATACGAGCGCCACGCATCGAGCCCTCGCCGTCGCCGGAACAGGATGAACTCATCGACTGCGGGATGGTCGCGGACGAGCGAATACGCGACCGGCTGGATGATCCACGTGACGCTCGTCTCGGGCCACGCGCGGCGCAACGCATTCAGCACCGGCAGCACGTGCACGGCATCGCCCAGTGCACTGAGCATGGTGATGGCGATGCTGGCGGGCCTCGTTGCGAGATCAGCCACGCAGACCGTCAGCGAAGGCCGCGCGTTCGGCAGGACCGAGCTGGCGGCCCGTTCGGCGTTCGAACTTGCGGATCGAGCGTTCCATTCGATCGAGCATGGCACGTCGCGCGGATGGCGCGAGCTTCGGCGTGAAGTGACAGCGATCGAGATCAAGCAGGTGCGCGCGCCCGGCACCGTTGATCGTCGTTACCACGATGTTCTTGATGTTGAGGTCGGCATGGATGAGGCCGGCCGCGAACGTGGCTGCGAGGAGCCTGCCGGCCGACCTCCATGCCTCCGCGCGTACAGGTTCTGCCGGCGGATCAGGACCGAAACTCAGCCTTGCGAGATCGGTCGAGCCATCGACGAATCGCGTTGCCAGATCCGCCCGGTAGAAGAGCCCGTCTTCGTAGACGGCGCAGGCGAGAACCTCGGGCGTATCGATGCCGAGCGCGCGCGCCCGCGCACTCGCTCGCAACTCACGGATGGGGCGAGGCACGCCGATGCGGACGTACCGGTCGACGAACAGCTTCCTGAAGGCACCCCCGCGAACGGCATGGCGCACGACCCAGAGTCCGCCCGGTCCCTCGCAGACGTTGGTCCGCGTCCGGCCCGCGAGCACGTGGCGTGCGTTTTCGGCCGCATGCGCCGCGAGCGTTCCGTGGCGCGTCACCATGCCGCGCACGAATGCCGAATCCCGTTCCCGCGCAACCAGCAGAACCGGCCCCTCGTGAAACATGTGGTATCCGGCCGGCAGTTGCACGCCGCTCCGCCCGTCGTCAGACCGGTCCGAACACGCCGATACGAAGCGGTGGCTCGACCGTGTACTCGAAGACCAACCGATTCTCGCCGTCCACGACGATCGTCGTCTGCCGGCCACGTGTCTTCGGCTGGTCCACCCCCTGCTGGTTCTCGATCACGAGCAGCGAGCCATCGCCCGCCTCCGCCGCCAGCGCCTCGAGCTGTTCAGCCAGAGACGCGAGAACCGCGTCCTCGACGTCGCCCTGCACCTCGCCCTCTGCCTTCGCCCTCAATTCGCGACCGAACAATCGATCGAAGGTCTTCTCGAACTCCTCCGCAGAAAGCGAAACTTCGCCTCCACGCACAAACCCGATTTCCGTCATCGCCCGCGAATCGAAATTGGGCGTGACACTCTGCACCTTGTTACCATAGCGGCGAACGATCGGCACCCGTTCACTCTCTTTCGTTCTCGTTGGTTTCTGTGCGACAAGACCCGCATTCTATCACGCCACAATCCGTGCCGGCGACCCGCGCAGCCATGAAGAGTGTCGAACGCCCATCCGTTCAACCAGAAACCAGCCCCAGAAACCAGCCCCAGAAACGGTTTCCGTTCAGAGGATGATGGTATAGCGGAACCACTCGGCGACGGGTTGTCCGGCCTTGCGTGCGGGTTCGAACACCCATTCGGCGGCCTGCTCCCGGAGGCGGTCGTCGAACTTGCCGTCGCCCGTCGGCGGGTCGACGCGGGTGGAATCCGCGATGACCTCGCCGCGCGCGCTCACGAACACCCAGACGTCGACCTCCCGGCCGCGCAGCTTTCCGGGCCGGTCGCTGGGTGGCAGGATCAGGCCACGAGGAGAAGGCGGGACCAGCCGGAACCGACCGGCATCCGCGTTCCCGCCATCGCCGCGGCCGGTCCCACCCTCGATGCCCGAACCGGTCCTGTTGCCCGTTGTACTGCCCGCAGCAATGGCCGTGGTCGAGCCTGTCCGCGTCCCGACCGCAACGACTTCCGGCTTCGGTTTGATCTCCTCGATGACCGGCTCAGGCTGAGGCACAGGCACGGCCGGAACGACGACAGGCACGGCAGGCTCGGCCTCGGGCTGGACGACCCGGATCTGCACCACCTGCGTGCCGCCACCCGACGCCGCGACGTCGTCGCCAGCCCTGGGACCCGCAGCCGCAAACGGCGATGGCGGTATCAGCACGTCCGATCGGAACCATAGCAGCAGGAGGATGTGGAGCAGCACGGACGCGCCCAGCGCCCACATCAGGCTGCGACGGTATCGTTCTTCGTAGTGTTTCCAGCTTCGATCGATCGACATCTCTGCCCTGTACGAATCCGATGCAGTATCGGATTCTGGTACCGACCCCGCCATGGCACGGGTCCGTCTTCAACGGCGTTCGAGTTCTTCCTTTGACTTGTAAGCATCGAGGAAGAAAGCGGGTGTGGGAGAGGGTGATGAAAGGTGGGAGTGGGGAAACGGCGGGTTGAAGGCGGGTGGGGACGGCTTTCGAGTTGTTCCTTGACTTGTAAGCATCGAGGAAGAAAGCGGGTGTGGGAGAGGGTGATGA
>JBOHRL010000027.1:0-13785 GCA_050732695.1 Longimicrobiales bacterium | reverse complement strand
ACCCCCGACCCTGGATCATGACAGCGGCCCGCCGATCGCAGCGACGCGAGCACGAATCGGAGCACATGCCGGAGGTGGAGTGGCATGCAGAACGGCCGATCCACCGGCGGCGAGTGTATCTGGTGCTCGCGGTGCTTGTGCTTGTCACGGCGCTGGCGTCGGTGGCTCTGCGCAATGTCGAGTGGGTGGTGACCGGTTGACCAGGGCGCAGCAGGCACTTCACGTCATCATCGTGACCTGCGAGCCAACGCTGGATAGGCGTACGTCGAAGCGGTGGATGATCTGGTCGACGATCCGAGGGCGCTGCGCGACACGCACTTCGACGGATTGCTGCACACGATTGCAATGCACAATCGCATCGCGGCGGAAGCAGCGACGGTGCGCACCCGCCGCCAGATGCCGCGCACCAGTTCACTCGGCGTGAGTCTGTCGCTGGACTACGATCTCAAGGTCCGGACGCGACGCGACAGGACCTGGTGGGCGCTGCCGCCCTCGCCCGGAACGCTGTCTGCCGGCGGGCGGTCGGAGTCGAGTGACAACGCGCTGTAACCGACGAAACGGACCGATCGGATTGCCCTCGACGCCCTCTACGCCGCCGTGGATGTCGCCCCCGCCACCGCCACCGCCGTGGATGTCGCCCCCGCACCCGCCGCCCCGGCCAGCGCCACCGCCACCGCCACCGGCGCCTCCCCGGCGATCACGCCGGCCGCTTTCGCCGGTGCCATCGCGGCTGACTCTTGCTTTCGTGTTGGCCGTGCTGGCTGTATCGGGGTGCAGCCTGCGCGCGGGCGTGCGTTCGTCGCACGTGCCGGCGGCGAGCGATGTTGAAACGACGATCTACCTGATCGGCGATGCGGGTGCGCCGGCTGCGGATCGCGAGCCGGTTCTCGAGGCGCTCGAGAGCGATGCAGCGAGTGCCAACAACACGTCCGTCATTGTCTTCCTCGGCGACAACATCTATCCGAGGGGAATGCCGCTGGCGGACGATCCGGGTCGTGCGGAGGCAGAGCGGCGGCTGAGCGTACAGGTCGAGGCGGTGCTTACGAGTGGGGCGAGGGGGATCTTCATACCGGGCAATCACGACTGGGACTTCTGGGGCAATGACGGCGGGCGAGAAACGGTAGAGCGTGCAGTTCAGTTCGGCGAAAGCATAGGCGGTGAACGGGTCGATTTCGCACCGGCGGCCGCATGCCCGGGCCCGCAGACGATGGACATCGACCGGCACGTGCGCCTCGTCATGATCGATACGCAGTGGTGGCTTTTCGACGAGCCGGTCGAGACGCCTGCCACGTGTCCCGCGACGACGATGGAACAGGTTCTCGATTCGCTGCGCCGCGCAATCACGTCCGCTGGCGGCCGGCACGTGATTGTGGCCGGGCACCACCCGATGACTACCGGCGGTCCGCATGGCGGTTATTTTTCGCCGATGCAGCACGTGTTTCCGTTGCGCGAGTTGTACGAGTGGGCATGGATCCCGCTGCCCGTGATCGGTTCGCTCTATCCGCTGGCGCGGCGGCTCGGCATCAGCGAGCAGGACGTGTTCAACGATCGTTATCAAGCGATGAATGAAGCGCTGGAGGCCGTCTTTCTCGAGAAGCCGCCACTCGCGTACGCCTCTGGTCATGAACACAGCATGCAGTTGCTGGTGGGCGTCGGAGCGCGGTACCAGCTCGTGAGCGGCGGAGGCACATGGGGACACAGGACGCCGGTCGCGCCGAAGGATGGCACGCTGTACGCCGCTTCCCGGAGCGGGTACATGCGATTGCAGGTTCAAGCCGACGGTCGCGTGCGGCTGGGCGTGATATTCGTCGATGAAGATGGGACGCGACGCGAAGCGTTTTCCGCGTACCTGTAGTCGGAGCGACGCGAAGTGTTTCCGCGTCCCTGTAGTCGGAGCGACGCGAGACGTTCATCGCGTACCTGCCGTCGGGACGCGACGCGAGGCCTTGCCGTTCCATCTGTCGCCGGGATGTGTCGCGATGCCTGTTCAATGGATCTGGAGTCATCCGATGCGGTGGGCTGCTGCGTTCGTGTTCATCACCCTGCTGGTGGCTGGGTCTCCGGGGTCTGCCGCGGCGCAGTCGAGGCGGGGTGCGACCCGGGATTCGGCTCGTGTCGTTGCAGCACGAGGCTACGGGGCTGGCGCAATGCACCGTTTTCTGCTCGGCGATGGGTATCGCGATCTGTGGACGGCGACGATCGACGTACCGGTCCTCGATCTGGGGACGTTCGGGGGCGGTCTCACGCCAACCGAGCGTGGCGGCGGAATGCAGACGGCATCGCTCCGGCTCGTTGCAGCCGATGGCACCGAGTACACGTTCCGCTCGGTCGACAAGGATCCGAGTTCGATTCTGCCGCCGGAGCTGCGCGAGACGCTGGTTGACGAACTGGTGCAGGACCAGATCAGTGCGTCGCATCCAGCGGGCGCACTCGTCGTCGATCCCATTCTCGAGGCCGTCGGCGTCCTTCACGCCGTGCCGCTGATGGTGCAGATGCCGGACGATCCCCGACTCGGCGGATTTCGCGCCGAATTCGCCGGCATGCTCGGCATCATCGAAGAACGACCGGAAGAGGCGGGTGACAGGCCGGCCGGTTTCGAAGGCGCGGAAAACGTGATCGGTACCGAGCGGTTACTGGAACGCCTCGAGGAGGAGATCGAGTTTGTCGAGGCGCGTGCATTCCTGGCGGCGAGGCTGACGGACATCTTCCTCGGCGACTGGGACCGCCATCGGGATCAGTGGCGCTGGGCCCGGTTTGGCGATGACTCGGAGGATCTCTGGCTGCCCATCCCGCGCGACCGCGACCAGGCCTTCGTCCACATGGACGGTGTGCTGCTCGCCCTCGGCCGGCAGTACTACCCACAACTGGTCAAGTTCGTCGATTCGTATCCGAGTATTCTGGGCGTGACGTGGAACGGTCGGGAACTCGATCGCCGCCTGCTGGTCGGACTCGAGCGGCCGGCGTGGGACAGCGTCGCTGCCAGTCTTCAGTCGAGGATCACGGATGCAGTCATCGATTCCGCTGTTGCGCGCCTGCCCCGCCAATACGATACACTCTCGGGCGATGTGATGCGCCGCCGCCTCGTCGCCCGCCGCGATGCCCTGCCCGAGATGTCCAGTCGGTTCTACGAGTTCCTTGCGACCGAAGTCGATGTGCACACCACGGATGCCGCCGAGTCTGCGCGCGCGGTGCACGGCACTGGCGGCCTCGACGTCATCGTCGTTGCGCATAATTCGGCAGCGGGCGAGGTCGAGGTGTTCCGGCGCCGGTTCCTCGCCGATGAAACAAAGGAGGTCCGTCTCTTTCTGCATGGCGGCGCAGACACGATTCGCACCATCGGCGATGCGTCCGGCATCACACTGATCGTGGATGGCGGCGGCGCTGACGACCATCTCGAGGACACGGCGGGCGGAACAGAGTATTACGATGCGGACGGCAACAACACATGGCAAGAAGGTCCCGGCACCTCGATCGATCAACGAGCGTGGTCGCCGCCCGTGACCTCGCCGTCGCAGCCGGCGCGTGATTGGGGCCACCGTTATCGGTACCCGCTGTGGATGGGATACTCACCCGATGTCGGACTTCTCGCCGGCATGGGGTTCGAGCGATACGACTACGGCTTCCGCACGTTGCCATGGGCATCACGGCTCAAGCTGCGCGGCGCATGGGCGACCACCGCCATGACGTACAGGATCGATGCGCAGTTCCGCAAGAATCGCGAGAACTCGATTCACCATTGGTCGATCGATGCACGCGCCTCCGGCCTGGACATCCTCAACTTCCACGGTTTCGGTAACGAGACGGATCTGGATCAGCCGGACGAGGCGTACGAGGTCGAGCTGAGCCAGTTCACGCTCGATCCACGTTTCGTCATCGGATGGAGTGCTTCGACGACGCTGGCGATCGGTCCGACCATCGCATGGTCGAAGACGGACAACACCGGCACGAATGTGATCGACAGCGTGCAGCCGTACGGCGCAGGTGAGTTCGGTTCGGCAGGCCTGGTTGCCGATCTCCAGATCGATGGACGTGACCGCGCCCGCTCACCCACGAGCGGATTCCTGGTAGAAGCAGGCGTGACGACGTGGCCGGCGGTGTTCGATGTCGAGGAGGCGTTTTCCGCGGTCCGCGTGAGTGCGGCCGCGTACCTTTCGCCGTGGCAGCCGCTCCGGCCGACGCTCGCGTTCCGGATCGGTGCGCGCCGCCTGTTCGGGACGTATCCGTTCCAGAAGGCCGCGTACATCGGCGATGTCACGACCGCCCGATTGGGTCGCGATCAACGTTATGCAGGCGATGCACTCGTCCACGGTAACGTGGAGTTACGAACGCGACTCGGCAATGTGCGCCTCGTGATTCCGGCCGAGTTCGGCATCCTCGGACTCGCGGACGTCGGGCGAGTCTGGTTCGAGGAAGAGAAATCGGACAAGTGGCACGGTGCGGCGGGCGGCGGCGTGTGGCTCGGTTTCCTTGGTGCCGAGAACGCGATTGCGTTCACACTGGCAAGGAGCGAGGAACGGACCGGGTTCTACGTCACGGCTGGATTTGCGTGGTAGGAAGCGATGGCGAGCCCGTCGTATGCGGGCCCGCCCGTTCGTGACGACTCTGTCTCAAACTCACCAGGTGTCGTAGTTGTCGCTCCAACTGCCACCCAGAAGGATCAACGTCGCGAACTGCGCCATGGCATTGGCGATGCTGCACGAGTTGTATTGATAGGTCTTGACGCCATTTCCCACGTCGCTCTCGGTAACGGTCCAGCCGAATTTGACGTTGAGGCCGCTGATGACGGCACCCTGGACGTTGTTGTTGCCGTTGGCATAGAGTATGCCGCCGACGAGCAGGACACCGTTCCACTGGAGTGACCCGTTGATGACCATGTCGCCGGTGACGATGAGGAGGCCCTGCCCATCGGCCGGCAAGTCGAGATTTCCATCAACACGGATAACGGGCCAGTAGTTCGAAGCAAAGCTGGATGGCCATGGATCCGTCGGGTAGACGATATCGGGCCAGATCGCATTGTAGTTGACGATGCCGTCCCAGTCGATCTTGACTGCGTCGTAGGCTCCGGGCGGGCTGCCGAGGTCGATGATCGGCGGGTTCCCGGTCGGCACGACGGCGCCTCCGCCGCCGCTCTGGGCGTAATTGTTGTCGGGCACGGCTACGCCGCCGACGGGTGGCTCGACAGCGCAGCCGTCATTCCCGGTGATCGTGCCGTTTCCGCCGTTCTTGATGAGGCCGCTCAGGCTGGTCCATGCGGACAGAATCTGGATCTCGCCTTCGCGGAAGAAGGCGAACTGGGTAACCGTGTGTTCAGCGGGCGGCATCCACGACAGGTTGCCGGTGCGCTTGACACCGCGTGAGCGAAGCAGGTAGAGCGCCTGCCGGGTGGCGGTTTTCGGTTGGACCAGGGACAGGATGACATCGGCATGACCTTCGGGCATGGCGATGCGCGCGGATTCGGCGGCGGCCGGCGGCAGCGAGGTGAAGCCGAGGTTCACCCGGTCTGCGGCGAACTCCTCGAGGCCGCGCTGTGCGTAGGAGAACGCGTCGGCGCGTGCCTGCCGAGCATCGTCCACGCGAGCTTCTGCCGTGATGCGTGTGAACGCCGTGGTCACGCCCACCGTCAGGAAGACGACGAGCATGAGCGCGAGCGGGATGGCAAAGCCATCACGCCTGCCGCGGATGTCGTGAGAGTCATGCATGCTGCCTCACCGATTCTCGAAGAACACGGACGTCACGAAAGGCGCCCGCTGGGTCTGGCCCTGAGTCACGTTGCGTTCGTTCAGGCCAGTGAGTGCGAATTCGATGCCGCGTATGTCCGACATCACGCCCGGTGCCGACACGATCGAACCGTTGTCCATGTGATACCGGAACGCTGCACTGGCATCGAAGGGTGCGACGAGTTCCTCGGTCGACGCAGCACTCTGGATGCGGCGAAACAGGCCGCGCGTCCCCGGCACCGACGCCGAAGCGGCCCAGAAGTACTGGACGCGCTGGTAGAGAGTGACGGTCGAGCCCGGATTCGCACCGCTCGGGGGCGAGCCCGGGAAGGACACGATCTCGCCATTGGTGACTGCCGTGATGGCGTTCGATGTGCACACGGAGACATCGCCGGCCGAGGGCGTCGGTCGTGCTGCGCCATACTGGTAGTGTATGCCGCCGATCGAGTCGATCCAGAACCAGCCGGTATGGGTGATATTGGCGATGATCATCGAATCGACGGGCAACATCGAGGCGATCATGTTGCCGCCGCCGGCCGACCCGCAGATCACGCCGGTGCGATACGGCACCCGGACCTCGAAGCTTGTGCCGTCCGCACTCACGATTCCCGCGTTGGTTTCGATCGCGCGCAGGTCCGACATGAGCAGAGTCGTCCCGCTACGGGCGACACGGCGTGCGTTCGCCTGACCTTCCTGGTCGTTGAAGAAGCGTGACTGCGAAACCATGAGGCCGGTCATGGACGCGCTGATCACGCCCATGACGACGAGGACGACGAGCAGCTCGGTGAGCGTCGTGCCGCTCCGGTTGCGTGCGATGTTCATGGTGTGAACAGGGGGTTGATGGCCGGTGGATTCCAGCGGACGAGGTCCACCGTGTCGGGCAGAAGGCCAAGCTGGCCGGGCTGAACGATCATCCGCACCAGCCGGTGAATGCTGTTGACATCCGTGACGGTGATGCAGCGCCGGTGCGGGAAAACGCCGTTCGCGACGGTCATGCAACCCGCTGCTGCCGGCAGCTGGCTGAACGGTATCGCCTCGAGCCGGTTGATCTGTTCCGTGACCACGCCCTGCATGTAGCCGTTGCCCGCGACGACGATCGAGCGCCTCGCCGTGTCGAACGTGAGGCCGGCAAGCGAGGTCAGCACGACGCCCAGCAGTGTCATGGCGACGAGCAGTTCGACCAGCGATGTACCTTCGCGATTGCTCTTCATACCTGGCTCAACTTCCCATCCGGATCTGGCCGGCACGCGTGAGCCGGACAGTCCGGTTCTCATTGGCGACGGAAAGCGTGATGATCGTCGGGCCGGACGCCATCCCGTTCGGGAACAGCGTCAGCGTGCCCACGCTCATGGTCAACGAAGTCACACCATACGGGGATGTGCTTGCCGAGAGGTATCGCTCGACCAGAAGCGCGGACGTCGCCTTGTTGCGAATCATGTAACGCATGGCCGACCCATCGACCGTGAACGTGACAGGGGCCCGCTGGCGCGCCGCAAGCGAAAACGCGGACTCGAGATCTGACACGACGACGAACGCGGCCTTATCGGCCTGCGTGTTCCGCATCGACGTGAAGACCTGCGGCAGCGCGACCGCGAAGATGATCCCCATGAGGGCGGCGACGATCAGCGTCTCGTAGAGAGTGAAGCCGGGACGCCGGCCGGGCCGCCGGAGTTGTGGAACGAAACCCATGATTTCCAGCAACGGTTGAATGAGCCGGTAACGTGGCCGGGCGGAGGGACTTCCAATTCCGTGCCGGTTCCCAAGCCGCGATCCTTCAAGGGCTTAGTTTCGGCACTCGCGCTGGAGTTGGTAAGAAAATTCGTTGGGTCGGCTACAAAGTCGCGTACGCGGCACGCGCGGGTGATACGCGCGTAAGGCAGCGTTCGGACCCGTATGCCTGGCGGGTGGGCCAGCGGATGGCGCGCGGGGGGCGCCCGCTCGCCTCAGTCGATGCTGCCGTTCCGGATGGCGCGAACCCCGGCCCGGGTCCCGACTCCGACACCGACGCCGAAGGCAATGGCGGTCGGGGCGGCGACGAAGGGAAGCAGCGCCACGACGGGTGCAGCCACTACAGCGGCGGCCGTCCCGGCGAGGACGGGCACAATGCCGTTCTGCACGGAGTCGACGTAGCGCAATCTTCGAGCGACGAACGAGCGTGTCTTGATGTATCCGCCGATGCCGGCAACGGCAGTCGCGGCGAGGCCGATGAGAGCGGCGATTTCACCCATGGTTTCCCACCTCCTGGATCGAGGGAGCCCTACGAGGCCGCGGCCTTCGCGGTTTCGCTGAGGGCGATTCGATCAACCGTCGTCGTCGTCGTCGATGGCGACGCCCAGCTCATCGGGCGAGAGGCCCTTGAGCAGCGAGTCCATCACGTCGCGTGCATACTGCTCGGCGTTCGACGCAGGTTCGAGGGCCCGGATATGAGAGAGCACGAGCCGCTCGCCGTTCGCACACTCGAGACCGATGTACGCGGACGGGTACATCTCGGTGCTGCCGATTTCCGAATCGACGTGGTGCGGGACGCCGGCGACGCCGAGCTTCGCATCGCCACTCCCCAGCGCACTGTGTATGCGATCCCATGTCTCGTCGAGCGGAAACCGCGTCGAGGCGAGAATGCTGGGCAGTCCGGCAATCAGAAGACCGACATCGAGGTCGACTTCGCGCTCGGCCTGATCCACGCGCGATGCGTGGAGAACGGGGAACGGTCCGGCCAGAAAAACCGGTACCGCCGGGGATGCCATACCTGCTCCGGTCGACTGCGTCGGATCGGGCACACCCTTCGCGCCCGGACTGCCTGCGAATACCCATGGCCCGGCACCGGGATCCCGGACGGGCGCCCATGTTCCCAGCGGCCGGTGCGGCGTCACGAATTCAGAGAAGTCGCAGGATCCGGCGCAGCACGTTGACGAAACGCGCGGACTCGCGCATCAGACCGAACGGTCCGAGCCCGCGGTCCGTGCCACCGGAGTGAGCGAACAGCGAGGTGATCGTACAGCCCGCGACCTGTCCGGCTGGAAGTGCGCGCGTCAGACGAATCGTCTCCGTGAATGGAATGAGGCGGTCATCGCGGCCGTGTGCGAGGAGCGTGCGTGTGCCGACACGAGGCATGAAAACGATCGGGTCCATGAGCGGATCGGTGCGGCGCGCGGCATCGGCAAGAAGAAGCGCCTGCTCGCGGGCATGATCGAGATTGCCGCGCGATGCGTTTGACAGCGGTGCCGCGAGATCGAAGAGAGCGTGCTGTTCAAGAGGCAAGGTGGCGCGCGCGCGACGGATCGCATCATCGTATGCAGGATCCCAGGCGGGAATCTGCGCGCGGCCGGCGTCGCGGGCGAGGTCGAGGAGAGCGCGTGCCGTGGCGTGGTCGTTCGCGTGGCCGGGCATGGCCGTCAGGTAATTGCCGACCATGACCCACGCGCCGTACGGATCCGGCGACATCGCGTACGTCACGCCATCGAGTTCGTGCGCGCCGGTCATGTGGTAGACGAAGAGCCGGTCGAGATCGTAGTAGCCGCCCCACGCCGCGATCGCGGTCAGCAATGAGCCGATCTCGGGATCCGTTGCGGCGACGAGCGCCTGCGTTGCACCGAACGAGAAGCCGAACAGCCCCATGCGTTCCGCATGGATGTCATCGCGGTCATGAAGTGTACGAACCGCGGCGCGAATGGTTGCGACGGTAATCGCGGGTGCGACGTGAAGAGCGCGCCACTCGGGGATGTCAGGAACGAGAACGGCATGGCCACTGGCTGCGATCGCACGCACGAAGCGACGCAGCGCAGGGTGGTGCCGGCCACTGTGCGTGAGGCCGTGCAGGACGACCCAGCCGGGCAGGCGGCCGCGGCCCTGTGGCCGGAACAACGTCGCCTCGCTTTCGGCATCGCCACGATCCACGGTCAGTTCCGACTCGGTCACCGCGGCGGAACCAGGGCGGTAATACGCACGCAGAAAACCGGCGAGAGAGGCCATGACGGAAAGATGCGCGCACCTTGCGGCACGTACCAGTCATCGGCATCATCGGCGCGAACTCCATGGCGATGTCCTGCTTGTGAACCGACCTGATGATCCACACGCAGGCGCCCGCTGTGACCGCGAGCGTCTGCTACAGCCGCCAGCGTTTCCGGACCCGGGCGCCGAGCGCCGGCTACTGCCTCAAGGATCACCAGACCGGCGCCAGTTCCTGCGCACGGCCGCAAGTGCCGCGGCGGTCGTCGCGTGGCCACGCCATGTGGAAACGCTTGCCGCGCAGCTCGACGCCACCACGACACAGGAGTTCTGGCCGGCTGTACGATCCGCGTTCCGGATTCCGGACCGCCGCATCTACCTGAACGTCGGAACGCTCGGTGTGCAACCCCGTGTGGTCGTCGATGCAGTCGTCGAGCACACGCATCGCGTCGCGGAGTCGTTCCCGCCCGCCGTCGACTGGCCAGGGCTCAAGGAACGACTGGGCAGGCTCGTGGGCGCCGATCCGGACGGGTTCGTGTTTCCGCGCAATACGACGGAGGCCATGAACTTCGTCGCGAACGGGCTGGAACTCGAGGCCGGCGCCCAGATCCTGACGACGGATCACGAGCATATTGGCGGGTTATGCCCGTGGCAGCTGGTGGCCGCACGGCGGCGGCTCGAGCTGCGCCAGCTCTCGCTCCCCGCGCCCGGCGCGTCCGATGATGCGATCACGGGCGTGTTCGCGGGCGCGATCGGCCCGATGACGCGCGTGATCTCGGTGTCGCACGTCACGTTCACGACCGGCCGCATCCTGCCCGTTGCCGCGCTCGCAGGACTGGCGCGTGAACATGGGATGATCCTGGTCGTCGATGGCGCGCACCCACCCGGACTCATGCGCCTCGACGTGGCCGGCCTCGATGCAGATTTCTACGCAGCCTCGCCCCACAAGTGGCTGCTCGCGGCGCAGGGCACCGGCTTCCTCTGGATGAAGCCGGAGTGGCGGACGAAGCTATGGCCGACCCTGGCCTCGGGTGGCTGGGACGATCTGACGCTGGGCGCGCATCGCTTCAATCACCTCGGCACGATGGATGAATCGCGCCTCGCCGGCCTCGACGCGGCGCTGCGTTTCCATGAGACCATCGGTCCGGAACGCGTGTACGAACGCATCCGCGCGCAACGCCGCCGCCTGTTCAACGGGCTCGCCCGGGTGGACGGGCTCCAACTTGTCACGGAACCCGACGAGGCGCGTTATGCTGGCATGGTCTCGTTCTCGGTCGCCGGCGTGGACTCGCTGGCATTGCAGAATGCGCTCAGCCGCATGACGAGCGCGGACGGCGAGTGGAGTGTGCGGACCCGCGTAATCGGTGAATACGATTACGGCTGGATGCGCCTCTCGCCGCACGTCTACAACACGGATGAAGACATCGACCGGGCGATCGCGCTGATCGCGGAAGCGGTCCGCGGGTTGCGGAACGGATCGCCTTCCGGACCGGCGAGCGGCGCAGCGGCGAGGAGGGCGGGCATGGCCGGAGATCGGGCGGCGGCGTCATGACGCAGCCGGTCGCGTCCGAATCGGGCGGCGTGCGCCGGCTCTCCGCGATCATGTTCACGGACATGGTCGGCTATACGGCGCTCGTGCAGGACGATGAGGTACGGGCGCGCCGGCTCCGTGACCGGTGGAGGACGGTGCTCGAACGCACCATTGCAGAGCAGCACGGCCAGTTGCTCCAGACGTACGGCGACGGCTCGCTCAGCGTGTTCGACAGTGCGATTGCCGCCGTCACCTGTGCGGTTGCGATTCAGCGGGCATTGCGCGAGGATCCGGCCATCCCGCTGCGCATCGGCATCCACACAGGCGATGTCGTGCACGATCGTGACGGCGTGTTCGGCGATGGCGTGAACGTGGCCGCACGCATGCAGTCGCTCGCCGCGCCCGGCTCGGTCCTGGTCTCGGAGAAGGTCTACGACGAGATCAAGAACCAGCCTTCGCTCGCTGCCGTGTCCATGGGCCGGTTCGACCTGAAGAACGTGCGCCGGCCGATGGAGGTGTATGCGATTCTTGCGCCTGGCGTGGTCCGTCCCACGCGCGATGCGCTGGCTGGCCGGCCGCACGAGGAACGCAGGAGCATTGCCGTTCTGCCTTTCGTCAACATGAGTGCCGATCCGGGCAACGAGTTCTTCTCTGATGGCATCACGGAAGAACTCATCAATGCGCTGGCCCGCGTGAACGGCGTGCAGGTCACGGCGAGGACGTCCTCGTTCGCGTTCAAGGGGAAGAACGATGACGTGCGCGAGATCGCAGCGAAACTGGGCGTCAACACGGTGCTCGAAGGCAGCGTCCGGAAAGCTGGCGAGCGCGTCCGCATCACCGCACAGCTCATCGACGCGTCGAGCGGCTATCACCTGTTCTCGGACACGTACAACCAGCGGTTGGACGATGTGTTCGAGGCGCAGGACGCGATCGTGAAGGCGATCATGTCGGCCGTGCAGGACCGGCTTGTGCCGCAGCAGCGGATCGAATCGCCCGCCGTGACAAGGAGCGATCCGAAGGTGCACGGCGCGTACCTGCGCGGCCTTGCCGATTACAACCGGTGGACGCCCGACCACCTGCGCAGCGCGATTCGTCACTTCGACGCGGCGATCCGGATCGATCCCGATTTCGCGCCCGCCCACGCCGGTCTGGCCGGTTCCTATCTCGTACTCGCTTCGTACGGCCACATGCCGGCCGCACACGCGTATACAAAGTCGGAGCAGGCGGCGATGCGCGCGGCCGAGCTGGATCCTGAGAACGGCGATGCACACGCGAACATCGGACTCGTCCGCCTGTTCGCCGACTGGGACTTCGAAGCCGCGTACGCCGAGTTGCAGAAGGCCGTCGGCATGTCGCCCGGCGCAGCGCGCGTGCGACACGCACTGGCGGTCTACCTGATCGCTGCGGGCGAGGCGGACCGGGCGGTCGAGGAGATGGAGATCGCGACGCAGCTCGATCCGCTCTCACCGCTCATGGTCAACATGCTGGGCACCGCGCTGCTCTACGCGGGCCGGCCGGGCGATGCGATTGCCGCGCACGATCGAGCGATCGAACTCGATCCAACGTTCCGTGCCGCGCTCGATGAACAAGGCTGGGCGCTGATCACGCAAGGCCGGCTCGAGGAAGCCGCGCACGTGTTCGAGCGCGTGCTCGAGATCACCGGCGATCCATACAAGGGCGTTGCCAACCGCGGCTACGTCCATGCGATGCTTGGCCGTACCAGGGAAGCACGCCAGGCCCTCGCCATGCTGAAGGAGCGCGCCGGCCGCAACCCCGACCAGTGGCTCCACGTCGACTTCATGATCCTGCACTTCGCACTGGGCGACATGAAGGAAGCTGGCAAGCACTTCGAAGCCATGATCGCCGAACGCTCGACCGAGGCGCTGTTCATGCCACACAACCCGGCCTACATCGAGGTGCTGAAAGTACCAGCCGTCCAGGAGATCCTCGAGCGTCACGGCCTCGATCGTTTCGCGCGCGGCGATATCACCGCGATACCGCCCCGCACTTCCGGGGGGCCATGATCGAAAGGGTACATCCCCTGCCGGCTGCTCAGAAGCTGGATCGGTGGGC
Source organism: Longimicrobiales bacterium (assembly GCA_050732695.1). Lineage (GTDB taxonomy): Bacteria > Gemmatimonadota > Gemmatimonadetes > Longimicrobiales > RSA9 > JBFFZF01. The sequence continues at coordinate 519 of JBOHRL010000027.1, read as the reverse complement.
GAAGGCGCCGGCTGCCGGTTGCTGATCGTATTCGGATCGGCCGCGCAGGACCGCGCGGGCGCGAACAGTGACATCGACATCGCGGTGGCATTCGATCCACTCCCCGACCCGCCGCGGCGCCTGTGAATCATCGGTGCGTTACAGGACCTCTGTGCGCCGCGGACTACCGACATCGATTTTCTCCGCGCGGAGACCGATTCCGTCCTGCGCCCCGAGATCTTCCGGAAGGCGAAGTCGTATGCGAGTCCCGGCCGGGCATGTTCGTGGTTGAGGCCGTTCGTGCTCTGGTGCAACACGAGGACATGCGCCCGTTCCGACAACTGCTCGAGCAACACGTCATTCGCGGCGCGACCGGGCGCTGATACGCGACGTCCTCACTCGCAGACTGCGGCGACGGCAGACATCTCTCACCGGGCCCGATCGTTTCGCGCGCGGCGACATCACCGCGATCTCTGAGCGCCGCTCGCGACCAGAAGCGCACGGATCAGGTCGCCGAGAAGACCGGCTCGCGGAGGACAG
>JBOHRL010000026.1:0-46540 GCA_050732695.1 Longimicrobiales bacterium | reverse complement strand
GCCTCCTCGCCGCATCGATCGCCGGATTGGCATTGAGAACCGCGTCCTGCACGAGGATGTCGATGAAGTCGTTGACAACCACTGAGATCGGCGCCAGACCACCCAGTCGCTCGTAGAGCGACTGCTGCTCCTCTTGCGCGCTGTCACTCTGTGCCACCGCCGAACCTGGCAATCCCGCCACGAGCGCGATCAACGCAATGGAGACGTACAGCGTAGGATTGTGCGCACTCATCCTGTCCTCCCGGGCATGTGGTCCGTTCCACTACGCGCTCCGACTCGTGTTCCAGGAACGTCGGTTCACTCCCCCAGCCGGCCTGCCGGCGAAGCGTTGCGCGCCTGCTCACACAAGCTGAGGCGCCGGCCAGCCCATCCACAGCTCAGTTCATGCCCGTGCGTCCGCTTCGGCAATACGCAAACCGTTCTCGAGCACCCGCGCCCAGTGGACCACCCCGTGATCGCCCCGAGCCGGGAGCCGGTAATCGGCAAGGATCGCCCTCAAAATCGCGCCGGCATCGTGCATAATTCGTTAACAACCTGCGCCGGATCCTGCTTCCCTTTGACCTTGCCGCAAGGATCCGCGACATTCTGCATATGGAAATCGATCGCTCGTTGCCACCACTGTCCTCGCTCTTCCAGGATCTCATCCTCGATCATTATAAGCGGCCGCGGAACAGGGGCGAATTACCCGATGCCACAAGCCGCGTTCACATGAACAATCCCACCTGCGGCGACGAAGTCTGGCTTCAGCTGCGCATCGACGACGACCGCATCACCGATGTTCGCTTCATCGGTGAGGGTTGCTCCATCTCGCAGGCCTCCATCTCGATGATGACGCTGCTGCTCAAGGGAAAGTCGCGCGCCGAGGCCGAATCGCTCGCTCGGCGCTTCACCCGACTCATGCACGGCGATCCTGTCGCCGCTTCCGACCGCTCACTCGGCGATCTGCGTGCCCTCGCCGGCGTCAGCCGCTTCCCCGTTCGCGTCAAGTGCGCGCTCCTCGGCTTCAACGCCCTCGAGGAGGCTCTCAAACCTTAGTCCACGTCCGCCTGCCGCCACAGGCTCTGATGGCGTTGCGGTCCGATCCGCGAGCCGCCCGAGGTTGCGATTCCGGGCATGCCATGCCAAAATGGCGGACGGACGGACGAAGGGAGCGGTCATGGCGGAGCGATGGGTGGGCCGGCGGGTCGCGATCGTCGAAGGGTGTCGAACGCCGTTCTTGAAGGCGGGCAGCGGATTCCGTGCAGTTTCGCCAGTGGAGCTGGGGAAGGTCGCGGTACGGGAGCTGCTGGACCGAGCGAATCTCGATCCGGCGCAGGTCGACGAGATCGTGTACGGCATTGTAGTGCCGCCGATCCAGGCGCCGAACGTAGCGCGAGAGGTGGGCCTGGCGGCGGGACTGCCGGCGAGTGTGCCGGCGTACACGGTGAGCCGGGCGTGCGCGTCCTCGAACCAGGCGATCACGTCGGGCGCGGACACGATCGCGCGCGGCAATGCAGACATCATAGTAGCGGGCGGCGCGGAAGTGCTGTCGGACGTTCCGATGCTGCTGTCGCGGCGTTTGCGGGATGCCCTGATGGGCGCGGCGAAAGCGAAGACGGTGGCGGCTCGGCTCGGCTCGCTGACGAAGATCCGGCCGCGGGATCTGGCGCCGGTCGCGCCGGCGATCGCGGAGCCATCGACGGGCGAGTCGATGGGCGAGAGTGCGGAGCGGATGGCCAAGGAGAACGGCATCACGCGCGAGGCCCAGGATCGGTGGGCGCTGCGATCGCATCGGTTGTCGCATCAGGGGACAGTGGATGGGCGGCTGCTGGAGGAGCTTGTCGCGACGTACATACCACCGGAGTATCGCGAGGTCGTGACGCGAGACAACGGGATCCGTGAGGACACATCGGCGGAGAAGCTGGCGAGTCTTCCGCCCGTATTCGATCGGCGCTATGGCACGGTCACAGCGGGCAACGCATCGCCGCTGACGGATGGAGCATCGGCGGTGCTGTTGATGAGCGAAGAGAAAGCAGGGTCGCTGGGATACGAGCCACTGGGTTATATCCGGGGCTGGGCGTACTCGGCGCTTTCGCCTTCGGGGCAGCTGCTTCAGGGGCCGGCGTATGCGGCGCCGAAGGCGCTGGATCGAGCGGGCGTGACGATGCAGGACATCGAGTTGTGGGAGATGCACGAGGCGTTTGCCGCGCAGGTACTCTCGAACTTCCAGGCAATGGACTCGGACGAGTTTGCGCGCCGCGAGCTGGGCCGGGATCGCAAGGTCGGCATCCTGGATGAGGACCGGATCAACGTCATGGGTGGCAGCATTGCGATCGGTCATCCGTTCGGCGCAACGGGAGGTCGCTTGACGACGACGCTGCTGCGCGAGATGCGCAGGCGAGGATACGGACTGGGTCTGATCACGGTGTGCGCCGCGGGAGCACTCGGCTTCGCGATGGTGCTCGAACGCTGAACGCGCAGGAGGAGACCATATGTCCTCGGAGATCCTCGAGCGGGAAGATCTCTCGGTCTACGTGATTGCGGGCGTGCCGCGCTCGTTCAAGGCAAAACTGCGGCAGTTCGTGCAGCAAGAGTCGAAGAAGGATGGCGATATCGTCCTCGTGGACTCCGAGTTGACGGAATGGATCATTTCACGGCTGCGCGATGAGAAACGACCCGGCAAGATGCGAACGCCGGCATCACGCGCTCTGTGGCGCGCATTCAGCGCGCTGAGTGCCGCACGCTATCACATGATGGCCCATGGCGATGCGGAAGAGCGCGTCCTCGAGCTGCGTCGCAAGGTCGAGGATCTGTGGCGCGAGACCAGTCCGATGTTCGATGAACATGCGGGAGCAGAACTCGACGAAGCGACGACGGCGGAAGCTACGGGCGATGACGAGGAATGATCCTGGATGACCGTCGGATTGCGCGCCTGTTCGGATCCTCGCCCGAAGGGCCGGCGGATATCTTCAACAGGAGGCCCGCACTCAGGTCCCGCGTACGCGGTGCACGGCCGCCTCGATCTGGTCGAATGGTGGCATGACACCGGGGTGCTCGCCCTGCCACGTCCAGGCGATCGTTCCGCCGGCATCGATGACGAACACGGCGCGCTCAGAAACGCCAAGCAGGCCACCCAGATCCTCGCGGTACACGTCGTAGGCGCGCGTTGCTTCCTTGTTGAAGTCCGAGAGGATGGGGAACGTCGCGCCCGTTTCCTCCGCGAAGCGGGCGTTCACGTACGGTGAGTCAATGCTGATGCCGTACACATCAACGCCCAGTTTCCGGTAGCGGGAATGATCCTCGGCCATCGTGCACATCTCTTCCCTACAGGTGCTCGAGAAGGCGAGCGGAAAGAAGAGAAGCACGGCTGGCCGGCCGTCGCGGAGTTCGTGGATGCCTTTCCATTCTCGTGGCCGGATTGCGATACGTGCGTCCGGAGCGGGCTGACCCTGCTGCAACACGACGCTCTCCCTGTCTTGTGGTGGATTCCTCGGCGAGTGACGTCAAGCGATTTCTGCCGAACGGCGGAATGCCCGAAAGCCGATGAGTGTGCGTTCCGGCCCTGTCCCGCGACCCCACGAACCGTCCTCGCCCGCCATGAGAGACAGGATTCCGACGGACCGCACGATGGCACCGTCGACGGCGTCGATGTGGTGGCCAAGGCGAGTGGCGCGCAGCAGGACCTGGAGGACAAGGAACAGATCGACGCCGGGCCAGCTTCCATCGCCTCGTTGAAGTGCAGACAGGCGCGTGAGGCCGGCGAGCGTCGCGATACGGTCTGGCTCCGAATGAACGGCTTCGGCGAGGGCTGCAACGCCAAGAGCATACGCGGCGACACCGATGCGCGATCCCGACACGGGCGAATGGCGGTGCATCACACCGCGCAGTCCCACCAGGTGAGTGTCGATCGCGCCATCCCTGATCTTCCAGGTGAGCAGGGCCTGCAACGCCAGGCAGGAGATTCCGAAGCGCGCGGCCGCGTCCTCGGCGAAACGGCCACCCGCGGCGAGCGTCATGCCGCCGAGATCGGTGTCCGGTGGGCCGGCCGCGAAGAAGCCGGGGAGGAAGTGGTCGCACAACGATGCATCGTGTGTTGCGGGATCGCATCCCTCACCGAACCGGCCGGGCTGTCCCACGCGGCCCAGCAACCATCCACACGCAGCGTCAACGATCTCCCGGGTCCAGCCCGGCGGTTCAGAGACCAGATCCTGAACCAGAAGAAGGGACTCCGCCGTCCAGAGGACGTCGCCACCCCAGCTCCCATCGGGGGCGGCAAAAGAGCATATCTCGCGGGCAATTGCGGTCGCTAACGCCTCATCCTTCGGTTCGGACACGCCGGCCTCGCGGCGAGCAACGATCGCCTCGAGAACCGGCCACGAGAAGAGCGAGGCCTCGATGCGAGTCCGGGCAGACGCGACGGAATCTGCGCTCACGGTCAGCCGCGTTGGCATGCTTCGTTTCACCCCGGCTGTAACGCGTTACGACACTGTTGCAAGGTGCAACATCAGAGTGTCATTTGCAGGGGCCATCATTCGTTCTTGATATAGCGCAAATTCGCTTCGGAATGCGCATTGCGCGAATGTCAGGCAAGGGCACGGAAAATGCTCCGCTGGTATCGCGCAACCCGATCCTGAACGGTGACCCTGAACAGGAGGCTTCTATTCGGACCCTGAGTGTCAGCCTGCTTGCTGTTGCTGCAATCGCCGCGAGCCTCCTCATCACACGGACGCGCGACGATGCGCTGGCCCACGCCGGTGAAGGGAAGCCGGCCGAGCAGTCGCTTGACGCAATTCGGGCTGCGGGCCTTTAAAAGACTCGCGGTACCGAATCGGCCGAGGCGCGCTCGCTCCACAACAGGGGCGGGCGCGTCTTCGTTCTTGCCCAACCGAACCCGAGTTCCTGACTCAACCGAAATGCTTGCGATTCTTCTCGACGTAGTCCGTCCACTCGGGTGGGACATCACTATCGGGAAAAATCGCAGTGACCGGACACTCCGGCTCACACGCGCCGCAATCGATGCACTCATCCGGATGGATGTAGTATTGATCCTGGCCCTCATATATGCAGTCGACGGGACAGACTTCGACGCAGCTCGCATCCTTTGTATCGAGGCACGGCTGGGTGATGACGTACGTCATTTTCCGGCTCCTCCACCGGCTCTCAGCAAGGGGAAACCCATGGAAGGATAGTGCAAGCGAAAGGCCGGTGCGGCAAGCGGAGCAGGCGGGTCATCGGGGTGACGGCCGGGCGAGATACTTCTTCGCGAACATGTCGGACCACCAGCGGCAACGCCGGCCGAGCCGTGGATGGGTGCGCTCGGCGACGGGCACATAGACGGCCGCGAAGGTGGTGTGGAAGGGTGCCCATTCCGGCCGGGGCTCGAGATGGAGATGACGGGCGTGATCGAGTCGCTCCGAGATGGCGACGATCACAGCGGCCGTCTCTGCGCCGAGCAGTGTTTCGAGCAACAGATCCTCGCCGGCGTCCTCCCGCCGATCCGCGGGCCCGTCCTCCGCCTGATCCGCGTCAACCTTCACGGGAAGCGAGGCGGCCAGTTCCGCAGCGCGCTCGCCGGCCAGCGTCCGGATCGAGTCCGGGTCCGCCATCAACTCGCCCGTGCGGGATTCGAAGAGAGCGGCGAGCGCAAGCGCATCCGCATCGGCGTATTCGAGGTCTTCGAGCAGAATGAGCGCTGTACGGCCCGTGTGGAGAATTGCCGGATGCTGGGGATCGCGGAGCACGCGGGAGCGAAGGTCGAGCGCGAACCCGAACGCGTTCACGATTCGCGCGATGTCGGGTGCCGCGATCTCGCTTCGCGCCGCCGCCCGGCGCAACCGGTGCGCCATTGCGTCGCCGCGCTCATTGCTCATCCGGTCTCCGTAGAAGGTTCCCAGCGGCGATCGGGGATGCCGACGATGTGGTTCTCGAATCGGGCGGCCACGAAGAGGTAATCGGAAAGTCGATTGAGCAGGATCACGCTGATCGGGTCGATCGACTCTTCAGCGGCGAGCGCGACGACGGCTCGTTCGGCGCGCCGGCAGACGGTGCGCGCCACGTGCAGCGCAGCGGAGCCGGCGGAGCCACCCGGCAGGATGAAGACGCGAAGCGGCTCGAGCGCCTCGTTCGCCTCATCGATCCACTTCTCGATGTCGGCTGGCCGATCGGCGGGCAATGCGGGCAGTTCGGGCTGGCGGCGCCCCTCCCTGGCCGGAGGAGTCGCCAGATGCGCACCCAGTGCGAAGAGATCCGCCTGGAGCGCCGTGAGTCGTTCGCGCGTCGCGCTGTGGTGAACGGCCGTGAGTGCCCAGCCGAGGATTGCGTTCAGCTCATCGACTCCGCCGTAGGCCTCGACTCTCGGGTGACTCTTGCGCACGCGGCCGCCACCGAAGAGGCCGGTCTCGCCGCTGTCGCCCGTGCGAGTGTAAATGCGATCGCTCACGATACACCCGGTTCCAGGAGTTCGAGGGAACGGGTCTCGCCATCGATTCTCGCCAGCGCGCCGATCGGCAGCGACCACTGATCATCGACGTGGCCGAACGGCAGTCCACTCAGGACCGGCGCGCCGATCGGCCCGAGGAGTTCCGTGAAGATCTCGTCGAGCGGACGGTCGTTCGCGGCGGCCGGCCGCTCCGTGAACTGACCGATCGCGAACCCCGTCGCGCCCGTCAACGCGCCCGACAGGATCAATTGTGTGAGCGCGCGGTCGACCCGGTACGTCGCTTCGCCGACATCCTCCAGAATCACGATGCACCCATCCGCGCGCAGTGCGTAAGGTGTTCCAGCCGATGCGGCGAGCAGCGCCAGATTGCCGCCGGCAAGCCGGCCCGATGCATCGCCCGGGATGAGCGAAGTGGGCGTGCAGCCGTCGGGTGGCAGAAGCGGGCCCGTCGCGCCATCGAACAGCATCGCCTGAAACGAGGCACGCGTGAACGGTGGAAACGCGGAACCCGGATGCGGCGCGTGAAACGAGATGACGCGCATGGCGGCGAGCGCCAGATGAACGGCCGTGTTGTCGCTGAACCCGATGTACGGCCGCGGCCGGCCGATCAGCCCGCTCCAATCGAGGCGAGGCAGGATACGCAGACTCCCATAGCCGCCCCGCATCGCCCAGATCGCATCGATGTCCGGATTGTCGATTGCGTGTTGCAGGTCGCTCGCTCGTTCGTCATCAGAACCGGCGAGGTAACCGAGTCGCGCTCGTGCATTGGGCTGGACGACCGGGACGAGCCCGAATTCATGGCAGTGCGTCACGGCAGCGGCTACGCGCTCATCCGATACCGGACCGGCCGGTGCGACGAGTGCGACACGCGCTCCTTCGAACAGGCGCGCCGGGCGACATGGCGCGGTACTCGTGGAATGTGTGTTCACGCGCGCATCCTGCATCACCCGCCTCGCTCGCGCAACGCGTGATCTCGACTCGAACCGCCAGCCGCAAGGGGGCTTGCCTGCTCATCGACTCGCGCTATTATCGGCGGATCGTAGCCCAGCCCCCGGAGGTCCGCATGGCCGATCGAGCCGACACCGCCGAAGCAAACCGCCTTTACTGGGACACCGAGACATCCGTCGCGGAAATCGCGGCAAGGCTCGACCTGTCGAGACGAGGCCTGTACGAGGCCGTTGAACCGGCCGGGACCGGTGTGCCATGCCCGGAATGCGGCGAGGAACTCCGGTACGACAATCGATCGGCGCGCCGGTCTGGCCAGGCGACCTGCCCGGCGTGCAGCGCGACCCACGTGCTCGAAAGCGCATCCCCCGCTCCCGCCGAACCCGGGACGCCCGGCCTCAGCGTCGTACCGGGCGACGCCCGGCACGATGGGCGCGTTTTCGCCAACGATCAGGATGTCCGGCATCGCGCAGTGCTGCTGGGCGGCGCAGCGATCGCGGGCGTCGCGATCGGGACCATGGCCGCTCTGCTCGCCATGCGGCGGGAGTGACGTCGCCCGACCAGCCGCCGCGTCTCTTCACAGCCGTGCCAGGCCCGCGTTCGCGCGAACTCGCGCGCAGGCTCGGGCGTGTCGAATCCCGCAACATCACCTGCCTGCTGGAACCCGGTCCGATCTTCTGGAGCGAAGCCGCCGGCGCCAACGTCCGCGATGTCGACGGCAATGTCTTCATCGACCTGACCGCCGGATTCGGCGTCGCTGCGGCCGGCCATACCAGTGACGCGGTCGTATCCGCGATTGCGGCACAGGCGGCGAAGCTGCCGCACGCACTCGGTGACGTGCACCCGGCCGAGATCAAGGTCGCATTGCTCGAGCGCCTCGCCGCCATCGCGCCCGGCGACCTCGCCGTCTCGATTCTCGCGAGCAGCGGTGCGGAAGCGGTGGAAGCTGCACTCAAGACGGCGAGGCTGCGCACCGGCCGGCCCGGCGTGATCGCGTTCGAGGGCGCATACCACGGCCTTACCTACGGCGCACTCGCGACCACGTGGCGAAGCGATTTCCGGGCACCGTTCCAGGACCAGCTCGGGATCACGGTTCACTTCGTACCGTATCCTGCGATGCACACGGGCACGGCGGGCGTCGAGCGCACGATCGCGCACATCGAAGAACTTCTCGAAGAAACAGAAGCGAGCAACCGGCCCGCAGGCGCGATTCTCGTCGAACCGATTCTCGGCCGGGGCGGCATCATCCCCGCCGCACCCGGATTCCTTGCCGGCCTGCGCAACCTCTGCGATGGCGAGTCGCGCCTGCTGATCTTCGACGAGATCTACTCGGGCTGCGGCCGGACCGGCCGCTGGTTCGCCTGCGAGCACGAGGGCGTCGTGCCGGACGTTCTCGTGATCGGCAAGGCATTGACGGGCAGTCTGCCACTTTCGGCCGCGATCGGTACACCGGCAGTCATGGATGCGTGGCCGCCATCAAGAGGCGAAGCGATTCACACGAGCACGTTCCTCGGCAATCCCATCGGGTGCGCTGCCGCGCTGGCTCAGCTCGGCGAGATCGAACGGCGAGGCCTGCTCGAGCGCGCGACCACGCTCGGCACCCGCGTCCAGGCCCGAGCCGATGCATGGGCTGCGCAATTCGATACCGTCCTCGGCGGCCGGGGCGTCGGTCTTCTTCAGGGTGTGGTCGTGGACGAAAGGACGGCTGCTCACACCGTACGGTTCGCTCTCGAACACGGTGTGCTCATCCTCGCCGAGGGTGCTGGCGATGTGCTCGCGATCACGCCTCCGGCCGTCATCACGGACGCGCAACTCGATCAGGCCCTCGATGTGATCGAGGCTGCGCTGTCTGCTCGATGAGGGTTTGCAGACGCGCCTCAGGATCAGACCAGGCCGTCGATGCGCCGCGCGAGTCCCATGTCCTTCGCCGTGATGCCGCCGGCACTGTGTGTGGACAGCACCAGCCGCACCGTGCGGTACCGCACATCGATGTCGGGGTGGTGATCGGCTTGTTCCGCGAGATCGGCAACACGGTTCACGAATGCAATGGCATCCGGGAACGTCGCGAACTCGTGAGTCCATGCAATTGCACGACCCTCCCGCTTCCACTCGGGCACCGCCGCCAGACCTCGTTCGATTTCCCCATCATCAAGAAGTGCCAATCTTCCTCCTTCGCCGGTGTCCGACCCGCAGTGGCGGAACGCGGAACGATGTGTGCTCATGATTCCATATCGAACCGGAATGATCGAAGCGACCAGCCACGGGAGCAAGTCACCGTCGCCCGGACGAAGGCAGTGAGCGGGCGACAGGTCATTGCCTTTTCTTCGGATCGACGGCAGCTTAAAGTCCAACACGTGGCCGCGCAGAAGGTTCTGATCACCGGGGCAACCGGGTTCGTCGGATCGCATGCCGTCGAGCACCTGGTTCGCGGAGGTCACTCGATCCGCGCGCTCGTCAGGTCGACGAGCGATACGAGACAACTCGCCGGGGTCGGCGCGGAACTCGTCTCCGGTGGCCTGCTCGATACTGCCTCGGTCCGGACGGCCGTTCGCGACGTCGATGTCATCATTCACCTCGCCGCCGTGACTCACGCCCGATCCGCGGCCCAGTTCCACCGGGTCAACGAGGTGGCTACGCGCGACCTCGTGGCCGCGGCGACAGGAACAAGGCCGGCGCCGCATCGTTTCGTGTATCTCAGTTCGCTGGCCGCCGCGGGGCCGAGCCGCGCTGCCAGACCTGTTCGCCCGGAGGACGAGCCGCGGCCGCTGACGGCCTACGGCAGGAGCAAGCTGGGCGGCGAGCGCGCTTGCCTCGAAGCGCTCAATGGCCTCGAGGTCGTCGTGTTGCGCGCGCCGGCCGTTTACGGGCCCGGGGACCGCGAGTTGCTGCGCTTTTTCCGAATCGCCTCACACGGGATTCTGCCAGTCCCGACCGGCGGGGCTCGGCCGTTGCAGTTGGTGCATGTCGGTGACCTTGCACGGGCGATCGTGCTGGCAGTAACTGCGCCACAGGCGAGAGGCATCGTCCACATCGCCGAGCCGGTGGCGAGGCCATGGGAGGAGGTCGCGAAGGCGATCGCCAGGGCCGTTGGCCGGAACGCTCGGGTATGGCCGGTTCCGGCGAATGTGATCCGTTCCGTGGCCTGGGTGGTAGAAGCGGGAATGCGGATGGCCAGCCGCAGCTCGCTGCTCAACAGGGAGAAGGCGGAGGAACTGCTGGCACCGGGCTGGCTGTGCGAAACCGAAACCGCGCGTACCGCGTTGGGCTTCGTGTCGCGCATCCCGCTCGAGCAGGGGCTGCGCGAGACAGCCCGCTGGTACAGAGACAACGGATGGTTGTAGCGTGACCCGCTTCGGCCTCATGGAGACAGGATGAGCCTTTTCGAGAAGTGCTACCGGTTCACAAAGGCCAGGGAAGTACAGGCCGCCGGGTACTATCCGTATTTCGTGCCATTGGAGGCCTCCTTCGACACGGAGGTCCTGATCCATGGCGAGCGCAAGATCATGGTTGGTTCGAACAATTACCTCGGCCTCACGCATCACCCGAAGGTCATCGCGGCGGCGGAGGCCGCACTTCATCGATATGGCAGCGGCTGTACGGGCAGCCGTTTCCTGAACGGCACGCTGGACCTGCACGAGCGGCTCGAAGAGCGGCTCGCTCGTTTTTTGGGGCAGGAATCGGCACTCGTATTCAGCACCGGCTTTCAGACGAATCTCGGTGTGCTGTCTGCGCTCGTCGGCCGCGACGACCACCTGTTCAGCGACAAACTGAATCACGCAAGCATCGTCGATGGCGCACGCCTCGCCTTCGGCACCGTTCATCGCTACCCGCACAGGGATCTGCGATCGCTCGAACGCGAACTCGCTCGCACGCCGTCCGAGGCCGGCAAACTCATTGTTACCGACGGCATCTTTTCGATGGAAGGCAGCATCGTCGATCTGCCGGGCATGATGTCGCTTGCCGAACGGTACGGCGCCGAGGTCATGGTCGATGACGCGCACTCGTTCGGTGTACTCGGCGAACGCGGCGGCGGCACGGCGCAGCACTTCCACATGGAGGACCGCATTTCGTTGACGATGCTGACGTTCTCGAAGTCGCTCGCATCGATCGGCGGCGCCGTGGCCGGCCCCGAAGACGTGATCCACTACCTCAAGCACCACGCACGCGCACTCATCTTCAGCGCGAGCAATCCACCCGCCTCCGTTGCTGCTGCACTCGCCGCGCTCGAAGTCATCGAGGAGGAACCGGAGCGCCGCGAGGCGCTGTGGCGCAACACGCATCGCATGCAGGAAGGTCTGCGCAGTCTCGGCTACGGCATTGGCGAGAGCGAGACGCCGATCATACCCGTGCAGGTCGGCGAGATGGAGCGCATGTTCGTGTTCTGGAAGGCGCTGTTCGATGCAGGCGTGTTCACAAACCCGGTCACGCCGCCTGCCGTCCCGGAGAACTCCTGCCGGCTGCGCGTCTCGCTGATGGCCACACACACCGACGAGCACATCGACTTCGTCCTCGACGCCTTCGCGAAGGCGGGCAAGCGTATGGCTGTGACATGACGTCGCAGCCGGCCTCGCGGCAGCGAGACGTTCCGGCGGCGACCGCGCGGGCGGGCATCACGATCAGACCCGTCACGTCACGCGATGATCTGGCGCGCTTCATACGCTTCCCGTGGCGCATTTACGCGAACGACCCGGTCTGGGTGCCGCCGCTCATCGCCGACGTGAAGCTGGTGCTCGATCCGGAGCGCCACCCCTTTCATCAGCACGCCGAAGTCCAGCTCTTCCTCGCCTGGCGCGACGGCGAAGTCGCCGGCCGCATTGCCGCTATCCTGAATCACACACACAACCAGTTCCACGACGAAACCACCAACTTCTTCGGACTCTTCGAATCGCTCAACGAACAGGCTGTCGCGGATGCGCTTCTCCACACGGTCGAAGTATGGGCGCATGACAGGGGCATGACGACCCTGCGCGGGCCCATGAATCTTTCGACGAATGATGAACTCGTCGGTCCGGGCGTACTGGTCGATGGCTTCGATACCCCACCCGTCCTGATGATGGGGCATACGCCGAGCTGGTATGCTGCGCTTCTCGAAGGTGCGGGTTACGCCAAGGCGATGGACCTGCTCGCGTACTGGATACCCGCCGTCGTGCAGGATCGACACGTCCGGTTCGCGGCCAGAGTGCAGAAGCGGATGAATGTGCGCTTCCAATCGCTCGACATGAAGCGATTCGAAGAGGACGTCGCGCTGGTCCAGGGAATCTACAACAGCGCGTGGGAGAAGAACTGGGCGTTCGTACCGATGTCCGATGCGGAGATCCGGCATCTGGCGAAGCAGCTGAAGCCGGTCATCAAACCGGACTTCTGCGTGCTCGCGTTCGTAGACGATGAGCCCGTCGGCTTCGGACTCATGCTTCCGGATTATAACCGCATCCTGCGCCGGCTGAACGGCCGGCTCTTCCCGTTCGGTTTCATCAAACTGTTGTGGCTGCGCCGGAACATCGACAGCGTTCGTATTCTGACGCTCGGCTTGAAGCCGGCGTGGCGGCACCGCGGCCTCGATGCACTCCTCATCCATCAGCTGATCGTGAACGGTCTCGAGCAGGGCATCCGGTACGGCGAGTGTTCGTGGATCCTCGAAGACAATGTGGGCATGCGCCGCGGCATCGAGAACGCGGGCGGCCGGCTCTACAAGACCTATCGCGTCTTCGAGAAGTCTCTCGATCCGGAAACCAGCGCGCGCGGCTCGCGGTAGGTCCGACTGAACACCTCGCCGTCCCCTTCTCGATCCGCCCGACTTCTCCCGGTCGACAGACTGTTCGCGTTGTACGCTGTCGCGAGCGGAGCTTCCCTGTTCTTCCCGCACCGGCCCGCCGTGTGGCCGCTGCTCGCTCTCATTCATTTCGTAGTGGCTCTGAGCGGATTCGGTTTCTCACCGCTCGCACGCGCATGGCGCTGGCTGTTTTCACACGCACCGCGACTTGCCTGGCTGCGTGAATGGTATCCGATCCTGCTCGTCCCTTTCCTCTACGCCGAACTTCCACTGCTGAACCGCTCCGTATTCGATGGTCATTACTTCGACCGTCGCGTCATGGCCCTCGAGGCGGTTGTCTTCGGCGGTCAGCCCAGCCGCGAGTGGGCTGCCGCTTTCCCGAACCTGCCCATCTCGGAACTGCTCCACGCCTCGTACCTCTCCTACTATCTCCTGATCTTCATTCCGCCGCTCATCCTCTGGCGCCTGCATCGACCGGGTGCGTTCCGCGGCGCCGTGTTCGCACTGATGCTCACGTTCTTCGTGCATTACCTTTTCTTCGTGTACTTCCCGGTCCAGGGCCCGCGCTACCTGTTCCCGGCGCCCGGCGGCGTCATTGCCGAAGGCTTCTTCTATAACCTCGCGCACCGCGCCCTCGAGGCCGGTTCCAGCCAGGGCGCGGCCTTCCCGTCTTCACACGTCGCGGTCGGTGTGGCGCAATCGATCGTGACCTGGCGATGGATGCCGCGCCTTGGCGCCATCGTGACCGCGCTCACGATCGGCCTCGCACTCGGTGCCATCTATGGCGGATTCCATTACGCGATCGATGCGGGCCTCGGCGCCGCCTTCGGCGTGGGGACGACGCTGCTCGCCTTCCGCATCGAACCATCCACCGACTGATGGCGCTGCCGTGAAGGCGTTCCGCGTCGTGCCGGCCACCGACTGATGGCTCTGCCATGAAGCGGATGCCGCCGTCCGTCGTGGCCGGCTTGGGAACGGCCGTCGTATGGCTGATCACCGGGGCGATCCCGTGGCCGGGCCGCGTCGTCACCGCCCTCATCGTCGGCGCCTTGCCTGTCCTCGCCGTGGCGCAACTTCGCATTGTGCAGGATCCTCGTGATCTGCCACGAATGGCTGCCTACGCCTCGACGATCGTGATGCTGTGGGGGCTGGCGGTTCTGTCCGGGTTGGCCGCCTGGGCAAGTGGCTTTCGACCTGTCGATCTCTATCTCGCACCGATCGGTGCGGGCCGGACCCTTCTCTGGGCGGGCGGCATGACGGCCGCCGCGGTTGGAATGGGTCTGGCCCTGCGACTGGCCGGGTTCCATGAATCCGGGTTCGTCAGGCATCTCCTGCCGCAGACCCGGAAGGAACGCCTGACCTTTGCCGGTCTGAGTTTCACGGCCGGCATCACGGAGGAGTTCGTGTTTCGCGGTTTCCTGCTCGCGATGCTCGCGACCGCGACAGGATCGGTCACGGCGGCGGTGATCATCGCGACCGTCATTTTCGGCTGGGTTCACGCGTACCAGCAATTGGGTGGCGCGGTGCGCGCCGGGATACTAGGCGCCCTGCTCGCACTTCCACCTCTTTTCACGGGAAGCGCAATTCCGTCCATGATTGCCCACACCTGCATCGACCTGATTGGAGGACTCTGGCTGCGAGAACGCGGGCGCTCCTGATATGGCCTGCTTGTTGCACTTTCGCCGCGCCAGAGGCGGCTCAACCCGAACAGCGAAAGGGGACGGGCGTGCCAGCGCGGTTGGAACGGAATCCGTCCGAATCGCGTTTTATTGAGTGGGAAGCGACGTTGCCCCCGCTGGAGGTCGTGATGATGCTGAATTGTTCGTTCGAGGAGCTGGCGGCACTGGATGCCGCCGTCGAGCGAGTGCGCGGTTCGGTGGGCGTCGGTGGCGTGGCTGCGCCACCCGCAGCGCTGCATGACGTCGACGCTCTCGCCCCGCGTCTGACCGGCGACCTCGACATCGAGAAGCTCGCCGAACAGGAGAGCGTACAGAGGGCCCTCGAATTCCTCCTCGCCGAGGCCCGCGAGCGTACTGACACCCTGATTCTCGAGCAATACCCGGCCGCGGAGGACGCCGTCCAGGCCTATTTCGAGTATGCCTATGTCCTGACCGTACTCGATCGTGTCCGCCAGATGGGCGATGAGATGCGAGCCATCATTGACCTCATGACGGGGTCGCAGACCGACCCGGATCCACGCGGCTTTTCGTTCAATAACTGATCGCCGCTCGCCCGCCGCACCGCGACCGCGTGCACCGACAACCAGGGACCTGACCGGAAGAAAGCCATGCACATCCGCCGGCTGAACTCGCGACCCCGCTCGATTCTGCCGATCCTCGTTCTGCTCGTCGTATCGTCCTGCGTACGATCTGCCGCCGTCGAACCGCCTCGACCCACCTACGCAATCGAAGTCCGCAACACGCTCGACGTCGACATGCTCGTGTCCTACGACGCGGGTGATGGGACCCGCGCGCTCGGCGCTGTCACGCCCGGCGGGACAGAGCGATTCGTCATTGCCGTTACCGAGCCGGGCACCATCCAGGTCAGCGCACGAAGCAGCGATGGCGCCCGCACTTCCGGACCCTGGGCCACGAGCATCGCCGCCGGCACGACCCCGACCGTCACGCTCCGATAACACATAGACGGGCCCCGCCCGGCTTCGGTCTGGTTTCGGGGAGCCGTCCCCACAGAAGTGGAGGAGCCGCGCGGCAGGCGACCCGCGATCCATCGAACGGGGAGTACCCGCCAAACGGACCCGGCCGGCCGCGCAACCGCATACCAGACAAGGCTCGCCGGCCGTCCGGGCGGTCTCTTCGTCACAGGATTGGAACAAGCCTTGCCTTGATCCGGGTACCAGACGACGCCGAAGTTGAGCATGGGTGGCGTCGGATGTTGTAATCGATTGCCACCCTTGACTTTAGTGGCGATCGACCGTTGGCGCGGTCACTCCGGGCAAGGGGTGGCGGGCCGTCGACACACACCCGAACCGGAGGGAACCCGCGTATGCGGTTGGTCCCCGAGGTCAGGGCGCTGTGCCTGAGAGCGCGGCGACCGACCATAAGTCTCTTCGTAGGTCTTGGTTTCATGGCCCCGGCGAGTGCATTCGTCATGGTCGAGCAGCAGGACGGATCACCGACCTCGGTGACCGCGTTCGCTGAGCCTGTCTCGGCCGAGATGGCGCAGGCGCAGGACGCAGTCGCAGCGGCATGGCGGGACCGCACCGTACACCGGGAGCGGACGCGCGTGGCCGCGCAGTACGCCAGGCGGTTCCGTATCCCGGCCGATCTCGCTCTCGACATCCACTGGGCGGCAACGAAGGAGCACATCGACCCACACCTCGCGTTCAAGCTGGTGCGCGTCGAATCGAGTTTCCGGTCGACGGCGGTTTCGCCTGTCGGCGCGGTTGGCCTGACGCAGGTCATGCCGGCGACCGCCGACTGGCTCATTCCAGGGACGAGCGCCGAAGACCTGATGGAGGCACGCTTCAACCTCCGCGTCGGTTTCCGCTACCTGCGCAAACTGCTCGACACGTACGGTGGCAATGCGCACCTGGCGCTGCTGGCATACAATCGTGGGCCCGGAGTGGTCGATGCACTGCTGGATCAGGGTTTCGATCCGGACAACGGGTACGGCGAGTTCGTTCTGACGGGCGACGGCACGCGTCACCAGGAGTTCATCAAAGCGAAAGCCGCCGCCGTGGACGGATCCGGCGCGACCGATATCGCGCGCCGCGGCAAGAGCTGAAGGCCGCGGGACGAGCTGACCAGAACTTCACCCCGCCGGTGGCCTCGCCGGGTTGAGGTTTCGCTCGAACAGCTCGAGGATACGGCGGTACTCGTCTGTCCATGACGCCGGCTCCACGAAACCGTGATCCTCGACCGGGTACACGGCCATTTCCCAATCGCGCTTTCCGAGTTCGATCAACCGCTGGGTGAGTCGGACGACATCGGAGAAATGGACGTTCGTGTCGACCATACCGTGGGCGATGAGGAGCGGGTCTTCCAGACCTTCGGCGAAGTAGATGGGCGACGACTGTTCGTATGCGATGGTATCGTCCTGCGGCAGGTTCAGGATGCGGCCCGTGTAGCCGTGATTGTAGTGGGCCCAATCGGTGACGGATCGGAGACCGGCGCCAGCACCGAAGTGTTCGGGCGCCGTGAACAGCGCCATCAGAGTGATGAAGCCGCCGTAGCTGCCGCCATAGATGCCTATGCGTTCGGGGTCGATGCCGAAGTTCTGCTGGAGATAGCGTGACCCATCGACCTGGTCGCTGAGGTCCTTGCCGCCCATGTGCCGGTAGATGGCCGTGCGCCAGTCTCTCCCGTAGCCGGCGGATCCGCGATAATCGATGTCGAGCACGTAGTAGCCGCGCGCGGCGAGGATGTGGTGGAACATGTATTCGCGATAATACGATGACCACCAGCGGTGTACGTTCTGAAGATAACCGGCCCCGTGCACGAAGATGACGGCGGCGCCGTTCGGTTGTGCGTTCGCGTCAGACGGCTTGTAGATACGAGCTGGCACCTTCGTCCCGTCTTCGGCGGTGACCTGTATGATCTCGGGTGCAATCCACGGATACGATCGCCATTCCTCGGTCGGTGTGGTCGTAATCCGCGTTGCTTCGCGACCGGGCCGGTTGTCCTGGACGTAGAGTTCTGGCGGCGTGTTCGAGAACGAATGAATGAACGCGATCCGGCTTCCGTCGGGCGACGGTGTTGCGTCCTGGCGGCCGGGCATCTTCGTGATCTGTGTCTTCTCCGTGCCATCGAGATTCATGTGCCAGAAATGGATCTCGTGCGGCGTCCCTTCGCTCGTCGTCAGATAGAAGCGATCGTCGTCGGGCGAAATCCTGACGTTGTGTACCTCGAACGCGCCATTCGTCAGTTGTCGCACGTTGCTGCCGTCCGCTGCGACAGTGTACAGATGGTTATGACCATCCTTCTCGCTCGTGAACCATGCCGTGGCCGCATCGGGCAGCCAGCCGGCGCACGAGAACCAGAACGCGCAGGGCCCGGCCACCCATGCATCATCGTGCAGATGGTGGAGAAGCCGGAGCTTTCCTGTCGATGCCTCGAAGGACCACAGCCATGCATCCTTGAAATCGGCGCTGCTCGCGCCGATCAGGCCGTGTGTGCCAGCATCGTTCCATGCAATGAAATTGCCGCCGACGTCTCTCTCCGCCGCACTCGAATCGCCGGGCGCGGTGGCGGTTGCGAGGTCGAGCCACTTCACCTCGCCATCCGCCAGTGACACGATGCCAGGGCGACCGGACTGGTTCTGCGTGTCCCCGACTTTGCTCCGGACTTCGCGCGTCTCGGTGTAGCCGGACTCGGTGATCCAGTACGGGATGACAGTCCGCCGTCCGTTCTGCTGGTTCGCGCGGCCGGCAGTCATCAGCGCGTATGCCCCGTTCGGCTCGATCTCGAGTGAGAAGACACGTTCCTCGCGCTCGAGGTACACGGTCTGGAGCGGATCGGCCTCGCGGCGTTCGCGCGTCCGTACGCGCTCCTCTTCTTCCTGTGCGATCTGCCGGCGAATGTGCTCGAAGAGTTCCTTCTGCTGGTCTGTCAGGAAGCCGCGTTGCCCCTCGGCCTCATCAGGATCCTCCGGCGCCGGACCCGCGCGGACGTCCGTCGCCTGACGCAGCTGGCCGGTCGCAATCTCGAACTCGAACAGGTTGTTCTCGTTCAGGAAGTAGAGCGAAGAGCCATCGGCGTTGAATGCCGGCGAACCTTCGGCCGAACGCGTGTGCGTCAGTCGTCGCGCAGACAGATTACGGCGGTCGATCAGATACAGATCACCGGAGTACGATACCGCCTTCCAGCGCTCGTCGGGTGAGAGCGGGCCAGCCGCAAGCAGAACACCGGCCGAATCGGCCTGCTCATCACTCAACTCGACAGGCGTTCCGCCACTGGCTGCGACCCGGTACAGCGACGGTTCCGCATCCCACGCGTTGCCGCCCGGAAGCCAGCGGAAGTAGATCCACCGGCCATCCTCGCTCCAGCGCACCTGCGACGGGGTCTGTCCGACGTGTTCGGGCCCGCGCATGATGTTCTGCACCGTCAGCTCGAACGCCTGTGTGGTCTGGCCCGCGACAGGCAACGGTACCGCGACCAGGAGAACAACTGCCAGTTGAGCGCGCATAAAGCATTCCTCCGGGATAATACGACGATATTGAAACGATCAGTCACCCATGCAGATGCCGAGGTCCCGAGCAGTCTGAATCGTATCCGAATCGAGTGACACGAGCTTGAGTTGCTGGATCGCGTCCTCGATGGGGACCGCGCGGATGTCGGGCGGATCGAGTGCGACCATCTTTCCGAAGTCGCCCGCCGCGACACAACGAACGGCGGCTGCACCGAAACGAAGCGCGATCAACCGATCATACGCCGTTGGTGAACCGCCTCGCTGAAGGTGGCCGAGTACGAGAGAGCGGGTCTCCTGGCCGGTCCGGGTCTCGATCTCGTGTGCGAGTCGTTCAGCCAAACCGCCGAGACGAGCGACCGTGCCGGGCGAGGCAGCCGCCACATATGAGGCGGACCCGCCGCGCGGTGCTGCACCTTCCGCCACCACGACGAGTGCGAAGCGCCTGCCACGCTGGTACCTGCGATCGATCTTTGCACAGATCGAATCGAGATCGAACGGGATCTCGGGAATCAGGATGACATCGGCGGTCCCCGAAAGACCTGCGTGCAGGGCGATCCAGCCGGCATTCCGGCCCATGACTTCGACGACCATGACGCGCTCGTGACTTTCGGCCGTCGAGTGGAGCTTGTCGAGCGCGTCGCTTGCGGTCTGCACTGCGGTGTGGAATCCGAACGTGACCTGCGTCACAGCAAGATCGTTGTCGATCGTCTTGGGTACACCGACAATCGGCATGCCCTTGCGTGCGAGTTCGTTGGCAATGCGCAGCGAACCATCGCCTCCGATCACGATGAGTGCGTCGAGATCGTGGTGGCGGAACGCGTTGACGATGTCATCGGACCGATCGCGCACCTCGATCGTCCCGTCAGTCAGGCGTTTCGGCCATTCGAACGGGTTGCCGCGGTTCGTCGTGCCAAGAATCGTACCACCGAGGTGAGTAATGCCGCGCACGGACGAATCGTCGAGGCGGATCGGTTCGCGGTCCTCGAGCAGGTCACCGTATCCCCGGCGAATGCCGTAGACTTCCCAATCTCTCCGCTTCGCCGACAGCACGACAGCGCGAATGACTGCGTTCAGCCCGGGCGCATCGCCGCCGCCCGTGTTCACGGCAATGCGGCGGATCTCGTGCGGTCCGTTCAAGTTGGCGGCCATCGAGGGCCAGGCCGGCCGATGCGCGCAATCATTTCCGTTCGTCGGTACACGATTCTCCGGCCGATGGCCCGTTCGAAGGCCCGAGTGGTGTGGATTCCAATCTGGTGTTAAGCTGAACAGCGCCCCCGGCAGTGTCAACGATTCGCGCGCGGCCGGCCAGTCCCAACGCACGCAAGCGCGCGCACTTGGCGGCGCGCCTCGCTGGCGGCTACTATTGTTATCGACGATTCTCGAGCGGGCAGGGCCGGACGTCTTCGCCACGGCCTCTGCCGCCGGCGAGCCGGCTGGCACGAGGATCGCAACGAAGAGGAGAAACGGCGAATGCCAACCGAGAAAGACGTCAGGAAAGCGCTCCGCAAGGTCAAGGACCCCGAGCTCAATCTGGACCTCGTGGTGCTTGGCCTGGTCTACGGCATCGAGATACAGGACACACACGTGCGCGCGCTGATTTCGCTGACTTCGCCGTTCTGTCCTGTGGCGAGTCAGATCGTGGATGACGCGCGCGCCGCGATCGAAGCAGTGGATGGCGTCGAGTCGGCCGACGTCGAGCTGACCTTCTCGCCGCCATGGTCGCCCGAACGGATCGATCCGATCATCCGGGCTTCACTCGGGATCTAATTCCCTTCCTGGGACGGCGGTGCAGCAATGGGCACGGCGGCGAACGGCGCCGAGATCGAGTGGCGCGAGCGCGGCAGCGGCGACGCGATTCTCTTCATTCACGGCTTCCCCTTCAATTCCGCGATGTGGGGCTCACAGCTCGCCACCTTGCCACGCGGCTGGCGTGGCATTGCGCCGGACCTGCGCGGCTTCGGCGCCTCCGAAGCAGGCGACAGCGATATCTTCGAGATGGCTGGCTTCGCCAAAGACCTCGTTGCACTGCTCGATCGTCTAAAGATCGAAAGAGCTGTGGTGTGCGGGCTGTCGATGGGCGGCTACATCGCATTCGAACTCTGGCGCCTCCATGCTGAACGCGTGCGTGCACTCGTGTTATGCGATACACGCGCGGGCGCCGACTCGCCCGAGACGAAACGTGCGCGGCGCCAGCTCGCGCAACGCGTCCTCGTCGATGGACCGCGTGTCGTGGCCGACGCCATGCTTCCCAGATTGCTCGCACCGCTAACATACAAGCGCAAGCCGGACGTCGTCTCGTTCGTGTCGGCGCTCATCCTCGAGACACCACGCGAGACAATGGCCAGGACGCTGATCGGCATGGCGGTCCGACCCAACTCCGAGCCCGTGCTGCGCACGATCGACGTACCCGCTCTCATCCTCGCGGGCGAAGAGGATGCCATCACCAACCGTGGCGAGGCCGAGATGCTCGCGCGCGGGATCCGCGCTGCGCGCATCGAACTGATTCCCGGCGCCGGTCACCTGCCCAACCTCGAACAGAGCGAAGACTTCAATCACGCGCTCAAGCACTTCCTCGCCGGCCTGCCCAGGGACAATCTCTCGACCACGCCCGCGCTGCGCGCCTAGTTACAGGAGTTGTCGCGCTTCATTCCCGTGCGCTGGCCAGAATGCGCGTCGAATGACGTGCGCCTCGCGAACTCACGCCTCTCCGACCGCTTACAACCTGACGTTCGAAATGCATCATCGAGGTTGCGAACGCGCGTCATCGCCTTCCATCAGCTCGAGCTGCGATCCGCTGGCACCACGCGTGCGACCGCTCACCGGCTGGCCCTTGCCGCCTTCGCCAACGCCTCCGCCTCCTCCACCGTGCCCATTCTCGTCCTCGCCCTTGCCGCCTTCGCCAACGCCTCCGCCACCGCCAGCGTGCCCGTTCTCGTCCTCGCCCTTGCCGCCTTCGCCTCCGCCTCCGCCACCGTGCCCATTCGCGTCCTCGCCCTTGCCGCCGTTGTCATTGCCGTTGTGCCCGTCCTCATCATCCAATTGTGAATTGCCGTCTGCGACGGATTCCTCTTTCCGTTCTTCCGCGACGCGCGCGACTTCGACGACGCGGCTGCCCTCGTCGAAGCGGATCACACGTTTGCCCTGCGTGGCGCGGCCCTGGATCGGGATGACGGGCGCCTTGATGCGCGAAGCATCGCCGTTGGCTGCGATGACCATCAGTTCATCGCCATCCAGGACCTCCTTGACGGCGACGAGAGGACCGGTGCTCTCGGTGACATCGAGGGTGATCGTGCCGAGACCGCCACGCTTCTGTGCAGGGTACTCGGCCAGTCGCGTGCGTTTGGCGTAGCCTTCCTCGGTGACCGTGCACAGGGTAGCGTCGCGGCGCACGACCACCATGCCGATGACGGCATCGCCCTTGCGCAGCTGGATCCCGCGCACGCCCTGCGTGAGGCGGCCCATCGAGGAGACTTCGGATTCCGGAAAACGGATGGCCCGGCCCTGTCGCGTCACGATCACGATGTCGGTTCCCGCTTCGAGCAATTGGACGTCCAGAACGCGGTCATCCTTGTGGAGTTTGATCGCCGCAAGGCCGCCCGCGCGGATCTTCGCGTACTCGTCGAGTGACGTTCGCTTGATGCTGCCCTGGCGCGTGAGAAACAGGAGCGAGCGTTCGCTGGCGAACTCACTGACTGCGACGAGCGCGGCGACGCGTGCGCCCTTCTCCATGGTCAGCACCTGGGCGAGCGCGCGGCCCCGGCTTGCCGGCCCCGCCTCCGGAACGTCATGGACTGCGAGGGCATAGACGTTGCCACGATCGGAGAAGAACAGCAGCGTGTCCGCACTGCCGGCTACGAACACGTGCTCGATGAAATCGTCTTCGAAACGATCCATCCCCGCTTGTGCCTTGCCGCGTGCGACACGACGCCGGTAGAGCGCCATCGGTACACGCTTGATATAGCCTGCGTGACTGAGCGAGATAACGACCTGTTCCTCGGCCTCGAGGTCCTCGACTTCGAACGATTCTGCCTCGGCGAGGATGACGGTGCGGCGATCGTCGCCGAAGGCCTCCACCACGCTGTCCAGTTCCTCGAGCAGGACCTCGCGCTGGCGCTTGTCGCTCTTCAGGATCGCCTCGAGTTCGCGAATCTGCCTGCGCAACACCTTCAGTTCGTCGCGCAGCTCCGTCGTTTCGAGCGCGGTGAGTGTGCCAAGGCGCATGGCCAGAATCGCCTTCGCCTGTGTATCGGACAGATCGTAGCGGCTCTTCAACTTCTCTGCCGCCGCGTCCTGGTTCTTCGATGATCGGATGATCTCGATGACTTCATCGATGTCGTCGAGTGCGGTCAACAGCCCTTCGATGATGTGTGCGCGCGCCTTTGCCGCGTCACGGTCGTGGGCGGAACGACGGCGGATCACGTCGAGGCGATGGTCGCGGAAACGCTCGAGCAGGGCGCGCAACGGCAGCTCGCGCGGCACGCCATGGTCGAGAGCGAGCATGATGGCGCCGAACGTGGCTTGCAGGTGCGTCTGCTTGTAAAGCAATGAGAGGATGGCCGGAACCCGTGCGCCGCGCTTGAGTTCGATGACGATGCGCATGCCGTCCCGGTCCGATTCATCACGGAGATCCGCGGCATCCGGCAGTTTGCCGCCCCTGGCCAGGCCGGCGATCTGCTCGATCACTCTCACCTTCGATACGCCGTAGGGCAGCCCGGTCACGACGAGCTGCTCCTTGCCGCCGCGCAGCGCTTCCTTGTGCACGGCCGCCCGCATCACCATCCGGCCTCGCCCCGTCTCGTAGGCGTCGCGGATGCCCTGTCTGCCAAGGATGTAGGCGCCAGTCGGGAAGTCCGGGCCCGGGACATGCCTCATCAGGTCGTCCACCGTGCAATCCGGATGGTCGAGCAGGTGCCGCATGGCCGCGCCGATCTCGCGCAGGTTGTGAGGCGGAATGTTCGTCGCCATCCCGACCGCGATCCCGCTCGAGCCGTTGACGAGCAGATTCGGGAACTTCGAGGGCAGGACCTGCGGCTCCTCGCGCTGGTCATCGAAGTTCGGGATGAAGTCGACCGTGCCCTTCTCGATGTCGGCCAGCAGTTCGCCCGCAAGCCGTGTCAGCCGCGCTTCCGTGTAGCGGTAGGCCGCCGCGTTGTCACCATCGATCGAGCCAAAGTTGCCCTGCCCATCGACGAGCGGATAGCGCAGCGAGAAATCCTGCACCATGCGCACCAGTGCATCGTAGACTGCCGTGTCCCCGTGCGGGTGGTACTTGCCCAGTACATCGCCCACCACTGTCGCACTCTTCTTGTACGGCCTGCTGGCGATCAGGCCGGCGTCGTGCATCGCATAAAGAATCCGTCTGTGCACTGGCTTGAGGCCGTCGCGCACGTCCGGCAATGCGCGCTGCACAATCACGCTCATCGAGTAGTCGAGGAACGATTCGCGCATCTCGTCCTCGATCAGCCGAGGCACCACCCGCTCACGTCTTGTTGGCATCACCATGGTGTGTCTCGATCGGGTTCCGGCATTTCGTTTGTGTTGCGGGGAAGGTCGAGTCGCGCCTCCGGCGAGGCAAGGGCCGGATGGCGAATCGCACTACCCGGGCAGGGGCCCGGACTGCTCATCACAGGTACTGAGTACTCGAAGAACCCTCCGCTCAACCATCGTGCAGGGACACGTCATCACTCGAGCGAATCACCCATGTCGCGAATGATGTCCTCGAACGCGGCTGCCATGGAAGGGTGGCCGTGGCGGTGTGCGACATCGATGCCGCGTGTGTACGCATCGAGCGCTTCGTCGGTGCGGTCGACGTTGCGTAACGCGGCGCCGAGTCGGCCCCACGCATTGCCCTCATCATCGGTCATTTCGAGATACGCGCGTAACTGCGTGATGACGTCATCCCAGCGTTCCGCCTTCTCGTACTCGGCGGCCAGTCCGAAGCGGAGGCGCGCATCGTCGGGCCGCTTCTCGAGCATGGCGAGCAGAGCGCTGATGCGATCGATCACGGCGTCGCTCGAGCCGGTGCCTTGCCGAACAGACTGATGGCCATGCCGATGAAGACGACGACGACCGCGCCTACGACGTTGTGCCACAGGAACGACACGGACGGATACAGCACGGAGACGGCGGCGACGGCCACCATGCCGGCGATGAGACCGAAGAATGCGCCAAACCCGTTGGCGCGCCGGATCATCGCCAGCAGGAAGACGCCGAGGATGGAGCCGTAGAAGAAGGAGCCGAAACGGTTGACCACCTCGATGAGTGACCCGAGTGCAACAGCGTACGTCGCGACTGCACACGCGAAGATGCCCCAGAAGCCGGTCGCGATGCGGGAGACGCGCAGGAAGTGAGCGTCGGGTCCATCGCGTCGGACCCATCGTTTATAGAAATCGATGATCGTCGCAGTCGAGAGCGAATTGAGTTCAGCGGCAATGCTCGACATTGCAGCGGCAAGCACGGCAGCGATGAAAAGGCCGGTAAGCCCGATGGGCAGGTGATTCAGCACGAAAGCGGGGACGATGTAGTTGATGTCCGCGGCCGTCGTGCCGGTGACGCGGGTGGCCAGGGTCAGGGCATCATTACGGACGGCACCGATCTCTGCCTCCGTGGCAAGGAATGCGTCGAGAGTCTGGCGCACGGTCTCGTCATTGCCGGCAGCGCGCGCAGTAGCGACTGCATGAGCCGCATCACGTCGCCGCGAGAACGCTTCAGCGAATCGCGATTCGAGACCGGCATACTCCGTAGCTGCCGCTTCGCGGACCTGCGCCTCGTGCGCCGGATTGAACAGCAGTGGCGGGCGAGTGAACAGATAGAAGACGAAGATGAGAATGCCGACGAGCAGGACGAACGCCTGAAGCGGAATCTTCCAGTATGCGCTCATGAGGAGCGAGCTACGCGCTGCATCGACCGACCTGGCCGTGAGGTGGCGCTGGACCTGACTCTGATCGGTTCCGAAGTACGAGAGCATCAGGAACGTCCCGCCGATGAGCCCGGACCAGAACGTGTACGTCTGGTCGAGATCGAAGCGGAAATCGAAGGTGCGCATGCGACCCGTCGAACCCGCTATTGTCAGCGCATCCGTGACGGCGACCCCGTCTGGCAACCCGAGCACAAGAGCGATGATGGTCCCGAAAAGGCCCAGTACGATGATCACCATCTGCTTGACGTCGGCCCACGCGACGGCCTGGACGCCGCCGATCATCGTGTACACGACCGTGGGCAGGCCGATCAGTGCAACCGACCAGAGAATCGGCCAGCCGAAGATCGACGAGAAGATGACCGCCGGCGCCGAGATGATGACGCCGGCCGACATCGCACGCGACACGAGAAACAGGAAAGCCGTGAGCGCGCGGGTCGGTGCGTTGAAGCGGCGTTCCAGGTATTCGTATGCGGTGTAGACCTTCGCGCGGTACAGGAATGGCACGAGCGTGAACGAGAGGATCAGCATAGCGAGCGGAAGCCCGAAGTAGAACTGCACGAAGCTCATGCCATGGACAGCACCCTGTCCGGTCGTTCCGATGAGGGTGATGGCGCTGAATTGTGTTGCCATGACGGAGAGTCCGACGACCCACCACGGCAGGCTGCGCCGGGCCAGGAAGTAGCCCTCGAGCTCGTCGGTCCCCTTCGCCCTGCGCAGTCCGTCCCAGACGATCCAGACGATGTAGACGGCGACGATCAGCCAGTTGAACCAGTGCATGACGTGCGATCAGGCGCTCGAGAACATCGCCTGGAACAACCCGAGCAGGAGCAGCGTGATGACCTGCACCACGCTGACTTTGACTGCGGTGCGCTTGAGTCGCCGCCGCACGGCGTCATCATCGCGATCCATCGAACGGTCAGCCATGGAACTTCTCGCACGCGCGGCGTCGTCGCGGTCCATCGAATGGTCAGTCATCGAACGTTCCGCAGGAGTTCAAACCGTCGCTCCCTCGAGCTGGCGGATCGGCTGGCCGGGTTGCCATTCGACGATACAGCCGGCGATCGCGGACGCGGCGACCGTGTAGGGCGAGGCGAGGTAAAGCTGGCCGGGACCGGAACGGCCTGGGAAATTCCGGTTCTGTGAACTGATCGTTACCTCGTCCGTGCGTTTGCTCGTACCGGGGCCCGCGGCGATACACGCGCCACAGCCGGGCTCGATGAATTCGGCGCCCATGGCCTCGAACAGTGCGAGATAACCGCGTTCATCGCAATACGCGCGGACCTCCTGCGAGCCACACTGGATGAACATCTTCACGTCGGGATGGACACGCAGCCCCTGCTGCCGGGCGGCGGACAGGACGGCCGCATACATGTCCATGTCTTCTTTCTTGCCGGCAGTGCACGAGCCGGCGTAAGCGACCTCGATGCGCACCGGCTCATCGCCCAGCTCATCGATGAACAGGCCGTTCCCGGGATCGCCCGGCAGTGCAACCATGGGCCGGACCGCGGCCGCATCGATGTCGATCACCTTGACGTATTCCGCTTCCGGATCGGAGAACAGGCCGGCACACAGAGCCTTCGCGCGATCGTAGCCCATGCCGCGTTCCGTCATGAGGTAATCGATGACGCGCTCGTCGGGCGCGATGATGCCGGTGAAGGCACCAACCTCAGCGGCCATGTTGGTCATGGTCGCACGTTCGTCCACACTGAGCGCCTCGACGGCATCGCCGCCATACTCGATGATCTGGCCGATCGCGTGCCCGTCCCGGATGTAGGGATGGCGCAGGATCTCGAGCATGAAATCCTTGGCCGTCACATTCGCCGGTTTCCTGCCTCGCACATTGACCCTGAACGAAGGCGGCACCGAAACCCGAACGTCCTTCGTGATCCATGCATTGAAGATTGCCGTCGTACCGATGCCGAATGCGATACAACCTGCCGCACCGGCGTGTGGCGTGTGCGAGTCCGTGCCGACGATCAGCATGCCGGGTTCTGCGTATGATTCGAGAACTTTCGAGTGACAGATCGCTTCGGAACCGAGGCGCGCGCCCACGCGTTCGCCGTATAACTTGATGTTCTGTTTAATGGCAAACTCGCGCTGCTTGACCTCGAGCTGCCGGGCGACATCGAGAAGGCCGAGCTGCACACGCTCCGCCGGCATGACTTCGTGAAGATACGTGAGATGATCGCGGAACATGAGGATCGAGCCGGGGTCCGTGACCCGCGCGTCCTCGCCCAGCTTCTCCTCGAAGAAGATCGCGGCCATGGGCGAGACGTACTCGTGCGAGAAACGCAGGTCCGTAAGAACGAAACCGCTGTCGCCGGGCTGGACCCAGGGCACGCCGGATCGGCCATGCGCAGCATCGACTACCCAGTGCGAGGCGAAGATCTTCTCGGCAATCGTCATCGGACGGCGGCCGAACTGCGCATCGTGTACGATGCCACCCGTCTCCGGCACGCCGCGGTTCGTCGGCTGCGATGTGGCCGCGACCTGGATCGCCGCGTCTTCCGGCGTCCAGCCGTCAGCGTGCGGACCCGGATCCGGCGTACCACGCAGCCGCTGCACCGCTTCTTCATCCCTGGCCACCTGCCCTGATGCTTCGCCAGGCTCGAGCTGTGAGAAGACCGGCGGGATCGCGACGCTGCCCTGTAATCTCGCAACATTGTATTCGAAGAGGCCGCCGTACTCGATGATCTCGCGTGTGATCGGGTCGACACCGGCCGTGAAGGCCTCGAGCGGAATCTCCTCGCCCTTCCGGATCCGCTCGATGAGAGAGAAATCCGTCGAGGTCAGAACACCCAGGTTCTGGCAGTTCTCGTTGTAGATACGCTCGATGTTCTCGGCTATGACGACGCGAATCCCCGCCATCATCTCGGCGTACGGCGACTGCTCGCGCGAACTGCCCTTGCCGCGTCGCTTGCCACTGACCGAACAGACGAAACCGCCATTCTTCACGCTGCCGCGTTTGACCGGGAAATCGCCACCCGCACGGAGACCCAGATACGGGAACTGGCCCAGTGTCTCGTCGAAGTAGTAACAGATGTATGCGGGTGTGATCTCATCGGTCGAGATCTGGTCGCGCAGCGCCGAGCGCACCGCTTCCGTCAGCTCCAGATCCTCGCCCTCGAGCTGGCGGCGCATCAGATCGGCATCGTCAACAAGAAAGAGGATCCGCCCTTCGAATCGAAGGCCGGCCGGTCGCTTTTCGACGTGTATGGCCGCAAGTTGTCTGTGCATCGTCTTCCTCTGACGCATGTGCGTGCAACATCATAATGTGACGGGCGATGCGCGAACCGGGCAAGTTTCTGCGACCGGGTTGTGGAGCACCGCGACGTTTCAGCGAACCGGCATGTTTCTGCGTCGGGTCTTCGGGCACCGCGACGCTTCAGCGAGGCAATGCGTTACAGCGGAGTAGCGTACCAGCAATCGAGTAGACGAATGCGCCACATGGAATCGCGCGAAGGATGAAGGACCGTTCCGGAGCGCTGCGAGAATTGGAGCGCGATGCAGCGCGAGGATCGCAGGGGGAACGTGACGGCGATCCGGACGTCGTCGTCATTGGCGGCGGGCCGGCGGGCGCTTCCGCCGCACGGCTGCTATCGCTCTGGGGAAACCGCGTGCTGCTGCTCACCCGGCCGTCGAGTCGCCCGCCCTTCGCCGAATCCTTGCCGCCCAGCTGCCGCAAGCTGCTCGATCCGCTCGGCGTGACGGCGCTCGTGGAGGCGGAGGGCTTCGTCAGGACCGCCGGCAACACGGTCTGGTGGGGCGACGGCAACGTCCGTGTTCACATGTTCGGAGACGGCTCGACCGGATACCAGGTCACCCGTGACAGGTTCGACCGCTTGCTCCTCGAAGCCGCGCGGGCGGCAGGGGTAGACTGCCGCGACGGTGCCGTCGTTCGCGAAGTCACCGGCCAGGGACCTGGCTCGTTTGCCAACGAAGAAATCGGCACGGTGGGCGGCGGAGGTGACGTCGCCGGTGCCGGCAAGGGCGTCGCGCATCGAGCTCCCGCGGACACAGCCCACCGCAAACCGGGCCCCCTCTGGCGCGGGGGCCCCGTCGTCCGGTTCGACGCCGGAGGCCGCTCCGGAACCGTGCGCTGCCGGTGGGTCATCGATGCCTCTGGCCGGAGCGGCGTCGTTGCCCGACACGGGTGGCGCCGGCCCGCCGCAGGCCATCGAACCCTCGCGCTCATCGCCGCCTGGGAATGTCCCGATGGGTGGCACCTCGACGACGAGACGCACACGCTCGTCGAGAGCTACGAGAACGGCTGGGCATGGTCCGTTCCCGTTTCACGAACAACCCGGCACTTCGCCGTAATGGTCGACCCCGGACGTACTCGCGTGGTCGGCCGCGACCGGCTCGGAGACGTCTACGCCGAAGAAATCGCGCGCACCGCCAGGTTCCGTTCACTCCTCGCCCAAGCTTTCCCGTCCGCCGGACCATGGGCGGCCGACGCTTCGAGCTATGACGCACTTCATACAACCTGTCACGGCATTGTCCTCGCCGGCGATGCCGCCACGTTCGTCGACCCGCTGTCCTCTTACGGTGTGAAGAAAGCTCTCGCTTCCGGCTGGCTCGCCGCCGTGGTCGTCGATACCTGCCTGGCCGAGCCATCGCTCGAGAGCGTTGCACTCGGCTTTCACGAAGCCCGCGAAAGACTGATGTATGAGAGCCTGACCCGACAGGCAGCAGAACTCGCGCGCGAGGCTGGCGCTTCCCACGATCACCCGTTCTGGCTTGATCGAGGAACACCCGGCGAACCCGGCGAACCCGGCGCACCCGGTACACCCGGTACACTCGGCGCACTCGGCGAACCCGGCCATGGCCGCGAGCCGGACATTGCGGCGCTCCGGGCCGATCCCGAAGTGCTCGCCGCATTCGAGTTCATACGCCGTGCGCCGCGGCTTTCGCTCGTGCCGGCCGACACGCTGCGTCGCGTCGACAGGTCGGTTGTGCATGGCCACCGCGTTGCCCTGCACCCGCACCTCGCCACGCCAGCGTTTCCGGAGGGGATCCGCTTCCTGCGCGGCATCGACCTCGACCTGGTCGTCCGACTCACCAGTGAGTTCGAGCAGGTCCCGGATCTCTTCGAAGCCTATCACCGGTCCGCCGCTCCGGTCACGATGCCGGATTTCCTCGGTGTTCTGGCCGTCCTCGTCGGCAAGGGATTCCTGACGGACCGGGAACCATTCCCCAAAGTTGGCCCAATCCCCTAGCGGGAAGTTCACCCGCTCGACTTTCGTGCCCGGACACACGGCAACGCCTGACAGTTCCGCTCTCGACAAGCGTCTGCCTGAACGCATCGAATCGCAAAGGAATCTGACCGATCGGGCCGGTTCGCGGCCGATGGTGAGTTCGATTTGCTCGATGAAGTCTGGATTGCCCTCCCGGGCGGCACCATAGGTGGATCGGCAAACTTTGGATAATGGTACCCGGTCCGCTTGACACTCCCGCGGCCGGGCCGGCATCGTTCGCGCGTCCACTGCCATTGGAGCGGCTGCACATGAGGGCGAACCCTCGACGACTTCACGTTCTGGCGTGCTTGCTGTTGGCTTCGACGGTGCCAGCCGCTGCGCAAACGCAAACGGACACGCTGCCGGGTTACGCTGTTCGCGACGCAACTGTGATCTCGCAGTGCTCATCGTGCCACGCGCAGGATTCGACCGGCCGGATGACGCGGATCTCCTATCTGCGAAAGTCGCCCGAGGGTTGGGAGACATCGATCCGGCGCATGGTCACGCTGAACGGGGCGCAACTCGAACCGGCGGCGGCGCGGGCGGTGCTGCGTTATCTCGCGGACAGTCAGGGCCTCGCGCCGGAGGAAGCGGAGCCGGGACGATTCGAACTGGAACGGCGCATGATCGACCATCGGTACAACGCGGACGAGCGCACGGAAAGGACGTGCCGCGCGTGTCATTCGATGGGGCGCGTGATCACGCAGCGCAGGACAAAGGACGAATGGGGGCTGCTCATCGCGATGCACCGCGGTTATTACCCGGGCTCGGATTTCCAGGCGTTCCGTAGAGGCGGGCCACCGGGGCAGGGCGAGGACGCTCGGCACCCGATGGATCACGCCATCGATCATCTCGCCTCCGCATTCCCGCTCCGTACGCCGGAGTGGACGGCATGGAGGGCGACGATGCGCGTCCCACGTCTCGCTGGTAACTGGCTATTATCCGGCTTCGAGCCCGGGCGGGGCCCGTTCTTCGGGCGCGTCGCGATCGTGTCGGCCGCCGGGAAGGAAGGCGAGTTTACGACGCAGGCTTCCTACGTCTACGTGCGCACGGGCAAGCGCGTCGAGCGCGCCGGCAATTCGCTCGTCTACACGGGCTACCAGTGGCGCGGCAGTTCGACGGAGAGCGGCAGTGAGGC
Source organism: Longimicrobiales bacterium (assembly GCA_050732695.1). Lineage (GTDB taxonomy): Bacteria > Gemmatimonadota > Gemmatimonadetes > Longimicrobiales > RSA9 > JBFFZF01. The sequence continues at coordinate 13,966 of JBOHRL010000026.1, read as the reverse complement.
GGTGTGGCGAGAGGTCATGCTTGTCGAGCCCGGTTGGGCCGAGATGCGCGGCCGTTGGTTCACGGGCGAGTATGATGAGTTCGGTATGGATGTAACGATGGCACGTATTGGTTCTGATGCGGTGATCGCGGGCGCCCATCCCGGTGCGATTCGCGCTGGGGCGGCTGCGTCCGAGATTCGCATCCACGGCGCAAATCTACCGGCCAATCTGACGCCTGCTGGCATCGACCTCGGACCTGGCGTGCATGTCGAGCGTATCGTGAATGCCGCACCGGATATCGTGACGATACTCGTGCGTGCCGATTCGACTGCGATCACCGGTGCACGCGATCTGTTCCTCGCCGGTGCAGGCCTGCGTGCCGGTCTGGCCGTCTACGACAGCGTGAGCCGCATCAGGGTCGAACCGCAGGCCGGCATGGCGCGCGTCGGCGGCGAGAATTTCCCGAAGCAGTATCAGACATTCGAAGCCATGGCCTGGAATGACGGTTCGGACGGCAAGCCTGATACGGATGACGACGTGGCACTGGGGCCCGTGACTGCCACGTGGAGCCTCGAGGAATACGGTGTTACCTATGATGACGATGACCTGAAGTTCGTTGGTACGATCGACGCGCGCGGCCTGTTCACACCCAGTGTCGATGGACCCAACCCGCAGCGCAGTCGGAATCGCAACAACATCGGCGATGTCTGGGTCGTCGCGTCATGGACGTCGCCCGGACCGACATCGCGAACACTCAAGGCAAGAGGTCACCTGCTGGTCACCGTGCCGTTGTACATGCGGTGGGAACCGTGGAGAATCGAGCGGTGACCCGATTCGCCTGCACGAACCACACAGAAACGCCTGGAGAATGAAACCGTGAGTGCGCCCTCTTCAACGTCGCGAGAGACTCGACCGGTGAGCGGTCTGGGCAGAGGGGAATACCATCGCTTCGAGTCAGTCGGGGCGCCGTACGCATACATGGTCCCGTCGGCGGCCATCTTTCGTCTGGACGATGCGGCGGCGGCCGTTCTCGATGCGCTGGAAGATCGTGTCCTGACGGTAGACGAGCTCCACGCATCGCTCGATGCGCGTTTTGGCGATCAGCAAGTGCGCGACACGATCGCTGAATTGCTTGGTATCCGTGCAATCCGGTCGGTCCATGAGCCGATCCGTCCCGTCCGGGTCGAGACGCCCCGCCGGATCCCGCTCACGACACTCGTCCTCAATGTGACGAGCAAGTGCAATCTGGCGTGCACGTACTGTTATGAGTATGGCGAAGACCGCATCGTCCCGGACACCGGCAAGCCACGCTTCATGGACGAGGCGACGGCGAGGAAGAGCGTGGATCTCATGTTCGCGGAATCCGGCGACAACCGGGTCGTGCACCTCACGTTCTTCGGTGGCGAAACGCTGCTCAACTTCAAGGTTCTGAAGCCGACATTGCAGTACGCGCGCGACAGGGCGGTCACGCTGGGCAAGGAAGTCGATGCCAGCCTGACGACGAATGCGACACTGCTCAAGTCCGAAGTCATTGACTGGTTGGTCGAGAACAACGTCGGTGTAACGGTCTCGATCGATGGCGGGCGCGAGCAGCAGGATCGGTTCCGTGTGTTCAACAATGGCATGGGCAGCTACGACATCGTGCTGCCGAAGATCCGCGAGCTGCTGGCCCGCCACCGCAGCCGGCCGATCGGCGCGCGGGTGACCCTGACCCGCCAGAATCTGGATGTGCTCGGCATCTACCGGCACCTGACCGACGAGATCGGCTTCAGCGAGATCGGCTTTGCACCGGTCACGACGTCAGCGAACCGCGATCACGCGATTCGCGATGAGGGCTTCGATCGCATGCTCGCGCAATTCCAGCAACTCGCCTATGACTTTCTGGCTGCGACGCTGGCGAACCGGCACCACGGTTTCTCGAACGTGAAAGACACGCTCGAGGAGATCCATAAGGGGATGAGCAAGGCGTATCCCTGCGGGGCCGGACTCGGACTGGTCGGCGTCGCGACGGACGGCGATGTCGCGCTGTGTCATCGTTTCGCCGGGTCGGACGAGCATCGCATTGGCAACGTCGACAGGGGCATCGATCGGGATCGCCAGGAAGCGTTTCTGCAACAGCATCACATCGCGCACAAGACGGATTGCAGCACGTGCTGGGCGCGGCCGATCTGCGCGGGCGGGTGTTACCACGAAGCGCACACACGTTACGGCACGACTACGAGTCCCAACCTGCACTATTGTGATTGGATTCGCAGCTGGACGGATACGTGTCTTCGCGTCTACGCGACGCTCGCGGAGCAGAAGCCGGAGATCCTCGCGCGCTTCGACGCGTGAGTCGAGAGGAGATGATCGTGGAGCACATCACGCCGGTCAATCGGAAGGCAAAGCAGATCGATGCGTTGCAGGGGCGGGCCGCTGTGGCGCCCGAATCAACCAGCGAGCGGCGTCGCGGCGTGGCGCTCGAGGCGCACACCGCGCTGCCGGCGGATGTGCCGGCACCGGCGCAGGAACCGGACGTTGTCGCGCTCCAGCAGCCGGGGACGGAAGGCGGGCCGCATATCCCGTTAGGTTGTTCGTTCGTGTTTGCGCCCGGCTGGGAAGCGGACAGCACGGGCAGCACCGCGGGTCTGTGCCAGCCCGTCGAACGCGATCTCTTCGACTGTTATCTGACCTGTTTCTGGCCGGCCCACGTGCCCGACCTGTACAACCACGCACCGGACTGGACCGCGAAGTGCGCTGCCGCGCAGAAGGACTGGCGCAAGATCGACCTGATCTTTCCATGAAGCCGATCACTGTCGCGATCGCGATCGGAGCACTCGCCCTGGCCGCGCCCGTGCAGGCGCAGGCCCAGAACGCGGGCAGCCTCGCCAGCGGAGGCAGCGGCACGATCCTCGTCGGCAATTACGCGAAGGCAATCTACGTCGTCGATGAAGAGACAATGGCGGTCCGTGATACGATCGCGGTGGCGCAGGGTATCCCGGTCGGTTTCGTGATCACGCCGGACCGCAGCCGGTTGTATGCGATCGATGCGACATTCGAGCACGTCACGATCGTCGATCTCGTGAAGGGCGAGGCCACCGATCATTTCATGTTATCGGAGGGGAATCGCAAGGTCCGCATCTATGGGCTCAACGTCGACCCGAAGGAACGGTTCGCGATTCTCTTCGTCAAGACGTACACGAAGCAGATAGACCGTTTTGTCGTCGACCCGCCGAGACTGCTGCGCTATGACTTGCAGAAGCGCGCGGTGACCGACACGATCCCGTGGCCGAACGGAGAAGAGCGCGAGGGCGCGCGCATCCTGTTCTCGCCGGATGGGTCGCTCATGTACTTCTTCTCGACGGACGATATCCTCGTCTTCGATACCGGTACAATGAAGCAGGTTGACCGTTTCCAGCTCGCGCACGCACTCGAGGAGGGGATGGGTCGGTTCAATTTCGGCTTTCCTGAAGACATCTACGAGGAGCCGGGCTTCTACACGGGCCTGTTCCGCGTCACGGACCCGGTACAGAACCGCACGTTGATGGGCGTCGCGCGTGTGAACCTGGTCGCGAAATCGGTCGATTTCTACACACTCGGACCGAGCCAGTCGATCGGCAGTTTCGGTCTTGCCCCGGACAAGAGCAAGGCGTACGCGCTGCGCCAGCAGGTTGGCAACTACGAGTTCTGGACCTTCGATCTCGAGAATCGGCGCGTCTCGCAGCGTACGCCGTTCGAGGGCCGGCCGCGTATGTCGCTCACACCCAGCTCGAACGGCCGCTACCTTTACATCCACGGCGCTGGCAGCACGATCGATTTCTACGATGCACAGACATTCGAGAAGGTTCGCACGGTCGACCTCGGCGCCGACATGACCGAGTTCGTACTTCTGCCGCCGCGGCCGACCGGCGGCCGCTGACCGAAGTGCCAGCGGCCCGGCGAGTTCTGGATCGCGACCTCCGCCGCGCACTCGCGTACATCCGCCCACACGCGCGCCGGCTCGTGCCGGTCATCGCGTTGTCCGTTGCCGGGACCGGACTCTCATTGCTGCTGCCCTACCTGTCCAAGATTCTGGTAGACGATGCACTGCTCGCGCGCGATATGGCTGCACTCGTTCGCATTGTTGCTCTCTTCGGTGCCATCACGCTGGCGAGTTTCGCCTTCAACGTGATCAGCGGACTTCGCTACACGCACGTCTCAGCGGACATCCTGTTCGACATGCGGCTCGCCGTCTACCGCCATCTGCAAAGGCTGTCGCCGCGTTTCTACACCGATATGCCGCTTGGCCAGATCGTGTCGAGGATCAACAGTGACATCGGCGAGATCCAGCGGGTCGTCGCGGAAGCCGCCCTCGCCTGGGTGGGTAATGCGCTGTTCCTCGCCGGTACCACGGCAATGCTGCTCTACCTCGATGCGAAGCTGTTCCTCCTTGTTCTCATCGCACTGCCGCCCGCGTTCTTCGCGCTGGTCCGGTACCGTCGCAGATTGGAAGGCTCGGTCGCGGTTCTGCGCGAACGCAGCGCAGACCTCGGCACATTCCTGATCGAGACGCTTCAGGGCATGCGCGTCGTCGTGGGCGCGAATGCGCAGGAGCGCGAAGTCGCACGTTTCGGCGCGAAGAACAATCGCTTCATCGATGCGCTGATGTCGATGCGCCGGCTCACATACCTCTCCGGCGGCTTGCCGGGGCTCTTTCTCGCCGCCGGGACAGCGGCTGTGTTTCTGTACGGCGGTGCGCGCGTGATCGATGGCACGCTGACCATGGGTACTCTGGTCGCGTTCACCGCCTATCAGATGCGCCTGCTCGGACCGGTCCAGGGCATGATGGGCCTGTACGCGAGCATCGCCACGGCGAGGGCTTCATTGCATCGCGTCAATCAGATTCTCGATGCACCGATCGAGGTCGTCGAAGCACCGGATGCGCTGCCGCTTTCGCAGGCGAGGGGGCGCGTCGGATTCGACAACGTCTCCTATACCTTCGGGCGAGGCGCGCCCGTGCTCGAGGGCGTCCGGCTCGATGTCGCGCCGGGCGAGATCGTCGCAATCGTGGGGCGGAGCGGCGTCGGCAAATCGACCATCGCGGACCTGCTGGTGCGACAGATGGACCCGGATAGCGGTCGCATCACACTCGATGGCCGCGACCTGCGCGCGCTCCGCCTCGCGGATGTGCGCCGCGCAGTCGTCATTGTCGATCAGGACCCGTTCGTGCTGAACACGACGCTTCTCGAAAACATCCGCTACGCGAATCCGGAAGCGGACGCTGGGAGCATCGATGAAGCGGTCCGTGCTGCGGGGCTCGACGCATTGATCGAGAAGTTACCGGCCGGCCTCGACACGCCTGTCGGCGAACGCGGCCGCGCTCTGTCGGCCGGTGAGAGGCAGCGGCTTGCCATAGCGCGCGCGTTCCTTGCCGATCCGGCAGTGCTGGTGCTCGATGAAGCGACAGCCGCTCTCGATCCGTCGACCGAAGCGCAGGTCATCCGCGGGTACGAGGCCGTGATGCGTGATCGCACGACCATCGTCATCACGCACCGGATGGAGCTGGCCCGCCGCGCCGGCCGCGTCGTGGTTCTCGATCGCGGCCGCATCGTCGAGGACGGCACTGCCGAGTCGCTGCTGGCGCGCCGGAGCGAGTTTGCAACCCTGTTCACCGTCGCTGACATCGCGGAATCGAACCTTTTCGCTGACTGAAGCGCCGTTCGCCGGTCGAACGGGCGAGGGCGTGCGCGTCGCAGTCATCGACAGTGGCGTCGTGGGCGGACATTCGCACGTGGGCGACGTCGAAGCGGGCATCCGGATCCGAGTCGATGGGGAGGACGACGATACCATCGACCAGATCGGCCACGGGACGGCGGTTGCAGCGGCCATCCTCGAGAAGGCGCCATGCGCACGCATCGTCCCCGTGCGCGTGTTCGACAGACACCTCGCCACGACCGCCCACACACTGGCGCACGCCATCCGCTGGGCCGTCGAGCATGATTGCAGACTCATCAACCTGAGCCTGGGTACGGCGAACCCGGAACACGAAGCGCTGCTCGCTGAAGCTGTCACGTACGCGCGACTGCACGGGTCGTTGATCGTGTCGCCGGGTGAACAGAACGGCGTGCACTGGTTGCCGGGCTCGCTCGAAGGCGCGATGCCGGTGCAGCTCGATTGGATGTGTCCACGCGACAGGATTCGCGTCGTCGCCATGGTGCCGGACGCCGCAACGCGCGAGAGCGCAAGCGCAGGCGACCTTCTTATCCACGCGTCAGGCTATCCGCGGCCGATTCCCGGCATCCCGCCGGAGCGGAATCTGCACGGCGTCAGCTTTGCCGTAGCGAACGTGACGGGTTTCCTGGCGCTGTTGCTGGAAGCTCGGCCGGACGTGCGAACCGGGAAGGATGTGTTACGTTCGCTGGACGTGGCAGCGCGGTAACAGAGAGTTTTCTGCAACGGCAACCATGGAGGCGATGATGCACTCGAATTCTCGGTGGCGGGTGAGTACGACCCTGCGGTGGGGGAGGTGGGGTCCACGTCTTCGCTCGAGCGCAACACACTTCCGCCGCAGTTCGAGTTGGTTCGTGATCGCCGCCATCGGCGTGGCAGTCCTCGGATCACCCGTGCGAACAGAGGGGCAGGTGCCGCTCAAGGTATTCATCTCGGCGGACATGGAGGGCGTCACGGGCGTGGTCACGTCCGAGCAGCTCGGGCCGACCGGGTTCGAGTACCAGCGTGCGCGCGAGTGGATGACGGCAGAAGTGCTTGCGGCGATCGAGGGCGTACGCGCGGCGGGCGCAACGGAGATCGTTGTCGCGGATGCGCACGGCAATGGCCAGAATCTGCTCATCGACAGGTTGCCGGATGATGTTACGGTCATCCGGTCCTGGCCACGGCCGCTCATGATGATGGAGGGCATCGATTCGACGTTCGATGCGGTCCTCTTCATTGGCTACCACTCCGCGACGACGAATCCGGAGGGCGTGCGTGCACACACCATCTCGAGCGCGAATCTCGCCGGTGTTCACCTGAACGGCACGGCCATGGCGGAGTCCGGGATCAATGCGGCGATTGCCGGTCATTTCGGTGTGCCGGTCGTGATGATTTCGGGCGATGATGCAGCCGTGCGCGAAGCGCAAGCGCTGATCGGTCCGATCGAAGGCGCAGAAGTCAAGCGCGGCATCAGTTTCCATGCGGCGGCAACGCTGACACCGGCCGCGGGGCAGGTCCTGATCCGCGACAAGGCGCGGGCCGCGCTCGCGCGGCGAGGGGCACTGCGGCCGTACATCGTGCGCGCGCCGCTCAACCTCGAAGTCACGTTCAAGAACTACCGGCCGGCCGAGATGCTCGCCTACTTGCCGATCGTGGAGCGCGTGAATGCGCATACCATTCGATTCACGGCTCAAGACATGGTCACGATCAGCCGGTTTCTCGAGTTCATGGCCACGTACTGCCCGGATATCCAGCCATGAGCGGGTCTGCGCCGTTGCTGGATGCAATGCTCGTGGCCGTGCATGCGGCCGGCATCGTCGCCGGGGCGATGCAGGGCGCGTTGCAACTCACAGAAGCGCAGCTCGATGCTTTTCTGCGCCTGCTCGCGGCGGCAGGTCTCGGCGCCGTGATCGGGTTCGAACGCGAGGTTACGGGCAAGCACGCGGGGCTGCGGACGATGATCCTGATCTGCGTCGGCGCGGCGCTGTTCACGCAGTTGTCACAGATCATCGGAGCCGGAGAGGGCGGTGACCCCTCCCGCATCGCATCGAACATCGTCACCGGGATCGGCTTCCTCGGCGCTGGCACGATCATCCACCAGGGCGGGTCCGTGAAGGGGCTGACGACTGCGGCGACCATCTGGGTCACGGCTGCGGTGGGAATCGCGGCCGGGGCGGGCGACTTCGTACGGGCCACAGGCGCAACGATCCTGGTCATCCTCATCCTTGTGCCGCTCCGCTGGTGGGAGGAACGGGCAAAGCTCTCGGACAAGGAATCCGACGAGGATGATCCCGGCCAGCCGAGGGGGCAGGACGCAAGTCGAAGCTGATGCCGTCCCGCCCGGGGCAGGGATGCGAGCCGTTGCGGGCGGGTGAGGTCGGGTCGTAGCTTCGCGATCCGGTCAGACCCACACCCCGTCGGAGGCCATCATGCGTGTACCCCTCCCGTTCGCAGCGGCCGCACTCCTCGTCGCGCCAGCCGTAGCCGCACAGCCAGCCACGGAGACACAGCAGCCGGATCGCATCACGATCGAGGATTACCTCGAGTACGAGCAGGTCGGCTCGCCCGATCTTTCGCCGGACGGCCGCCAGATCATCTACTCGCGGCGATGGGTCGACAAGATCAACGATGCGTGGGAATCATCGCTCTACATCATGAATGCCGATGGCTCGCGGCCACGCAAACTGCTCGATGGTTCGTCCCCGATCTGGTCGCCCGATGGCGAACGCATCGCATATCTCGCCCGCGGTGAGCCGGCCGGGACACAGATCTTCGTCCGCTGGATGGATGCGGAGGGCGCAGCCACGCAAGTCACGCGCGTGACCCAATCGCCGTCCGATATCCAATGGTCGCCGGACGGCAGATGGATCGCATTCACGGCGCTTGTCCCGAGCAACGAACGCTGGGAGGTCGAAGGCAAGGTCGGCGGCATGAAGCCGCGCGACGCGACGTGGACGGAAGCGCCGCGCGTCGTCGAAAAACTCGATTACCGCCAGGACCGCGTCGGCTTTACCGCAGCTGGTGAAGAACAACTCTTCCTCGTGCTGGCCGAAGGCGGCACGCCTCGCCAGATCACGCACGGTGAGTGGAGCGTCGGTGCGCCCGAGTGGCTGCCCGATGGCAGAACCATCCTGTTCTCCTCCGGGCCGCGCATCGAAGATGCCGAGTATACGCTACGCGAGTCCGAGATCTTCGCTGTCGACGTCGAGACGGGCGCGATCCGCCAGCTCACGAGCCGCCGCGGGCCGGACGGCAGTCCCGCCATCTCGCCCGATGGCAAACTCGTCGCCTATACCGGATACGACTGGATCGGCAACACATGGACCGACTCCGAGTTGTATGTCATGAACGTCGATGGCAGCGGCTCACGCATGCTCGCCGACATCGATCGTTCGCCCGGCGGGCTGCGCTGGGCGCAGGACGGAAGTGGCATCTACTTCACGGCCCAGAACGAGGGCGCACAGAACCTCTACCTTGCACCGCTCAACGGCGAAGTGCGCAAGGTGACGGACGGCGCGCACATGCTCAGTGTCAGCGAGATCGCTTCCAACGGAGTCGCCGTCGGCACACGTTCCGCACCCAACGATCCCGAGGATATCGTGACGTTCGATGTGCGCGATCCCGGCGAGATCCGCGCTCTTACGGACGTGAACGCGGACATCCTGCACGGCAAGACGCTCGGCGCAGTCGAGGAGATCTGGTACACGAGCGTGGACAACTTCCGCGTCCAGGGCTGGATCATCAAGCCGCCCGATTTCGATGCATCGAGGAAGTACCCGCTCATTCTGTCAATCCACGGCGGGCCCCACTCGATGTACAACGTCGGATTCAACTTCGGCTGGCAGGAACACGCCGCGAACGGCTACGTCGTCCTCTACACGAATCCGCGCGGCAGCACCGGATATGGCACCGATTTCGGCAACGCGATCAAGAACGCGTACCCCGGCAAGGACTTCGATGATCTGATGAAGGGCGTCGACGAGGTCGTCGCCAGAGGTTACATCGACACCGATAACATGTTCGTATACGGATGCAGCGGCGGCGGCGTGCTCACCGCGTGGATCGTCGGGCACACGGACCGGTTCGCGGCCGCATCGTCCAATTGTCCCGTCATCAACTGGATGAGCTTTGTCGGGACGACCGACAGCCCGAACTGGTACGCCAACTTCGAGAAGCACCCGTGGGAGGATCCGAGCGAGCACCTGCGCCGCTCGCCCCTCATGTATGTCGGCAACGTGACGACGCCGACCATGCTCATGACCGGTGTGCAGGATCTGCGCACACCCATTTCGCAGACCGAGGAGTTCTACGAGGCACTGAAGGTGCTCAAGGTGCCGACCGCAATGGTGCGCTTCAACGACGAGTGGCACGGCACATCGTCCAATCCGTCGAATTACCTCCGCACACAGCTTTACCTGCGCGACTGGTTCAGCAAGCACGCGCGCGGCGCAATGAAGACGGTAACACACTAGCACGATCGGTGCCCTCCGGATGCGCGGTGAAGGCGCTCCCGGACGGCACGAGGGTTGCCAGCACGGTACGGTCCGGTTGCGTGTCGGGGTCAGGAGGGTCGTAAGGGGGGAGGCCTCGCACGCGGCCGGACCGTTTCGACTGCCGCCCGATCCCCTCGCTGCCTGGCACCCGGTGCGGCCGCCTCGCCGCGGCCGGTGCCGACATTCTCGACCGCGAGATCGCCCGTCGTGCCCGCCCGGACGTCAGGCCGGTCCGGCTCCGCTGACGCCCCTCCGCCGGCACCGCCTGGAAGCGTGCGGTGGGCTCAAGAACCGGCCCACCGAATCCGAAACTGAACCGTGGTTGGGGTGGCGCGAGGCCCCTTGAGGGATGGGTGGTTGGTCCGTCCGGGTTCCGGTGCCGTGGATGACGGCGCGCGGGACCGGCAGCGAGCGCGGACCGGTGCGGATTGGATTCCTTGACTTCCCGACCGGGCGCCAGCATCTTTGCCCCGCCGAAGCCCGCGGCTCTGGTGTTCCTCCCCGAAACACCGACCGCTACTGCCGAACGTGTTGAGACGTTGCTTGACGGTCCCCGCCGTCGAGGACTATACTGGCGCGCTCGGTCCGCGTGTCGCGGGCAAAAATCGACGACTCGGTGTTGTCCCAGAGCGCAAACGGACCGGGGTCTGGATCGCCCGACTCAGGAGATCCTCCGGTAAGCCCCGAATCGGTCGCGCTCGCTCGGCTGCCACGGCGTTATGGACACGCCGGGCGCCGGGGCTGCGTCGTCGTCGGTAGTCGCTGTTCTCGTGGAGTCGTTCCAACACACTCCTGTTATGGAGGAAAGGCATGATCAAACACAGGTCCGGATTTTTCGGCCTCGCGCTCTCGCTCGCGGTACTGAGCGCGGCGTGCGAGGACAAGACGGACGTCGTCATCCCACCAGACATCGATCCGATCCTCGTGAACGTCGTTCCTGACGCGATCTCGATCCAGGTTGGTGAGTCACAGCAGCTGGTCGCTTCTGTGACAGGTGGTGAGGCGACGACGGATCGTTCGGTCACGTGGGCGTCGTCGAACACGAACGTCGCCACCGTCGACGCGAGCGGTAATGTGACGGGTGTCGCCAACGGTACGTCGACGGTCTCGGCGACGTCGGTCGCGGATGTGAACGCGAAGGACGCAGCGTCGGTGACGGTCGAGCCGGGTTCGGCGCCGCCGTCGCTCAGCATCAAGTCGATCACGACGTTTGCGACCAATATCCCGGTCGCGCTGAACAACGTGTTCGGCCAGATCGACATCACGATGAACCTGGAAGCACCGCCGGGATCGCAGATCTCGACGCTCAACACCTACGTCACGAATGGCACGAACGAGACGCTGGTGTGCTCGCAGGAGTTCTCGAGTGCGTCGGTGGCGGCTCTGACCGGTGATGAGGCGCAGGATCAGGCCGAGATCATCTGCTCGGTCGCGACCAACGCCTTCACAGGCGAAGCCGGTGTGGATCCGGAAGCCACGGTCACGTTCGAGAACGGGCCAGGCTACAAGGTCAAGGCCGAGATTGTCGGCCCGCAGGGCACCATCACAGCGCAGGTCGCATCGGCCGAGATGACGTTCAACAACACGAACTTCATCTTCTCCGAGCTGACCTCGCCGACGCACTGCGTGAACAGCGCCACGACGGGTCTCGTGTGGTGCGAGGGTGACGTGAAGGGCGAGTTCCTGCCCGTCATGTTCACGACCGACGTCGTCTCCAGCATCACGCTGGTGTCTTCATCGGGCGCGCTTGCGACCGACGCGACGGCGGCGGATGGCTTCAACATCACGCTTCAGAAGGCGTCCTCGCCTGGCGCGTCGAGCGTGGCAGCAGTCGAGAACGCGGCAGTCACATTCACCGTCAATTCGTTGACCGCCGGTGGCCAGCCGGGTCCTCGCTGTATCAATCCGGACCCGACGCTGAACCCGCAGCCTGCATGCGGCGTCACGGCCAACCTGAACGTGTGGGTGATGGCTGCTCCGTTCCGGCTCGACAACGTTGCGCCGACGGTTACGCGTTTCGATCTGACGCCTGGCGGCGGCATGCCGAATCCGGCGGACTCGATCGGCCTCGGCTGCAACCCGACGTTCCCGGTACCCGTGTCGCCGAACGCCTGCTACATCAACGAGACGTTCGCGTTCGGGACAGCTCAGACGGTCACGCAGACGATCGTCGGACCGGTCAGTTCGCAGGTTCCGTTCTTCGTCATGGCGGATGCCGGCGTGGGCAGCCCGACGGTCTCGTTCCAGGCCGGTGTGGCGGGTACGCTGGCTCCGGTCACGGTCGGTGGCGAACTCGCCGAGTCCGTGACGTCGAATACGTACATTGCTGAAGCAACAACGAAGGACGCCCTTGACAACACGACCGTTGTCTATGCGTCACCGACTGGCCTCGGCCAGGCGTCCGCGACGGGTGCACAGACGTTCGGTGTCGATACAACGGCGCCGTCGTCCGGCCCGACATTGGGTCTTGCCGATCTCTCGACGAACCCGGTGGCCGTCGTGCCAGCCTGGACCGTCGGTCCGGCGATTGACGCAGGCGTGGGCCCCTCGGGCTTCCTGCCGAATCCGTTCCGCGTCATCGTCGAGCGGCATCGGCCGGGCAACGTGACGTGCTTCCTGCCCGATAACCTGTTCGCGGACAACAACGTGAACTGCGTGGACAGCAATGGTGATCCGCTGTACAACGCGGACGATGGGCTGGTGGACGTTCCGGCCGGTCTCGCACCGGCAGCGGGCACGGAAGGTTACTGGCACCTGATCGTTCACGCCGTTGACGCGGCGTGGCCGGGCAACGTGAGCGCGGATTCGCAGCGCACCACGCTGTTCGACGTGACGCCTCCGGTCGTCGGCGGCATCAGCGCTCCGGCTTCGTTGCCGGGCGGTGCGGCTGCAACGTTCACGGCTCCGCTCGTGGACAACGTCGACCTCGGCGCGATCAGCCCGTTCCTGACGTACGCGGGCGGCACTCTCTTCCAGTCGCCGTCGGTCACGTTGGGCGCCTACGGCTTTGCTGACGGTCTCGTCGGCTCCGCTGCGGGCAACTTCGCCGTCACGAACTTCACGCGTTCGATCGAAGGAACGACGGCAGCGGGTCGCGCCAATGCTACTCCGAATGCAGCGACGGACGTCACCTTCGACGTGACGGACGTGGCGGCGAACCTCACGAGCGCCACGCTCAACATCTCGGCAGCCGTCACGTTCGGTGCGGGTGGCATCATCCCCGCGCTGGGCACGGCAGCCACGGGCGCTCCGGCCGTCGACTCGGCAACGTTCAACCCGACCAACGCGTTGCACGGCAACTTCGTGCACCAGGCCGCGAACCCGGCTCAAGTCTGCCAGGGTGGCTCGTCCGCTTGCGGCTCCTCGCCGCCGGCCTCGACGGTGCTCAGCGTCACGATGACGGGTCCGAACGCGACGTTCGCAAATCCGTTCACGCAGGTGCAGTTCTACTACCAGGATCCGCTGAACGCCCGCTGGTACCTCATCGGTACGGGCACGCCGGCTGCGTCCGACAATACGGTCACGTCGACGCGGACCTGGACGTATTCGTTCACGTGGACTGTGACGGGTCTGACGGATTCGGCGGGCAACCCGCTGGTCAACCCGGCAGTCAACCTGGTCGCGGTCGGTACTCACGCGAGTGGCTCGGCAATCATCAGCACGGGCACGCCGATCACGATCGACATCACGGCCACCTGAGGCACGGCTAGGGCGAATCCGATTCGTCGGATTCGGTTGTGAAGGGGGCTCCGCCGCGAGGCGGGGCCCCCTGTTTTATTAACGGCGGGTGGGGTTGGGGGTGAGAAAAGGTGAGGGTGAGGGG
>JBOHRL010000025.1:0-93911 GCA_050732695.1 Longimicrobiales bacterium | reverse complement strand
CAGCTCGCCTTCGTCACGCTTCCGTCAGACGATCCGATCGCGGCGCTGACTCGCCTGCGCCGGAGCGGCGACCACACGTTCCGCCGCGTACGCCCGGACGAGGACGTGCCGGGCGAGGAGATTGTGTTCGAACTGGGCGCCGACGGGCGAGCGGTCCGGTTCATCCGCAACAGCAACCCGATGGAACGCGTGCGCTAACGGAATGAAGATTGAGAAATGGGGTGCTGGTGAGATCCTGGGCTTGCATCGCATACCTCGGGTCGAAATCCAGGCGCGGAACTCCAACGGGGCAGACGATCTCGTCGTCGACGCCGAAGTGGTCGTGAGCGAGCCGGTCGCGCATGCCGGCCATACCTCGCCACTCGACGTTGGGTTGTCGCGGTAGACTTCGCGGGCGAACGCACCCACTGCTGTCCGTCTGCTCACACCGTTCCCATCGGGGAAGAATCCGCTCCCGTTTGCGATGCAGCTGCAAGGTTGTCATGCATCGCTTCGCAACAGAACTCCAACCTGCCACATTGCCCCTATACGTGTTGATCTACCAGAATCGTGTTTCCATCTGGATCAGCAAACATGAAGCTGGCCGGGCCAGTAGAACTTTCGTCTGCTTCTGAAATCATGTTCACGCCACGATCCTTGAGCTGGCGCTGCAACTCTCGAACGTCCGTGAATTCTCCGAGTTGCTGAGCATCGCCACTCCAGCCCGGGTTGAAGGTGAGGATGTTCTTCTCGAACATGCCTTGAAACAACCCAATCGCGTGTTCGCGGTTCCTCATGATCAGCCAGTTCTGCGATTGGTCTCCAGCGAAAACTGAAAACCCCAGCTTTTCGTAAAAGAGCCTCGACGCCTCGATATCTCTTACAGCCAAGCTGACAGAGAACGCTCCCAGTTCCATGATTGCCTCCTATGTTGTGTTCCTGATGCGTAACGTTCTGGGCTCACCTTGCACACGCGCCGCAGCGACCGTCAGGTGCAGCCGCTTGTTAGCATGGACTCAGCCTGCCTGCTCGAGCGGCTCGAGCCGAGCGATCTCGTCCGGCTTCTCCGATCGCAGCATATGACATAGGTCCCAGTCCTGTTGCAGACCCAGCCAGAAGTCTGCGCTCATGCCGGTCACTCGCGCGAGCCGCAGGGCCATGTCCGGCGTGACACTCCGCTTCGCGTTGATCACCTCGTTCAACCGTAAGGCGGGTTGGAGCGGCGCGCATCGGTGCGACGCAAGGAACCCCGACCGCAGACCGCAGCCGGTGTCGTCCTCGCGGCGCGCGGGGATCTGACCGCGCTTTTCGCGGCAGAATCACCACGGGCGGTGTCGAGCTTGCGGCGCGCGGCCCGAGACGGACCGCGAAGGCGGACTGCGTGATGCCGGAGGCTTGAGAAACGCCTCGAGGATCGACGCGATCTGCCGGCGACGTTCCGGGGACGCGGTTCTGAACCACATCCCAGACGATCTCGTAACGGAAGCAGTCGTGAACAAGCCGGTCGCGCACGCCGGCCATACCTCGCCGCTCGACGATGGGATGTCGACATTCCGGATGCATGAGACGGATCTGACATCTCGTCGCCAGATTGATGAACGGGCGCCCCGTCTTCGCGCGAAGAAACGCACCGCGGCTGACCACGACCACCAGCGACTTTCCGAAGTGTTTGGATTCGACGATGCAGGCCGCGTGGCCTGGGTGCAGCGGATCAAACCTCCGGAAGTGCCGACGATATGCCCGAGCGGCGAGCGCATCGAGTCGATCCTGTCGAAGTCACCGTTGCGTAGTCAGTCAGAGAACAAGATACTGGGCGTACCCTGTCATTGGGCAATCGTCGGCCCAACGACACAAGCTCATCTGCCGGTGGGGCATCGGTGGGCTACGAATCTGAGAAAGCCGTCGTGCCCCGCGTGTCAGGTGCAGCGTTTGGTCAGGCGTTTCGGAGGACATGGCGTGGCCACACTACCTCTCCATTTCCGTGACGGGCATCTATTCCTCGAGTCCGATGGGGGGTTGTGGCTTATTGACACCGGGGCGCCGACGAGTTTCGGCTCTGAACCCGCAGTGACCATTGCACGTGAGCAGTTTCGGGTGGGCAGCGACTACCTTGGTCTCACGGCGGAGACCCTTTCCTCCTTCGTGGCCGTCGAGTGCATCGGTCTCCTGGGCGCCGATATCCTGGGGCGACTTGACTTCATTCTCGACGCTCCGAGCGGGAGGTCGACAATCTCCCATGGGGAGTTGGAGCACGGCGGTACAGCGGTACCTCTGGACGAGTTCATGGGCATCCCGATCGTGTCTGCCCGCATTTCCGGCATCGACTACCGGATGTTCTTTGATACCGGCGCACAGATCTCCTACTTCCAGCATGATACCCTCGCGTCCTTCCCGAGCGCTGGGCGCGCCTCCGACTTCTATCCTGGCGTCGGGCAGTTCGAGACCGAGACCCGCAACGTCGACGTCACGCTCGGCGGGGTGGAGTTCACGCTTCGTTGTGGTGTGCTCCACGGACTCCTCGGGCCGCCTTGATGATGGCTGGAACCGAAGGGATCGTTGGCAACCAGGTTCTCAGCGATCGACCGGTTGGCTATTTCCCACGCCGGCACATACTCGTCTTATGAGCAACGACCGATCGCCTGACCACCGCCCGCAGTACGCACTCGTCACCCCGGGGTCAGTCGCCGGTTGCCACTCACGGTAGTTACGATCTTGGGGCCCGTGTCGGCGAAGAGCATGGCAGGCACAGTGGCCGCGTTGCAAACCTGATTCCGCCACACACGAATGCGGCCTGACGCTCAGTTCCTCGTGCTGGCCCAGCCGGTCCAGCCGGGGCCGCGGACAACACGGCCGGGTGTTGCACCGGTGTGCTGGCCGTCGCGCAGGACCTGTTGGCCGTTTACGAACACGTGGACCATGCCGGTCGCGAGCTGGTGCGGCTGCTCGAACGTGGCGTGATCGATGATCGTGTTCGGATCGAAGACGACGATGTCGGCGAAGTAGCCGGGCGCGAGTGAGCCCCGGCGCCGGATGGCGAGGTTGATGGCGGGCATGGATGTCAGCTTGCGGATGGCTTCCTCGAGCGGGATGACCTGTTCTTCACGCACGTACTTGCCGAGGAGGCGCGCGAAGTTGCCATAGGCGCGGGGGTGCGGGTTCGACTTCAGGAACACGCCTTCGGGCGCGAGCGCGCCCGCATCGGAATCGAAGGTGATCCATGGCAGCGCGATCTGCTTCCGGACGTTGTCTTCCGACATCAGGAAGTAGACGGTCTCGACGCGGCTGTCATCGGCAATGACGAGATCCATGGCGGTCTCTTCGACCGATGTGCCGCGCATGGCCGCAACTTCGGCGAGCGTCTTCCCGGTGAGCGGTTTGAGCGAGTCCTGCTTGAAGCCGGCGAGCAGGACGCGCTCGGGATTGCCGGTGAGCAGGAGCAGCGACTCCCATTCATTGGTCGGCGTGCGCATCTCGCGCGCAACGCGGCGGCGGATGGCCGGATCGCGCAGTCGGCGGATCCACTCGTCCAGTCCGCCCTCCTGGACCCATGGCGGCATTGCGGCATCGAGGCCGGTCGCGCCCGCGGTGTACGTGTACATGTCGGCCGTGATGTCGAGGCCTTCTGTGCGCGCGGAATCGATCTTCGCAATGACTTGATCCAGCTTCGGCCAGTTGCTCTCGCCCGCCGCCTTGAGATGGTAGATCTCTGCCGCGATGCCGGCGCCGCGCGCGATCGCAATCACCTCATCGACCGCCTCGAGCAACGTGTTCCCTTCACTGCGCATGTGCGAGATGTAGCGGCCGCCGTACCGCGCGGCTTCCTCCGCAAGCGCGATGAGTTCATCCGTCTGCGCATAGAAGGCGGGTGCGTAGATGAGCGATGAGCCCACGCCCAGCGCGCCCTCTTCCATGCCCTGGCGCACGAGCGCTCGCATGCGCTCGAGTTCTTCCGCGCTGGGCGGGCGGTTCGCATAACCGATCTCGTGGACGCGGACCGTCGTCGCACCCACGAACGATGCAACATTGGGCGAGATGCCCTTCCTCTCGAGGAACTCGAGGTACTCGCCCAGCGTCGTCCATTCGATGGCGTACCTGATGTCGCCCTGCTGCGCGAGCTGCTCCGCTTTCATCGCATCGTTCAGCGGGCCGCCGGATGAACCTTCACCGAAGACTTCCAGCGTCACGCCCTGCACGATGTCGGACAGGCCGCGCGGATCTTCGATGAGCGATTCCGTCGCCCAGGACAGCATGTTGATGAAACCGGGCGCGACGGCGAGGCCGGTGACGTCGATCACTGTGTCGGCAGAGGCGCCGGCGAGGTTGCCGACCAAGGCAATGCTGTCGTCCAGGATGGCGACATCGCCTGCTACAGGCGGACCGCCGGAGCCGTCGTAGATCGTGCCGCCGCGGAGAATCACGTTGTAGTGCGGCACGTCCGCGCATGCCGTTGCGAGCAATGCGAGAAGGACAGCGCGCGTTCCATTCATGAGGGCGTGGTCCTGTGTGTGGTGTTTCATGCGAACGTGAATCGCGGGCGTTCCGATCCGTCCCTGGCCGATGTGATGATGCCTCGGCTGGACGGCTTCGGATTGCTTTCAGAGACTCCGGGCCAACCAGGGCCGGGTCGCCAGATCCGTTCACGTCCTGCTGTCAGCTTCGTGAATGTAGGAGCAATGAGGCTGAGTGCAATCCCTCCGCTGTCGCGCGAACCACTCCGTCCCGGCCGAGGTATTCGCAACCAGCGGCGGGTAATCAGCACCGGGTCATGATCTCTGACAAAGGGACGGCGTTTCTGGGGCTGGTTTCTGGGGCTGGTTTCTGGGAACGGAAGAACGGGAACAGAGCTATCGCGACATCGCCGTCGCCAATGACGGCGCCATGCTCATACTCGATGCGCCGCTTCCCGCGCAACCATCGATCCGCCTCCTTACGATCGTGTGTGGAGGAAGTCGCGATCGGCAAACAGGCTGGCCCGCGAGCCCGACGCCCGCTCACAAAGCCCGACGCGAAACTGAAGCGCGCCGACGGCTTTCACCGGGTACGCGGTGGACGACGTGTCGAGAACGACACGCCATGGGTGAAAGCCAAGTTACAGCGTCGCCAGGCTGGCTGTCCTCCAACTCCGCTTCCTCAGACCCTTACGGCGCATAATGGACCACCCCAGGCTGCCGTAGCGAATGCCGGCGAAACGCCCCTGAAGTCGCCAATGTCGGTCAACGCTTGTTGCGGTGAATCGTCAACCTCACTACGTACTGCACGGCCAATTCACCGAAGGTCACCGCGATGATTGTGTCGCCGCGATCAGCCCACCTGACCGAAGGGTCAAGGTCGTGGTTCAGTCGGATCGAACCGCGAAGTCGACCAGTTGGATCGAAGACATCGAACAGTCGGCCGGGCTGACCCGGTTCTTCCTCAATCTGAACCAGGACGTGACCATCGTGAAGCAAACGTATTGCTTGCAGGATCTGTCGGCCCAATTGAAACGTGGAAGGTTCCAATCCGGTCTTGGCCATCTCGGCTTCAATCATGTTCTGCTCGGCTCTGGTCAATGCCAGATTGCGATGGGATGCATCAATCAACAAGAGCGTATCGCCATTGGCTGCCCGGTGGTGCAACCTGTACTCATCCGTCCTCGCGAACCAAACGGATCCATCGGGCATCAATGTGTAAATCATTCGCGGTTGGAAGCGACGCAGTGATTTCAGTGCTTGCCCAGCACGCAACAGCCACTCCGGCGAGACGGTGATATCGACGGACGATGCTCGTGGCAGGACGTGGAGTGTATCGCGAACGGCACCAGTCGTGTCCAGTACCGCGAATGCTACGAAGGACTTGCCGTTGCGGGTCAGCGCGAACTCGTCGACCATGGTACCGTCGCGGCGGAGAATCATGCTCTGGCGCCAACCGGTGGCGCTACGAAACGGGCGAGGAATCTCCTTGATTGGTCGACCTTCCGAGTCGAACACTGAATAGCGAAAGTTCCAACCATCTGCGACCCAGAGCCGATTCAGCCAGTCCCACGCCATCGAGAGGGGACCGTCGAACTCACCTGGACCTTGACCTGAACGGCCAATGCGCCGGCGGAAAGTACCGTTTCCTGTAAAAACGGAGATACTCTGGTCCTGGAAATCCAGCAATAAGACCTCGCCCTGGGGGCCCAGTGTGACATTGGTCAACATGCCGAACGCCTGGTTAACATCCCCGTCGACTTTGCCAATCCTCCAATCCGTAGTAACGCGCCATTGCCCTCCATCGTCCCATTCAAGGCTTGCTGGAGCCCCTGGCGTAGCGGCGCCTGTGACATCATCTGCACGGCTGCGCCGGGCCTCGTTCACGGCTGGTGGTACTGACGGTGCGTCAGCACGAAGGACTACACTGTCCTCGACGACAAGCGTGTCGGCCTTATCGTGCTCAGCGTTGCCGGCGAGCGCGTTTGCGTTGCCGGCAGTTTCCGCACGTTCGCTGCAACCGGGTAAGCCTGCGCACGCCGCCATGACCATGACGAGACGGATCGCTGACCTAGGCATCCTTGAGACGCACCGCGAGCGACGAACCACGACCGAGGTGTTCACGCTGGCCGAGAGCGGGTGCGCGTGACACCTGCCATATGAACCCGTGAATGACGCAGAATCACTAACGGTCCCTCCAAGTCGAAGACTGCCCCGTAGTTACATGGATCGCCACCCAGGAGCGCCGGCGGGCATGCTGCCAGCAACCGTCGGGCAGTCCGCTTGCCGCCTCCAGCACGATCTCGAGGCTTCGACCGGCCGGATCGGCGGGTCGGGAACCGCGGAAGAACGTCGACGTGTGCTGGATCAAGTGCCGCCGTTCCCCTCGTTCTCGACGTCACTCTATCTATTGTCGACTATCCCGAACATTCGAAGGTCCACGGGTATCCGGGCGGCGCGCTGCACGCCAACATCATTGCGCATGATGCCGAAGAGTGCTCCCCTTTCGGCCATGCGAGGCGAGAATCCCTCGGTAAAGCGAACGGTTGCCACGAACGTGCCATCGCTTGCAAAAACATCCCATGTGTAGCTCGGCATGTATGCAGCCGACGGGGGGCCATCCCATATCCGGTCCATAGGGTCATCGACGATGTCGGTACGCTCTGCCCATATCGTCCCTTCTGGCGAAACGAGGACACGTCCGATCGGGGCGAGGCTTTCCGGATGCGGCAAATCCGCACGAGCATCAGCGACTCGCCTTTCCAGGGCACCTGCATCGCCGCCAGGTCTGTGGCTCCAGAACGCGTGTACGGAATCCCTGTAGCGTTCAACCAGCTCGCGCGTAATTGGCACCGGGTCATGATTTCGAGAGATCCTCCGGACGTGGTCGCCGGCCAGATCATAAACGTCGATCGCGTACCCATGCTGTTGCGGGACATAAGTGCGACCTTGCTCGTCGACAGCAAAGCTTTGGACGCCAGTACCGAGTGCATCCATGCCGGTGATTCCCGATTCCACATGAATCGGATAATACCGGACAAACGGAAAGCCCACGACCGCACGCCGCGACTCTTCACTCCGGCCCATTCCCTGCAAGTCGATGATATGCATGCTGTCTTCCCGGAAGCTACCGGGACGTGGGTCCGGCTTGTACAGAAGCTGAGCCGCGAGCCACCCATTTTCAACCCGCGCCACCGGGTAGATCCAACCCGATCCTCTCGGCATCTGCCAAGCGACAGTTTCCATGACATTACCTTGCAGATCGAAGAGTGTGAGCCGCCGTAGCTCGAAATCCCAGACAGCGACGGTATCACCGGTGACGATGAGAGACATGGCGCTGCGAAACTCACCAGGCCCGGAGCCAGAGCGACCAATCGTGCGGATATACTCACCGGCTGCGGTAAAGACGCGAATACATGATTCACCACCATCGAGGATGTAGATGTTGTCGTGACGGTCCGTGTCAAACCCGCTGATGCGAAAGAACCGAAGCTGGTCCGGCCCATCCTCCATGCCGATGATCAACGCCCCTGCGGTGTCAATGGCGGCAACCCGTTCGCCGATGCTGTGAACGATTCTCACGCCAGCGCTATCCCGAACGGTCGTCTCGACAGGTGCATCATCAGGTGCATCATCGCGTACGGGACCCTCATTGCAAGCGGCAGCGGCCAGCAGTACGAGCATCATCCTGGCGGTGTGCGAGCCCTGTATCATTACCTGCTCCTTTCCTATCCCGAGAGGTCTCCGTCGTGAAGATGCGCGTCCGGGTTCGACCTGAGATCATTGGACGCCGGTGTCAGCGGCCGTCCAGCTCTGGTCGATCGACAGACCTCGAGCGTAGGCTTCTCGACTAGTCCATTCACCCAGACGGCCGGCGTCCCTCTCACCCCGACTCGCCTGCCCAACGACATCCCGTGCGCAATGCGCGGGAACGAGTCCGACGGCAGCGCAACGCAACGCTCAAAGCGCTCAAGATCCGGGATGGAAGCTTCGCTCGCGTACTCTGTCCATGGCTTGATTCCCGGCTGACGCTGACTCGCGAACAGCACGCGTTGAAACTCGCGAAAATGAACCTGCTGAACTACACACTCCACAGCCACGGCAGCAGACACGGCATGTGAATGGAATGGATACTCAACGGCAGATGGTGCACTACGAGCCTTACGTGTCTTGGATATTCTTCCAATAACGAATCCACACGCGCGGCCCATTTCGCGCAAAACGGACATTCGAAATCCATGAACTCGACCATCGTAGGCCGGGCGTCTGCCGGGCCCAGTCCGATCCATGCGCTCATGCCGGTCACTTCGTGCGAGCCGCAGGGCCGTGTCCGGCGTGACACTCCGCTTCGCGTTGATCACCTCGTTCAACCGAAAGGCGGGTTGGAGCGGCGTGCATCGGTGCATGGCAAGGAACCCCGACCGCGGACCGCAGCCGGTGTCGAGCTTGCGGCGCGCTGGGATTTGACCGCGTTTTTCGCGGCAGAATCACCACGGGCCGGTGTCGCGCTTGCGGCGCGCGGCCGAGACGGACCGCGAAGGCGGACTGCGTGATGCCAAGAGGCTCGAGAAACGCCTCGAGCGACATCTCGCCCGGATGGGTTGGCGGGCGATGCGTGGGCAGCCTCCGCTGTACGAGAGGCTTAGCCCCGGCACCCTCAGTGATAACAGGTGACTTCGACTTCGCCGGCATAACGTCCTCCCACCGGAAACAGACCCGATACTGGTCATTGATCCGGGTGCTGTGCTGTCCGACCCGTTGTGCTTGTCTCGGGTGCTGTGCTGTCCGGCCCGTTGTGCTTGTCTCGTCGCGCCACTGCTCGGGCGCCGCTTTGGCAGATCTCGTCGCCGACCTCGTGACATACGGCTAACGGTCGCTCCAGGTCGAGGATTGCACCGTAGCAGATTCAAGCCTCCTGGCATCAGGAAGAACGAGTGCGGGATAATACGGAATCGTGATCTCGCGGACTACTTTGAACTCAGGCGATATCACCGTCAATCTACGTGAAACAGGATCGTGCGCGTACAGTGTGTCGCCGGGACCTGGAACAGGCGTCATCACGCGACTGAATTCACCGGGGCCGTCACCCCGCCTCCCGATGGTCCGCCGCAGCACCCCGGTCGTGTCAAAGACCGCGATGCGGTCGAACATGATGGTACTTGTGAGGAACCTTCCGCGGGAGTTGCGTTGCACGAAGACCTGATTGCCGAACAGACCGGGTTCTGCGGAATCCGATAATTGTACGACCTTCACCAGTTCGATTGTACATGCGCTTCCGGGGCACTGCGAGGGCCGCACCGAATCGGGCTCTGGATCACCGGTCGCGACAATCGGCAGAGTGGAATCGCCTGCGGTCACAGGCACTGGCCGCTGCCGGTCCACGCACCCCGAGAAGCCGCCGCCAAGGAACCCGACCGCTGTGATAACCGAACAATATGTTCTGAAGAATGTCGGCCGCATTCCAGATCTCGTCACGCTTGGGGGACCAGCCCATCGCCGCCCAGCCCACAGACACTGCATCAACCCATGCATCGTCTCGCCTCCGGCGAAAGGAGGTTGCCGCAGCCGCTCGATCACACGGCCCGTGAACCGCACCGCGAGCGCCGAACCACGACCGAGGCGTTCACGCTGGCCGAGAGCGGATGCGCGTGGCACCTGCCATATGAACCCGTGAATCGCGCAGAATCCCTAACCGTCCCTCCAAGTCGAAGACTGCACCGTAGTTACATGGATCGCCACCCCGGAGCGCCGGCGGGCATGCTGCCAGCAACCGTCGGGCAGTCCCCTTGCCGTCCTTCTGACGGATACCGCTGGTGTCGAGCCAGTATTGCCCGTGCCGCGCGACCGATCGCGCTCGCATCGAGCCGCCGCATGTGCACACGGTCTTGCGGGACGAGATCCTTGCACTCGCGGCCTGAGATCTTGCAGATTGGCTGCACCACGTCGCGCCGACCCGCTACGAGCGACAGGAAGCTGGCCGATGGGTGATCGCAGGAGCCGGACTCGACACGCCCCGACACGCAATCAAGCTGCGGCGCATGACAGGATCGCGGCACTGTACGGGGCTAACGCGGTCTGGATGGAGGATCGCGCAGCCGCAATTCTTGGTGACCGCGATGAGGCGGCGGATGTGGTGCATCGCATCTTCTGCCGGCTGCTGGAGCGAAAAGATCTGCCTCGAGACATTCGTCGTGCCTATCTCGGTACCTCCGTTCGCAACGAATGCGCGCACGTCCGCGAACGGCGGAAGCGCGCACGTCAGATCTCTGAGGCAATGCCCGGAAGAGGAGCTGCGCTTTCTCCGGACGGGCAGCGAACCATGGCGCGTGAACCGTTTCCCGGGTGGAGTTCGGATCGAGATTCGACCCTTTCGAGCGCCGCCGCCGTCAGGATCGTCGAATCACTGCCGAGAAGATCCTTCGAGGTCGTCTGGGCCGTCGCTTGCGGGTGCATGTACGAAGAGGTCGCGGACCACTTTCACATTTCCAGGAAGACCGTGAGCGCTCACGTACAGCGCGCGAGACGAAAAGGAGCCGCCGTTGGCAGCGCAACGGACGCGCCTGACCCCCGTTCCGACCACACCAGCAAGTCGCGGAAACACTACTCGCCTCCGCGGATCACACCCGGTTGGCCATAAGCGAGGCATGCTGCAATCCTGCCCGGACCGGGGGCGACTCCATGTCCGGGAGCGACGACTGCATGCCAATGGCTGCCGTTCGGAACCTCGGAGGACTGGAGCGGGTCACAGACAGACACGCAGGTTCAGGTTTGCGTGGTGGTTCTGGCCGGATGTTCGATCGACGCATGGATGCTCAAATCGACCCATGGATGTTCAATCGACCCATGGATGTTGGAGGCGAACGATGACGTTGCAGTTGATGGCAGCGGGCTTGCCCGCGCTGGTGATGGCGATCGGGATGATGACAGGTTCCGGAGCGGCGGGGGAGCGAGCGACCGGGCTGATGTCTCAGGACTCGTTGGGCAAGGCGATCTTCACGGGCAGGGGCAACTGCTACGTATGCCATGGAGCGAACGCGAAGGGTGGGCCGCTGGGCCCGGATCTCACGGATGCCGAGTGGCTGCACATCGATGGCAAAGTCGAGAGCATTGTCGCACTGGTGAAGCTGGGTGTGCCGCTGCCGAAGCAGTTCCCGGCACCGATGTTGCCGATGGGTGGGGCGGCGTTGACGGACGCGGAGATCGAGGCGGTGGCCATGTACATCGTGTCGTTGGGTCCGAAGCAGTAACTTCAACCCGCTCGACCCAATCCAGCCCAAGCTGCCGGCACGCGGTCGACACCTGCCAGATCTTAGCGAACCCGATTCCGTGAGCGATGCGCTCCTGCTCGATCCGGCCGTTCAGAACGTGATGAAGAACCACTGGATACTCAGTGAGCCACAACTGCAAGAAGGGTTCGAGATCGGCGCTTTCAGAGGCGCCGGGTTAATATGAAGTCATGGTAACATTGCGTGCGGCGGAAGTCCGCGAACCGATAGAATCATGCGCGGGACGGCTTTCAACGGCTAGCCCGCGCTCTTTCATCGACCTTTGACAGTGGGGCCAATGTCACGAAATGCATTCGTGCGGGTGACTGCCGCGGCGATTCTGTTTGGCGGGGTGCACGCGACGGCGGCACAGGGGCAGGAGCTGGCGGAGAGGTACCGCGGAGTTGCGAACCGGCTGATCGAGGCGGCGCTGGGGGACAGTGCCGCGTACGAGCGCCTGGGCACGCTGGTCGACCGGTTCGGCCATCGATTCAGCGGTTCGGAGAGTCTCGAGCGCGCGATCGACTGGATCCTCGACGAGATGCGAAGTGATGGTCTGGCGAACGTACGTGGCGAGCCGGTGATGGTGCCGCACTGGGTGCGGGGCGAGGAATCTGCTGCGCTGGTTTCACCGCGCGCGATGGAGTTGGCGATGCTGGGGTTGGGTGGCAGCATCGGCACACCGCCGGAAGGCATCACGGCCGAGGTCCTCGTGGTGGAAAGCTTCGAGGAGCTGGAGGCGCGAGCGGCCGAGGCGAGCGGCCGGATCGTACTCTTCGATGCACCGTTCACGAGTTATGGCGAGACTGTTCAGTACCGGAGTGGCGGTGCGATTGCGGCGGCGAGGGCGGGCGCGGTCGCGAGTCTGATCCGTTCGGTCGCATCCTATTCGATGCGTACGCCGCACACGGGCGGGATGCGGTACGAGGACGGAGTGCCGCGCATTCCGCACGCGGCGCTGACGGTCGAAGACGCGGCCATGCTGCATCGCATGCAGGAGCGCGGCGAGCGCATTGTCGTGCGGCTGACGATGAATGCGCAGACGCTGCCGCCGGTGCAGTCGCGCAACGTGGTTGCGGAGATTGTGGGCAGCGAGTTTCCGGACGAGGTGGTGGTGATGGGCGGCCACATCGATTCGTGGGATGTGGGACAGGGCGCGATGGACGACGGCGGCGGGTGCGTCGCGGCGTGGGAAGCGCTGCGGCTCATCCACACGCTGGGACTCCGGCCGAAGCGGACGATCCGGGTGGTGCTGTGGACGAACGAGGAGAACGGGCTTGCGGGCGGGAACGGTTATCGCGATGCGCACCGCGCGGAAGTCGACAAGCACGTGCTCGCGATGGAATCGGATAACGGCGTGTTCCGGCCGCGCGGTTTTGCGTTCAATGGCAGTGATGAAGCGTTCGCGATTCTCGAACCTGTGGTACGGCTGCTCGAGCCGATCGGTGCAGACAGTCTGGCGCGCGGCGGCGGTGGCGCGGACATCGGTCCGATCATGGAACTGGGCGTGCCGGGCATGAGCCCGATCGTGGACGGATCGCGCTACTTCTGGTTCCATCACTCGAACGCCGACACGGTGGACAAGCTTGATCCGCGCGAGCTGGCGCAGGTTGTGGCGGGTATGGCCGTGATGGCGTACGTGGTCGCGGACCTGCCCGAGCCGTTGCCGCGCGCGGCTGCGCGATGAACCGCGAAGCGTCCGAGTCGTGCGCAGCGCGAGGTTGGCGCGCCGCGTTCGTTTCGCACAGGGCAGCGCGCGATCCGGGCACCGGCTTTTCGTTGTGGCGAATGCCGTTCCTCACGGCGCTGCTGTTCATGACCATGCCGGCTGTGGCCGGAGCGCAGGCCGCACCGCCGCCGGTGGATGGGGACAGCGCTGCGGGCGCATCGCTGCGTGTCTTCCTGATGACGATCGGGCAGGGCGACTACATCTTCGAGCGATTCGGTCATAACGCGATCTGGATCCGCGACGAGAAGACGGGCCGCGACGTAGCATGGAATTATGGCATCTTCGATTTCGAGCAGCCCGGCTACATCGGCCGGCTGGTGCGCGGCGACATGCGGTACTGGGTGGAATCGTACGATGCGAACGTACTGGCCCGGCACTACCAGGATTCGAATCGCACGGTCATGGTGCAGGAGCTGAACCTGACGCCGTCACGCAAGGCCGGGCTGCGCGATTTTCTCGAGTGGAACGAGCAGGAAGAGCATCGCTATTACCGTTACGACTACTACCGTGATAACTGTTCGACGCGCGTCCGCGATGCGCTCGACCGTGCGGTCGATGGGCAGCTCCGGCACACGCTCGAGGCCATCCCGACGGAGACGACGTATCGCAGCCATACGCAGCGCCTGCTCGTGGACCGCATCCCCGCCGCGACCGGGACGCTCCTTGGCCTGGGCCCGGCCACGGACGTACCGCTCGATGCATGGGAAACCGCGTTTCTGCCCGTCCAGTTCATGCAGCAGATCCGCGATTTGCGTGTGTCGCGGCCCGATGGGAGCGTCGTTCCTCTGGTGCTCGGCGGTAGCACGGTGTTCCAGGCGGATCGTGCGCCCGAGGCCACACTGGCGCCCGATCGCCTGTTGTTCTACCTCGCGACGGGCATCGCACTCGGGGGTCTGGCCTGGTTGCTGGGGCGAGGCGAGGGAAGCGGGCGCGTTGCGATCGCGTTCGCCGTATTCGGCGGCGTGATCATGCTGGCCATCGGCATCTTCGGCTCGATCATCGCATACCTCTGGCTGTTCACCGACCACTCGTTCACGTATCGCAACGAGAACGTGCTCCAGGCGAACCCGTTCGCGCTCGTTGCCGGCGGCCTGCTCCTGCTCGGTACGTTCGGGCGCGCTCGCGCAGCCGCCCGCGTGGCCGTGCTCGTGGTCGCGGCGCTCGCCGTGCTGGGTTTCGTGCTTCAGGTTCTGCCTGGCATCGACCAGTCGAATGGTTCGATCATCGGTCTGCTGCTGCCGTTCCATCTCGGCATGGCACTCGGGGTCGTGTCCGACGAAAGGGACAGGCGGCTGTGAAGAAGGGTGTAACCGCAGAGGACACTGCGGGCCATGGAGCGATCCCTCGCGCGCTCGTGGCGAAGGTGTAAACCCAAGAAATACTTCACCTTATGATTCGAGCATCGGGGCCTGATCACGGTCTGGCACCCGGATTGCGCCAGAGGGAACGCGGATTCGTGATTGACGAGCGCAGGGTCCGGATCCGACGAACGAGGGACACGAACGAGGAAACGCGAGGGGCGTAACATGAGAACGAACAGGGCGACGACGGTTGGAGCGCTGCTCGCGCTCTCCACGTCATGGACGATTGGTTGTTCGAATCTGAACAACACGGAGCGCGGTGTGCTGATCGGCGCGGCCGGCGGCGCAGCGGCTGGTGCGGCGATCGGCAAGGCAGCGGGTTCGACGGCGAAGGGCGCGATCATCGGAGCGGCGGTGGGCGGCACGGCGGGCGCGCTGATCGGGCGGCACATGGACAAGCAGGCGGAAGAGTTGAAGGCGGAGATTCCGAACGCGAAGATCGAGCGCGTGGGTGAAGGCCTGCTCGTGACGTTCGACTCGGGGCTGCTGTTCGACTTCGACTCGGACGTCGTGAAGGGTGCCGCGGAGGCGAACCTGACCGAGCTGGCGAACAGCCTGAAGCAGTATCCGGAGAGCGATCTGTTGATCGTCGGTCACACGGATGCGACGGGTACGGACTCGTACAACCAGGGTCTTTCGGAGCGGCGAGCGCGTTCGGCCAGTTCGTACCTCGAGTCGCAGGGCGTCGAGTCGGGCCGCATCGAGACGCGTGGTCTGGGTGAAGGCGAACCCGTGGCCGACAACGCCACGACCGATGGCCAGGCGCAGAACCGGCGCGTCGAAGTCGCCATCTTCGCGAGCGAGGAGTACCGCGAGCGGTTGATGAAGGGCAGCGGCGGGAACTGACCTCGCCTTTCCGAATCGATGACAGAGGGCTGCCGTTGGCGATCTCGCCGGCGGCAGCCCTTCGCATTCAGGCAGGGACGGGCCGCCGGCCATACTTCTGTGTTGCGTACCCGACAATGAGTCCGACGAACGAGCCCGGGAGCATGCTTTCGAGCCAGGAAGGTGTCCCGGCCGGCAAGGGCGCCATGGCGCGGGCGCAGATCGCGCGCAAGGGCGGCGGCGTTTTCCGGAACACCGCGGTATTGCTGCTGCCGGGTGGCGCGCCGAGCAGGAAATGAAGGATCGCGCCGAGCGAGTAGATGTCGGTGCGTGGATCGATGCGGTCGCTCTCGCCGCGCTGCTGTTCGGGCGACATCCAGCCGGGCGTCCCGAGGCGGGTCCCGTGCAGTGTGGCAGTGTCGGTTTCTTCGCGATTCGCGTCGAGGCTGGTTGAAGCAATCGAGTCCGCGCGCTTTGCCACGCCCCAAATCCATCACGAGCACCTCGCCGAACGCGCCAACCATGATGTTCTGCGGCTTGAGATCGCGGTGAATGATGCCGTGGGCGTGGGCGAACGCGACGGGTTCGCAGACGCGCCGGAAGATGCGCAGCCGTTCGTTGAGCGGAGTGTCCGGCGCTGCGATCTGATCGAGGCGCTGGCCGCGCACGAGTTTCATTGCGTAGAAGACGCGGCCGTCGGCGAGCTGTCCGGCATCGTAGATCGGCACGATGCCGGGATGCTCGAGGCGGAACTCGGCCTCGGTCCCGCTGATCTCGCGCAACTGATCGAGTACGATGCGACGGAAATCGCGCCGGACCGTCGCGAGCTGGTTCGTGACCTGCGTCACGGTCAGGCCGAAGTCATTGGCAAGCTGCTGATACGTGGGCCGGTCGCGCTGCTCGGGCGGCGCAAGGTCGTAGCGCCTCGAAGAGCATGAACGGCGTGCGCCGGCCGGCCGTCTCATAACGCTCGCGCAAC
Organism: Longimicrobiales bacterium; assembly: GCA_050732695.1. Taxonomy (GTDB): domain Bacteria; phylum Gemmatimonadota; class Gemmatimonadetes; order Longimicrobiales; family RSA9; genus JBFFZF01. Next base: position 77,325 of record JBOHRL010000025.1, on the reverse strand, counting down.
GCATGGACGGCGAGGCCGAACAGATTGCGTATCGCCTCCTGGCGGAAGAACTCGTCAGGGTCGATCCCGGCGGAGATCTCGAGGTGCACGAGTTCGCCTTCGGCACTCTCGAAGTCGAGAGGAATCAACCGATACTCGCCGCCGCGCTTCTTGCGGCTTGCCGCCTTGAGTTCGTTGGCAACGAAACCGTGCAGGCAGACACGAAGGTAGGTGCGAAATCGTGCACGCGCGGGATCGAAGACTGCTGCCCGTTGCATGGACGATGGAGAAGCGAGTGGCCGGGAAGGCGCCCTTGTGCTGCATGGTTCAGCGTTCAGCGTCCGGACTCATCGTGCGCTCGACGAACGGGTTCGTACCACAGAGGGCACCGGCCGGCCCCACGGGTGGCGGCGTGCCCTGAGTAGAAGCCAGGGGGATTCGACTGTCAAATCCCCTGCGATCACAGCAAACCTCATGGCTCGATCGCCCGGTCGGTCGCATATTGGCGCTCGTTCGAAGCCGGCCATGAACCGACAGGGTGGAGGCGCCGCAAGCCATGAGGAAGCTGTTCCAGCGGAAACCGATCACATCCGCGGACCCGGGCGAGCACGCGGGCCCTGCGCTCCATCGCAGTCTGGGGATGTGGCAACTGACGGCGCTCGGGATTGGAGCGATCATCGGTGCGGGCATCTTCTCGGGAGCAGGCACAGCGGTCTCGGGCGGACCGAATCATCTTGGCGCGGGCCCGGCGCTGGTCATCTCTTATGTGCTGGTCGCGGTCGCGTGTGGTTTCGCGGCGCTGTGTTATGCAGAGTTCGCATCCATGATCCCGCAGTCCGGCAGTGCGTACACGTACGCGTACGCATCGTTCGGCGAGCTGGTCGCGTGGATCATCGGTTGGGACCTGATCATCGAATACGCAGTCGGCAACATCGCGGTGGCGGTGTCGTGGGGCGCGTATTTCCAGACGCTGATGCAGGGTTTCGGCCTTGGCCTCCCGCCATGGCTGGCGACGGATTATCGGACGGCGCTCCAGGCATTCGACGCAATGCAGGCGGATCCCGCGTCCGTGACCGGCACAATGGCAGAGGCGGCAACGGCGTGGTCGATGGCTCCGCACCTGTTCGGCCTGCCGATCATCTTCAATCTGCCAGCCGTCCTGATCGTTGCCGCCATCACGTGGATCCTCGTGATCGGCATCCGCGAGAGTGCATGGGCGAACTCGGCGATGGTCGTGCTCAAACTGGCGATCCTGGTGTTCTTCATTGCCATGGGTGCGATGTGGGTGCGGCCGGAGAACTGGACGCCATTCGCACCCAATGGCTGGCAAGGCATCACGACGGGTGCCGCGATCATCTTCTTTGCGTACATCGGATTCGATGCCGTATCGACGGCCGCGGAAGAAGCCAGGGCGCCGCAGCGGGATCTGCCCCGTGCAATGATCGTCTCGCTTCTGGTCACGTCGGTCATCTACGTCGTTGTCACACTGGTCATGACCGGGCTCGTTCCGTGGGACCAGCACGGGACCGCGGATCCGCTGGCCGCCGCCTTCACGGAGCGCGGATATGACTGGGCCGCGGGTATCATCGCGTTCGGCGCGGTCATCTCGATGGCATCGGTGCTCCTCGTTTTTCAGCTCGGCCAGCCGCGCATCTTCTTCAGCATGGCACGCGATGGCCTGCTCCCGGCATGGGCCGCGAAGATTCACCCGCGCTACAGGACGCCCCACGTCACGACCATCCTGACGGGCGTCTTTGTCGCCGTGTTCGCCGCATTCGCGAACATCAATGAAGTCATCGAGCTGACCAACATCGGCACACTCTTCGCCTTCGTCCTGGTCGCGATCGGCGTCGTGATCCTGCGTATCATCGAACCGGACCGGCCGCGGCCATTCCGCGCCCCTCTCATCTGGTTCGTTGCGCCGGCAGCCGTGATCTCCTGCCTCTTCCTCATGCTGCAACTGCCGCGCATCACGTGGATGCGTTTCGGTCTCTGGCTCGCCGCAGGTCTCGTGATCTATGCGTTGTACGGCTACCGCAAGAGCCGGCTGAGAGGGTCATCCGGGAGTTGACTGTCCGATCAGCCGGCCGCGATGTCGCGGAGCGCGGCCAGCGGCGGGCGGCGCAGGATGCTGCGATGACCGGCCGCACCGGCGAGCACGGCGAGGATGATGGTCGCGAGCCAGAGCGGGACGAGCGGGCGAGCGGCAGGAGTAACCGGTACGTCGAACACGAAGTGCAGCAGGAGTGCAGCCGCTATGCCACCGAGGGCCGTCCCGGCGAGACCTGCGAGCAGGCCGAGTGCGGCGTACTCGGCCAGCAGGATCCGCCGGATCTGACTTCCCGTTGCACCGAGCGTCCGCAACAGTACACTCTCGCGAACGCGCTGCGCTCGGGAAGCGACGATTGCGCCGGCAAGGACGAGGATGCCGGCGGCGACGCAGAAAAAGCCCATGAAGCGGATGGCACGCGAGACCTGAGCGACAATGCGTGCGAGGGTTTCCTGTACGAGTGAGAGTTCGAGCGTCGATACGTTGGGCATGGCGAGCGCGAGATCGCGTTGAAGTTCGGCCGCCCGTTCGCTCGAGCCAATCCGCGTGAGTGCGACCAACGTCTGCGGCGCGCTTTCCAGCACACCCGGTTCGAACACGACAAAGAAGTTGGTTTCGAGGCGAGTCCAGTCGACGGTGCGCAGGTTGGCGATGCGCGTGTCGATTGCGACCCCCTGCACATCCCACGTGATGGTGTCGCCGATCGCGACGCCCATGTCGTTCGCGAGGTCGGCCTCGACCGAGATGCGCGGCAGCGTACCCCTCGCCCGCACGGATTCCCACGCATCGCCGGAAATGATCTCTTCCGCCGCCGTCCACGCCGGACGGTACGTGTTGCGATACTCTCGCCGCAGTGTCCACGGCTCGACCGTCCCGGATTCACGAGCCGCGTCGATCAGATCGGCGACCGGGACGCGGTTGATGGCCGCGATGCGTGCCGTCACGATGGGCGTCAGTACGGGTACAGGCAGTGCGTGCCGGGCGAAGATGCGGCGCACATCGTCTGCCTGATCCGGCTGGATGTCGAAGGCAACGAGATCCGGACTCGCGGCAGAATCGTTCACGCGCAGGCGATCGAGCAGACCGGCCTGGACGGCGAGGACGGTCGCAATCAGAAACACGCCGAAGCCAAGCGAGAGCATGACGGCAACCGTCTGGTTGCCGGGTCGGGAAAGGCTCGCCAATCCCTGTCGAACGGGAAACGATGCACGTGGCGAAACGACGCGGCCAGCGAAACGAAGCAGTGCGAAAGCCGCGACCCGAAGCAGGAGCAGCGCGAACGCGAGACCGAGCACGAACCCGAAGCCTGTCATCGGCGTTGGCGCCTCGATGAGGGCCAGCATCGTGACGGCGAGTGCAACGCCAGCCCACGTGGCCATGCGCCACGGATCGCGGCGCACGGGATGCGGGTCGACGATGTGACGCAACGCCTGGAGTGGCGAAACGGTTCGCACTTCGAGCATGGGATGCAATGCAAAGAGGAGCGCGACGGACGTGCCCGTCACGATGCCGGTCACGATGCGGAGCCAGCGCAGCTCGAATCCGATGTCGACGGGAACCGCATCGCCGATCAGCAGCGGCAGAACGCCCTGCAACGCGATGCCGAGACTGGCGCCCAGCGTGGCTCCGAGGAATCCGAGGGCGGCGGCCTGGAGCAGGTACGCCGCAAACGTCGTGTGCCGCGTCGCGCCAAGGCAGCGCAACGTGGCAATAACAGAGCGTTTCTCCTGCACGAACACGTGGATCGCGCTGCCGACTCCGAGTGCCCCGAGCAACAGCGCGGCGAGTCCGACGAGTCCGAGAAAACGCGCTCCAACCGAGAAAGCTTCGGCGAGATCATCGGCCTGCTCCGCAGCCGTCCGCAGGCTGACGTGCTGTGCGCGGAAACTGTCCTCGTAGCGTTCATCGAGGAGTTCCGCACCACCGGCCTCGATTCGCGCGTAGAGACTGTGCTCGACAAGACTGCCGAACTGGACGAGGCCGGCTTCCTCGAGCCACCGCGATGCAATGAAGACGCGCGGCGCGAGCGCGTTCTGAAAGCCCATCTCGAAGGGCGGCTCGAGGACGACAGCAGCGATCACAAAACCGGTCCGGCCGATGCGAAGCGTATCGCCAACTCGTGCATCGAGCGCTACGAGCACCGCCGGTTCGACCAGAACGACGCGCGTATCCGACGACGGCGGCCAGAGGTCGCCAGGTTGCGTGACGATAACGCCGTAGAACGGATAGGCGCTTTCAACGGCACGGACCTGGACCAGACGCGTCCGTTGCTCGGGCCCGAGTGCAACGGACAGCGTCTCCGTGACGCGCGCGACGGGCACAGCCGCTGCAATCAGCGAATCGATCACCGCAGCGGCCGGGTCCGCGAGTTCGCCGCTCCAGCGCATGCGAAGATCTCCGCCCAGCAGCGCCTGCGCTTCGGAGCGGACACTCTCGACCACACTGTCGCGGAACGACTGTATGGCAACCAGCGCAGCCACGCCGAGCGTGATCGCGAGCATGTACGGCGCGAGTCGCCGCCATTCGGAACGACTCTCACGCATCGCATGGCGAAGTATGAACCGGAGATCGAACCGGGCGCGATTCGCGCGCCGCATTCCAGCGCCCCGCGCGGCTGGCGTTTGACCGGCGGCCGCCATCACGCGCGAGAGATGGTGTGCGCGGCGATCCGGCCCGCGCGCAACGTGATCACGCGGCCGGCCCGCGTCGCGAGCGCGGCATCGTGCGTTACGAGAAGCAGCGTCGAGCCCGCGTGTTCGTGCAGATCGACCAGCAGGTCGATCACGGTCGCGCCGGTCTCCGCATCGAGATTGCCCGTCGGCTCGTCGCCGAACAGGATCGACGGCCGGTTCGCGAACGCCCGCGCAATCGCCACCCGCTGCTGCTCACCCCCCGAAAGCTGCGCGGGGTAATGGTGCGTCCGGTCGCCAAGGCCCACCTGCTCGAGCAGATGACGCGCACGTGCACCGCCGTCCCGCGCTGCACCATTGGCCAGCTCGATCGGGACCATCACATTCTCCATGGCCGTGAGGCTCGGGATCAGTTGGAACGTCTGAAACACGAAGCCGATCCGTTCGGCCCGAAACCTCGCACGCCCGTCTTCGGTAAGAGCGCCAAGGTTCACGCCGCCGATCGTGACATGGCCAGACGTCGGTTCGTCGAGGCCCGCCAGCAGCCCGAGCAGCGTCGTCTTGCCGCTGCCCGACGGGCCCACGATCGCGACGAACTCGCCCTCACCAACGTCGAGATCAATGTCACTCAGAACCCGTAGCGTCCGACTCCCGCTCCGGTACGTCCGGCCCAGCTCCCGTGCCTGAATCAGCATGCCGATGAAGATAACCGCGCCTCCCGTCCTGCGATTCTGCGCCCTCGCCCTCTTCGTCGCGTGCGCCGACAATTCCTCCTCAGACCGCCCGGACCGCGACGCCCCCGCCACCGACCTCCAAGGCCGCGACTCCGCCGCCGCCTCCGCCTCCGCCCCCGCCTCCGATGTCCGAGGCCGCGACTCCGCCGCCGCCGTCCGGCCGCGCACGATTCTGTTCCTCGGCACGAGCCTCTCCGCCGGTTTCGGCGTCGGCGCCGATTCCGCCTTCCCCGCCCTGATCCAGACCCTCATCGACTCTGCGGGCCTTCCATTCCATGTCGTCAATTCAGGGCTCAGCGGCGAAACGTCGGCCGGCGGGTTGAGACGCCTCGATTGGTCCCTCCAACAACCCGTCCACGTCCTCGTCCTCGAACTGGGCGCCAATGACGGGCTGCGCGGTCTCGATCCCCGCGAGCTGCGCGAGAACCTGGACGCCATCCTCACGAGAACCCGGGACCGCTATCCCGATGCCGCGTTGATCATCGCCGGAATGGAAGCGCCTCCCAACCTGGGCCCCCGTTACACCGCCGACTTCCGGAACGTCTTTACCAGCCTGGCCGACGAACACGGCGCGGTCCTCATCCCGTTCCTGCTCGAAGGCGTCGCCGGTGTCCCGCGCCTCAACCAGGACGACCGCATTCACCCCAACAGCGAGGGACACCGCATCATCGCGCGGACAGTCTGGGCCGCGCTCGAACGAGTTCTCCACAATGAAGCAGGCGGCCGCTGAAAGCGGATGTGGAAAAATCTGGCGTCCCGGTCGCGGCGGCGCGCCGGCATCGTTTCGGGGTGCGGGGTTGCTGGTCCCACGCCAGATCGTGGAAAGGGTGTCGAAACTGTGTGGATAACGCGGTCATGACGTGGAAAGCAAGCGGCGAGGAACTCAGCCGCCGAACAGGTTGCGGACGACGAACCAGACGTTGGCGGGTCGTTCCGCGAGGCGGCGGACATACCATGGGAACCAGTCTTCGCCGTAGCTGACGAGGATGCGGACGCTGTGACCGGCGGATGCGAGGCGCAGTTGTTCGGCGCTCTGGATGCCGTAGAGCATCTGGATTTCGAAGGCGGATCTGGCGATCCCGTTGGCGGCGGCGGCCTCGGCGAGGCGGTGGACGAGCGTGGGGTCGTGGGTCCCGAAGGCGGGCGGCGGGCCTGGTGGAGTGGAACGGGTGGCGTCGAGCATCATGCGGCCGAGGCGGAAGTAGTTATCGTCGACGTCCTTGCGAGCGGGCCATGCGAGGGAAGGCGGTTCGTTGTAGGCACCTTTGACGAGGCGGACGGCGGCGGTGCGGGGGAGGATGCGCAGGAGGTCCTTCTCGGTACGGAAGAGGTAGGACTGGAGACAGAGGCCGATGTTGTGGCGATCGTCGAGAGCGGCGAGGAAGAGATCGAGGGTCCTGTCGACATAGGAGCTGTCTTCCATGTCGATCCAGACGACGTTGTGAGCCGGGGCGGCGAGGGCCGCGAGATTGCGGACGTGTTGGAGGGCTGCGGACTCGGAGATATCGAGTCCGAGCTGGGTCAGCTTGACGGAGATCTGAGCGGCGGCGCCGCGGTGCGAGATCATTTCGAGGAGGCCGGCGTAGTGATTGAATACGGCATCGGCGTCCTCGATGCGGGCGAGGTTCTCGCCGAGACGGGTGAGGACGGTGGTGATTCCGGTAGGGGTGAAGGACGCGGTGGCGTCGAGGGCGGCTTCGGCGGTCGTACCGGGCATGAAGCGCCTGACGGCGGCTTTGGCGAAGCGGTAGTTGGGGAACTGGCGGGCAAGCCACTGATTGCGGGATGCCCAAAGCAGAGCGCTTCGCATCAGCGCCATTGAACGGCCTCCTGTGCCGAGGGGTTGTATGGACCGGAGTTCGAGCCGCGACAATCGGCGGGCCGAACTGCAATTTTGCGGGACGTTTTTCGGCGGCGGCCAATGTAGGCCGGGGGTGAGGCGTGCGAAAGCATCGTACGTTGGTGAATCGGTCATCGTAGCGCGGATGGCTGGGGACCGTTCGGGAGTGACACAGCATGCCGGACCAGAAACAGACAGGTGTTCGCCTTCAGGTCGCGGGCGCGAAACCGCAGGATGTGGGAACGGGCACGGCGAGGCTGAGCCGTAAGGCGCTGGTCGCGATCGGCGCACGGGAAGGCGATGTCGTCGAAGTTCGGGGCAAGCGGCTGACCGCTGCGCTCGCACTGGCCTCGTATGCGGAAGATGAAGGACTCGATGTCGTCCGGCTGGATGGCCTGCAACGGGCGAACGCGGCAGTCAGCATCGGCGACCACTTGCAGGCACGGCTCGCTGAGACGCGGGCGGCACGCCGGGTACAGCTGGCCCCCGCGCAGAAGAATCTGCGGCTGGTCGGTTCCGGCGAAACGCTGCGCAAGACGCTATACCAGCGGCCTCTTGTTGCGGGGGATATCGTGTCGACATCGATCTACCGTCGCCAGGCGACGGGCGAAGGCGGGATGTCCGACGATCTGTTCCGCATGTTCTTCGATCAACCCGCGTTCGGCCTCCAGGAGATCCGGCTGCAAGTGATCGGCACGAGCCCGCGCGGCATCGTGCAGATCGCGAACGACACCGACATCGAACTCATGCCGGAGTATGTCGAAGCCGAGCAGGCCCGACGCGCGGATGTCACATACGATGACATTGGCGGGCTCGGTGCCACGATGCACCAGGTTCGCGAACTGATCGAACTGCCATTGAAGCACCCGGAACTGTTTCAACGACTGGGCATCGATCCGCCCAAGGGCGTGCTTCTGTACGGACCGCCGGGCGCAGGCAAGACCCTGCTCGCACGCGCAGTCGCGAACGAGGCAGAAGCCAGCTTCTTTCACATTGCCGGCCCGGAGATCATGGGCAGGTTCTATGGCGAATCGGAGCAGCGGCTGCGCGAGATCTTTCAGCAGGCGGAACAGCAGGCGCCGTCGATTCTGTTCATCGATGAGATCGATTCGATCGCGCCGAAGCGGGAGGACGTTACAGGCGAGGTCGAGCGCCGCGTCGTGGCCCAGCTGCTGACGCTGATGGACGGTCTCGAACCGCGCAAGAACGTTGTCGTGATCGGGGCGACGAATCGTCTCGATTCCCTCGATGAGGCGTTGCGCCGGCCCGGCCGGTTCGACCGTGAGATCGTGGCGGGCGTCCCCGATGTCACCGGTCGCCGCGAGATCCTCGACATCCACACGCGCGGCATGCCCATGGACCTCGCCGTCGATCTCGACGAACTGGCGCGCACGACTTACGGCTTCGTCGGTGCCGACCTTGCGGCACTCGCACGCGAGGCCGCGATGGAAACGCTGCGCCGCAGCATCGCCGACATCGACCTCGATCGCGGCGAGATCGCGCCCGACGTCCTCCACCGGCTGTGCGTGACGAAGGATGATTTCTCCGATGCGTTGCGCCGCGTCCAGCCATCCGCACTGCGCGAGATCATGATCGAAGTGCCCAACGTCGGCTGGGATGACGTGGGAGGCCTCGAGGATGCGAAGCGGCGACTCAGGGAAGGGATCGAGCTGCCCTTCCGTCATCCGCACGCCTTCGACCGCCTCGGCATCCGCCCAGCCAAAGGATTCCTGCTCTTCGGACCGCCCGGCACCGGCAAGACCATGCTGGCAAAGGCCGTCGCACGCGAGGCCGAGGCGAATTTCATTGCCACCCGCTCATCCGACCTGCTGTCCAAGTGGTATGGCGAATCGGAGCGCCAGGTCTCCCGCCTCTTCGCACGCGCTCGCCAGGTCGCGCCCACTGTCCTGTTCATCGATGAGATCGATTCCCTCGCTCCCGAACGCGGCATCGGCATGGGCGAACCGGCCGTGACCGAGCGCGTCGTCAATACGCTCCTTGCGGAAATGGATGGCCTCGAGGAACTGCGTGGCGTCGTCGTCATCGCCGCCACCAACCGGCCGGCCATGATCGACCCCGCTCTCCTCCGTCCCGGCCGCTTCGACGAACTCCTCTACGTGCCCGTCCCGGACGTCACCGGCCGACGTCGCATCCTCGCCATACACACCTCGAGGATGCCCCTCCATGACGATGTGGATCTGTCTGCACTCGCCAGTCGGACCGAGGGTTACACGGGCGCTGACCTCGAAGACCTCGTCCGTCGCGCCGGTCTCCTCGCCCTGCGCAAGGACCTCGACGCCGATTCCGTCGACATGCGACTCTTCGATGACGCTCTCACCGAAACCCGCGCTTCCGTCACTCCCGAGATGGAGAAGGAATACCAGCGGCTCGCCGATACACTCAAACGCGAACACCCGCGTGGCCGTCGCATCGGTTTCAGCGTGTCCACCGAAGAATCGGGCTCGAACTCCGAACCCTGACCGAATTGCTGCACGTCTCCACATCTCATGATGCCTTCGCGCGGCAGCCAATCCCATCTGACGCGAGTTCTCTCGCGCAGGTGCCCGGCGCGTGTGAGCCCGCGCGTCACGTGTAGCCGTGCTGCAACGAGGAGTGTGGCGCGCATCCATCGGGCTGATGCTGGCGCAGATGGGCTGATGCGAGCGTAACTCACTGTCGGTCCATGCACTGGCGTAGATGGATAACGCACTGCATACAAGTCGGGAGTCCGGGGCGGATGAGAGGGGAGAATGTGTTGCAGCAACGGTATTTATACGGAATCGTGGTGATTCGTTACGGAGTGGCACGGGGCTGGCGCGAGGAGGGCGCATCCTAGGCGATAGATCGGACCGAACGGGCGAGTCCCCCTGCGAAGAAGCGGGGAGTTGTCCGCCAGGAGCCGGCTCTCTGACGGTGGTGTCGGGGAAACGTCATTGTTGTCTCTGTCGGTTGAAGGCGACCGTTGTGAGAAGCAGGCGTAGAAGGCGAGCGGGAGTTTCGGGTTGAACTCCCTCCGATCGAAGATTCTGGCCATGTATTTCGGCCTTGCGTTGCTGCCCATGGTGCTGGTAGGGGCGGGCAGCTACGTCCAATCGATACGTTCCCTTACAAGTCTGGTTCAGGCGAAGCTCCAGTCCGCGGCGGATCAGTCATCGCTGGAGGTTGCGAACCGGCGTCGCGTATTGGAGTCCTCACTGCGGATCCTGGCGGAATCGCGGTACGCGGAGCGTGTGGTACGGAGCGGCCGTGCGGGATCGAGGGAGGTCCTGAGCGAGACGGCGAGGCCTGACCCGTACCTGTGGAATGTGGTCAGGTCGGAGTTCCACCAGATCGAGTTCCGGGAATCGAGCGGACGGGTGCTGGCGGTGCTGCCCGGAGAAGCGGAGACGCCTGTGCGCGGCGGTGCGTGCATGTCGGGTGAACTCGAGGCAGTGCGAGTGCCGTGGAACGGGCAGGGCGGCGAGCTGGTGGGCTATGTACCGTTGCGATCGCTGCTGCCGGAGGAGCTGCTCCAGGTCCGATTCGGACGAACCGGGCAGACGCTGATCGCGAACCGTTTGTCGGGCGGGATTCTGTACGATGCGCGGTGCGCGAGTGGTGCGGGCGAGTCCATCGGGTGGGTGGACCTGTCGGGCGCGGTGGGCGGGCACATGACGTTCGAGGAGGACGGCCAGGAGAAGACGGCGGCGTACTCGGTGATCGATGGTCTGCCGTGGGTCGTGATCTCGGGTGTGGACATGGACGAGTTCACCGGGCCCTACTCGAATGCGCAGCTGCTGTACTTCGGGGTGGTAATTCTGATCGTGGCAATGGCGGGTGGTGCGTTCCTGATCCTTGCGCAGCATTTCATGACCTCGCTGGAGGAACTGACGGCTGCGGCGGAACAGATTGGCGAAGGTGACCTGACGCCGTGGCTGCCGCCGCCGGGGGTGGACGAGGTAGGCAAACTGTCGCACGCGTTCGGGACGATGCTGTCGCGCATCAAGATCACGATGCAACAGAACGAGATGGCGCGGCAGATGGCGGTGGCGGGCGGCCTCGCGTCGCAGTTGTCGCACGAGATCCGGAATCCCCTCAGCTCGATCAAACTGAATCTTCAGAGTCTGGAGCGGGAGGCGAGGTTCGGGGGCGTGCCATCGGACCTGCCGCAGGTGCTGCAACTGTGCGTACGGGAGATTGGCCGGCTGGACGATGCGGTGAACAGCGTTCTGGTGCTGGGCCGGCCGCAGCGGCTGGACCTTGTGCCGATCCTTGTGGATGCGGTGGTGGACGACAGTCTCGAACTGCTCGAGCCCCGGCTGCGGCGGCAGGACATCGTCATCGAGCGCGAGTGCGCTTCGGGCGATCTCCTTGTGATGGGTGATGTCGGGCAGTTGAGCGGTGTCTTCGTGAACCTGTTCCTGAACGCTGCCGACGCGATGGCGACGGGCGGTGTTCTGCGCGTGGTGACGGAGAGCGGAGCGGGCAATGAGGTCCGGGTGCGTGTGGCGGACACGGGCCCGGGGATCCGGCCGGAATCGCGCGACATGATCTTCCAGCCGTTCTTCACGACCAAGGCGGCTGGCTCCGGCATCGGTCTACCGCTCGCGTTGCAGACGATTCGGGCGCATGGTGGCCGTTTATATTTCGAGAAGCGGTCCGAACTCGACCCGGGCGCCGAGTTCGTGGTCGCGTTGCCGTTACTGGAAGTGCAGCGAGAATCCGGTGCAGGACGCACGGACGAGCGATCCGCCGCCCTGACAGTGGGCGCGGCGTGAAGAGCGCATTGAAGGAGATGCCACGAATGGACGCACGCATCCTTGTCGTCGAGGACGATGACTCGCACCGCGAGACGCTCGTCCGCCACCTGTCACGGAGCGGCTACTCGGTCACGGCCGTCGAATCGGCCGAACGGGCGCTGGCGGTGCTGCACGTGACGAATCCGGAACTGATCCTGACGGACGTGCGCATGCCCGGCATGAGTGGATTCGCGCTGCTCGAGCACGTCAAGCAGCGGACGGGCGTGCCGGTCACCGTCATGACCGCGTTCGGCGACATGCAGGGCGCCATCGATGCAATGAAGAAGGGCGCGTACGACTACCTGCAAAAGCCGCTCGACCTCGATGCCCTGGATGCGGTGCTCGAGCGCTGCATCGCAGAGAACGCAAGGACTCCCGGCCACTCGGACGGGAACGGCGGTGCAGCGCCGGTGTCGCGCCTCGTCGGCATGGACGCGCGCATGGTCGAGATCTACAAGACGATCGGCTCGATCGCGACCTCGCGCACGAGTGTGTTGATCCGCGGCGAAACGGGAACCGGCAAGGAACTCATCGCCCGTTTGATCCACCGCAACGCCAGTCAGCCGGATGCACCCTTCGTCGCGGTCAATTGCACGGCAATGCCGGCCTCGTTGCTCGAGTCCGAGTTGTTCGGCCATGTGCGTGGCTCGTTCACCGGCGCGGTCTCCGATCGCAAGGGCCGCTTCGAGCTGGCTGCCGATGGCACCATCTTCCTCGACGAGATCGGTGACACGACGCCTGGCTTCCAGGCCAAACTGCTGCGCGTCCTCCAGGAGCGGGAGTTCCATCCCGTGGGCAGCGAAACAGCCCGGCCGACACGGGCCCGGGTGATTGCCGCTACACACCGGCCCATCGAGCGGCTCATCAAGGAGAAGCGCTTTCGCGAGGATCTGTATTTCCGCCTGCGCGTGGTCGAGATCACGATCCCGCCGCTGCGCGAACGGCGAGGCGACATCCCGCTGCTTGCGACGCATTTCGTGGAACGCCAGGCGAAGGAGCTGGATCGCGAGTTGTACATCCCGGGTGAGGTGATGGGCGAACTGCTCGCGCACGAATGGCCGGGCAATGTTCGCGAGCTGGAGAACGCCCTGGCGAGGGCGTGCGTTCTGGCGCGCGGAGCGGCGCTTTCACTCGAGTCGCTGCGCCTCGGGCAGGTCGCGGAGACGGCGGCGCCCGGCGATGACCAGAGCCTCGAAGCCATACAGCGAGCGCACGTGCAACGAGTGCTCGCGCAGGCCGGCCGCAACAAGAGCCGGGCAGCAGAGATCCTTGGTGTCTCCCGGCCGCGGCTCGATCGCATCATCGCGCGCCACAATCTGGTCGTCTGAGCAAACTTCGAATCGAGAAATCGCATGGCAACGAAGCACCCCGGACCGACGCCGGTCCTCTTCACGAAGCTGCTGCACGGGCTGACGGCGACGATGCTGGCAGTCGTGCTGGCTGGCTGCAACGGCGACACGCTGTACGAAGAAGTCGTGGATGGCGACGGCCCCGCCATGCTCATCGAGCGGCCGGCGACAGGCAGCGAGGTCGCGCGTGGCCGGCGCATTCCAGTCCGCATCGTCGCCCTCGATTCGATTGGCGTGACGCAGGTCGATCTGGTCTGGACCGGCATCGAGACGGGTCGCATTGAAATCCCGGTCGTGCCACCGCGCATTGCTGTGACGATCGACACAGCGTTTACGCTATCGAGCAGTTCGACAGGCGCGCTCGAGCTGCGCGCGATCGGCCGGAACGGTGACGGCCGGCTCGGCCGCTCCGATGCCGTGTCGCTGGCGGTCACGGCAGGGGACACCATCGCGCCGGCACTCGCAGTGACTGCGAACGTCCCGGCGCGTGTCGAGCTGACCGACAGCCTGCGTGTTCGTGTGACTGCGTCCGACAACGAAGGCGGTATCGGCCTGACCACCATTGGCATCACGGCGCTCGTCCGGATCAGCGGTGAACCGGCACCTCGGGTGTTCGAGCAGGCCATCACACTGGTGCCGCCGGTGACAGGCGTGATCGTGCAGGACTTCGCGTTCCCCGCGCCGTTCGTGGATGCCCGCTCGATCCCGCGGACCATGACGTTCGAGTTTCATGCATTCGCAGTGGATTCGGCTTCGAACTGCGCGGCGGCTGTTGCATCGACCACACAGCGATTGACGTGCACCGAGTACACGAGCGAAAGCGGGACACATACGATTTCGGGTGGCGAGCCTGCCGGTCTCACGACAACGGTCACAGCCGGTCACAGCTACACTCTGCCCGCGGGAAGTGCGATCGCGGACGCCGTGCCGGACGTGGCCCGCCAGCGACTCTATCTGTCGAACAAGGGACGCAACCGGATCGAAGTCTTCGACCTGAACGCGCGCAACTTCCGCGCGCCGGTCACGGTCGGCTCGGAGCCGTGGGGCATCGCCATGAACCGCAGCAATGACACGCTGATCGTGGCGAACTCGGGCGGCACGAACGTGTCCTACGTGCCGCTCGGCGCGGGTACACTGGCCGAAGCCGTTGCGCGACGCATTCATACTCCGAACGCAGTCCTGTTCCAGGTCATGATTCAGAAGGATGCAGCCGGGAATGAACGGCTTGCCGCCAGCTTCGTCGACTTCAGCGATCGCCCGCAGTACATCGCGCAGGACGCAGAAGGACGGATCCTCTTCTCGACCGTGCCCACGGATGCTGCGCGCGACGGCACCATGCGCGTGGGCGAGAATCTCGGCGGCTGGCAGCAGGCCGAAGTGCGGCTTCTGATCAACGGGGATGTATTCGAGCCCGATTCCTCGACGATCTCGATTCTGAACGTGGACAGTCTGCGCATCTTCGTGACGCCGACGCAGGGCGACCTGATCGAGATCTACGATCATCGCCGTGGCTTTCCCGGAACCCTGATCAGGAGCGGCATCGTTCCGCTGGCGGTTGCTCTCGGCGTCCTGGCCAGCAACCCGGATTCGGACATCGAATGGACGGGCGGCCGCTACGACCTCGATCTGGCCGGCCTCGGCGATACGACCTACGTCGCCGCGTCGGCAGACCGGCAGCGCGTTGCATTCGGCGAAGGCGCCAGAGGAAACGGCCGCATCATCCTCTGGCGTTCCGCGACGGCCTCCATCTCGAACGAGATCACGATTGCCGACCTCGTCAGCAACTCGGCGGAGCGGATTCTCGCGATCGCGCTCAACAGTGATGGCTCGCTCGGCGCCGCACGCGGCACCAGTGCTGCCTACTTCTTCAAGAACGATGACCTGCGCCTCGAGGGTCTGTTCGCTGCGCCGGTCTCGTCCGGCCGATCCGGCGCCGGCCTGCACCCGCAGCACCCGAGTTACTCGAGTTATCCGCCGTCGGGCGCAAGCACGCTGGCGTTCGTGGCCGACGAAACGCGCATTCGTATCGTCGACACCGTCCATTTCACGGAGCGCGGTACCATCGAGGTACGCGACCGGCTGATCGGACCGATGCGCGTCTCGGCGGCATTGGCCGGTGATAACGCCGGTTGCAGCGGTGAAGACTGCCTCGTCGCTCGCGTCTACGCCGTGACCAGCGCGGGCGCCGTGGTCCTCGTCGAAGTCCGGGGTCGGGATATCCATTGATGCAGAATCGGATGAATAATGCGATGATCAGATCGATCGCAGTGGCTCTGGCGTTTGCGGCCTCCGGCGCAATCGCAACGCAGAATGTCCAGGCGCAGGACTACCGCTTCGCGGCCTCGTACAACGCCGGCGCCGCCTGGTTCAGTCCGCTCAACTCGGGCGCCGGCGCCCGGTCGGACGTCGCCTTCGACATCGGCTGGATCATGGGCCTTCAGTTCGAGCAATGGCTCGGTAGCGGCCGAACCGGCTGGCGCATCAACGGCGCTCTCACGGAAAGACCCATCGGGTTGCCCGGCGGCGACCGTGATGTCGGGATGTGGTTCGCCGACTTCGACCTGTTGCTCCGGCTGTTGCCCGCTTCACCCGATCGTCGCGTCAACGCGACGCTGAGTCTCGGCGCTGGTCTCGTCCGCTACAAGCTCGGTGATGGCGATCCGCTTTTCATGACCGCCGCCAATGCCAGCTACGATGGTGATGACGGGCCGTTATTCGCCCCCACGGGTGGGCTTTCCATCGACGTGCTGACCGGCTGGCGCTGGGACGGTGACCCCGTCGGATTGCGCCTCGAAGTCGTGGATCATGTGGCACTCGATTCACCGTTTCAGCCGATCGGCGGCGGTGACTTTTCACCGGTTCACAATGTTCGGTTTGTGCTTGGAGCGTTCACGGGTTGGGGACTGTTGCGATGATCTGTAACGGAGCGTTGGGCCGGCGCTGCAACAATGCATTGCATGGCCCTTCCGGGGCGAGGTGCGAAATGGGGACAAGTTGTGTCAGCAGAACAGCTTGCGCGTTCTTCACGGGGCGGCACACAAGTTGTCTGAGAAGGCCGCTTGCCCGTGAGGTTCCCGCTCGGTCATAGAGGCGGGCAGGCCGCAGCGACGACGCTGCGTTCCGGAATCAGGGCGAGTGTCGGGCGCTCGCCAACCAGGTGCCGAGCCTCATGGCCGGCCAAACAGGAGGGTCCAATGACCAAGCTGTACGCGCTGATGCAGCGCCTTCAGTCCGACGAGAGCGGCCAGGGCCTCGTCGAGTACGTCCTGATCATCGCGCTGGTCGCGATCGGTCTGGTCGCCGCGATGCTGATCTTCCGTAACGCGATCGGCAACACGTTCACGAACGTGACCGCGGTACTGAACAACGCACCGGCGGGCTCGTTCAACGCGAGCTGATCCGGGGGAACGGATCTCGTGGCGGGGGTTCGCCCCCGCCACGATCCGGACCTGGCCGGAAAGAACGATTCACCTGAACCGGCGACGCAGCCGAGCCGAGGACCGATGGGTCCGGCGCGGCCGAATCGCGAAACCGAGACGAAGTCATGGAATTCCAGACCCTGACAACGATCGCCTTCGTTGCCGTCATGGTGGCGGCGCTGGGGTGGGATGTCGCGACGCGGCGCATCCCGAACGCGCTCGTTCTGGTCGGTCTGTTGTGTGCGCTGGCGCTGCGATCGGCAGTCGGGCCGGGAGCGCTGTGGTCGGGCATGCTGGGCGGTACGATGGCGTTCGCGATCACGTTGCCGCTCTTTGCGCTGCGAGCGATGGGCGGCGGCGACGTGAAGCTGTTTGCGGCCGTAGGTGCGTTCCTCGGCCCGGCGGCGTTTCTTTCGGCATTCGTGGCATCCGCCCTCGTTGGCGGCGTTCTCGGGATTGGCTACGCGGTCAGGCGGGGTGTGCTCCTGCCGGTGATGCTGGGCAGCAAGGACCTGCTCGTGAACGCGGCGACGCTGGGCCGGGCTGGTGAACGGCCGAAGCTGGGGAAAGCGGGTGCGCTCACGGTGCCATACGGCGCGGCAATCGCGATCGGTTCGTTAGCGGTGTGGTTCCTGTCCGGAGGTGGGGCATGGTGAGATTCGTCAGGAAGCGGGCGCATGGCCGCGGCGAGGCGGGACAGGCTCTGGTCGAGTTTGCGATCATCATGCCGATCCTCCTGATCCTGGTCCTTGGCCTCGTCGAGTTCAGCCGAGCGTGGTTCAACTACCAGGTCATGGTCGATGCGGCGCGCGAAGGTGCGCGCACCGGCGCGGTCTACAACCCGCCCACGACGATCGGCACGATCCAGAACAAGATCAACACGCAGCTCGCTGCCGCCGGCATGGACACATTGAACGCGACGATCACGATTACGGGATTCCAGGGCGGAACCGCACAGCCGTTGACGGTAGCGATCGCCTATCCGTTCGCGCTTCGCTGGATCGGTTCGTTCCTTGGGTGGACGGGTGCGCAGACGTCGTTCACGCTGAACACGAGCGTCGTGTTCCGCAACGAGTAGGGTTGAAAGGATCTCGGAATGAGAACGGGGACAATGTTAGTGCTCGTGCTGGCGCTGGTCTCGGGCGGCATTGCCGGATATGCGGCCCTTCAGGTCGTGCGACAGCAAGCGCCGGTGACGGATGCGGCGGAACCGGCGTCCTCTCAGGTCGTCGTGGTGGCGGCGCGAGACCTTGCGGTGGGCGCACTGCTTGGCGAAGAAGACGTGCGGACCGTCGAGTGGCCGGGCAACGCAATACCGGTCGGTTATGCGACGAGCGTGCCTGACGTCGTTGGCCGCGGTCTGATTCAGGCGGTGAAGCTCAACGAACCGCTTCTGGAGGGGAAACTCTCGGACCGCAACGGACAGGGCGGTCTTCCCATCGTGATCCCGGAGGGCATGCGAGCGATCACGGTCCCGGTCAACGAAGTCGTGGGAGTGGCCGGCTTCGTGGTCACCGGCACACGCGTCGATATCGTCCTGATCATCAATGCGCCGAACGGCGGCGATATGGTGAGCAAGACCATTCTCCAGAACGTCGAAGTGCTGGCCGTAGCGCAGAATTATCAGCCGAATCCCGAAGGTGAGCCGGCCGTCGTCTCGGTGGCGACGCTGCTGCTCTCACCGGAAGATGCAGAGCGTCTGATCCTCGCTACATCGCAGGGCCGGATCCAGCTCACGTTGCGCAACATGATCGACGTGCAGACGGTGCGGACGGCGGGCGTGAGGACGAGCGGGTTGTTGACGGGTGCCCTTGGCGGACTCGGCGGCGGGACGTCGCGCCGGGCTGCTGCCGTCCCGGCGGCGACTGCCGAAGAGACGGGCACGACGGTCGAGCTGTTCAAGGGCGGCAAGCGCGCCCTGATCCGATTCTAATCGCTGGAGGCATTTTGAGCATGACGGAAACCTTCGGGCGGTCAGCCCGCCGGCTCGCGTGTCGGCTCGGCGCGGCGGCCGCCCTGTCACTGTCCGCGCTCGTGACCGGGCCGGTGCAGACCATGGCACAACAGGTCGTGAGCCAGGCTCAGGAGACGTATCAGCTGGAGCGCGGCAAGACGTCCGTCCTTCAACTCAACTACACTCCTGTTCGCGTCGCGATCGGCGACTCGACCATCTTCAATATTCTGACGCTCGACACGCCGCGCGAGTATCTCCTGAACGGACTCGCTATCGGGACGTCGACGCTGATCATCTGGGATCCAGCGAACGTGCCGCACCTCTACAATGTTGAAGTCGTCGCGGATGCAACGTCGTTGCAGAACCAGCTGCAAACGATCTTTCCGGGGCAGGACCTCAATGTGTCTTCGAGCGGCGAAGCCATCATCCTGTCCGGCGTGATCCGGGACCCGATCGTCGCGAGGCGGGCCATCGAGCTGGCACAGGGGACGGGCGCCCGGGTCATCAACAACCTTCAGGCGCCGCCACCGCAGCAGATTCTGCTGCGGGTTCGCTTTGCCGAAGTCCGGCACAGCACTTCCTCACGCCTCGGTGCAGACCTGTTTGGCCGGAACGTGGCAGAGCTGGATCAGGTCTTCGGGGATGGCTCGACCGCCAACATCGAGACCCTGTCCGAAGGGATCGTGCGGCTGTTCCTGATCGGCGAAGATGCGCAACTCGATGCCGTCATCACGGCACTCAAGGCGAAGGGCGAGTTCCGGAGCCTTGCCGAGCCGAACCTCCTGACCGTCGAAGGAGTGCAGGCTTCGTTCCTCGCCGGCGGCGAGTTCCCCTATCCGTCGGTCCAGACCGGCGCACAGAGCGGCGCGGTCACGATTCAGTTCCGCGAGTTCGGGGTCCGGCTCAGCTTCACACCCACGATCACGAACGCGGGCGCCGTACACTTGCAGGTCGAACCAGAAGTCTCGACGCTCGATTTTGCGAATGGCCTCCAGATTTCAGGGTTCTCGATTCCGAGCCTGTTGACGAGAAAGGCATCGAGCGAGGTCGAGTTGCGCCCCGGCCAGCACCTTGCGATTGCGGGCCTCATGGACAACACGATGTCGGATGCGGTGAGCAAGATCCCGCTGCTGGGTGATCTGCCGATCCTTGGCGCGCTCTTCCGCAGCAAGACGAACGAGCAGGACCGGACCGAACTGCTGGTGATCGTAACGCCGTATGTCGTCGACCCATCGGACACGCCGATTCCGGTCCCGACGGGCGAGCCCGGCACGTGGAGGTGGGACCGGTCGATGCGCATGGATACGACAGGAACCCGTTCGAATATGCAGCTTCAGGGGAGGGATGGCGGACAATGATCCGAACTCTGCTGCGTCTCCGCCGCGACGAGCGAGGCCAATCGCTCGCATTGATTGCCGTCATGATCGGCGGCCTCATGGGAATGATTGCGCTGGGGATCGACCTCGGCTCGCTCATCGCTGCAAGGCGGGAGGCGCAACGCGCCGCCGACTCTGCCGCGCTGGCTGGCGCGAACGAGTTCATCCTCAAGTCGCCGGCGGCGGCGGCCGTGTCGCACGCATACGACTCCGCAATGGCATACGCGACCCGCAACTACATCCAGAACACGTTCATCGACACATCCGAGGTCACGATTCAGGTGATTCCTGCGGAGGAGAAGGTCTGGGTCCGCATCGAGCGGCAAGGTCTCGGCCTGTGGTTCGCTCGTTTCCTGGGGAAGAACTTCGCCACGGTCAACGCGGCGGCCGCCGCAGCGGCGATGCCCGCGGGTGCGGCTCAATGCCTTGCGCCGTTCGCCATTCCCGATCTCTGGCATGATGTGGACGACGACACGATCGCGAACAACGCATGGGACGATGCCGAGCAGTGGGTCTACGGCGATGATCCGGGCGAATACTACAAGCGCTACGATGGTGATCCGGCGGCGATCCCACCCGAGACCGGTTACGGGAGCACGTATCGCAATGGCAACGGCATGGGCATAACGGACGATTATGGCCTGCCCATGCGCCTGAAAGTGCAGGACCCGAGCACCTCGCCGACGTCCGGGTTCTTCTATCCGTTCCGGATCGGCACGAATACCGGAGCGAACGACTACCGTGATGCGATCCAGTCCTGCGATGACCAGGTCGTTCCACTGGGTGTCCCGGTGCCACTCGAGATGGGCAACATGAAGGGGCCGACGGGCCAGGGAGTGGTTGGCGCCGTCGACCAGGACAGCGCCGCGTACTGGGACACTTCGACGAACACCGTCGTGGGCTCGATGTACGGCGCTGGCTGGTTGAACAGTTCGCGCGTCAAGATCGTGCCGCTGTACAGTCCGGACCAGATCGCACTCATCGTGGGTGGCAACCACAACGTCACATTCAACAACTTTGCGTTGATCTGGCTGGACGGCATGGCAAGCGCGGGCCAGGACGAGTACGTGCTGGGCCGGTTTCTGTATTTCGCGACCGGCCTTGGCACGGGTCCGGGCACGACGACCGGTTCGCTGGCTCGCGTGCTCCAGCTCATCGAATAGGATCGGGAGCCTGATGGCTGAGAAGCAGCTGGACTGCATCATCATCTCGCCGGACCGCCTGTTGAACCTCAAGGCGGCCCGGCTGATGAGCGATGCACAACGAGGGTTGAACCTGATTGCGCAGCACACTTCGCCGGTCGTCGAGATCAACAAGGCGCAGGCGGAGGAGATGCGCGCATCGGGGGCGCAGGTCATTCTGCTCGATCTGGGCGACGATCCGGCGGTCGGTCTCCGGCTGGCACGCTTTCTCGTCGAGGATCATCCGGGCATCGCGCTGCTTCTGACCGGGCCGACGATCGCGCCGGAAGTCCTGCTCGAGGCGATGCGGATCGGTGCGACGGAGTACCTGGCGCGGCCGGTCGATGATGCGGAGCTGGGCGCGGCACTGGCGCGGGCGACGCGCCGGATCCGGGGTTCCGAGACGCGCGACGGCATGGCGCTCGGCCAGGTGATCTGCCTGTACAGCCCGAAAGGCGGAACCGGCGTCACGACGACGGCTGCGAACCTGGGCGTGCAGATCGCGCATTCGACGAGAAAGCGGACGCTCCTCGTTGACCTTGACCTTCAGATGGGCGGCACCGCCCTCGTGCTGGGGCTTCGCCCGCGCTACAGCGTTCTCGAGGTCGTGCGCAATCTGCACCGGATGGACCGGGATCTGCTGGAATCGTTCGTCGAGACACACGAAACCGGGCTGACCGTTCTGGCTTCGCCCGTGGATCCGCGGCCGGGCGATGAAGGGCCGACCAGGGATCAGATCCGGGCCGTCATCCAGTTTCTGCGCCGCCAGTTCGACTGGATCATTCTCGATGTCGGGCACGTGTTCACACCGGTCACGATGGCCGCGCTCGAAGCGGCGGACCGCGTTGTCCTGATCACGACCCCCGATGTCGTGTCCCTGAATCACTCGAAGCGGGCACTGCCGATCGTCGAACGCGCCGTGGGCGGCGCGAACAGTATTCACGTCGTGGTGAATCGGCGTCAGGGCACGGACGTGATCACGAGCGGCGATGTGCGCAAGGCGCTCGGCCACGAGGTCTACACCACGCTCGCGAATGACGAGGCACACGTACCGGAGAGCGTGAATACGGGCAAGCCGGTGGTCGCACAGCGCAAATCGAAGTTCGCGAAGGACGTTCGTTCGCTGGCAGACCTGCTGGTCGCGGTTCCGGCAGTGAACGGCAATGGCAGGCACGGCCCGGCGGCCATCAAACGGATCTGGCCGTTTGGTCCGAAGCAGGAATCCTGAAACGGAGCACGTGATCGTGTCGCATATCTTCGAATCGATTCCCGACCCGGCGGAACGCGAGAGCGAGAGCGAGGGGACGGCCCAGGGCGAGGGAGCGGCGGCGCTGGCTGCCGACTCGTGGGGCAGTCCGCTCGAGCCGGTGCCGGCGAAGTGGCGTAACTTCGAAGCATCGACGATGCTCGAGATCAAGTCGCGCGTGCATCGTCGAGTCCTCGAACGCCTCAACCTGAGCAACCTCGAAGCGGTCGGCCGCGAGGAGGCTGCGAACGCTATCCGGCGCGTGGTGCAGGATCTCCTTGCGCAGGAGCACGCCGCACTCAACACGGAAGAGCGCGAACAGGTCGTCCAGCAGATCCTCGACGAGATCTTCGGGCTGGGTCCGCTCGAGCCGCTGATGAAGGACGATGACGTGAGCGACATCCTCGTCAACACGTCCGGCCAGGTATTCACCGAGCGGCACGGCAAGCTGTACGAGACGAACATCCGGTTCAAGGATGATCGCCATCTGATGCAGGTCATCGACCGCATCGTTTCGGCCGTGGGCCGGCGCATTGACGACTCGTCGCCCATGGTGGATGCGCGTCTGTCAGACGGGTCACGCGTGAACGCGATCATTCCGCCCCTCGCGATCGATGGACCGCACCTGTCGATCCGCAAGTTCCGCCGTGACACCCTTTCGGGTGCGGACCTGCTGCGCTACAAGACCCTGAACGAGCAGATGCTGAAGCTGCTCGACGGCTGCGTGAAGGCGCACCTCAACATCCTGATCTCGGGTGGAACGGGCGCCGGCAAGACGACGCTGTTGAATATTCTGTCGTCATTCATTCCTGCAACGGAACGCATCGTCACGATCGAGGACTCGGCGGAGCTACAGTTGCGACAGCCGCACGTGGTCCGCCTCGAGACGCGTCCGCCGAACATCGAGGGTTCGGGCGAAGTCACACAGCGACTGTTGCTGGTAAACGCTTTGCGCATGCGGCCGGACCGGATCGTGGTGGGCGAAGTGCGAGCGGGCGAAGCAGTGGACATGCTCCAGGCGATGAACACGGGTCACGACGGTTCGCTGACGACACTGCACGCGAACACGCCGCGTGACGCGTTGTCGCGCCTCGAGACGATGGTCTCGATGGCGAACCTGAACCTGCCGGACAAGGCGATCCGGCAACAGATCTCGAGCGCGATCAATGTCGTGGTTCAGATTCAACGCTTGTCGGATGGTACACGCAAACTGGTCAACCTGTCCGAGATCGTGGGCATGGAAGGTGACGTGATCACGATGCAGGACATCTACATGTTCGATCGGACTGGCCTGGATCCTGAAGGTAACGTCGTCGGAGCATTCAAGCCGTCCGGGATCCGGCCGCGCTTCATGGAGCGGCTCGAGCGGTATGGCGTCAACATCGGCAGCCTGCTGTTCGCGGACAAGGCGAGGGAAGGGAGCGGCTGGTGAGCGATCTCATCGTCTACCTGCCGGCCGTCTACGCATTCGCGGCGGTCGCGTTCGGGACCATAGCGGTCATCTTCCTGTGGGAGGGCATCCGCCGGGCGAGGCGTCACAGCGAAGTCATGAGCCGGCTCGAGGCTGCGCGTGAAGAAGGTGACGAAACGGTTCGTTCGCTGTTGCGGTCAGACGAGTCCGGCGCGCGCGGCGCACTCGCGGCACTGGCAGCCAGCGGGCCGTTCAAGGACATCGGGCTCGAGCTGCGCCGGGCCGGCATGGATTGGAGCCCGGTCTCGTTCGCCATGCTCATGGCCGGCGCCGCTGCATCGAGCGGACTCGCGGCATGGGTTGTGACGCGGAACGCGCTGTTCGCGCTCATCTGCACCGTGGTGGCCGGTCTGTTTCCACTGTTGTACCTCAAGCAGCGGCGCAAGCGGCGGATCCTGAAGTTCGAGGAGCAGTTTCCGGAGGCGATCGATCTGATGGGCCGTGCGATTCGCGCGGGCCATCCGCTCTCGGCCGGGATCCGCATGGTGTCGGAAGAAACGAAGGATCCGATTGCAGGCGAGTTCCGGCAGATCTTCGAGGAGCAGCGCTTCGGCCTGCCGTTCGAGGAGGCACTCCTCGGGCTTGCAGACCGCAACGACCTTGGCGACGTCCGCATCTTCGTAACCGCGCTGCTGGTGCAGCGTGAGGTCGGCGGCAATCTGGCCGAGATCCTCGACAAGATTTCGCAGACGATCCGCGCACGCTTCACCATCCGGCGGCAGCTCCGTGTGTACACGGCGCAGGGGCGACTGAGCGGATACGTTCTGGGTGCGATGCCGATTGTCGTGGGCCTGGGCCTTTACGCGCTCAACCCCGAATACATCGGGATGTTGTTCACGGAAGCGATCGGCCGGTTTCTTCTGATCGGTGCCCTGACCATGCAGATCATCGGGTACCTGTGGATCCGGAAGATCGTCGACATCGAGATCTGAGGAACCGACTTTGACGATGATCCTGGTCTTCAGCCTGGCGGCGGCCGTAACGTTCACGATCCTCGTGATCGGGGAAGTGATGCGCGCGCGCCGGCCCGCTGTACGCAACCGGCTGGCGGAGATCGAGTCGATCGGCAGCGATCTCGACGATCCGATCGGCCGGCGACGGCGCCTGATCCAGAGCGAACGGCTCATCGCGATCCTCGAGGCGCTGGGCGCGCGCATGTCGCCCGATGCGGCGAACGGCGCAGGCAATGACATCGCGATGCTGACGCACGCTGGCTATCGCCGGCAGGGCGCGGTCGCGATCTACTGGGGAGTGCGGCTGGCAGCCGCGTTGAGCGGTCTCGCCTTTGGTCTGGTCGTGCTGCCCGTTTCCGGCGTGAACCCGCGCATCGCGCTGTTCATTGGCGTTTATCTTGCCACGCTGGGTTTTCTGTTGCCACTCCTGCTGATACGAGCGCGTGTGCGCTCGCGCCAGAAGAACCTGCGCAACGCGTTGCCGGATGCGCTCGACCTGCTGGTCGTGTGTGTCGAGGCAGGGCTGGGGCTGAACCAGGCGATGGTGCGCGTGGCGCAGGAGATCCGTCATTCGAGCCGGCTCATGAGCGACGAGCTGTTGCAGACGAACGCGGAGATCCGCGTGGGGACGCCGCGCGATCAGGCCCTGCGCACGCTTGCAGACCGGACTGGCCTCGACGATCTGTCGTCACTGGTGTCGATGCTCATTCAGACGGACCGGTTCGGAACATCCATCGCCACGTCGCTCCGCGTCCATTCTGACACACTGAGACAGAAGCGTCGCCAGCGCGCGGAGGAGGCAGCCGCGAAGACCGCCATCAAGATGGTCTTCCCGCTCGTGTTCTGCATCTTTCCGGCGATGTTCGTCGTGATTCTTGCGCCCGGGTTCATCCAGATCCTGCGCGCGCTGAGCGGGATTGCATGAAGTCCGTACGGATCATCAATCGCACGCGGGACAGCGTTCTGGGCTCACGCGTGGGCCTGGCGGATGGCTGGTGGTTACGCGTCCGTGGATTTCTGCGCCGGCCGGAGCCGCAGCATGGGGAGGGGCTTCTGCTGAGTCCGTGCCGCGCGGTGCACATGATCGGCATGGCGTATCCGCTCGATGTCATCTTTCTCGATCGCCATGGTCGCGTGGTCGCACAGTACGCCAATCTCGCGCCTGGCAAGTCGACGTCGTGGCACGCGCGCGCGAAGTACGCGCTCGAATTGCCGAAGGGAACCATCGTGGCGTCACAGACGCAACCTGGTGACCATGTCGTCTGGTTGATGGCGGAGACCGAGTTCATCGCCGAGAAACCGGTTGAAAAGCCGGCGGGCGAAGCCGCCGGCGGATCCCCGCAGAGTCTGCGCACGGGCGCGACCACCCATCGCTGAGGATCCGATGACGATCGCAGTGCCCATCGAGCAGTCGCTGAGTCAATCACCGCCGCCGCCGGAGAATCTGCGAGACACCGGTCTCAGCGCCGAGACGGTGATCGAATTGCTGCTGAAGACGCTGCACGTACAGGGCGCGCGGACCGGCCAGCAACTGACCGACTCGCTTTGCCTGCCGTTCGACATCGTGGACGAGCAGTTGCTGCACCTGCAATCGCGCCGGTTCATTGAAGTGGTGCGGACCCACGGGCCGGCGAGGGGGAATTACGTGTTCGATCTGTCGGGCCCGGGCCGGGACCGTGCACGCGCCGCCCTCGAAGCCAGTCTGTACGTGGGGGCCGCGCCCGTGCCGCTGTCTGTATACCGGCAGTGGATCGACAGGCAGTCCGTTCGTTCGCTGCGCGTGGGCCGGGAGCGGATCCGCAACGGGTTCTCGCACCTCATCATTGCGCCCGAGATCCTGGAGTCGCTCGGCCCGGCCATCAATTCGGCGAGTTCGCTCTTCCTTTACGGAGACCCCGGCAACGGCAAGACCGTGATCTCGGAATCGATCGCGACACTGCTCGGCGG
This sequence comes from Longimicrobiales bacterium, assembly GCA_050732695.1. Classification (GTDB taxonomy): domain Bacteria; phylum Gemmatimonadota; class Gemmatimonadetes; order Longimicrobiales; family RSA9; genus JBFFZF01. The sequence continues at coordinate 50,418 of JBOHRL010000025.1, read as the reverse complement.
CGATGTGTATATCCCGCAGTCCATCGACATCGACGGCCAGGTCATGATTCTGTTCGATCCGGTGCACCACGTGCCGGTCGCGGAAACGGCGCCCACGGAGGATGGCGTGTGGTTGCGGTCCGCGATTCCGTACGACCGTCGCTTCGTGCGCATCAGGAGGCCGGTCATCTTCGTGGGTGGTGAGTTGTCCCTCGAACAACTGGACTTGCAGTACGATCCGTTTGCCAAGACGTACCAGGCGCCATTCCAGTTGAAGGCGTGCGGTGGTGTGCTGATCATCGACGACTTCGGCCGCCAGCTTGTGCCGCCACGGGACCTGCTGAACCGGTGGATCGTCCCGCTCGAGAAGCGCGTGGACTTCCTCACACTGCACACGGGGATCAAGTTCCCGGTCCCGTTCGACTGTCTGCTGATCTTCGCGACCAACCTGAACCCGGGCGACCTGGTCGATGAGGCGTTCCTGCGCCGCATCCAGTACAAGATCAATGTGGATGGTCCTGACCGGCCGGCGTACGAAGAGATCTTCCGCATGGTCTGCGCGGCGAAGGGAATTGCCTACGACGAAGGCGCCATCGATTACATCTACAACGAGTACTACCACCGCCGGCAGATCCCGCCGCGGGCATGTCATCCGCGCGACATCGTCGATCACCTCCTGCACGTCGCCGCCTACGAGGACATTGCACCCGTCCTGAGCAGAGGCATGCTCGAGCAGTCATGTCGCAGTTACTTCATGGTCATGGCCCAGCACGCGATGGGCGAGTGAGCGGATCGATGAACAACGACGCGAGGGCAGAGTTCTCGATGCTCGAGCAGGCACTCAACGGGCGAATGGCCGCGATCGAGGCGGAGAACCAGCGACTTCGCCGCACGACCATGCTGTTGACGTTTGGCCTTATCGGCGCCATCGCGCTGGCGATCGCCGCAGCGGTCATCAGCCGGGCAGCGGTGACACGAGAAATCATGGTAGCAAACGGATTCGAGCTGCGCGACGAAGCGGGCGCCCTGCGCGCGCGGTGGGGTGTCGACGAAGAGGGCGGTACCATGTTCGCGCTCAACGATCGCAACGCAATCGAGCGCGCCCGAATCCGGGTTCTGGACGATGGCGCGCCGGGGTTCGCATTGTCGGACGCGCGCGGGCGCTCGCGCGTGGTATTGAGCCTGCTGGCAGACCTGACTGCAACGGTCGCGTTTGCCGATGAGAACGGGAACGGCCGGACGGTCCTCGGGCTCGGCCCGGACGGCTCCTCGACACTCGTGTTCGTGGATGAGTTCGGCCAGACGCGGGCAGGATTGGGAATCGATGAGGGCGGCGAGCCGGCCTTCACGATGATCGAAACTCGCCGCACGCAGGCTGCCCCGGCCGACACGTCTTCGAACGATCGTTGACACCGCAGTCGGCCATCCCTTCATGACGGCAGAGAAGAGCCCGAACCGGCTCAGAATCTCGATCGTAGATCTCACGTTCATCATCTGGGTCCTCGTGATCCCGATCGCGTTCGGATCGCGATTACTCAATGTGGACGGCGACCTGCCACGTCATCTGACGATGGGCGAGTTCGTGCTCGAGGGCGGTCTCGACGGCATCGACACGTTCGCCTACACGAAAACCGGGCCATACGAGGGCATGGAGTGGTTGAGCCAGGTCGTCTTCGCGCTGGTCCACCGCGCCGGCGGGCTCGCGGCGGTCGCGATTCTGGCCGGCATCGTGATCGCGACCGCGATCGCTCTGGTCGTCCTTGTCATGCGCCGGGCTGGCGTCCATCCTCTGCTTGCATACCTCGCTGGTACGCTCGCCGCCGTAGGCGCGTCCGTACACTGGGTGCCGCGCCCGCATATCTTCACGTTCGCGTTCCTGCCGCTGCTGCTGCTCCTGCTCGAGTCTTCGCTGCCTCGCCGCCGCATGTGGGTCTTCGTCCCGTTCTTCGCCCTGTGGGCCAACCTGCACGGCATGTTCATCCTCGGACTTGCGATGCTGGGCGTCTGGTCCGCCGGTGCGCTGGTGGAGGCATGGCGGGCGACGGGCGAGGATCGCCGCAACTGGCTGGGCCGCGCAGAGTATGGTGGTGTCGCAATCGGGCTCGGCATCGCGGGCGCATTGATCAATCCGCACTTCTGGCGTGTGTTCGCGGGCGTCACGAGCTGCCTCGGCGACGGATTCATCTTCCAGAATACGGCCGAGTTCCAGTCTCTCAGCTTCCAGTCGCTGTACGGGCGCCTCGTGCTCATTGGATTGCTGGCGATCATGGCGCTGCTGGCGATCAACCGGGAGCGATTGAGTTTGCCCCGTCTCTTTCTGGTGCTGTTCATGCTCGCGGGCGGTCTCACGTCGGTGAGGATGATGCCGCTCTTCGCACTCGTCGGCGTGCCGTTGCTCGCCATCGAGTTCGACGGCATGTGGCGGCGGCTGAATCCGGGCAGGAGACTCGCAGATGCGCGGCAGGTCTTCGAGGCGGGTGAGAGCATCGCCCGGCCCGGCTGGTACGCACCCCTCTTTGCCGTGCTCATGCTGGCGCTCGTCCCCGTGCGTGGCAATGTCGGCGGTGTCCAGCTCGTTCCCGATCGCTTCGACCCCGAGTTCTTTCCCGTCGAAGCCGTGGCGTACGCCCGGTCGAACGACGTGCAGGGACGCATCTTCAACGAATTCATCTGGGGCGGGTACCTTCTCTACGCATGGCCTGAACAGCGAATCTTCATTGACGGCATGACGTGCTTCCTCGGATCGGAGGTCATGCGCTCGTACATGAAGATTCTGTCCCTCGATCCCGGCTGGCAGGAAGACATGCAGCGCTGGGGCATGACACTCGTTCTCGTCGAGCCGGACACACGACTGCCAGCGGCATTGCTCGACAGCGGTGATTGGGCGGTGTTGCACGAGGACGAGACAGCGATCCTGCTGGAACGACAGAAGGCCTGGGACGTGGCCGTCATGACCCCGGATGATCGAACAGTGCTCGGCACCGGCGAGGCCGCGCAATGAGCGATCGATTCGTGCGCGATCTGTCGGCGAGGCAGAATGCGGATGGGGGCTGGGGCGCGGTCGCAGGCGCTGCGTCAGACACCGAATGCACGGCACTCGTGCTCATCGCCCTGAGCCGTGCCGCTGCGCCGGCGGAGAGCGTCACTGGAGCCGAGCGCTGGTTGCTCGACCGACAGGAAGCGGATGGCGCATGGCGGTACCGCGACGACGGGCCAGTCGCGCGCTGGCCGACACCTGTGGCTCTGATCGCGTTGAATGGACGCGGTCATGACGCTGCACTGGACCGCGGCATGACATGGCTGCTCGCGCAGAGTGGCGAACAGATGCCATGGTTCCAGCGCGTTCGCGAATTCCTGACCGGCACTCAGACCGTCGAACTGGACACGACGCTCGAGGGTTGGCCGTGGGCGGCGGGCACGTTCGCGTGGGTCGAGCCGACGGCATGGGCCGTGATGGCGATCAGGGCGAGATGGCCGGCCGATCCGCCTCGCGCCGCACGAACGAGGTTGCGTGAAGCCGAGTCGATGCTCCTCGATCGCGCGTGCCCGGGCGGTGGTTGGAACTACGGCAACAAGCGAGTCCTTGAAGTCGATCTCGAGCCGTACCCGGACACGACCGCGCTCGCGTTGCTTGCGCTTCGAGGTCGCGAGGACCCGGAGATCGAGGCCGGTTTCCGCGCCATCGATCGCCTGCTCGGCGAACACGCGTCCGGTCTCGCGCTGGCGCTGGCCGTACTCAGCCACCGGGCGTGGGGACGCGACTCGTCATCTCTCGAGGCGAGGCTGGTGAAGAAGTACGCGGACTCGGCCTTCCTTGGCGAGACACGCACCCTCGCGCTGGCAGCCCTTGCCACAGACACCGCGCCCGGCTGGTTCGGCGAGTCTGCCCATGCATGATCGAAGGACGTTCCTGAAGGCGGCGGCGGCTGCGTCGCTCGCACCCGCCCTCGCGCGCTGCGCCGGCCCCTCGCCGTTGCCGGAGCAGCCGTGGCTCGATGCGGCGTTTCGCAAGCCGCAGCGGTCGACCATCGTTGTCGCGACGGCGACGGATTACGATGGCCGGCTGGCCGACGTCGTGCGCCGTGGAATCGAGCTGTTCAAACTCGATGTTCGCGGAAAACGGGTCGTGCTCAAGCCCAACTTCGTCGAGTTCGATCCGAACAGCGCCATCAACACCAATCCGATCCTCATTGCAGCCACGATCGAAGCGTTCCGTAGTCTTGGCGCGGCGGCGGTCACGATTGCCGAAGGACCGGGGCACCGGCGCGACAATGAATACGTACTCGGCGCCTCCGGCCTGCTCGACACGATCCGCGATGCGAACGCGGGCTACGTCGATCTCAACGTCGATGCGGTGCGTCCGATCAGGGCCGGGAGCAACTACACTCGCCTCGGCACGCTCTACGTTGGCGAAACCATTGCCAACGCCGATCTGCTCGTATCGATGCCGAAGATGAAGACACACCACTGGGCCGGCGTCACGCTCTCGCTCAAGAACATGTTCGGGATCATGCCGGGCGCGATCTACGGCTGGCCGAAGAACGTGCTCCACTTCGCCGGTATCGAGAACAGCATCCTCGACATCAACGCGGCGCTGACCGTGCCGCGCTTCAACATCATGGATGGTATCATCGGCATGGAGGGCAACGGTCCCATTCAGGGCGTCGCGAGGCGAAGCGGTGTTCTCGTGTTCGGCCAGGATCCGGTCGCGGTCGACGCGACATCGGCGCGCCTGATGGGCATCGAGCCCACGCATATCTGGTACCTCGGCCAGGCCGACCGCTTCCTCGGCAACATCGCGGATGATCGGATCGATCAGCGCGGCGAGGCGCTCGAATCGCTGATTCAGGAGTACGCGCTGATCGAGCCCATGCGCCGGCTCCGGCCGCGCCTGACGGGAGCCGGTTGACTCCTGGCCTGCTGCGCCCGTCCGTGGCGCGGACATGGTGACGAACGCGCCCGGTGAAGGCCTGCATGCTGAACGGATGTTCGGCGCCACGACGATGGCGTTCGTCATCGCCGGCATCGTACTACGCCTGTACCAGTACGCCGCCAACCGGTCTCCTTCATCGATGAGGCCGCGCTCGCCCTGAACATTCGCGACCGGTCGTTCGTCGAGCTGCTCACACCGCTGCACTCGGCACAGGCCGCGCCTCCCGGGTTCCTCCTGTTGCAGAAAGCCATTACAGAGACAGCGGGCATGTCGGAATACACGCTGAGAACGCCGGCGCTGCTGGCCGGCATCGCAACACTCATCCTTTTCATGTTTGTGGCGCGGCGCGTGATCCCGGGTTCGATGGCGGCCATGGCGACGGCCGCTTTTGCGTTGTCAGAGTTCCCGATCTTCTGGGCGAGCGATGCGAAGCCGTACGCGCTGGATCTGCTGGCCTGTATCGGTCTGTCGCTTGTAACGCTACGTTATCTGGAACGCTCGACGAAGCGGCGTGCTTTTGCCGTTGCAGCGACCGGCGCACTTGCGCCGTACTTCTCGCACGCGTCCGTTCTCGTGATGGCGGCAGTATTCCTGGCGCTGGGTACGATCGCGGTCCGCAGGAAGGAGCTTCGTCTGGCTGCGCCCATGGTTGGCTGGCTGCTTGCAGGGCCGGCGCTGATCCACGCGATCGTCGCATTGAACGCGCCGGCGCAGGCGTACTTCGACGCGTTCTGGCAGGACGGGTTCCTGCCGTTGCCGTTTTCGGCGAGCGCCGTCGCGGCATACCGCGACCGGGTCGTGCATTTTCTGTACGACCCTGTCGGACTGTGGGGCACGGCGTTTCACTTGCTTGCAGCCGTTCTCCTGTGTGCCGGCCTGGCTGGTCAGTTGCTGCGCCGGACGCCATTCGGCTTGCTGGCTGTATCGCTCTTCGGTGTGGTGTGGGTACTCTCCCTGCTGAACATCTATCCCGTCGGTGCACGCTGGGCATACTCCGGGCGAGTCCTGCTCTTTCTGGTGCCGATTGTCTATCTCGGCATGTTCGCCGGCGCGGGAATGTTTGGTGTCCGGTGGATTCGGACTGCATTGGCGCTCGTGCTCACCGGCGTCATTGCAATTCCCACGATCGTCCGCTTACCCATTTCTCGAGGCGATGCACGCGAGGTGCTCGAGTACGCGGCTGATCACGCACGGTCCGGTGATGTCGTCTATGTGCACTACGCGCTCAAACAGACCCTCGAGTACTACGGGTTCGAGATTCGAGGCACGATGCTGCGGGGCGTCTGTTCGCAGGGCGACAGGCAGGGGTACCTGCGTGATCTCGACCGCATGCGTGGCCACGAGCGGGCATGGCTCGTCACGGCGTATGACCTCTACAACGAGCAGGTGTTACTCCTGGATTATATGCGGCGTAACGCAGTGCTGCTGGATTCTGCGAGTCATGTTGCTGGCGAAGCGCGTCTGTATGACTTCCGGTCACGGGAGAAGGTGGCGCCGGCCGACAGTCTTCTCGAGCCGGTCGTTGCTGTCAACGTGGCGACAGACTGTGCCGGCATATTCGCCGAAGATCCGGCGGTTGGTTCGCGCTGACCGAGGCTGCGATCGATGCGTTGTCCGACCCGTCACGATCGTCGATCGCGTGAAGGGCGATGTCACGGATCCGTTGGCCGTCCCGGCACGCGCCGTGCTTCAGGCTTCCCGGATCCAGCGAGCGAGATCGCGGAGTGAGGGCCGGCTGCCGGTCGCGAGAATGCCGACGCGGAAGACTTTCCCGGCAATCCAGGCCGTGAGGAACAGCCCGAGCACGAGCAGGCCGAGGGAAGCCGCAATCTCCCAGGCCGGGATTGTGCCGGCGGAGATGCGAATCGGCATTGTAATCGGCGCGGTCAGCGGGAACAGTCCGAGCGCCTGTGCGAGTGGCGAGTTCGGGTCTTCCGTGATGCGGAACGACAGGATGAGCGGCAGGAACAGCGGGATCATGATCGGCATCTGGATCGACTGTGATTCCTGCTCGCTGTTGAGAGCGGCGCCGGCGGCGGCGAACACGGCGGCGAACAGCAGGAAGCCGAGGACGAAGTAGAGCACGAACAGGACGGCCTGGCCGGCCGGGATGGTGATGGCATCGAAGGCGTCGCGCGGGATGCCGGTGCGGTCGGCGATCAGGTCGGAGCGGAGCGCGATCAGGGCTACGGCCGCCGTCCAGATGCCGACCTGGAACAACGCGGCAGAACCTACGCCGACAATCTTGCCGAGCATCAGATGGCTGGCGCGCACCGAGCTGACCATGACTTCCGCAATGCGATTCGTCTTCTCCTCGATGACATTGCGCAGAACGGTGGTCCCGTAGATGACCGTGATGAAATAGATCATGAAGGCGACGATGTAGGCGAAGAAGAAGGTTGCCTCCGCGTTCCTCCCGTCGCTGCCGCTCTCCGTCACGCTCGCGTCATCGATCTCGACACGGCGGAACAGCGAGCTGACATCGGCGCGTTCGAGGCCGGCCTCGCGGAGGCGCTCGGCCTGCACTGCCTCCGAGATGGCCTCGCGCAGATCGCGCACAACCTCGCCGCTGCCGATGTTATTCGCGCGATAGAGGACCGGCTCGTCCTCGGTGACGCCCGGTGGCAGTGCGATGTAGCCATCGATCTCCTCTGCGAGGACGCGGGCATTGAGACGGTCGCGGACGTCGAGAAGGCGGCCGCCCACGCGTTCGATCGTATAGCGATTGCCCGATCCGCTGTCCGCGACGGCTGTGAGGGCTGCAACGAATCGGTCGCCAATCGGCGGTGGCGCCTCGTCGACGAGAGCGAGTCTGCGTTCGACGGTACCTCCACCGAAAGAGCGCGGCAGCACGAAGATCGCGACCATGAAGATGGGGAACGCGATCGTGCCGAGCAGGAACGCGCGCGTGCGGACGCGCTCGAAGAATTCGCGCCGGATGATGATCATGATTTCACGCATCGGCGCCCTCACCGTTTCGACCGGCACTCGCTACGCGGGTCACATGATCGACGAAGATCTCGTGAAGCGATGGTTCGACGTGTTCGAAGCGGGCCAGCGGAACATCGAGATCGGCTGCCTGGAGAACGACTGCGCGCGCATCGACACCAGGCATCAGCTCGACTTCCCAGCGCGACCCGTTGCGTGATCGTTTGCGGAACTGCGGCGAGGTCTGCATGTAGCGATCGACCTGCGCGGAGGGCGCATCGAACTCGAGCAGAAAGAAGGCGCCGCGATGCTCGCGCCGGATGTCGCGGACGCGGCCGTCCACGATCTTGCGGCCGCCCGCGATGATGCAGACGAACTCACACATCGCTTCGGCCTGACTCATGTTGTGTGTGCTCAGGACGACCGTGCGGCCCTGGTCGCGCGCAGAGAGAATCGTATCACGCAGGACTTCCTGATTCACCGGATCGAGGCCGGACTGCGGTTCATCGAGGATCAGGACGTCGGGTTGGAACAGGACGGTGGCAATGAACTGGACTTTCTGCTGCATCCCTTTCGACAGTGCCTCGACCTTCGAGCCGGCCCACTTGCCAAGGTCCATGCGCTCGAGCCACGTGCGCGCTTCCGCCCTCGCCGTCTTTCTGTCCATTCCCTTCAGTTGGGCGAAGAAGACGATCACATCAAGGACTTTCATCTTCCTGTACAGGCCGCGCTCTTCAGGCAGATAGCCGACGCGGCGGAGGATGGTGCGATCGGTCCGTGGATCGGCGCCAAGCAGCGAGATCGAGCCGCGGTCCGGCGTGATGATGTTCATCACCATGCGCAGCGTCGTGCTCTTGCCGGCGCCATTGGGGCCGAGGATCCCGTAGATCGAGCCTGCCGGGACGGCGAGCGACAGATCGTCGACCGCCGTCGTCGTCGAGTAACGTTTCGTAACACTGTCGAGCAGGAGGGTATGGTCCATCAGCTCCGGCCGCGCTGTGGTGAATGGTGATGGTCAGGGTGCTGCCAGCCGGGACGCGCGTCAACGTGTCCAGAGTCGGCGCGCTGGATCCTGCGTGCGGACGGATTCTGCTTGGCGAAAGGCGCGGACGATCCGTGCCCTCGCTCGCATAGTAGGCAGGCCTCGCCGTCCGGCGCAAGCAATCCGTTATCCGCGTGTTAACGAAGAATCAGCGGTTGTGGTCGGGACGGAGGACTCGCCCGGCCCGCGCGTCCGTGTGCTCGCCGGCACGGATCACGACTTCGCCGTTCACGATGACCCAGGGGATCCCGACGGGATACTGGTGAGGTCGTTCGAAGGTCGCGCGGTCGGCGACCGTGCCGGGGTCGAAGGCGACGAGATCGGCGAAGGCGCCCTCGCGGATGGCGCCACGCCCGGGCAGCCGGAGCTTGGCTGCTGGCATGCCGGTCATCTTGTGGATCGCCGTCTCGAGCGGCATCACCCGGCGGTCGCGGACGTAATGGCCGAGGACGCGCGGGAAGGTGCCGAAGTTGCGCGGGTGGGGCGACCCGCTCGCGAGCGGGCCCTCCGTCGCGAGCGCACTGCCGTCCGAGCAGATCATGCCGAGGGGGTGGGCAAGTACGCGCTCCGTGTTTTCTTCGCTCATGCCGAAACCGACCATGCCGGAACGGGCCCCGTCCGCGAACATGATCTCGAGCAGGAGCGGCCACGGCTCGCGGCCGCGCTGTTCGGCCAGCCGGCCGAGTCGCTGCCCGCGGGCCCAGGCCACGTCATCATTCGACGTGGACGTGATCTGCACCGCGTCCCATGAGCCCAGCTGGTCGATCTTGTCGCGGACAGCCGCCTCGATCCGGGGCAGCGTCGCAGCATCGCGCAGGCGGGCCAGAAACGCGGCATTCCCGCCATCGCGGGCCCACAGCGGGAAGAGATTCGACAGGCCAGTGCTGTACGCGATGTACGGATAGCGATCGAAGTGAACGTCGGTGCCGGCCGCCCTCGCCCTCTCGATCAGCTCGAACACGACATCGGCCTTCCACCAGTTGCGACCGCCCTGGACCTTGAGATGCGAGATCTGGACGGGAACCCCGGCGGTCTGCCCGACGAACAGAGCTTCCTCGATCGCGGCAAGCAGCCGATCGTCCTCGTTTCGCATGTGAGATGCGTAGGGCAACCCGGTACCATGAAGCGGGGCGGCCAGCGCCGCCAGTTCCTGCGCGGAGGCAAAGCCGCCCGGCACGTACTCGAGTCCGCTCGACAGGCCGCACGCCCCGTCCGCTATCGCCTGGCGCACGTGTTCGACCATCCGGCTGATTTCCTGATCGGTTGCCGGCCGGTCGTCATCGCCAATGACAAGGCCGCGGAGAGTCCCGGCCCCGACCATGCTCGCGACGTTGAGCGCCGGGCGGTGCGTGTCGATTGCCTTGAAGAAGCCGCCCAGCGTGGACATGTCGACTTCGAAGCCCAGCGCCGCGTACTCGGTGCGTAACCTCGCCGTCCGTTCCAGCGCTGACGGCGCGACCGATCCGCCATCCTGGCCGCAGACTTCCGTGGTGACGCCCTGACGGATCATGCTCTCCGCGCGCGGATGCTCGAAAAGCTCGGTGTCCGTGTGCGAGTGGATATCGATGAAGCCGGGTGCGAGGGCGAGGCCCTCGAGGTCGATTTCCTCGGCACCGGATGCCTGAAGCCCGGGGCCAACGCGCATGATGCGATCGCCGGAAACGAGGACGTCCGCCTCGAGCGGGCGACCGCCGGAGCCATCGTATACTTCAGCATTACGGAGCAGCAGTTCGGCCCGATGTCGGACGGGCGAGGCAGACGTCGTGAGCGTTGACGTCGCGGACCACGCGGCCGGTGTTCCCGAAACGAACGCGCCCGTACCACCGGCTGGCAGGAGGATCGCAGCGCCAGCAGCAGTGCGGAGGAACTCGCGACGATCGACGGATTCAGACACGGGCGACCTCAGCCATGCATGGCCGCCGGCCACCGGCCCGACGGGATGCGGCGGTCAGGAGTGAGCTTGTGCGCGAACGCAGGCCCGGCGACGTACGTCCAGCACGGCGTACCATCGACCAGGACGCCGACACGGCGGAACAGCCCGCGGTCCACACCTTCAAACGCATCCAGCGGGACAAGCTGGCCGGCGGGACAGCGCCAGATCTCGCCCTCGATCCGCGTCCCGCCATACAGCATCAACACCGGATGCTGGCCATCAATATCATACAGCGTCCCATCGACCGCCGCAGTCCGCACGAACTCGCACTCTTCGAGACGATGGTTCGATTCTCCCCCTGTGCGCAACGTGCCATAGACGAACAGGTGGAAGTGCGCATCCCCAGGAGCGTCCGTTGGGTACACATGCTCCTCTTTCATGCACCACCCGTTCGCCGGATCCGCCCCGGTTCGAGGCCACCCGAATGCAGGATCTTCTCCTCGAGACGTTCTGCCTGTTCATCAATGAACGTGGTCACCGCGTCGAGATGCGCGGCAGTCTGATCGAATTCACTGGCCGGGAAGTCGTCGCCTTCAGCATGCCGCAATGCACCATGCGTTGCACGCAACTCGTTGGTCGCCTTCTCGATGGCGCGGCGCAACCGGGCCAGCGCCCGGCGCGCTTCGCGCTCCGCGGATTCAGCCATCGTCCCTCCCATCCACGACGAAGATGAGTGTCGGGCCGGGGCGCGGCAATGTGAAAACGCGATCAGCCGCCGAGAGCGCGGTAGATGGTCCACCCGCCGAGGAAGATCGTGACCAGCACGACCGCAACGCCAAAAACATTCGCGATCGTGCTGTTCGCGTACTCGCCCATGCGTCTGCGATCGTTGACGGCGAGGAGCAGGAAGATGGCGACGCCGGGAAGTAACACGCCGTTAGCGACCTGGGCGAACAGGATCGCGGGTACCGGCCGAACGCCGGCAGCTGAAAAGGCGACGCCAGTCGCGAGGACGAGGATCCAGACGGCGCGGAAGCGCGGAGCGCGCAGGTCGCGGGGCCAGCCGAGGGCGCCGGCGGTCGCATAGGCGGCGGCGAGCGGGGCGGTGATGGTGGACGTGAAGCCGGCGGCGAGGAGGCCGGCGGCGAAGAAGACGCGGGCCCATGCGCCGAGCAGCGGTTCGAGCTGTGCGGCCATGTCCGAAGCACTGGTGATGGGGGTGCCGGTTCCTGCGAGAGCCGCGGCGGACGTTGCGATGATGGCCATGCTGACGATGCCGCCGAGGACCATGGCGATGACGAGATCGGTGCGAGCGAGCCGGAGGGCTCCGACGTCATGCCATTTTTCGCGCACGGCCGCAGCGTGCAGGAACAGGTTGTAAGGCACGACGGTTGTCCCGATCAGACCGACGGTCACGATGAGGGCACGGCCATCGGCAGGCAAGCGGGGCAGGAACATGCCGCGCAGCACGTCGGCAGCGGGTGGCCGCAGTGTGAGGGCGGTCGCGAGGAAGACCACGGACATGAGTACGACCATCGCAATCATGAAGCCTTCGATGGCGCGGTAGCGCCCGGTCCAGAGCAGGGCGAAGCCGATGATGCCGAACACGACCGCCCAGATGCGGATGTTGCCGCCCGCGATGCCGGCAAGGCCGAGGGCAGAGCCGAGCAGGTTGCCGGTTTCGTAGGCGGCGTTGCCGAACGTGATGGCGGCAATGACGAGCGAGACGGCAAGGATGCGGCGGAGCCCCGGCGAGAAACGTTCACGAATCGCTTCGCCGAGGCCATCGCGTGTTACGAGTCCAAGTCGCGCAGACATCTCCTGGAGGACGATCGTCGCAACAATGGAGAACGTGAGAGCCCACAGCAGGACGTAGCCGTAGTTTGCGCCCGCAAGCGTGGCAGTTGTGACCGTGCCGGGCCCGATGAACGCGGCGACGACAATCGCGCCCGGTCCAATGGAGCCCCGCAGCCTGGCGCGTCCTGTCTCAGTCATCGGGCGCGATCCCGGAACCGGGTAACGATCTGGTCACTCACGAATGCATCTCGAAGGGCAGAACAACGACGTGTGCGTTCGCGCCGTCCGGTGAGCCGATTCTCAACGTGGCCGGGGGCACGACCTCACGCCGTACGAAGGCGAGACCGATCGATTGCCGAAATGCGGGTGACCAGACGGCGCTCGTGATGTTGCCGACCACCTTTTCCTCGCCGGGCCGGTGCAGTGGCGTCCCGCGGGGCGGCGCTGGTGCATCGCCAAGCAGCACGCCACGCAAGTGGCGGTTCACATGGCCGCGGTGCAGAATGCGGATGATGACTTCCTGTCCGGTGTAGCACCCTTTCGTGGTGCTTATGGCTCGTTCGAGCAGACCTGCCTCGAGCGGGATCACGTCCGGGTCCAGCTCGGTGCCCCAGCCGGGCCGGCCCGCTTCGATCCGCAATACCTCGAGCGTGGCGTGGCGGATCGGCCGGGCGCCTGCTGATTCGAGAGCCGAGCGGAGGGCATCGCGTGCATCGCATGATACGATGACGTCGAACCCGCTGGCCGCATTGTCGCGCGTTGCGAGCACCATGACTTCGTGGTCCGTGAAGTGGCGAATCAGAAGATCCAGCTCGGGTGCATCCGCGGCGACCGGTTCGGCCAACACGGTCGAAAGCGTGGCGGCAGCAGCTGGCCCGTACACGCCGAGGACGGCAAGCCGATCGCTGACATCCTCAACGCGCGCGAAGAGCGGCGGCACGGAACGCTTCCAGGTGTCGAGCAACGCGGTGCGCGCGCCGGCATCGCACTCGAGCAGCAGGTCATGCTGTCTGCGGATGATGCGCAGGTCAGCGACCATTCGCCCCTTCGGTGTGAGCAGCGCCGCGTACGTCGCGCCATCTACGCCTGTGCCGGCTACATCATTCGTGACAAGGTTGTGCACCATGCCAACAGGGTCGCGGCCGTACACCCGCAGGATGGCCCGGTCCGCGCGGTCCGCGACCACGCACGCGCTCAGCGCGGCATCGTATTCGGTGCGGCCCTCGGCCGTGAGGGCCCATTCGCGCGTGTCAGCTGCGTTCGAGTTCATCGATCAGCAGACGAACCCGCTGTGCATCGGGCGCGTCGGGCGTGGCACTGAGGTAGGTGCGCAGGTCGATCAGCGCCTCGTCGACGCGGCCCACGCGGGCGAGCACCATGCCGCGGTCGCGCAACTCCTCTTTCGCGGACGGCCGCACAAGCATGATGCGTTCGATGACGGAGAGAGCGCGCGCATCCTGCCGCGCATTGAGGTAAACCGACTTCAGATTGGAAAGCAATCGCGCAATGATGTCGCGCCGCGTCGCACGGCGCAGGTATTCTGGCTGGAGGCGGACCGCGCCGCCGTAAACGCGATCGAGCAGCTCCTGCGCCTGGTCCTCGAAACGGATCTCGCCATGCTGGAACGGATCGATGAGGAGTCGGAGCGCCGAGCCATCGTACTCGACGAGGAAATGGCCCGGAAAGTTGATCCCGTGCAGTGGCAGGCCGAGCCGCCAGCCAACTTCCATGTAAACGAGACTCAGTGTGAGCGGAATCCCGAGACGGCGGTCCAGGACATCGTTCAGAAACGAGTTGCGCGGGTCGTAGTATGCTTCTGTATTCCCGCGGAATCCCTCTTCCTCGAACAGGACGCGGGTCATCTCCTGCAACACGACGAGCGGTGCAGTCTCATCTGAAAGACGGTCATGCACGCGCTCCGAAAGCAGATCCAGGCGGCGCAGGTACAGCTCGGGCGCGAGCTGAGGGTACTCCTCCGCCGCGACGAGCAGCGCGGCGAGTGCAAGATCGAGGTCCTGCCCGGTCGAGGAGAGCAGCGCGGCAAAACGCGACCGCGGCGTCGGTGCCGGCACGGTCACCGTGGCATGGCCTCCTTCAGCATGTCGGCAAGGCGGCCCGGCTCCTCCGCCAGCTCGCGAGACATGCGATGGACGTCCGCCGTTGTCGGCGCATTCGGCAGATCGACCTCGATCGTGTCCCCCGTCTCGTGCGGCAGGTACACCACGGTCACACGGAAGCCCTGCACGCCGGTGCCCTTGCGCGCGATCAGATTCACCGTGTACTGCCGGCCGCCGACGTCCAGCTCGCTCGACAGCCGATGTTCGAGCCAGGATCTGCCTTTCGCGAATTTGCTCATTTCCTGAAAGGTAGGAAAACCGGCAAGCCACAGGCAACGCCACGAGCCAGGTCGGGCAGGTCAGAAAAAAAGAGGTCGGGCCGGACCTGAAACGCCAAACGGTGTCAGTCCTCAAAATGCAGGGACCCCCTGAAGGGGAGCGGATTCATACCCGCTCAGGGTCCGAGGCGTTTCGATTGGTTTGGGAGATGTAAACGAGGAAGCCGCCCTCGATCAGGCGGCTTCCCGGTTTTCCCGTCGCTCGCGATAGGTCAGATGCAGCGCGGCCGATCGCTCGCAGCCGTGACAGCGAAGCAGAACCGAATAGTCCTCGTCCGGGTCAATGTGGTGGATCGTCCCGGCCGATAGCGCCGTCGGGTCGACGTATGCCAGAACCTCGATCCGACCGGGACCACAGCTCGGACAGTCGATGCTCGACGGATCATCCAGATAGCCGAGGGTCAACGACAATCCTTCAAGCGCCGTGTAGCCGGCGGTCGATTCCGAACCTTGCTTCTCCTTCATGGTGCCTCCTTTCCCATGATTCGTTACCATCTCCTAAGCAAGGTCCGTTCCGGGGCGGTCAATTCCCCCTAACTCATTGTCCGGATGATACTTGAATGAACTCACGGCCGGCCGGCGAACCATCGCCGGCAGGAAATCTGTCCGCACCCGAGTCCACTCCTGTATCGAAACGGTGGACGATTCTCGCTCTTCTCGCCACCGCCGAACTCCTCGGTATGTCATTGTGGTTCACGGCGAGCGCCGTCGCCCCACAACTTCAAGCGCTGTGGGGCCTCGAAACCGGTCAGGCCAGCTGGCTCACCACCGTCGTCCTGCTCGGCTTCGTCGCCGGCACCGCCACCGCCGCTGTCCTGAACCTCGCCGACGTCCTCCCGGCACGACACTACTTCGCGGTCTCTGCCGTCACCGCCGCTATCGCCAATGCCTCGGTCGCCGTATCACCGGGCTACGGGATCGCTCTGGCCCTCCGCTTCCTGACCGGGTTCTTCCTGGCTGGCGTCTACCCGCCGGCCATGAAAATGGTCGCGACGTGGTTCCGCCATAGCAGAGGCCTCGCCATCGGCACTCTCGTCGGTGCGCTCACGGTCGGAAAGGCGATGCCCTATCTGCTTCATGCGATGCAGGGCGCCGACTACCGCTTCGTCATATGGAGCGCCTCCGCCGGAGCGCTCCTCAGCGCTGTGCTCATAACGCTCTGGTATCATGACGGCCCCGAGCCATTCGCACGACGGGCTTTCTCCTGGGGCCTCGTCGGAACCGTCCTCCGTCACCGGCCCACTCGTCTCGCCATCGCCGGCTATCTCGGCCACATGTGGGAGCTGTATGCGATGTGGACGGCCATCAGCCTGTTCGCCCATGCATTCCTGGCCTCCCACGGTTATTCCGATTCCGGCGCAGCCGCGCTTGGCAGCCTGACCAGCTTCGCGGCGATTGCAGCGGGAGGGGTGGGTTCCGTCATCGCCGGCGCATGGGCCGACCGGCTCGGCCGAGAGAACATCGCCTCCGCCGCCATGCTGGTCAGCGGCAGCTGCGCACTCATCGCCGGTTGGCTGACCAGCGCTCCCATCGGCCTCGTTATCGCGCTGGTACTGATCTGGGGCTTCGCCGTGGTTGCCGATTCCGCTCAATTCTCCGCACTCGTGACCGAGGTTTCTCCACAACACGCCGTGGGGACCGCCCTCACACTTCAGACATCACTCGGGTTCCTGCTCTCCGCCTTCACGATCTGGCTCGTCGTCGAGATGTCCGGCCGGTTCGGCTGGGGACCCGCGTTCAGTGCTCTCGCGGCCGGTCCGGCGCTCGGCATCGTCGCAATGGCCCGCCTCAAGTCCGAGAAGGCACACGCAACGTAAGTTCCGGCCCGGCACAGCGAGGGCTCCCGATTGGCGGATTCCCGCGCTGGAGCGCGGTCAAGGTTACACGCGAGCGGGCGAGAGGGAGGTCGTGTCGAGTTAGCCGCGATATGCGCGGTCAAGCTTACACGCGAGCGGGCGAGAGGGAGGTCGTGTCGAGTTCGCCGCGATATGTGCGGTCAAGCTTACCCGCGAGCGGGCGAGAGGGAGGTCGTGTCGACTTCGCCGCGATCTGAGCGGTCAATACTTTCGGGGGCCGCGCGTGCGACGGGGGCGCCCGGGTGTGCCGGCATTCCGGACTCGAGCCGACGTTTCCGGGCGCCTCTCTCCCAGAAGAGGAACGTCAGGCTCTTCCGACGCGGCGCAGGGGCGGGCAGGTCTCTCCCCGGTACTATATTGCTGTGTTTGCAGGAATTGTTGGCCGGGCGAATCATGCGTGATGGGGACTGTTCGATCGTTTGATGGGCACCAACAATTCCTTCAAACACAGCCAGACGCCACCGATTCTCCGTACTTCTACCGGGCGCGTGCGTGGCGGACCGCGTGCCGCCAACAATTCCTTCAAACACGGCCGGACGCCGCCGGAGACCATCACCCGCCGACCGACCGTCGGCGCCGGGCCGCCACTGCCTTTCCTGCGGCTTTCGCTGGCGTGGGCCGGGAGACCGACACCCGCCGGCGGTCCCAATCAGCGGCGGGGTGCGACGGCGGGGTGGAGGCGGGGGTGATGGCATGCAGGTCTACCTGCCCGACAGCCGCCTCCCGGTGTCGATTGCGTCGAACCCCTGTTCGCCCCAGCCCATGATGAACACGCTAAAACCTTGCTTCATGCGCTGCCCGATGTCCTCCGCCGTGGCCGGATAACCGCAAGGCACGTTGAACTCCTTGCAGGCGGCGAGCACCTGCTGAATCGCGGCTTCCCAGGCCTCTTCATCGAGGACGCGATTACCGTTCGCGTCGGTGGACGAGAACACCCGCCGCAGCGTCCCGGCTCCGGGGAACAGGACGCCGATGCCTTCGACGGCGGCGATCTCGCGCACGTTGGCGAGGCCTTCCTTGCTCTCGACGATGGTCCAGTTGACGAGTTCGCCGCGCGGATTGAGCGGCCAGAGGTCGGCCCGCTCGCGGTATTCTTCCTCGGTCAAGCCCCAGTAGGAGGGCGCCGTGCCGACATCATCGGGCCGTGTCCCGCCCTGAGACCTGAAGCGCATGGCGGCGAGGCCGGCGCGGACTTCCTCGGCGCTTTCGGCGTTGACGAACACGATACCGCTGGTGCCGAGGTTCAGTTGGCGGCTGATCCGATCGATGGCGAGAGCGGGATCGGGCGCGATCTCGGGTGTCTTGACGATGAGCGGTTGCCGCAACCGTTTGACCGGAGTCGCCAGCAACTGGCCCGCTTCCGCCATGCCACCTACGAACGCGGCATATCCTTCGAAGCCCCGATCGAAGTCGCCCTCCATGCTGCCATCGAAGAGGAAGTCGGTGTTCTCGTAATCGAGCGCGGCCCGGGCAAGCTCGAGCGGCGAACGTTGCACAGTCGCACCGGAAGAAGGGCCCCGGCCGTTGCGAGGATTGGCGGGCGCGTACAGGCCGAAGACGGGCCGCTTCTGTTCGAGAAGATCGATCAACGGATTCAGCCGGGCCGGCCGCTGGCTAACCGTCATGCCGGCCAGAAGGGTCATGGCCACGAGGGAACCGATCCACCTGGCGCGCATGTGTTTGCTCCGGAATTCGGGGTGATGGGGAGCGGACAATCTCATGGTGCGACGTCGCACGCCGGACGGCAAGATTCCGGCGTCGTGCCAACCCGTGCCGGTTGGCTGTCAAGTCTGTATAATCGACGGAGGGTTCCGGACGCACAGCCGCCGGGGCGGGCAACTGACCCGGTGCCGCGCGACCGCCCGTCCACTCCGAACCGGGGGCTCACATGGCGCAGGGCAGGAACAGCCGCCGTATTGCGGCACTGCTTGTCGCGGGCATCGCGCTGGCCGGCGCGTTCCTCTTCCGCTCCGTTCGATCGGAGGCGACTCAAGCACCGGCTCTCGTGCGCGGCAACGCGCCCGGCGAGTGGCGCTACTGGGGCGCCGACCTGTGGAGCACGCGCTATTCGCCGCTCGACCAGATCAATGCCGAGAACTTCAATTCGCTCGAGATCGCATGGCAGTGGAGCGCCGCGCCGTTCGGCCCGGACGAGTACTATCGCACAACGCCACTTTACGCGAACGGGCGGCTGTTCACGGTCGCGACGACTCGCCGGATCGCGCTTGCTCTCGATCCGGCCACCGGCCAGACGCTCTGGATGTGGCGGCTCGATGAGGGGATCCGCTGGCAGAAAGCGCCTCGTCAGTTTGCGGGCCGCGGTCCCGCGTTCTGGACCGACGGCGAGGAAGAACGGCTGGTCGTTGTAACACCGGGTTATCACATGGCGTCGCTCGACGCCAGAACGGGCATCCCCGACCCCGCGTTCGGTAACAACGGCGTAGTCGATCTGATGGACGGGTTGGGTTTTCCGCTCGTGCCGCTCGCGGTGGACGACAGCGGATCGCTCATCATCAGCGATGCGGCGCCGGCCCGGCGGGCGAGGCCTGGCGAGACGTGGGATCCTGTGACGAGGACGGGAGCGGATGGGACGGTCGGCATCGACCCCGTGAACGGGCAGATCGCAGCGAGTTCGCCTCCCATCATCGTCAACGATGTCATCGTGGTCGGCAACTCATCCATTCACGGCTACTATCCGATCCGCGCGCGCAATCTGCCCGGCTTCATTCGCGGTTTCGATGTGCGAACGGGTCGGCAGCTGTGGAAGTTCAATCTTGTTCCGCAGCCCGGCGAAGTCGGGGCAGAGACGTGGGAGAACGGCTCGACGATCGGATCCGAGGGTGTTGGCAAGAACGATGCATGGGCAACGTACTCTGCGGATGCGGAACTCGGCCTCGTCTACATCCCGGTGGGCATGCCGCTCGTCGATGAGTATGGCGGTCACCGGCCGGGCGACAACCTGTTCGGCAACAGCATCGTCGCACTCGATGTGAAGACCGGCGAGCGGAGATGGCATTTCCAGATGGTGCACCACGACATCTGGGATTATGACACTCCCATGGCGCCGAATCTGCTCGACGTCACCGTGAACGGGCAGCGACGCCAGGTCGTGGCGCAGACGACGAAGCAGGGTTTTGTCTACGTTTTCGATCGCGCAACGGGCGAACCGATCTGGCCGATCGTCGAAACACCCGTGCTTCAGAGCGAAGTGCCCGGCGAACAGACATCGCCCACTCAACCGATTCCCAGCAAGCCAGCGCCTTATTCGCAGCAGGGACTCGTCGAAGAAGACCTGATCGATTACACACCCGCCATCCGCGACTCCGCGCTCGCCCTCGCCCGCCAATGCCGGATGGGTCCCTACTACATTCCGCCCTCGCCAATGGATGGCGCGGAATCGGCTGAGTACTCGTGCTCGTGGTATGCGCCGGGTGCGAGCGGTGGCGTCAACATCGATGGTGGCGCAGCCGCTGACCCCGAGACCGGAATGCTTTACGTCGCAGCACAGACCGGTTTGAATACGATCCAGGTCATTCACGATCCGTGCTCCGAACTGCGCTACACCTCGCCGCACGACAGCTGCGGTCAGCTCGGCGCGCTGCCCGCTCCTGCGGGATATCAACCCCCGCAAGCCGGTGGCGGCGGACGCAACCGACAGAACACCACCATTGGCGGCGTGTCCATCGTCAAACCGAAGGAACTCGGCGGCATAACAGCCTACGACATGAACACCGGCGACAAGGCGTGGTGGACTCCGAACGGCGGTCAGATGACGCCCGTTACGACCGATGACCCGCTCTTCCGCGGCGTCCAGCTCCCTCCGACCCACAACGGCCGCGGCCAGCCGCAAGTCATCACCACCAGATCGCTCGTGATCTACGGCACCGGCAGGAGCGGTGGACCGCAGGGCGCCGATCCCGCGCTGCACGCCGTCGACAAGGCGACCGGAAAGTCCGCCGGCGTGCTGCCCATTCCGTCGAAGACGAGCGCCGTGCCCATGACCTTCATGCACCAGGGCCGGCAGTACATCGTGTTCGCGACCGGTGGCGGCTCGAATCCGTCCCTCATCGCGTTGACACTGCCCAAACGCTGAGGCGCGGCAACGGCATCGACACGAACGTCAGCCGCCGTGTCGATGCCGAGTACGCCAGTGGCGGCTGGCCGTGGCGCTGGCTACCGCGGTGGCAGCGGATGGCGTGATCGCGCCGGCCACCTGCGGCGGTTCGCGGGTCAACGCGGCGCATCAGCGGCCGGCCTGCTTCTGGCCGATCCGCTGCATGCGCTTGTTGGGTCGCATGGAGAAGACGCCAATGGCTACGTCCACTTCAACCGCCTGGCGCTTCAAGAACGTCAAGGTCTTCTGATTGAACTCCTCCACCTTCTCGTAGATCGGCGCGTGCGCGCACCCTTCAAAGATCAGCAGTTCGGAGCCGCGAATATTTGCTCTTCATCTGATCCGCGAACCGCGTGGAGGTCACCACGTCGTGGCGCCCGAATGTTATCTGCGTCGGCGCGCTGATCCGACCCAGTTGCGCCTCTACATCGTGGGCTATCACGGCATTCGACTCCTGGAGGAACGCAGCCAGAGGCCGCGCCGGCCGGCCCCGAACAAAGTCGGCACAGGATCGACGACGCGTGTTGCGCTCGCATGCCGTGGCGTGAAACCAGTCCGAGAGCCGGGTGCGGGAAAACTGCACGTCCGGTTCGATGAGCGGATTCGAGAAACCGGGTCATGGTGGCGCTATTGAGGCACTCCCGAAGGAAACGGGGAGTCAATTGCCAGGCGGTGCCTACCGCTGCGGCGCTCGGGTTCGACTCTACTGAAACGGGTCTGACGGCGGCACATTTCCGGCGGGTTTCGCTCCGCTGGCATAAGCACTTGCAATATCGCATGCAATAGCCCATCTTCTGGCATGCGCGCCGTCCTGGACACCGACGTCCTTGTCGCTGCTCTTCGGAGCGACAGAGGCGCGTCCCGAGAGATCCTGCTCGGAGCGATGGATCAGCGGTTCGACGTGCTGCTCTCCGTGCCGCTCGTCATCGAGTATGAGGCCGTCCTCACGCGGCCAGAACACCTCGAGGCCGCGAGCGCGAGCCCGGCTGACGTCATCGCCATTCTGGATGCGTTGGTCTCCATCGCGGAGCCCGTTCGACTTTCGTTCCGCTGGCGGCCGGTGCTGAATGATCCAAGCGACGATATGGTCCTGGAGACAGCTGTGAACGGGCGAGCCGACGTCCTCGTCACATTCAACCGGCGCCATTTCAACGTCGCGCTCCGAGAATTCCGGTTGGAGTTGTCGAGCCCGTCAGAGTTTCTTGCACGGATAAGGAAGTAGATATGCGCAAAAGCAACTTTGCCCTGCGGCTTCAGCCATCCTTGCTTGAGGAAGCCCGCAAGCTCGCGGAAGAAGAAGGCGTGGCCGTGAACCAATTGATCAACGTTGCCGTCGCTGAGAAACTCTCGGCGCTCCGGACGGAAGCATACTTCAGCGAGCGCGCGAAACGAGCGGACCCGAAGAAGGTGCGGCGCATCCTCTCCCGCGTGGGCAAGGGCAACCCGCCCGTCGAGGGCGACGAGCTGCCCGCGAAGCCCAAGCGCAAGAGGAAGAAGTAGGGTCACCCCCCAACCCGATCGTTGGTACTGCTCGAATATGGCACTACCGTCAGCGGAGTGGCGGTACTCCATGCATGCTTCGCTGGAGGGGTCAGACCAGCATCAGCTAACACACGTTTTCCGCAGCGGCGTGACAATGAGCTGGTCTGGATCCTCGCACCGCACCGCGGCTGGGGCCGCGCGGGAGTCGACTCTTCAGGGCACGAGACCGCTGATTTTCTGCTGACCGCGGTGGACAGCAATGGCACGCCGTTCTCGGCGGCCGTTCAGGACGGTGGTACGGCTGCGATCATAGACGAGTCGAGCGGTACCGTACGGCAGGTCTGGCAATACGGCGAGGAACGTGGTGATCCCTGCTACTCATCGATTATCAGCGATGTCGATTTTCTTCCGGACACGGAGAACCGGTTGATCATGCCCGGCATCGTGACTGCGCCGGATTCTCGCGCATACGTCACCGAAGTGAGTTATCCGGATGCGGCAGTCGTCTTCGAGGCCGCCATCAGGTTCCGCAACGAGATTGGTAACGGCACCCTGGATTGGGGGCGAGTTCGACATGGTCTAACGATCGGAGCGGTTGCCGCCGTACCCGGACTGAACCGCCGGCGATCACGACGCGGCGACAATGGTTCGTGCTTCGAGCGCCGGAGCCGTTCTCAGCGGACGATGATGCGCGCTCTCATGAACGGGTGCGGCGTGCAATGGTACGGGAACGAGCCGGCCTCGTTGAACGTGTGAGACCACCGGGCGCCGCCGTCGACGAGTCCTGAATCGAATGTACCGTCATCGCTGGTGACGGTGTGTTGTACATTATCACGGTTGATCCATGTGACAGTGGTTCCGCGTTGGATCTCGAGGGTCGTGGTTCCGTAGGCGAGGTTCTGCATGACGATCTCGGAGCCGGTTGCGGCGGCCTCGCCCTGCGTTGTTTCTCTGCCGCCTCCGAAGTAGCGCGCGAGTGTGAACGGGATCGTGAATTCGAAGCCATACCGCGTGATGCCGGCGTCGATCGACGATCCTTGAAGAGTCGCCGAATTGGTGTTCGTGACCTGGAGCGAGAACGTGTGCGGCGTGTAGGGGATGCGGAGGTGGAGGCCGGCGCCCCACGCGATGTCCTCCTCATCTTCGCGGTCGAGCAGAGTCGAGACGTCGGCGGCGAGAGCCACGTTGCTCGAGATGGCGAACGTGGCGCCGGCGCCGAGGGCGAAGCGGGAGTCATCGTTGTTGAAGGCGTTGCTGAAGCCGCGTCCTACGGCGAGCAGGCGAAGTGCGCCGAATCGGCGTGCGAGCGTCACCTCTCCATCGAAGCTTTCGGCCGCGTGATTCCAGCCGGCGTGCAGGCTCATGTCGAGCGGTGCACCGCTCGCCTCGGTGACCGGATTCCATCGTCCGAAGAATTCCCACTCGTTCGGTACACTTTCGACGACCTGAGAAGCAGTCGCGTAGCGGAACCCGAACAGGGTCTGGCCGGGCAGGCTGGCCGCGAGCAGGAAGGTCGGACCGTTGGTGACCTTGCGCAGGGGTGGATCGCTCGACGTGAAGCGGTGCAGAAAGTTGAAGTGGACGACACCCGGATCGCCGACCCACGTCCCACCGAGATTGGGCGGCCGGTCGAGCAGAGACTGCGCGGCAGCCGAGGACGCGGCCGCAGCGAGCGCGGTTGCAAGGGAAACCTGAACGAGCGCGTGTTGGATGCGCGTTGCACGCCCGGGCAGGTTCGTCGGTCCATGCCGCTGTCGAGCATCGGGAACAGAGTGCAGAACGCTCCTCGCGCCGGTCTCCGGGCGGTGTCGAGCGAAAAGGCCATCGTTCGATTCATTCATGTCGACCATGGTGTCATTGATGGTGTCATTGAGAGATCCTTCGCGCGTGTGGAGCGTGCAGACACACGCACATCAGTTCCGCCACTCGAGCCCGATCGAGGCAGTCGCGGGGATGCCGCGGCGGTCGAAAGCCGTCTCGTATTCCGTGCCCAGCAGATTATCCAGCCGTGTGTACACGGTCCACCGGGGCCTGACATCCCAGTTCACGGTGAGGCCGGTCAGCACGTAGGCATCGATGTTCTCACGTGTTCCGGAGAAGCGCTCGGTGAACACGGTCTGTTCGCCGATATAGCGGGTGCGGACGCCGGCGCGCAGGGTCGGCGTGAGCGTCGCTTCGAGGAACGCGGCTGCGACGACATCGGGCCGGAACGGCAACGACTCACCTTCCGGGAACAGGTCTTCGGAGAGTCCGCTGTTGTCGAGGATACGCGTGCTCACCCATGTCCCATCGGTACCGATCGAGAACGACGGCGCCGGCCTGATGGAGAGCAGCCATTCGAGGCCGGTGGCTCGGCTCGAGCCGAGGTTTCGATTCTGCTGCCTGCCATCTTCGCCCGCGGGCACGCTGCGGATCAGATCGTCGAAGCGCTGCCGGAACGCGGTGATACTGGCAGTGACGGTGCCATTGCGGGAGCGAACGTCGATGCCGGCCTCGACGCTGGTGCTGGTCTCCGGTTCGAGATCCGGGTTGGACAGGATGAACGGGTTGTCGAGGTACTGATCCTGGAGATTGGGCGCCTTGTACGCGCGTCCGGCGGCAACGCGGGCCGTGAGCAGGCGCTCGCTGTCTGCATGGCCGAACAGCGGTAACAGGTCGATCACTGCGCTCGCGCGCGGTGTGACGACTGCGGACAGCTCTTCGTAGCGATCGACGCGTGCGCCCGCCATGAGGTCGAGCCACGGCGCGGGTGATGCGAGGATCTCGCCGAATGCCGCGATATTCGAGCGGTCGAGCTGGAGCTGACCGGGTCCGAAGTCGCCAGAGGTCTCATCCTCGAGGTCCTCGCGTTCGAGGAGCGCGCCCCAGCTGACCGCGATGTCGCCTTCGTCCGAGTCACCGATGCGGAGCGAGCCGTCGTACTGGAGCCCGGTCCGGAGCAGACGGCTGTCGAGGCGGAAATTGGCATCGAACACGAAGAACGGATAGTTCTGTCCGTCGGCTACGCCATCGAAGCGGTCATCGTAGATGAATTTTTCGCGGTACGCGGTTGCGCTGAGCGCGTGATCGATGCGGCCCTGGTGGAGGCGCGCGACGATCGAGGAAATCAGGCGGTCGCGCTCACCGCTCGCGTTCGGATCGAGGGCCACGCGCGTGGCGCCGGGATCACGCACCGGGAACATGGCGTCGACGCCGGCGAAGCGTACCGATCCGGTGACGTCCACGATTGACGACAGCGCTGCGTCGAGGCGGAGCGAGGCCTGCGTCGTGCGCGTGTCGTGCGCCAAATCGTAGATACCACGATCGTAGGCATGGCCGAACGCGGCCGAATAGCGCACTGCGGCAGAGCCGCCGGAGATGGAGACGTCACCGTGATAACCGCCGCCATCGCCCGATGCAGCCGTGGCGGCGCCGGAGAAGGTCATTCGTGGCGTCCCTGCATCGCCCCCACGTGTCAGAAAATTGACGACACCGCTGACGGCCGACGAACCGTGCAGTGCGCTCTGCGGGCCGCGGGCGATCTCGATGTGGTCGATATTGCCGAGTGTCAGGCCCTGGAAATCGAAAAAGCCGCCGTTCTGATTGATGAGAACGCCATCGACGAGAATACTCGTGAACACCTCTTCACCGCCGCGCAGCCGAACGATCGTGGGGCCGCCGGGTCCTGCGGCTTCATCGATGAAGACGCCGGCGGCCGCGCGTAGTGCACTGGCTGCGGTTGCGGGCCGGTCCCGGCGAAGGTCCTCCGCGTCGAGCACGGAAACGACGAAACCGATGCGATCGGCGCGCACAGGAACGTGGCTCGCTGTGACGACGATCGGAGCGAGCGGCACGGCCCTCGCCGTGTCCTGCGCTGTCTGCGAGGTATCACGGACCTGCGCGGCAGCACCTGGCGCGGACACGACAATGAAGGCCAGTGCGACGCGAAAACAATAACGCACGTTCTCCTCCCGGCTGTTCCCATCGGTTGACGGACCCCCATAACAATGTTCGGGGGGTGAATCCAGTGACAGGAAAAACTACGGATTGGCGCGAGCAGGGCAGCTCCTGCCATCGTTCCCTGTCATGTCACGGACGACGCTGCCTTGAACGAACAGTACGATGCGCGCAGGGCGCTCGCACGCTTCTTCGCCGCCAACGTACTGTTCGCCGCGGGTCTGTTCGTACACGCATTCCTCTACAACTTCTACCTCGAGGCCGTCGGCGCGAGCGCATCTCTGATGGGTGGCGCGGCGGCGAGCCTCACGGCCGGCGGACTGGTGGCGCTGGTCCCGGCGGGCCGGCTGGTGGATCGGCGAGGCCCGGCCGCAGTCTATATCGCCGCGGCATTGCTGACTACGACGGGGCTCATAGCAAGCGCGTATGTCGCAACTCCTGCCGCCGTGTATGGGACGGGTTTTCTGGCCGGGGCCGGGACCGCCGCGTGGCGAGTCGCCATGGGGCCGGCCATCATGCGGCTGACCGCCGCAAGTTTGCGCTCGCGCGCGTTTTCATGGAACGTCGCCTTCCTCGTCGCGTCGGGCTCTGCGTGGACGGCGCTGGCCGGCATCGGCCCGGCGTGGTTCGAGGGACGCGGCCTCGACGAGACGGGTGGCCTGCGCGGGGCTCTCGTTACCGGCGCTCTACTGACACTGGTCGCGAGCGCGATCCTGCCGGGGCGTGCCCTGTCGCGATCGGCCGCCGTGGATCCAGCGAGCCCGCTCCCGCGGGACGTGCCGGTCGCGCGGGCGCCGCGGACGCGATTGCCACAGGGATTCGCAGCAGTGATTGTCGTCGTCGCCGTCTGGATGTGTGCGGGCGGCCTGGTTCTGCCGTTCTTCAACGTCTTCTTCCAGCGGGTGCACGGGTTCGAGATCGGCCGCATAGGCGCGATTTTCGGAGCCGCCCAGCTGGCGACGGCCGCTGCTCTGGCCGTGAGCGCTGAGGCGGCCTCCCGGCTCGGGCCGCGTCGCGTTCTACTGTCGTGGACGTTGCTTTTCGCGCCGGCCCTGATCGCGCTCGGCTGGGCCGGTTCGCCCGCGCTGGCCGTAGGACTCTACCTGATCGCCGGCTTCGTGCCGCCGGCGACGAACCCCCTGATCGATCAGGTCCTGCTCGAGGACGCGCCGCCGGAGCGGCAGGGCATCGTATCCACGTGGCGGAACGGGGCAACGGAACTCAGCGGTCTGGCGGGCGCGGGCCTTGGCGGGATCCTGCTGGATGCGACGTCGTTCCGAACGCTGCTGGCGGTCGCAGCGGTTGTCGCGGCGACCGGGGCCATCGCCCTCATGATCTCACTCAGACGATTCGGTCATCCCGGCGCACCGAAACCCGGCCTCTGATCAACCGTGTCAGTCGATCGGTCCAGTGACGCATGATGGATTGACCGTCGCGAGGCGGTGCGAGCAGGTGAAGGAACCGGCGGACGGCCTCGAACGGGCCCTCGGTCCAGAGAAAACGTTCGTCGAGTGACAGCTCATCGAGGCGTTGCGCGGTTCCCGGTCCGATGCGGGCGACGACCGCCTGCATGCGCTCGCTCGCATGTCGGGAAAGCTGGCGCCGGAACCACGCGTCGATCGTGCCCGGCACCAGCCGTTCAGCAAGATCGAACGCCGGATACGTGAAACGGTGGGCGGCGCGATTCACGAGCAGCGCATTCAACTCCCGCCAGTCGAGGGCCCCGCTCGCCGAATCGCGCCGGACCAACAGAACCAGCTCGACGAGACGGATCAGTTGAAGCTGATGCAGCTCCTCGGAGGCGTGCGCCGCGAGGTACGCCGTGAGGAGGGGCTGGGTCAGGACTCGTGCGCTCGGGTGCAATTCGCTGGCACCCTCGACCGCTAGGTGCCCGATCGAGCTGAAGCGGACCGTGCGGACTCCGTAGAACTCGCGATCCAGCGATCCGTGCAGTTCCAGGGTGAACGGATTGTCTGCGTGGGTCACGTCGAGCGAACGGAGCCGGCGAGGCGCCCCGGGCGGGATCCAGTCGGACTTGCGTGGATTGCGCCGTCGCTTGGCAAGGACGTACCCTGCCGAAGCCAGCGCGACCTCGGCGGCCGCGAAGCGTGTACGATCGACGACAAGGTCAATGTCCGCGGCGGGCCGCAATCCGGCCTCGGCGAAGAGGGACGTGCCCGTGTGGGCGGCTTTGACGAGGATCGGCTTGAGCCCGATCGAGCCAAGGACATCGAGCGCGCGCTGTCGGGCCGCGTGCATCCGGGATGCACGGCGCCGGCTGTGATCGAGATGTTCTGCGAGCAGAGATGATAACGCCGCGTCCGCCGTCAACTGGTCCTGCTCGATCCAGTACCCAAGGAGCGGGCCCATTCCAGAAGTGAACGCGGCGATCCCGAGTGCGCGTGCATCGGCACCCTGGGGCGTGACGAGAGCCGTTGTCGCGGATGCGCGACCGGCGGGGTCCGGCAATGCGGCATACGGTTCGATTGCGCGATCGGCTGCGAGCAGCACTCCGGTGACGCGTTCAATTTCCTGGAGGCAGGCGCGCCACGCGCCGACTTCGACATCGGGCCAGAACCAGGCGATGTAGCCCTGTCGTCGAGCCCAGCGCAGGCGGGCATCGATTTCGTCAGGGGTCAGCTCGTGCGTGATCGGTCGAACGGACGCGTCGAGCGACCGGGCATCGTCAGGATTCATCGGTTCAGGACGAGGTTCGACGGGATCGGAGCCTTGATGATACGACGAAAGGATGCGTCACGCCGGACCGCCCGAAGCGTTCTTTCTGGGGGGTCTGCGCCGCTACAAACCTGACAGAACGGAAAGGCTCGCGGATGGCGACGGTCCGATCGGGGTCCGTGGCACTGGCTCTGATCTTGTTTCTGATCGGCATCACGAGGTCGGTTGCGCGGGCGCAGCCGCCGGCCGAGGTCCGTCTGCGTTCGGGCGACCAGCTCGACGTGCAGATCAAGAATGAACCCGAACTGTCCGGCCTGTACCCGGTGACGACCGAGGGTGCCGCAATGCTTCCGCTCGTCGGTCGCGTGGACGTGGCGGGCAGGCCATTCGCCGATGTCGAAACAGCGATCCGCGCGCTGTACGCAAAAGAGCTTGCCGATCCGGACGTCCTGATCACGCCGCTGCAACGGGTATCGGTCCTTGGCGAAGTGAGGTTGCCGGGATTCCAATGGGTGGACCCGATGGCCACGCCACGGGATGCGATCGTGCTTTCGGGCGGACTGACGCCATCGGCGAACCATGACCGGATCGTGCTGCTGCGTGCTGAATCCGAGGTGCGGCTCTCCATGGCTGACGATGGCGCGATGACACCGGTGTTGCTGCGATCCGGTGATCAGCTGACGATCGGGCGGCGGAGCTGGGTGCGCGAGAATCTCGGCATCCTGATCGGTGCGGCCGCGAGTGTTGCGGCTGCGGCAGTGACGAGCTGGATCATCCGGTAAGGAGACGGATGCCGATGCGAAACAGCGGAGCAGACGAGACCGGGCGTGCAGGCCTTGTCGAGTCGTGGCTGGGTCTCCTGCGCCGGCGTCGCATCGTCGGGCTGGCCGTCTTTCTGCCGCTGTTCGTCCTCGGCATTCTCTTCGTGTTCACATCGCGGCCGGTGTACCGCGCAGAAGCTCGTGTCCGGCTTGGCGAGCCGCCACCCATGGGAGGCGTTTCGCCGACCGCAGGCTTCTTCGGTCTGATGCGTCTCGGCGGCGATCCATTCGCGAATGATCTCGAATTACTCGGCAGCCGCACCCTCGCGGAAGCCGTCATGCGCGATGCATCGCTCAACGCCGTCCTCTACGCGCCACGCGGCTGGTACAGGGACAGCCTGTTCACGCGTTTCGAGGCAGACTCGACAACCGCTGAGGCCCTCTATGAGATCGCGTGGACGGACCCGGGCAGCGTGGCCGTGCGCATGATCTCACCGCTCGACTCGGCGATCCTGACCGGCAGGCCGGGCGAGTTGCTCGAGTTCGGCGGCGTCAAGGCGGTCCTGCAATCACACCGTGTTACGATGCCGGAGCAGGTTCAAGTACGGACGTGGCCGGCCGCGTTTGCAACGTCGCAGACAGCCCCGCGCATCGTAGCCGAGCGGTCACGCAGAGACGCCAATGTGGTCGATCTGTCCTTCGACGATATCGACCCCCGCCTTGCCACAGAAGTCGTCCAGTCCGTGATCGATCGTTTCATTGCGCTGCGCACGACGATCCAGGGCCGCGAGAGCGAGCAGACCGTGGATTCGCTGCGCGTCGTCGCAGCGCAGACAATGCAGGAGCTGACGCAGGCCGAGGCCGCCCTCGAGACGTGGCAGCGAGAGACCCGCCTCGTCGCGCCGGATGTGCAGAGCGAAGTGTTCGTCACGCGCTACGGCGAGCTGCTCTCGGCTGTCGAACTGGCGCAACTCGAACTGGACGCGATCGTCGCTATTGTCGACCGGCTGGAGAATGCGCCCGACACGGCTGCCGCGTGGAGCACGCTGCTCACCCATCCCGGCTTTCTCGCCAGCGAGACGATCGGCCAGATGCTGTCGCAGTTGACGATGCTCGAACAGCGGCGAGTCGAGCTGGCGACTCGC
This sequence comes from Longimicrobiales bacterium, assembly GCA_050732695.1. Taxonomy (GTDB): domain Bacteria; phylum Gemmatimonadota; class Gemmatimonadetes; order Longimicrobiales; family RSA9; genus JBFFZF01. The sequence goes on along the minus strand of JBOHRL010000025.1, from coordinate 19,501 downwards.
CGGGCGGAAGGCAGCCGTGAGTACATCCTGCTGCTCGAGCAGATCCGGCAGCTCGATGCGAGGGTCCGATCGCTTGCCAGCGGCTACCGGACTCAGCTCGCGAACCGGATCGCGGCGATGCAGCAGCAGGCAGCCGATATGGACCGCGCCCTCGCCGCTGTACCGGCGCAGGCCATCGAACTGGGCCGCCGCCAGCGCTCGATCCGGTTGCTCTCCGAGATCATCCTGCTGACCGAGCAACGGCTGCGCCAGGAGGAGTTGCGCCAGGCGCTGACGTTCTCGAACGTGCAGGTCATCGATGCACCGGCGTTGCGCTGGAAGCCGGTCTGGCCGCGTCGCAAAGTTGGTCTCGGTGTCAGCTTCCTGATCGCGTTCTCCTTCGCGGTCCTTGCCATGGTGGTGGCCGAACGCGCCGACCGGCGGCTGCGCCGGGCGACCGACATCGAGCGCACGATCGGTGCGCCGGTCCTTGCGGTCACGCTCGCATCACGAAGCGGTCTGCCGTTCCTGTCGGGTCCCGAGGTTCGCGCGGTGGTTCGTCACGCCGGTCCGGAACGAGCGGGTTCGCGCGTTGCCGTCGCGCCGGTCGAGTCCGACACGCGCGCGCAACGCATCGCACACGCCCTTGCCAATGGCGAGGAGTTGCGGCCGGCCACCGAGATGCGACACGTCGGCGGCCTCGAGGCTCTTCCCGCGATCGAGGATTTCGCGTCTGCTGCCGCGGCCGATGGCGGTGCGGTTGCTCTCGTCGTGCACTACGGCATCACGCGCCGCGATGCAGTGGCGCGCGCCTGCCGGCTGCTGGACGCGGCGGGTGCGACTGTCGCCGGCGCGATTGTCGTGTGCGAGCGCGAAAAGGATACCACCGCGGTCTGGTCATAGCGTGACAGCAAGGGCAGCAACCATGTTTCGCCGCACTGCCGACCTCGCCGGGGCCACGCTCCTTCTGTTCCTCGTCGCACCACTCCTGGCGTTCGCGGCGATGGCTGTCCTTGTTACTTCGGGCCGCCCGGTCTTCTTCCGCCAGCATCGCCTTGGCCGGGACGGGCGGACGTTCCTGTGCTGGAAACTGCGTACCATGAAGGTCGACGCGGAGCACCATCTCGAACGGGAGCCGTTGCTCAAGCTCGAGTACGTCGCGAACGGGTTCAAGCTGCCGAATGGCAAGGACCCGCGCATCACAAGAGAAGGCCGCTGGTTGCGCCGCACGTATCTCGACGAAGTCCCGCAACTGTTCAACGTGCTCGATGGTTCGATGTCCCTGATCGGGCCGAGACCGATCGTGCCGGATGAACTGATTCACTATGGCGGTGCAGCGGATGAGCTGCTGCAAACGAAGCCGGGGATCGTGGGTGCGTGGACGAGTCGCGGGCGGGGCCGTCCCGACTATCCGGAACGCGCCCGTCTGGAACTCGACTACGTACGCAACCGCTCGCCGCTGCGCGATCTGGCGATCGTGGTTCGTTCCATTCCCGTCGTGTTGCGCGGCCAGGGTGACGCATGAGCGCCAGTCATAGCCTCGCCGACAGAGTGAACCGGTCGGCCGCCGCCGAAGGCGTCCGCCGCGTCCTCGCGAATGGAATCTCGCTGCTGCTCGCCTACGTGTTGCCCCGCTTCTTCACGGTGGGCGCTGTCATCCTTGCCGCGCGCGTCCTCGGCACCGGCCGCTTCGGGGCGTACGGCACCGCGGCGGCATTCGCGGTCATCCTGAGTATTGTCGCGACGCTCGGCATGTCGCCGCTGCTGGTGCGCGAGATGGCGAAATCGCCAGACCTCGCCGCAGGGTTGCTGCGGACCGCGCATCGCGTCAAGACAATGAGCAACGTGCTCATGCTGGCGGCCCTGTATGTGCTCGGCCGGTGGATCTTCGCGTATCCGCCAGCCGTGCTCACGGGTGCGATGCTGCTCGGCCTCGCGTACGCGATTGCTGCCTATACGGAGAACCTGTCCGCCTACTTCCAGTCGATTGAACGCATGCACGTGTGGACACAGGCGAGTGCTGCGTACGGCCTTGTAACCGGCGTTGCCGGCGCAGCACTCGTTGTTACGACGGGCAGCGTCGTGGCATTCTGCGCTGCACCGATTGCCGGCCAGTTGGCGGCCCTGTCCTGGCTGTTGTACCGCCTGCCGCGCGGGATGCGGTCGAACACGGATGCGGTCGCGGCGCGCTGGCTGATCCGGGCGCTGGGTCCGTTCACGGCCGCTTTCGTTGCGCTGACTCTGCACAGCAAGCTCGATGTCCTCGTGCTCGCGCATTGGCGGTCGCCGGCCGAGGTCGGGCTCTATACTGCCGGCTACAAGTTCATCGATCTCACGCAGGCGCTGGCCGTGGTTCTCGCGGCTGCCGTCTATCCCCGCCTGTCACGCGTCGCTCCAGCGAACGCGCTGCGCGGCCGGTGGGCGGGAACACGGCTCGCAGAGCTGGCCGTGCTGGCCGCGGCCCTGGCCGCGACAACGCTCGTCGTCGCGCGCGCGCCGATCGTCGCACTCCTCTTCGGCGATGCGTACGTCGCGACTGCCGCTATCCTTGCCTTCCTCGGTATTGCCGTACCTGCGCTCGTGCTGAATATCGTCGGCGGGTACGTCCTCGCCGCAACCGGTCACATGCGCGATGTCGCGTTGCTGTATGGCTGCGCTGTCGTGTTCAAGCTGATTCTGAATCTGGTGCTTGTGCCCGGTCAGGGCGCGACAGGAGCGGCCATCTCGATGCTCGTCACGGAACTCGGTCTGGCCGCCGGCATGTTGTTCCTGCTGCGGTCGCGCGTCGCGGCATCACCCGGAACGCGCACCTTCGCGGCGGTGCTGGGCGCCGCTGCCGTGATGGCAGGTGCGCTCCTCGTGCCCGATCCGACGCACGGCGTGCTCGCCGCAACGCTCTGTACTGGCATCATACTCATGCTCTACAACGTCGCGGGAGTGGTCCCGCGCGAGGATCGTGCCGTGCTTCTCGAGGCGATTGGTCTCGGCCGCAGCGGAGTTCGACCGTGATTGCCCCTTTCATGCCGTGTACGATGCTGGCCTCGAGGCACTCGTGAAAGTGCTTTACGTGTCGAAGGCGCTGGCCGTGGGCGCCTACCGCGGGAAACTCCGCGCACTCGCGGAATATTGCGATATTACGGCGATCGTCCCGGCGGAGTGGAACGGCGGTCCGGTCGACCCGGTTGTGGACGGCGAGCCGGTCGAACTGGCTGCGGCGGTCCTGCACGGCCACAATCATATTCACGTCTACCGGCACGCGTCGTCTCTGGTCGCGCGAGCGCGGCCGGACCTGGTCCACATCGATGAGGAGCCTTACAGCGCGGTCAGTGCGCAGATGGCGTGGCATTGCCGGCGCCGGGACGTGCCATGCTGCTTCTTTGCGTGGCAGAACCTCGCGAAGCGGATCCCGCCGCCGTTCGGTGCATTGCGCGGTTATGTCTTCCGCACGGCGAGGGGCGGCATCGCGGGGACGGAAGCGGCGGCGGCGGTTCTCCGCGGCTGGGGCTGGCATGGCCCGCTCGCCGTGATTCCCCAGTTCGGCGTCGACACAACGCATTTCCGACCGGATGCCACTGCGAGGGCGCGTGTGCGTGAGCGCATCGGAGCGGGCGGCGCCTTCGTACTGGGTTATGCGGGACGGCTCGTGCCGGAGAAGGGAGTACATCTGCTTTTCCCGTCGATTCGCGAGCAGACAGCCCTTCGTCTGCTCATTGTCGGTGACGGCCCGCAGCGCGCTTCACTCGAGTCGGCTGCGCGCAGTGCCGGCATCGCGGATCGCATCCACTTCGCGGGCCGCATCGATTCGCGACGGATCCCGGACTGGTTGAACGCGATGGATGCGCTCGCCCTGCCCTCGCTGCGCACGCACGGCTGGATGGAGCAGTTCGGCCGCATTCTCGTCGAAGCAATGGCGTGCGGCGTTCCAGTGATCGGCTCGCGCACGGGCGAGATCCCGGCCGTGATCGGCGATGCTGGATTGCTCGTCCCGGAGGGTGATGCAGCCGCGCTTGCCGCCGCGGTTGCCGTGCTTGCGGGATCGGCACAGCATCGTGCGCTGTACGCGGAGCGCGGGCGCTCGCGTGTCGAAGCCAGGTTCACGAACGAGCACATTGCCAGCGAGACGTACGGTTTCTACCGCCGGCTGCTGGGGGCCGCATGAGCGCCGGAGCGTCTGGCGCACTGGCCCGAGGCGTTGGCGGGCGGGGCCGCATGAGCGAGATCTGGCGGTCATTGCGATTCGATGAGTCACAGCTTGCGATTGTGCTCGTCGCGTTATTCGGAACCGGGCTCGTGGTGACACTCGCGGGCGCGCCGACCGGTGATCTGCGTCTCATGGGCATCGGCGCTTCCGTGGCGGCCGTCTCTGCGGCGTTTCTCCTCGCAGCGGGCTGGGTCGATGCGCCCATCCTGGTCGCGCTGTCGTTGCCGCTGCCGGCGCTGTACAGCACGCCAACCCTGCGTGTTGCGACGGCCTTGCCGGTGACGGCCATCGCTGTCGGGGCGTGGGTGATGCACCTGGGTGTGACGAACCGGCCGTTCGCGCGCGGATTCCTCCCGATTCGCGCGACGGTGGCACTGGCAGGTGCGTTCCTGCTCGCCGCGCTGTTCACGCAGCACCCCCTCGCATCGGCGAGGGAAACGGTGAACTTCGCGGTCCTGCTGCTGTTCCTGCTCGTCGCGACGGATGCGTTTTCCCTCGATCCCCGCCTGTTCCAGCGCACGATGCGCTGGCTGGTGGGGATTGCGGCTTTGTGCGGGATTCTTGCCCTGCTGGAAGCGACCGGTGTGATTCCGGGCGAGTTCCCGCGCTATAACACCGCGTTCTACCGGGCTGCGCTGGGTTTTGGCCAGCCGAACGGGCTCGGTCTGTTCTTCGCGATTCTGCTGCCATTTGCGATTCACGAGTATCGTCATGCCACACAAGTGCCGGTGCGGCTGGCATTCGCGCTTGCACTGATCTGCATCACGATTGGCCTGTTTGCGACATTCTCCCGCGGTGCGTGGCTGGCGATCCTGGCCGGCACGATCGTGCTGACCTTCACGGGCGACGGCCGCATGGTCGTGCGCGTGTGGCTGGGCGCGCTCGTGGCGGCTGCGCTCTTCGATGTCGTATCGGGTGGCCTGATTCGAGACACGATCGAGCGGTCCATCGGCGACTGGGTCATCGAACAACGTGCGGTGCTCATGCTGGCCGGCGTCGTGATGCTCTTCGCGTATCCGCTGACCGGTGTAGGGCCCGGCGGCTACGCGGAGAGCCTCGAGGAGTTCGGCCCGCAGATTCCGCAGCTCTGGGACTACCTGCCGACGCCGCACAACGCCTACGTGCAGATGGCGGCCGAGACCGGAATCATTGGACTGTTCGCGTTTGTCGGTTTCTTCGCCATCATCCTGGTGCAACAGATCCGCCGCATTCGAGCGGAACCGCGGGATGCTCCGGACCCGGCATCGCGGCAACACCTTCGGCTTCAATCCCGAATCGGGGTGGTTCGTAACTCCCCTGTACCTTCCGGCATCGTCGATGCGCAGTTGCAGCGTACCGTTCTCTGGTCGATCGGTATTATCTGTGCCGCAGGAATGGTCGTATGGCCGTTTGCGCACGGCACAGGCCAGGCCGTGATGCTGGTCCTCGCCGGTGCGTTCGCCGGGCGGGCTGGCGGTGTGCGATCCGCTCCCGATTCGACGTCAATGGCACGAAGCGTCACGGTCGAACGAGCGGCACCGAGGCGCGCGGGCGACACCCGCCGCGACGTCGATTGATGCGGCTCGCGATCACCGGCCGGTTCTACGGCGCTGATATCACGGGCGTCCAGCGCTTCGCGCGCGAGATTGCCGATCGCTTGATGCAGCGGACGGACGCACAGTTGTTGCTGCCGCGGGGCGTTCCTGCACCCCCGCGCCCGGTGGGGAATGGGGCCGTGCATGGCCGGTTGCGGGGGCATGTGTGGGAGCAGCTCGAGGCGCCGGCAATGGCGCGCGCGGCCCGTTGTGAACTCGCGTTGCACCTCTCGGGCACGGCGCCCGTGCAGGACGGGCCGGCGGTCATCGCCGTCCATGACGTGCTTCCCATCACGCACCCGGAATGGTTCTCCTGGCGATTCGCGCACTGGTATCGATTCGTGCTGCGCAGGGCCGTGCCACGGGCCGAGGCCATCATCACGGTGTCCGAATGGTCGAAGCGCGAGATCGTGCGCACGCTGGGTGTGCCTGCGGACCGCGTTCATGTCGTGTTACAGGGCATCAGTCCATTCGATGCGGCGGCGCCAGCGGCCGCCGTTGCGGCCGTCCGCGCACGCTGGCAGCTGCCGGAACGATTCGTCCTGACGCTCGGCGCCGACGATCGGCGCAAGAACGCCGGATTCGTTGCGGATGTCGTGGCGTCGTGGGCACGGCGCTGGGACGATCCGCCGCTCATCGTGATCGCGGGCGGCAAGGCCCCGCGCGTCCATGGCCGGAGCCACGGCCAGATCCCTGGCGCCCGCGTTCTCGGCCGCGTGAGCGATGCCGAACTTCATGCTCTCTACACCGCCGCGACGGCCGTCTGTTTCCCGACGCGTGCCGAAGGGTTCGGCCGCACTCCACTCGAGGCTGCTGCCTGCGGAACGCCCTCGCTTGTCGCGAACTATGGCTCGGCGCGGGAGGCCATCGACGGAGCTGCGCTCATCCTGCCTCTCGATCCAGCGCTCTGGGCGGAATCGCTTCACCGGCTCGTCCACGACGACGCCGCGCGCGCAAAGGTCATCCGGGGTGCCCGCCAGCGTACTTCGCTCATGAGCTGGGATGCCTGTGCGGACCAGGTGCTCGCGGTGTGCAGTGAAGCCGCGCGTGAGGTCCTGGCTCGCCGGCGGGTTCCGGCCGGCCACACGCACAGTCGCGCTCGCGCGCCCGGCGAACAGGCGGGCTGATGCGCGTCGCCGTTGTGCAGGATTGGTCTACAGCGATCAGCGAACGGGCGGACTGATGCGCGTCGCCGTTGTGCACGACTGGTTGACCGGGATGCGTGGCGGTGAACGCGTGCTCGAAGCGCTGCTCGGGCTGTTCGATGATGTCGAGATCTTCACGTTGTTGCACGTGCCCGGCTCGGTCTCGCCGAAGATCGAGGCACACGCAATCCACACGTCGTTTCTCGATCGACTGCCCTTTCGCGAGCAGCGCTACCGCCATCTCCTGCCCGCGTTTCCTGCCGCGATCGAGCGATTCGATCTGCGCGGGTTCGATCTCATCGTTTCGAGCAGCCACTGCGTCGCGAAGGGCGCGATCGCGCCCGCCGGCGTTCCGCACCTCTGCTACTGTCACACGCCGATGCGCTACGTGTGGGATCAGTATGACAATTACTTCGCGCCCGGTAGGGCTTCCCCGGCTGTTCGCCTCGGAATGCGGTTCGCCGCCGGCCGGCTCCGGCGCTGGGATACAGAAACAGCGAACCGGCCCACTGTCGTCCTGGCAAACTCGAGTCACGTGCGCGATCGCGTGAACCGGTACTGGCGGCGCGACGCGGCCGTCGTTTACCCGCCCGTCGATGTCGATCGCTTCAGGCCCTCGCGGCGGGAGGACTTCTACCTTGCCGTCAGCGCGCTGGTCCCGTACAAACGACTCGATATTGCGGTCGAGGCGTTTGCGCAGAGCGGACGCCGGCTGATCGTTGTCGGCGATGGCCCCGAGTATGACCGGCTCGCTCGCCTGAACGGACGCTGCACCGAGTTCACCGGCCGACTCGGTGATCACGATGTCGCAGATCTGATGGGTCGCTGTCGCGCCTTCGTGTTGCCGGGTGAAGAAGACTTCGGCATTGCGGCTGTCGAGGCTCAGGCCGCCGGGGCACCCGTCATTGCACTCGGCAGAGGCGGTGCACTCGAAACCGTTGTGGGCGCGCGTCTCGAAACGCCGCCGTTCCCAACTCTCGGCGCAGGAATCGATGCGGGGCCGCCGACGGGCATCTTCTTCGACGAACCCACGCCTGCGTCACTGCTCGCGGCAGTGAATGTCTTCGAGTCGCTGTCATTCGATCCTGCTGCACTGCGAGTCAACGCACACCGATTCCATCCGGATCGTTTCCTGCGCGAAATGAGCGTGTGGCTGGAGACCCTGCACCCTGCGTGACAGGCGCGGGCACCGGGGAGCGTTTGACGAAGGATACGAGGGCGCAGGCCACGCCGAGACGACAGGTACGGTTCCGAACGTGCGTGAGTGCGAATGAAGGTCGTCCACGCCAGCAGTCATGTCGACCCTCTCGGTCGCGAGCCGGCTGCACTGCTCGCAGCGTGGCCGACATTCGCGTCACTCGCGCCTGCCATTGCCCTGGCGGATGTCGACGTCACGGTCGTCCAGGCGGCGAGCCGGGATGACGAGATCGTGCACGAACGAGTGCGTTACATCTTCGTGCGCGAGCGAACGACGAACCGTGTGCGCCGGCGGTTGGGTTCATGGGCTGCTCCACTGACTCGCCGCATGACCCGGCTCATCGCCGATCTCGCGCCGGATATCAGCCATTACCATTCACTCTCCTTTCCTCGTCACGTACGGGATCTTCGCTCTGCGTTGCCGGACACGCGCATCGTCGTGCAGGATCACGCGGATCATCCCGCGCAGGGATGGCGCAGGCGCATCGCCAGACTCGATCTCGCTGGCATCGATGCAGTCGCTTTCACAGCAGTCGAGCAGGCGATCCCGTTCGTCCGGGCAGGCATTCTCGATGCACGGTGTCCTGTCGTGGCGGTGCCGGAATCCTCGAGTACGTTCACGCCCGGCGCTGTACAGCCTGTGCGCGCGGAGGCAGGGATCGGAGGTGATCCGTGCGTACTCTGGCTTGGCCACCTGGACGCGAACAAGGACCCGCTCGTCGCGCTCGACGCCATCGCCGGAGCCGCCGCCTCACTGCCCGGCATCCGCCTGTGGATGTGCTGGTTGCACGCGCCACTGCTGGGTGCCGTCAGGCGTCGGATTGGAAGCAATGACGCACTGCGCAATCGCGTCCGGCTGCTCGGCCCGCAGCCGCACGGCCAGGTCGAGGCGCTGTTGCGTGCGGCGGACTTTCTGATCCAGGCGTCACATGTCGAAGGCAGTGGCTACGCCGTCATTGAAGCACTCGCCTGCGGCACGACGCCGGTCGTGACGGACATCCCATCGTTTCGGGTGCTGACGGGGAATGGCACGGCCGGGCCCCTCTCGCCGGTCGGCGATGCGCGTGCAATGGCCGAGTCGCTCGTGCGTAGCGCGGCCGTGCCAGCCGCCGAGCGGCGGGCGGCGGCGAGGCGCCAGTTCGAACAGGCTCTTTCGTTCGCCGCGATCGGCCAACGCTGGCGAGCGATCTACCACGAGATGCTGGCGCAATGAGAATTGCGCTCATCGTGCCTGGCGGTGTCGACCGCAGCGGCACCCGGCGCGTCATGCCCATGATCCTCGCCCTGCTCGAACGGCTCGCGCGCAATCACGATGTTCACGTGTTCGCGCTCTTCCAGGAGCCCGAACCATCAAGCTATCCGCTTCTGGGCGCGACGGTGCACAACATCGGTCGTGGCCGGACCGCCCCGCGGGCGTTCGTGACCATCGCGCGAGAGCATCGTCATCAACGTTTCGCGGTACTCCACGCGATCTGGGCATCGCCCTCGGGCGTACTCGGTGCTGCGGTCAGTCGTGTGTTCCGCTTGCCCCTGCTCGTGCACCTGCTGGGCGGCGAACTCGTCTCGATGCCCGACATCGGCTATGGTGAATCGCGCACGCGCAGCGGCCGGATGCGCGTCCGCTTCGCGCTGGCGACGGCACGGCGCATTACGGCACAGAGCGCCCCGATCGTGGCGCTGGCTCAGGCAGCGGGCTTCACGGCGGAACGCGTGCCGCTTGGCATCGACCGCACCGTCTGGCCGGCGCTTCCGCCTCGTCCTCGGGACCGGAGCCAGTTCGCGAGGCTGGTGCACGTGGCCAGTCTGAACGCGATAAAGGACCAGGAGACGCTGCTGCGAGCAATGGTTGTGCTGCGGAACAACGGCATCGCATACACCCTCGATATTGTGGGAGAGGACACGCTGAACGGACGCGTCCAGGCGCGGGCCCGTGAGCTGGGGCTTGATGGCATCAATTTTCACGGCTTCGTCGAGCAGAAAGCACTGCGGCCGCTGGTCGAAAAGGCACATCTGCTGGTCATGACATCGCGGCATGAGGCTGGCCCGGCCGTCCTGATGGAGGCAGCACTCGCCGGTGTGCCCACGGTGGGAACGCGCGTGGGGCAGATCGCCGAGTGGGCGCCTGCTGCTGCCGTAGCCGTCGAACCGGGCGACCCGGCCGGACTCGCCGGCGCCATCACGCAGATGCTTGCTGACGAGACACGAAGAATGGATGTGGCCGTGCTTGCCGGACGCCGCGCAAGTGTCGAAGATGCCGACTGGACCGCACATCACGTGCAACGGATCTACCATGAGATGGTCAGGAGATGACGGAACCAGAAACGCGACCGGATCCGCTGCGCAGGGAAGTGCGGCTCGATCGCGGCACGACGATCCCGGTGCTCGGTATCCCGGTCTCGTTCGAGTCGAATGACGAGGCCGTGATCCATGCGGCCGAAGAAGCGTTCGGTGCATGGCACATCGTCGAGCATGTCCCGCAACTTCTCTCGGAGGAGCGCGTCCGCGTACGTGTTTTCGTCGAACAGGGGAGCGAACGTAAGGCGAAACATGCCTCGATTGTTTACCGGATGCCCGATGAAGACCGCATCCTGGTCCGGACGCCCGGCAGTACTGCCATCGCCGATGTCGCGCGCCGTGATGCCGTCGCGTACGTCACTCGATCACTCGTCGATGATCGCGCCCACTTCCGCTACGGTGTTCTCGAAGCCATCACGCTGGCCATTCTGACGCAGCTCGACCGGCAACCCATCCACGCAGCCGCGCTGACGCGCGACCAGTGCGGTCTCCTGCTCGCGGGCCCGAGCGGGACCGGCAAGAGTACGCTCACCTACGCCGCCGCGCGGCACGGCTTGAAAGTGCTCGCGGAGGATATGGTCTACGTGCAGATGCGGCCCCGCCTGCGCATCTGGGGCCTGCCCGGCCATCTGCACCTGCCGGTAACGGCACGCCACCACTTCCCTGAACTCGCCGAGTCTCTGCCTACGCTCCTTGCCAACGGCAAGCAGAAGATCGCCATCAACCTGCGCACCATGGGCGCGTTGCCCGAGATGCCGGTCGCGCCGCGCGCCGGCATCTGCGTACTCACCCGGTCCGGCGGCACTCCGTCGCTTGAAACCGTGTCCGGCGATGTCCTGACCGCACGGATGACCGAGCGGATCGAACCCGGCTTCGACATCTTCGCCGAAACGGTCGAGCCGGCCATCCGCATACTCGCGCGTTACGGCGGCTGGCACCTCGATCTCGGGCGCGATCCTGCCGCTGCGATTCCGCTGCTCGAAGCGATGCTCGAGGATATCGCGGAGGCATGAGACGTTTCCGAGGCTGGTGGGCTGGTTTCCGGGGACGACGGGTATCGCACATGCCGCGTTCGCGAGGACGAGTAGACTGCGAGGCAGCCGCTCGAGCGACAGGTCAGCGTGTCGGGTTGTCCTCGATCAACATCTCGCCGACGCGCGTCATACCCTGGCCGCGTTCGACGAGGATGCGGCCCATGCGGGCGAGCAGATCGGACGGGGCGCGTTGTGGCTGGGCGCGCTGTGCGCGCAGGTCCGCTACGCTGATTCCGAGTGCACGCGCGAGTTCGTCTTCCGAGCCCATGAACAACTGTGCGGCACGCGCGAAATCGAGCGGCACGCGGCAATCTCAGAAGATCTGGACCGGTGTGCCTCGAGGGACCATCGCGTAAAGCTTTTCGAGGTCAGCATTGCGCATCCGGATGCAGCCGTGGCTCACGGCCTCGCCGATCGACTCCTCGTTGTACACGTGTGTGCCATGGATGAGGTAGCCATCGCCCATGTCGAGCTTGTACGGCCCGAGCGCACCGGGGACGCGTCGCTGCGGCGTGCTGAACGGCGGGATGAAGATCTTGCCGTCGAAAATGATCTCGCTGCCGGGCGTCCAGGGGTGGAAATAGCCGAATTGATTGATGCGCCCGACCTGCCCGTCCTGCACGACGATCAACGAGCTGTCGCCGAGCAGGATGCGTGAGTCTTCCTCGAGCTTCACGGCCTCGAGGCCCATCTGAGTGGCCTTTTCGAAGTAGTGCCACTCGGGCACCGTCCAGAGCGGGTCCTCCTGCTTGCCGATGACCCGGCGCCGGCCGAGCGGTGTTTCGAATCGGTAGCTTCGGCCACGGTACTCGAAATCCTTGCTCATGCCGATGGCGATCGGCGCCTCGAGCAGGGTGTCGCGGCCCTGGACGAGCCAGAGGTGGCGGGTCCTGGTCGAGACCAGGATTCGGCGCCCCTGTTCTTCGACGACCGGCTGTGCGGGAGCGGGCTCGGCCGGTGCCGGGCGGGCAGCGAATTCCGGTGGCAGCGCGGGGGCAAGCTCGGGCGCCGGCGGCGCCTCGGCCATGGCGACAATGACCGGCTCACCGGCCGCAAACGGACCGGGCAGTCCACCGGCCACGAGGGCGGCGGCGCCCAGAACCCCGACGATACCCGGCAGGATGAGCCAACGCCGCCAGGTCCCTCTCTGTCCGATCATACCTGCCTCGACGACGAGACTGCCGTGCCTTCCCCCGCGTCTACCGCCGACCCGTCGCGGGGTTCCCCGTTCCTGTCATCGAGTGTCGGCTCGAAGCCGCGAGACTCCAGAATCAGAGCAATGGTTTCGCCGATCTTGTTATTCGGCGTCGAGGCCCCGGCCGTCAGCCCGATCGATACCGGCCCGGCCGGCAGCCAGTTCGGGGTGAGGATCTCGGGCGCATCAGCCGCCAGCTCGGGCTTGTGGCGGATCGTGGCCGCGTCCACATCGATGCAGCGGGCGTCTGCGATATGATACGTAATCGTATACGCGCGGCACAGGTGCGCCAGATGGTTCGTGTTGGACGAGTTGTAGCCGCCAATCACGACCATGATATCGGGCGGGTCCTGCATCATGTGGACAATCGCGTCCTGCCGTTCCTGCGTGGCCGAGCAGATCGTATCGAACGACCGGAAATGCTCGGCCAGCCGATCCTCGCCGTAGCGTCGGCCCAGGCTCTGCCCGACGGCGGCTGCAATCGCGAGTGATTCGCTCGCCAGCATCGTCGTCTGGTTGGCAACGCCGAGTCGTACCAGATCGGTATCCGGATCGAACCCCGGGCTCACCTTGGCTGCGAAGTGCCCGAGGAATGCGTCGCGGTCAGGCGTGTCGGGCGTCTGTTCGATGTATGCCATCACGCGCATGGCTTCTGCCATGTCGCGCACGACGATATACTTGCCGCCGGCGTGGGTGTGCGCCTGCGAAGCCGTAGCCCGTGTCTCCTCGTGGAAATACTTGCCGTGGATCAGCGATGTGAAACCGTCACGAGCGTAGGATTCGACTCGCTTCCATACGTTCAGGACCGAACCGCAGGTCGTGTCGATCAGGATGCAGCCCGCGTCCCGCAACTGCTTGAACGCCTCGAGCGTGACACCGAATGCCGGGATGATCACGACGTCGTCCGTCGTCAGCGCAGAAAAATCGAAATTGCCGCGCTCGTCCGGGTAGAGGAACGTGATGCCGGCATCGCGCAGGCGCCGGTTCACGTGCGGGTTGTGTATGATTTCGCCAACGAGGAAGATACGGCGGTCCGGGAACTTGTGCGTTGTCTGGTATGCGTAATCCACGGCCCGATCGACCCCATAACAGAACCCGAAATCCTGCGCCAGCCGGAGTGTCAGATCGCCGAATGCCGCGACATGGCCCTGCGCGCGGATCCGATCGACGAGCGCACTGTGGTACTCGGCCGCGAGGATTGGCTCGACTTCCTTCTTCAGGCCCAGTCCACGACGGAAGTAAGTCTGCTCCATGACCCCGTTTCGGTGACGGCCGCCTCTACCGGCGGCTCTGCATCTGAATGATACCGATGATCGCCCTGACTTTCCACCGCCGGGACCCGGGCTTATCTTTCCCTGCTCTCGGGAATACCCCCGACAACCCCGAAGGGATGGGACGTGGAGGAGCGGTCTCTCGACTTCCTGAAGCGATTGCTGGATACGCCCGGACCCAGCGGCTACGAGACCGCTGCGGCCCGCGTGTGGCGCGCCGAAGCCGAGCGCTTCGCGGACCGCGTGATCGCCGACGTCTCCGGCAACTCGATCGCGTGGCTCACCGAAAAGGGTTCACCGCGCGTCATGCTGGCCGGTCATATCGACGAGATCGGCGTGATGATCACGCACATCGACGATGACGGGTTCCTGTACTTCGAAGGTATCGGCGGGTGGGACGCTCAGGTTCTGGTCGCGCAGCGGATCCGCATCCTCACCAGCAAGGGCCCGGTCATCGGCGTCGTCGGCAAGAAGCCGATCCACCTGCTCAAGGGCGAGGAGAAGGAGAAGGCATCGAAGACGACGGACCTGTGGATCGACATCGGTGCAGGCAAGAAGGAGGCTGTGCTCGAACGCGGCGTCCGCGTCGGCGATTCCGGTGTGATCGATGGGCGTATGATCGAACTCAGTGATGGGATCATTGCCAGCCGTTCCATCGACAACCGGATTGGCGCGTTCGTCGTTCTCGAAGCACTGCGCCTGCTTGCTGAGACGCGGCCGCGCGCATGTGTCGCCGCCGTCGCGACCGCCCAGGAAGAGATCGGCTACTTCGGCGGCGGTGCGCGAACCGCCGCGTACCAGATCGACCCGCAAGTGGCACTGGTCGTCGATGTCACATTCGCGACCGACGCACCGGGCATCGAAAAGAAGGAACTGGGCGAACACAAACTCGGCGGCGGTCCGGTTCTCGCCCGCGGTGCGGCCGCGCACCCTGTCGTCTTCGAACGGCTCGTGTCAGCGGCCGAGGCAGGGTCGATCCCGTTCACCATCACGGCATCACCCAGGTTCACGTCCACGGATGCGGACGCGATCTACCTGTCACGCGCCGGCGTGGCGACAGGCCTGATCTCCGTACCGAACCGGTACATGCATTCCCCGAACGAAATGGTCAGCTTGAGCGATCTCGAGCACGCGGCGAATCTGATTGCCGCGTTCGTTCGTGAACTCGCCGAGGACACCGACCTGGTCCCGTCCTGAGCGCGTGCGCATCCGCGACATCAGTCAGCGCGTGGCCAATGACACGGCCGTCTGGCCCGGCGATCAGCCGTGCAGTACACGTTGGACCATGCGCCGCGAGGATGGGAACCCGGTCAACGTCGCCGCGCTTTCAATGAGCGCGCACACCGGCACGCACGTCGACGGGCCATTCCATTTCGCCGACGATGGCGAACGGCCCGCCCAGCTCCGGCTCGATGCGTTCATCGGGCCGGCCACCGTCGTCGATGCGCGCGGCCGCGACCGCCTCGATGTCGATGCGCTTGCAGCCGTCGATATCGAGCGCACGCAGCGACTGCTGTTCCGAACACGCGATGCCGTCGATGAACGAGTGTTCCCGACCGCGTTCGCTGCGTTTACGCCAGCCCTTGCACGACGCATGGGTGAAGCGGGGATCCGGTTGGTCGGCACCGACGCGCCTTCCGTCGATCCGTTCGAGTCGAAGACACTCGAGGCGCACCGCATCCTGGCGCAACGCGGCATCGCCATCGTCGAGAACCTCGTGCTCGAGAACATCGAAGCAGGCACGTACACACTGATCGCGCTGCCGCTCAAGCTCGCCGACGCCGACAGCTCTCCGGTGCGCGCGGTCCTCATTGATGATCGAATCGTTCCTTAACAACTGTCCTGAGGGTGTCCATGGAAGCCGGCAAGATGGTCAAGCGAATTCAGGAAATGCGCGATGAGGGCTACCTCTCGGACGCGATCCTGCGCGAAATGGTGAAACAGCTCAAGGTCGCAGACCCCGATTTCAACTTCGTCGGCGTCTACAAGTTCAATGCCGCGGACAACGAGCTGTGGCTGCACAATTACCTCGGCGAACCGACCGACCACGCGAAGATTCCCGCCGGAACCGGCGTCTGCGGCACCGCTATCGTCGAAAGACAGAATCAGAACGTTGGCGATGTCACACAGGTCGAAAACTACCTCGCCTGTAGTCCCAAGGTGAAATCCGAACTCGTCGTGCTGATCCGGGCCGGTGATGACATATTCGCGCAGATCGACATCGACAGCCGCGAGAAGAACGGGTTCCCGCCCGCGACGCAGGAGGCCGTCGAGCTGGTCGCGGACAAGCTGGCCGAAGTCTTCGTCGCGGAGCAGCGGTAAGACGTAGCGCCGGCGTTTCCTGGCTGGTTTCCGGGGCGGATTCTTCGGACGCGCGCACCACTCATGCTGTTGCGTGGAAACGCAATGCTGACGTCGATCCTCGCGCCCAATCCGTCGGTCATGACGTTGACCGGTACGCGCACGTACGTGCTCGGTCAGCGCACGGTCGTGATTATCGATCCGGGATCGGCCGAACGATCCCATCTCGAGGCGATCGTGCGCGCGGCCGGCGCTGCGCGCATCTCCTGCATCCTCCTCACGCATCGGCATCCCGATCACGAGAGTGGTGCCGATCCGCTGGCGGAGCAGCTCGGCGCGCCGGTGCGGGCAATCGGAGTGGGTACGCTGATGGACGGCGACGTGCTCGACACGGATGCGGGTGCCCTGGTCACGATTCATGCACCGGGTCATACGCCGGATCACGCGGTGTTCCACTGGCCTGATGGCGATGCGGTCTTCTGTGGTGATCTGATGATGGGCGGGCTCGATACTGCGCTGGTTGCTGCACCGGAAGGCGATCTGCGAGCCTATCTCGCCTCGCTCGAACGAGTACGTGCACTCGGCGTTCGCACGATTCATCCGGCGCACGGACCGTCGCTCGAGGATGCTGGCGCGGCGATCGATGCCTACGTCCGGCACCGCGCCGATCGACTGAACCAGGTGCAGCGCGTTCTCGAGACGGGGCCAGCGAATGCAGAGAGGATTGCGGCGGCGGTCTACGGCGGAACGATCCCTTTGGAGTTGCGCAGTGTCGCCGTGGGTGCAGTCAGGGCGTACCTCGAGTATCTCGCGGCCGAAGGGATCGCCGAGGCGCGCGAGGATCGCTGGACGCACAGGGCTCCATCCATCCAGGATTGAGGATTGCGTCCGGCCGCGGCTCCTGCTCTGGTTGCGCGTGCCGACCCCATGCGAGTCGAGTGACATGACCGCGAATCGGGCCATCGAATCGTATCTCGGGATGACGCAACGCGAAGCGACCGAGCGCGTGATGCGCCGGCTCGAGCCTTACGTCGAAATCGAAACGCCGAGTCGCAATGCCGGCGCGATTGCCATACTATCCCGCCGTATCGAGGCTGAACTGCGGGCCGCGGGCGCCGCCGTCGAGGCTCTCGACGCTCCGGGGCTCGGCCGCAACCTGCGTGCACTGGTCGAGGGCGTGCACCCGAATCTCGCACCCATCGTCGCGCTCGCGCACATCGATACCGTGCACCCTGTCGGCACACTCGAGACTCAGCCGATGCGTCGCATCGACGGTCGCGGGGAGGGGCCCGGCATCTTCGACATGAAGGCCGGTGTCGCGCTGCTCGTGGAAGCCATCTCGATCCTGCGATCCCGCCGCGCGGGTCCGCGGCGGTCGTTGCGCTTTCTCGTCACGTGCGATGAGGAGATCGGCTCACATTCCTCGCGTGGACTGATCCGGGAGGCGGCCGCCGGCGCGGAAGCTGCTCTCGTCCTCGAGCCGAGCCTGCCGGATGGGGCAGTGAAGACGAGTCGCAAGGGTGTGTCCACCTATCGACTCGAGGCCAATGGCCGCGCGGCGCACGCCGGTGTCGATCCGGAGCGAGCAGTCAGCGCCGTCGCCGAGATCGCACACCAGATCCTCGCTGTTCTCGCGACCGCTGACCCCTCCACCGGGACGACTGTGAACATCGGTCTCATCCACGGTGGCACTGCGTCAAATGTGGTGCCCGCCCGGGCGTGGGCGACGATCGATGTGCGTTTCGTCACACCGGCGGAAGGCGAGCGCGTCGATGCTGCGTTGCACAGGCTTCGTCCGATTCTTCCGGCAGCGACGATCGACGTCACCCTCACGGAGAGCCGGCCGCCCCTCGAACGGACGGCTGGAGTAGTGCGCCTTTACGAGCACGCGCGAACACTCGCTGCCGAGTTCGATACGTCACTCGGCGAAGGCTCCACGGGCGGCGCCAGCGATGGTTCCCTCATCGCGACTCACGGCCTGCCAACGCTCGATGGCCTCGGTCCGCGCGGCGGCGGTGCTCACGCCGTCGATGAGCACATCCTGCTCGAAGATCTGCCGTTCCGGCTCGCATTGGTGTGCCGACTGCTGGAGACGCTCTGATGGAGCGTGCACAACACGGCTCGAGGGACATTGCGAAAGCCGTCGGCGGAACCCATTTCGTGATCCGCCCGCTCGCGACCCGCGCCGATTACGACGCCTGCACCGCACTCCAGGAGATCACATGGGGCGCGGGCTTCAACGAACGGGTACCACCCGGCGTCCTGAGACTCTCGCAACGTCTCGGCGGCATTGCGTCGGGCGCGTTCGACCCGGACGGCAGTCTGCTCGGGTTCGTCTTCGGCATGACGGGTCTGTACGATTCCCGCGTGTCGCACTGGTCCGACATGCTCGCGGTCAGGCCTGACGCGCGAGACCGCGGTATCGGCGAAGCACTGAAATGGCACCAGCGCGAGCGCCTTCTCGAAGTCGGCGTGACTCTCGCACAGTGGACGTTCGATCCGCTCGAGGCCAGGAACGCGTGGCTCAATTTCGCGCGTCTCGGCTGCACTTCGAGCGAGTACGTCCGGAACTTCTATGACGCGAGCGATTCGCCGCTGCACCTCGGCCTCGCGACCGATCGCCTGATCGTGTCCTGGGACCTCGACTCGGACCGCGTTGCCCGCCGGCATCGCAACGGCGTACCGCCCAGCTCGGAAGCCATGCGCAGCGCACCGCTCGTGAATGCGTCGCGTCTCGTCAGAGGGCATCTCGACATCGGGTCAGTACACACCGACCCCGATGCAAGCGTCTTGCGCGTCGCGATTCCAACCGACATCCAGAAACTGAAGCGAGAAGCGCCCGAGCTTGCACTGGAGTGGCAGCAATCCGTGCGGGAGGCGTTCGAGTTCTACTTCGCACGAGGGTACACAGCCACCGAGTTGCTGCGTGGCGACGTTGAGCGCAGCTATGTCATTCAGCGGTCCGGATAGATCCGGTGCTGCGATGCTGCGGTCGCATCAGCACGTGATCCAGTCGCAGCTTCGCGAACCGTGCGTCACGGGAGAAGGTGTAGTCCCCTCGGGCGACGTATCGCTGTGTTTGAAGGAATTGTTGAAGCGCAGGCAGGGAGACCGCGGGTCACGGAATGAGGCGTCGCCCTCGGAACGTGTAGGACCGTGTTTGAAGGAACTGTTGAGTGTGGTTGAAGGAACTGTTGAGGGTGTCTGTCGAGTCGCGAACGTTCCTTGCTGGGTCACGTCCCGGCGAAAGCGGGTCTCGCGCAGGACGTGAAGCCAGGACGGTCACGTCCGGACGCGCGGGATCACGCG
>JBOHRL010000024.1:0-116782 GCA_050732695.1 Longimicrobiales bacterium | reverse complement strand
AAGTGGGGCCTGTCGACTCGAACCGGGTCCACGAAAACACCTGGCTCGTCCACTTCGGGCCGCCGCTCCTCGGCGTCCTCGGCCCTGAAAGGAGGTTACGGCACCCGCGAAAGTCCTACAGTGGGTCAGACCGACTGTCTTCAGCCATGGCCGATTACTCGTGCCTTCATTCATGCAGTATGAATCCTCTCCCGTTTTCGAGAACGGTCGGTACGGCAGGTTCAGCCGGTTGAATCCGCGACCAGTACCTTCCCCCACCCTCTCCCGCAGCCCCTCACCCTCACCTCGATCCACCCTCACCCTCACCCGCCTTTCGCTCACCTCACCTCGTTCCACCCTCACCCTCACCCGCCTTTTCGCTCACCTCACCTCGTTCCACCCTCACCCTCACCCGTCTTCTCCGTTCGCCAGAATAGAGAAATCCCGGAGACGTCCGAAAACGTCTCCGGGATTGATCCGCTCGAGCGGGGGTTCCCAACCCCGCTGAGAAGGGACTCCGGGACTAATTGGTGATCGGCTGCGTGGTCACCGAAACGGTGCCCGTGTAGTCAATCACCAGCGAAACGCGGCGGTTCTGCTCGCCCGCTTCCGGACCCTGTGCGCCCGGCACGACCTGGCGATCCGTCGCTTCGCCGTAGCTCACGACCTTCACGCTGCCGTCCGTCAGGCCCTCTGTCAGGAGCAGATCCTTCACGGCCTGCGCCCGCCGCTGGCCGAGGTCGAGGTTGTACCCGCGGCTGCCTGCCGGATCCGCGAACCCTTCGACCGTTACGACCGCATTCGGATAGTAGTCCTTCACCACTGTCGCAAACCGACGCAGGACTTCCGTGTCCTGCTCGCGGACGGCCGCCTCATCGAAGCCGAAGTGCACCGGCACGTTGAAGGCCATCATGCCCTCGAGGCGCTGGATGCTGGCATTGAACTCCGTCCGCATGGTCTGAAGCTCGCGCTCGAGAGCGGCTGCCCGTTCCTCGAGCGTGCCCACGCGACCGTCGATCGCCGTGATCTTCCCGTCCAGGCGCGACTCGACACCCTGGTCCGCCGTTTCCATGTCCTGGCGCAGCTGCACCATCTGCGCGTCCACATCGTCGCGCTTCGCGTAGCCGCAGCCAACCAGGGCCGCGACCATCAGCACCGAGCCGCCACGTACTGCTGTGTGAAGCCTGGTTCTCCGTGACTGCATCTCCGCACCTCCGTAGTTCATTCGTTCCCCTGTCCGTTGAGCCCGCCGATCGGGTCCTTCGATCTCGCCCTTTTTCCTCTTGACCTGCCCCGGGGTTCCAGCAGGCCGGGCCTTCCGATCTCACCCACCGGCGGGCTGGCGCCGTCACCGGGGCAAAATCGTGTCAGTAGAGAGACGCAAGCAATATGCCCTTCATTTCTTGACCTCGCCCATCATTTAACAACACAGTAACTTACACGACCGGTCGAGGACGGCCCTGTGCTGAGCCCGCGCGGAGACGCAGCGCGCTCGATCGGTCGATGCGCGGTCCCTTCCGATCCGACGGGCCACAGCCCGGCGTATGACCCTCTGGGCGATGATCGGGTGGCCGCCGGTTCGAAGCGGGACGGGATCGGGAACTTTGGCCGCACCACCGTGAATTCAAACCGAGTCCGCTCGGTATGGCCCGGCAAGGGTGCCGGCCGGATCGGACCGAACTCTCAGGAGCACACCATGCTGATCCGTTTGCGCCAGCCATGGGATCTTTCCTACTCCGAGATCACGCCGGAGTCGGTCTACCTGAATCGGCGCGCGTTTCTGGGCGCGATCGCCGCAGGCACGACCGTTCCTTTGCTGGGGGCGACGGGGGGCTCCGGCGCGATGCCGGGTCAGCAGGAGAAACCGACTCCATACGAGGATATTACGACGTACAACAACTTCTACGAATTCGGTACGGGGAAGGAGGATCCGTCGAAGAATGCCACGGAGTTCCGAACCGAGCCATGGACGGTCTCCGTGGAAGGGCACTGCGCGAAACCGGGCAAGTACTCGCTGGATGATTTCTTGAAGCCGTACGCTCTGGAAGACCGCGTGTACCGGCTCCGCTGTGTCGAGGCGTGGTCGATGGTGATTCCGTGGCGCGGGTTCGAGTTGCGCAGGCTGATCGACCGGGCGGAGCCGACATCGCAGGCGAAGTTCGTCGAGTTCACCACGCTGTACGATCCGGAGCAGATGCCCTACCAGCGGGCTCCGATCCTGGACTGGCCGTACCTCGAGGGGCTGCGCATGGATGAAGCGCGCCACCGCCTGACCATGCTGGTAACGGGGCTGTACGGGAAGGACCTGCCCAATCAGAACGGTGCGCCGCTCCGTCTGATCGTACCATGGAAGTACGGCTTCAAGAGCATCAAATCGATCGTGAAGATCCGTTTCGTCGAGCAGCGGCCGGTCCATACGTGGGAGCGTGCGAACGGGCGCGAGTACGGGTTCTACTCGAATGTGAATCCGGAAGTCGACCATCCGCGCTGGAGCCAGGCGAGGGAGCGGCGCATCGGCGAGTTCCGGCGCCGGCCGACGCTGATGTTCAATGGCTATGACGAGGTGGCGAGCCTGTACGCCGGGATGGACCTCCGCAAGAATTACTGATTCCATGCGGCAGCCAGCAGACCGGACGATGAAGTTGCAGCGGGAGGGCGGCGCAGTTGCCCGGCACGCCGCGGACGGCGGAGCAGCGAGTATCCACGCCGAGACATCACCACGGTCGCGGGTGGCAACGGCAGCATCCGCGCCTCGCGTCGTGAAGCGGAGCGCCGCGCAGCTCCCCCGCTTCGTGAAACCACTCGTGTGGCTCGGCGCGCTCCTGCCCGCCACGATTCTGCTCGTCCGCTTCTTTCTTGACGATCTCGGCGCCAACCCGATCGAAACCGTCACGAACTGGACCGGGTACACCACCCTCTCGCTACTGACCACGGCGCTGGCGGTGTCGCCGATCCGGCGTCTCACAGGCTTCAATCCGCTGATCAAGCTGCGCCGGTTGATCGGTCTTTTCGCCTTCTTCTACGCTTGCCTTCATTTTCTGACATACATCGTACTCGATCAGTTCTTTGCGTTCGAATACATCATCGAAGACATTGTCGAGCGGCCGTACATCACAGTGGGCTTCACGGCCTTTGTGTTGTTGATTCCGCTGGCCATCACGTCAACGACCGGCTGGATCCGGCGCCTCGGCAAACGCTGGACACAGCTGCATCGCCTTCTGTACGTGATTGTGCCGCTCGGCGTGTTGCACTTCTACTGGAAAGTGATATCGAAGGCGTTCCAGATCGATGTTCTCGTGTTCTTCATTCTCGTTGGGCTGCTGCTCGTCCTGCGACTGCCTGCATTCCGGCGATCGGTCACGAATCGAGTACGACCGCGCGCCGGTGTCGTCGAGCGAAGGCCGGGGTGATCATGCGTGCCGCCGAGGCACGCACGTGGTTCCAGACGAGGAGAGCCGTGATGATGGCGACGCCGAGCCCGAGCAATGAAACGATGATCTGCGACCAGCCGGTTGACGCGGCGATGGGCCGGGCAGCGACGTAGGCGAGAGCGCTGATCACGGCGACGGCGCCGCGGCTTGCAGTATTGCGCAAGGCAGCGCGCGGATCGGGTGGGTGGCCCGGCCGCGCGCCGATGCCGGCGCTGGCCAGCACCGCCAGCGGGGCGATGGCGGTCACGGCAAAGGACACGAGGTCGGCCGCGCGATCGCCTGCGAAGGAGAGCACACCGGCGAGTGCAAAAGCGAGCGACGCAGTCAACCCGGCCTGCACCACCCACAGGAGTCGGCGCCGTTCCAGGCCGTTCGCGATGTTCAGCCCGGCGCGCAGATTCGTGATGACCAGCGCGATACCACAACCGTAAAGGGCCAGAAACCCGACTGTCGGTGCGGTCATGAGCGATGCCGCGATACCGAGTCCGAGCGTGACCGGCCACACGACGGCGCTGCGTAACAGGCCGAGGCGGAGTGCGGTGGCGGCGGCGCGCCGCAAGGCAGAGCCGACATCGAGCCCGGCCAGCGCGACGGACCGGAGCAGTCCGGTTCGGTCGCGGGCGCCGGGCGCCTCAATGTCCTGCATCGTGATGGATCGCGGATAACAGACCGATATGCGGAGCGCGGCGCCGAGCGCAAGCCATGCGGCCCACCACGGCGCGCCGAAGAGAAGGGATGCGGCAAGGCGGGGGAACCCGGTCGCAAAGAGGGCTTCCGCCAGCGAGGACTGGAACGGACCCGGGAAGCTGGCATAGCCAAAGGCCTTCGTGTACCACAGAGTCAGAAACGCGAGTAGCCAGCCGAATGCGGGGGTGCCGTGCGTTTCAGCGCGCCAGAGGATGCGTGAGGTGAGAATCGTACCGAGCAATGTGATGGTGGCGTGCGCGAGCTGATAGGAGAGAACGAGCGCGGCCTCGAGCGGGCCCGCCATACCGTGTCGGACCGACCACAGCCGGACCAGCGAGTCGATGGACAGCACGAAGAACAGGCCGAGGAATGCGAGCACGAGGATGCTCGCGGTGCGATCCATGGTTGTGCGTGCGGTCATCTGAATCACGGCCCCGGTGAGCGGCGGTCGCTGGGGCCTCGGCGCCCGGATCACCGGGTGGCAGCAGAATTCTCGAGTTTGTGCTCTCGCAGGAAGTATCGGCGGCGTACGGACAGGGGTGAAGCGAAACGGCCCGTAGAAACGGGCCGTTCCCAACGCTTCACGGTTGCGACGTGCCGTCGTCGTCCGGCGGCGGATCCCCGGCGCCGGATCCGATCTGACCGGCCGGATCCGGGTCGCCGCGGGCGGCACGCTGATCCAGATCTCGCCGGAGTTCATCGATCTTGATCTGAAGCCGT
Source organism: Longimicrobiales bacterium (assembly GCA_050732695.1). Classification (GTDB taxonomy): domain Bacteria; phylum Gemmatimonadota; class Gemmatimonadetes; order Longimicrobiales; family RSA9; genus JBFFZF01. The sequence continues at coordinate 111,965 of JBOHRL010000024.1, read as the reverse complement.
TCGAGCAGGTTATCCAGCCGCGGCTGCACATCGGCGACGAACTGGTCGACTTTGGGCCGCACGTCGCGCATCGCGGACTGGGCCTTCGGGCGCATGTCGGCGACCGCTGCATCGACCTTGGCGTCCAGCTCATCGAATGCGTTACGGAGCTTTGGCCGGATCTCGTCAACGGCGCTTTCGATTCTCGCCTGTAACTCGCTGAGTACTTCCCGCACGCGATTCGAGTCGCGCGGGGTGTCCCTCGTATCGTCCTCCATGTCGACCCTCCTTGATTGGTCTGGCTCTTCGAGCGCCACCGACCATACGCCGCGACGCGTGGCGCGTTTCACGACGGGCTAGCGTCCCTCCTGTCCGGGAAGGTAAGATCGCTGTGCGTGCTCGCGAATCTCGGCCGGCTGAAACCACGCCGGCTTGAATTCACCCCGAGCGTAGAGTGCGGCCTGATCGAACCAATGCGGCGAGTTCGGGTCGGCGCGCTGTCCGAATGTCATGATCGAGCGGGTTTCGATCGGATTACCAAGCGCGGCAATGCCGATCCACGTGTGGCCACGCACACCGTAGCGCCTCCGGCCGGCTGGGCCCGTTCTCGAACCGAAGGCGAATACGATGCCGAGCCCGCCCGGCGCGCCAGCCACCGGAAGGCTCGGCTTCTCCTCGTCAAAGGCCTCGCCGCCACTCGTGTGCACGCGTTGCAAACGATTCACTTCTCCCCACGGCACCAGCGTCGTATCCCAGGCAGTTCGAATGCCGGTGACGGCCTTTTCGAGTGCGCTCACGAGCGGCCATGCTGGCGCGCTATCGCCTGTCGCACCGTTCGCATCGGCTTCCTCGACGGCATCGACGAGGGCTTCGGACCAGTACACATAGAGCGTCATCGCCGCCGATTCGGTTGTGCTCACGCGGTCCCATGCACGCAGGGCATCGACGGCGGGCTCGACGGCGAGGGCGCGGGCACCATCCTCTGCACCAAGCCGTTCCCACTCGTCAATGAGGCGAGGAACGTCGGTCTCCGCGTTCAGAACATGTGTGTCGAAGGCCGCATCGGCCAGCGCACCGAGTGTCCAGTCCGTGCGTGATGCGAGGATGCGGCGGGAGATCCGGGCGCGCGCGTTGTCCGGCTCCCGTGCGACATAGGAAGGATACGCCTCGCGACGGAGATTCGCTGCATCGTCTGTCGCCTGGAACGGGGTCGCGTTCGTGTTCTGGATCCAGCCGGCCGTGGGATTGAGCAGGAACGGCAACTCATCGATGGTGTGATAGCCCTGCCAGTCGGTCGCAGGGTTCGTCCCATCCACGGGCAGTGTCCAGTCGAAGCGCGTGTCACGCCGGGGCACGGCATTGCCGTGAAGGTAGAAGATGTTGCCGTCGCGGTCGGCGTACATCGTATTCGAGATGGGAAACGCGGTGCCTGCGAGAGCGGCGCGAAACGCCTCGAACGAATGCGCCCGGCCCATGGCCAGCCATTGCGGCAGTGAACCGCCGTCTTCGAAGCGTGCGATGCGTACGGCGATGCGCTGGCCATCCGGCGAGGCGACGACGGGCCCCTGATGCGCGCGCAGGAAGCGGTAGTGCTGCCGCACGAGACCGGTCCCGGTGCGCACGTACACATCGCCTTCGTGCACGGTCGCCGTTCGCCATTCGTTGCCCCAGCGATAGGCAAGCGAGTCTGTCGGATGTCCGAATTGCAGTACGAACGCGTCCTGCGCATCGGCACCGGTATTCGTATGCGTCCAGGCAAGGTACTCGTTGTGACCGGATCGCACGACGGGTGTGCCGAGGATGGCGAACCCGGCGACATGCCAACCGCTCACGCTGCGCAAGTGCACTTCCCAGCGCTGCCCGCTGCCGAAGAATCCGACGTGCGGGTTCTGAAACAGCAGGGCGCGGCCATCCGCTGTGCGGGAGGGCGCGATCGCCCATGCGTTCGATTCGATCGGCGCGCCCGGCAACCCTTCGAGCGCATCGACCTCGAATACTGGTTCGATATCGCGCGTTCGGGCACGCTCGAGCCGGCTGAGCGGGGCATTCGCATCGTCAAAATCCGGCCAACCGGACGCGGGGGTTGAACTCGAGGTCTGCGACGGATCGACGAGCGTGCGCTCGCCGACCGGCACTGCAATCACATCGCGGACGCGCACGCCGTCGATGCGCGTGCTCGACGAAACGCCACGAAACCGCGCAAACGCGAACCATGGCTCGATCCGTGTCAACAGACGCGGCCGCGATTCCGGGTGCCTGCCGATCCAGTAGTTGATCCCCGCAGCCCACGCGTCCCAGATCGCTTTCCGGTCCGGCGGTTCGCGCTCGTATTCCTCGCGCGAAAGTCGCTCGACCTCGAACGCCGCTCGAACGATGTCGTCCGCCAGCGATTCCTCACCGTACAACTGCGCCGCCCGGCCCAACGAATGGATGAAGTCTTCCTCGAGCTGCCAGAAGTTGTCCTCCGCTTGCGCGTAGCCCATGCCGAATGCCGTGCTCGCGTCCGTCTCCCCCTCGATGTGCGGAACTCCCCATTCGTCGCGGTGGATGGTCACCTGCTGCGCCATCTTCCAGTCCGGATCGAAAATGCCGCGCACAGTCCGGTGAAGCGGCGTGCACCCAATGCCGAGGATGACCAGCAAGAGCAGGCCCGCCCTCGCCGAGGCCGAACGTCCCGTCACCGTCCATCCCGCCATCCCCACCGCCTTCGCCACCGCCACCGATGCCAGACAGGCCTGCCCCTCTCCGCCGTTCCCCGCAATAGCCCGGCCCCTGCTACGCATTCGGTTGTTCTCTCCGCCCGGCAATCGATGGGGGCATGGTGGTGAGCGCCCGGTTGAATCCGACCGCCGGGTCCGGCCGTAGAGATACCAGCGTACCCTTCGACCATGGAGTCGTTACGATGGGATTCGGATCGAAGCTCCTGACCGGGAGCGTGCTCGCGGTGATCGGCCTCATCACGGTCAGAATCCTGGCCGCGCTGTTCGGCGCCGTGATGGGGTTTCTGTCCTTCCTGCTGTTCACCGTGCTGCCGATCGTGCTGATCGGCTGGCTACTGATGAAAGTGTTCAAGAGCCTTGCGAAGGACAAGAAGCCATCGTACGAGTAAATTGTACGGGTAAGCGAAGGCTTCGGGCTGGCTCCCTGGACGGAGTTCGGTAGGACCAGCCCACCACGGATCGTCCCCGGGAGGTTGACATGGGTGGCTTGATCGGCTGGATCATCTTCGGCGGGGTTGTTGGTGCGATCGCGAAGTTCGTCATGCCCGGCAAGGATCCGGGTGGCATTATTGCGACGATCCTGCTGGGGATCGGTGGGTCGCTGATCGGCGGCTTCGTTCTGGGGCAGTGGGGACAGGGCTGGATCGGCGCGATTCTCGGTACGCTGCTGCTGCTCTGGTTGTACAAGAAGTTTGTGGCCAAGGACCGCGTCGAGGTCCCGTAGGCTCCGACTCGAATCGTCGCCGCCCGGCCCGGGTCCTCGTCGCTACAGACGACCCGGGCCGGGCTTTTCTTGTCCCTCCGCGCGCGTCGTGCGAGCTTGATGCGTTCTGCAACGGAAATCGGGAGTCCAATCGGTGCCGAACTGCTCGCCCGCCGCGCTCTTCGCGGCGTTCACCATCGTCGCGTGTGGTGATGACCCGATCGCGCCGCCCACCGATCCTCGCGATATCGCATACGCTGCCGAACTGGACGTCGATCTCGACCGTATGACGCGGACCGCGTCAGGCCTGTACTACGAAGATATCGGGGTCGGGACCGGCACCGAGGCGCGCCTCGGCACGAGGGCGACCGTGCTGTACGCCGGATGGCTGCCCGATGGAACCCTATTCGACTCGCGCACATCAGCGGCGAACCCGTTCGCATTCACGATCGGCATCGGCCAGGTGATCCCCGGCTGGGATGAGGGTGTGAACGGGATGCGTGCGGGCGGCGTGCGCAAGCTCGTGATCCCGCCACAACTCGGCTACGGCAATCAGGCGAAGGGGCTGATTCCCGGGAACTCGGTCCTGGTGTACGAGATCGAGTTGCTGAGCGTCGGATCGACCCTGTCGCCTCGAGATGCGGATGGGCCGGCTGGACCTCGGCACACCATTCCAGCGTTGCTGCGTTGAGGTCGCTGAAGATCGGGCGCAGAACGCTACGGATCAGAACTCCCCGATGAACTTGATCTCCGGCACGAGTGTGTAGCCAAGCTGGTGCAGGACGGTGGTCTGGGCGAGGTCGATGAGGGCGCGGACCTCGAGGGCGGTCGCGCCGCCGAGGTTCACGATGATGTTGGCGTGCTTGTGGAAGATCTGGGCATTGCCGAGGACGTGGCCCTTGAGGCCGCATTCATCGATCAATCGGCCGGCGCCGGTGCTTTCGATTTTCCGGAAGATCGAGCCGGCGCAGGGATAGAGCCAGAGATCGGGGTGTCGCTCGTCGCGCCAGGCGAGGTTGCTGCGGATCACCTCGCGGAGTTCGTCGGCGGGTGAAGGCTCGAGTCGGAAGGTGGCGGTGATTACGTAATCGTCCCGATCGTGCAGGATGCTGTAGTCGTAGCCGAAATGGAAGTATCCGGCATCGACATCGCGAACGTCACCCTCGGCTGTGAGGATGCGGCACTGGTCGAGGACCTCGGCAATGAAACAGGTCCGTTCGCGGGCGGGTGGAGGCGAGAGGAAGTGGAGGTTCTGCCAGATCGCGCCACCGACGGTGCTCGGGATGCCGACGTAGTGATGGAGCCCGCCCAGGCGGCGTGCGACGGTTGCGTCGATGAGATCGTGGAATGTGTCCACGCCTGCGCCCGCGCGGACTCGAACCTCATCGAGGAACTCGATACCGCCGACTTCACAGCGGATGACCATGCCGCGGAACCCGCCATCGCCGACGAGGATGTTCGCGCCCCGTCCGAGTACGAAATAAGGGACATTCATCTCGCGCGCAGTGCGCACGCCGAGGACGAACTCGTGGGCGGTGGTCGCGTGGTAGAGCAGATCGGCCGGCCCGCCAATCCGGAACGTGGTGAGCGGCGCGAGCGGCGCATCACGCTCGAGGCGAGGCTCGCCGAGTCGCGATACCAGAGCGGCAAAATCGATGGCCATGGTCCGTCGTTGCCTTCCGTGCCGAGCCGTTGCACGAGCGAAAAAGACGAGGGGCGCGCCGTGCTGGCACGCCCCCGTCCTTCTGCCTTCGCCCGTCGAGTGACTACTTCAGGTGAGCGTTCACCAGTCGGGTCATCTCGAACATGGAGACGCGGTTCTTGCCGAGCACTCTGCGCAGCTTGTCGTCGGCGTTGATCATCCGCCTCTCTCTGGCGTCCTGGAGGTTGTTCTTCTTGATGTAGGCCCAGAGCGACTTGGTGACCTCGGTCCGCGGCATCGGTTTGCCGCCGACAATTGCGGCGAGGTCTGCGCTCGGCGTCATCGCCTTCATGAACGCCGGATTGGGCTTGCGCTTGGCCTTCTTTGCCGCCTTCTTGGCCGCTTTTTTGGCCGGCTTCTTAGCGGCCTTCTTCGCGGCCTTCTTCGCGGCCTTTTTCCTGGCAGGCTTCTTCGCAGCCTTCTTTCTGGAGGCCTTCTTTCTGGTCTTGCGCGCGGCCTTTTTGCGGGTCGCCTTCTTCGCGCCCTTCTTGCGCGCGGCTTTCCGCGCAACCTTCTTGCGGGCGACTTTGCGACCGACTCTGCGCGCGACCTTGCTGGCCGACTTCTTCGCCTTGCGCGAGACCTTCTTGCGCGCGGCCTTGGCCGGCTTGCGGGCCGCTGCCTTCTTACGACCCTTCTTCATGGCTGCCATTCGGACCTCTCCCTTGAGGGTGGTAAAACGCGGCGAGTTCGGTTCGCCGCTATCTACGCGAGTACAATATGTATTGCTTTTCCGCCATCACGCAATACAGACATCGCAGGGACGCCCGTCGAGGCGACTGCGTGGACACACGAGCGGTGCCCGAATCCCTCGATCATCGCGTGCGCGGAGCAAGCGGACTCGCGTCCTCTTCGACGACGCGCTGCAGTGTGTCAGGGCACGACGACCAGGCGCGTTCGGGAGTGCGACCGGCCCTGATTGTCCGTGACCGTGAGCGTGATGAGGTAGGTCGCGCCGGACGGGAACGTGTGCGACGGGTTGTTCGCCGTCGAGCTGGTCCCGTCGCCAAACTCCCAGCGGCGGGATACGATCGTGCCATTCGGGTCACTGCTGAAATCGTGCAGGTTCACGGTGAGGCCGCTCGTCGGGAACGTGAAGCTGGCGAACGGTGCCGGATTGTTATCGTTGCCGGCCGTGACGACCATCGTGTGCCAGTTGGTCGCGCCCGTATTGTCGCGGACCTCCTGGGTCACGAGGTAGGTGCCGGGCGAGGCGAAGGTGTGCGATGGGTTGGTCGCGCTCGAGGTCGAACCGTCGCCGAAATACCAGGTGTGGCTCGCGATCGAGCCGTCCGAATCACCGGCAATCGAACGGAAGGCGAACGCCAGACCGGTGTGTGTATAGCGGAAATTGGCATGAGGCATGTCGTTGTTCGACGTGTTCGTATTCACGGTGATGGTCGTCGTTCCGGTGCGGCCGTCGTCATCGGTGACCGTGAGCTGGACGGAATGCGGCCCACCGGACTGGAAGGTGTGATTCGGGCTCGGCGACTGGGATGTCCGCCCGGAGGCGAACAGCCAGGACCAGCCGACGATGTCGCCATCCGCGTCCGTGCTCGTGTCTCGGAAGGAGCAGACGACGCCGGTGCAGTCCGACACGAAGTTCGCGACCGGATCCGAGCCGCCCGTGTTGACAGTGACCTGATGGGACATGGTGTCGCTGGCCCCATCATCGTCGGTCACGGTGAGCGAAACCGTGTAGGTGCCGGCCCCAGCGTACGTGTGCGACGGGTTGGTTGCCGGAGACATGCCACCGTCGCCGAATGCCCAGCTGCGGGACACGATCGTGCCATCGCTGTCACTGCTCCCGTCCTGGAAGTTGCACTGGAGGCCCGTGCAGGACGATGAGAAATTCGCGACCGGCGGCGAGTTCGTGGGTGGCGTACCGGAGACGTGGACCTGCCGGGTGCGCGAGTGCCGGGCCCCGTCGTTGTCCGTGACGATGAGCGTGATGTCATACGTGCCGGCCGCGCCGTAGGTGTGCGACGGGCTGGCGGCGTTCGATGTGGCGCCATCGCCGAATTCCCACTTCCGCGAGGCAATCGAACCGTCGCCATCATGGCTGCGGTCCCCGAGGTTCACGGTCAGCCCGCTGACCGGAAACACGAAGCTCGCGAAGGGCGGATCGTTCGACGTGCCGGTCGCGACGGGCACGTACTGCCAGTTCATGGCGCCGTTGTTGTCGGTGACGCGGAGCGTGACGCCGAAGGTCCCGGCCGACCCGAACGCGTGCGATGGTTGATTCGCGGTGCTGCTCCCGCCGTCGCCGAAGTCCCAGAGCACGCTCGCGATCGAGCCATCATCGTCGCTCGAGATCGAGCGGAAGGCGCACGTGTTGCCGGTGCAATCGACACGGAGATTCGCGAGCGGGCTGTCGTTGGTCGAGCCGTTGGTCGAGACCTGGATCGTTTGCGACGCGGACTGCCCGTCATCGTCCGTGACCGTGAGCATCACGTTGCGGGTCCCGCCCGTCGCATAGGTGTGCTCGGGGCTCGGCTCGGTCGACGAAGTGCCATCGCCGAAGGTCCAGCTCCGTGACACGATGCGGCCGTCGGCGTCCGTGCTCTCGTCATCGAAACTGCACAGCCGGCCGGCGCACGAGGCGACAAGATCCGCGACCGGCGGGATGGGGCCCGTACCGCCGCCAATGAACGTCATGTTCAGGAACCGGTTCGCCGTGCCATTGTTCACGCTGCGCGTGTGCAGGTTGATGGTGTTCAGGACTGCGTTGTTCCTGAGAGCGTTCGAGACCTGCGTGGGCGAGTGGCCGGCGTTCGCGTCGAGATAGAGTGCGACGACACCCGCGACGTGCGGCGTGGCCATGGACGTGCCGCTGATCGTGTTCGTCGCCGTGTTCGAATTGAACCAGGCGGACTTCACGTTGACGCCCGGCGCAAGGATGTCGACGCACGGGCCATAGTTCGAGAACGATGCCTCCGCATCGTTGATGGCCGTCGCACCGACGGTGAGTGCGTTCGGCGCGCCGGCCGGACTCTCCTGGCAGGCGTTCAGCGGTGTACCGAAGAAGTCGCCGTTCCCGGCCGCGACCGCGTAATTGAATCCAGCTGCGATCGAGTTCTCGACGGCGGTGCGCAGCGACTGCACGTTGCCATAGGCGAGGCTCATGTTGACGACGGCCGGCGTCTGGCCGTTGTTCGTGATCCAGTCAACGCCGGCGATCGCCATGGCGACGGTGCCGCTGCCCTGGCAGTTGACAACGCGGCCGACACGGAGCTGGACGTTCTTCGCGACGCCGTACAGAGTCCCGCCGATTGTGCCGGACACGTGCGTCCCGTGGCCGTGGCAGTCGGACGCGTTGCCCCGCCCATCATTCACGAAGTCGCCGTTGTTGCCGTTCGGGATGTAGGCCGCCCGCCCGCCGAATTCGTTGTGCGTGAGACGGATCCCCGTATCGAGAACGTACGCGGTGACGCCGGTCCCATTCGTAATGTACGTGTAGCTGTTCGAGAGAGGCAGATCGTTCTGGTCGATGCGGTCGAGGCCCCACTCGGGATTCGCCTGCGTCGTCACGATCCCGCCCCAGCGGTTCGGTTCGATGTATGCCACATTCGGGTTCCGGCGAAGCGCCTCGATCGCCGTTTCCGGAAGGCGGCCCGCGAAACCACGAATCGCGGTCTGGTAGATGTAATGGATCTGACCGCCGTGAACGGCGAGAATGCCCTGCGCCGTACTGGCCGCATCCGCGGTGCGTTGCAGCACGACGATCCACTCGCCTGGCACCGTATCACCGGGTTCCGGCGTCGCAGATGATGCCGCAGCGGGCACGGCGTCCGCGGCCGGCGCCATCGGTTCCGGCTTCTCGAGATCACTACACGCCGCCATGAGCGACAGGACGGCCGGGGCGAGCAGACGATGCCTCGTCATTGCGCGAGTCTCCGCTTGGGTTCTGATTGGAATCGAAAAACGACGTAACGTGTTGTTCGCGACGCGGTCCGTGCGTCTCAGTGTCGGCCCCATGGGGAGATGCGGGGCGGGTCCGTCGGTGCGAAAGGTTGCGCGTGCCCTGCGACACGCGCAACCCCGTGGTCAGCCTCGAGCGGTCCCGGGGATCGTGCCAGTCGTGCGCTCGCCGTCAAACGCCCGTCGCGATCACCTCGCCCAGCCGGACTTCGCGGCCAGGCACCAGGTCGCCACGCAGCATCACGCGGCCCGGCTCGAACAGCAGAACGACGGTTGACCCGAGGTGAAACGCCATCATCTCGTCCCCCCGTCGAATCGGGTGGGGCGGATCGTACACGCGGGTCTCGGCTGCCTCGCCGCTTCGATTCGTCACGGTGCCGGATGCACCGCGCGCACCCCATTCCGCATCGAAAGCCAGCGAGATCCGGCCGACGTTGTAGGCGCCGACTGCAACCACCGCGATGGCACCCATTGCGCCCTCGATCCGCACCGCCGCCCGCTCGTTAAGCGGGAAAAGCTCTGGAAACCGGACGAGGGCAGCCGAATTGACGGGAAGCAGGCGCCCCGGTATGCGGCGCGCACGTGGAATCCTGCCCGATGCGGGCGCGTGAATGCGGTGGTAGTGGCGAGGGCTCAGGTAGATCGTCGCGAAGGCGCCACCGTCGAAGTGCGGGCCGGAATGCGCGTCGTCGAGGAGACTCGCAGCGCTGTAGAGCCTGCCCTTGGCCTGGACGAGCTGACCACGGGTGATGCGACCGGTCTGACCGAGGATGCCATCGACGGGGCTCGCGATGGCCTGCTCGTCCGCTGGCCATTGCCGCGCGCCGGCGCGAAGTCTGCGCACGAAGAACTCGTTGACGGACGAGTACTCGTCGATGGGCCGCTCGGCTTCCGTCCGATCGATGCCGGCCAGACTCGCGAAGATGCTGAGCACGCTGGACCGGAGCGGGCGGGGCAGCCGCACATCGGCGAGTCGGCCCGTCACGCGCGACAGCGCACCCTGTGGCAGCCGCGCGATGGCGCCCAGCACAACGGTCCAGCCCGTATGGCGCAGGAATCCCATCAGGCCGCCGCCTCGACATGGCGTTTCTCGAGCCATCGGGCAAACAGCGAGCCGGCCGCGCTGCCGATGAGCACGGGCAGGCCGATGCGCAGCGGGTAAAGGAAATAACCCAGGATGCCCCATTCGAGGGATGGCAGGCTCGTCGTCGCGTAGCAGAATACGGTCCCGAGAGCGGCTCCGAGCCAGAGCGCGAGCATTGCCTCGATGCGTGATCCCTGCCACTCGAGAGCAATGCCAGCCGAGAGCAGGAACAACGTGGCGCGTGTCAGCCAGAGGCTGCGTGGTGTGTGTACGAACCACGGCTCGACGAGCCCGCGCGCAGTGGCCTGCTCGTATCCGGGCCACGGCGCTGCCGCGAACCACGACCACCGCCAAACCAACACGAGGTGGAGCAGCAGGAACGCAAGCAAACCGGCAAGCCCGATCACGAACAGGCCGATTCGACTGCCGTCACTGGCTCGGGATCGCAGTGGTCTGGTGATAGATCCGGTCCTCGAAGGTGTACGCGACCCGAACCGCACTGGGTGACAATGCGATGAACTGGCCGTTCACTTCGCCCTGCGCCACGGCTACGTACCCCGACCGTTCCGCTGACAGCTCGCTGATGTACAGGATCGATTGCCCGAGCTCACACGTGCTCAAACCTCGCCTCCGCAGACACTCGTGTACCCAGTATGCGATTCGGTTGCCATCCACAGACCACGAAGCATTGCGCGGATCGATGACGAGCCCGCCGCGCGCAGGCAACTGGAACACGGTGGTGCGAGCATCGTTCTCCCAGATGGAAAGACCTCCGAGCGCGGCCTGGTAGAGCGCTCTGATCCCCGCGGCCCCCCAGTGTACCACCATCGGAAAGCCCTCCGCGATGGGTAGTACCGTCGTGGCCGTGGTCGCGTGCGTGGCGAGGTTCACGCGCACGAACTCGCCATCGCCACCAATGCCCGTGACGCACAGGATTTCCGTGCCGTCCGGCGAGAACGTGACGATGCGCTCACAGGCCCGTGCGATGAACGTGCGCGTCCCGCTCGCGACACCGTACGTGAAGATCGAGTCGGGCGCGGTGATGTAGACCACGGTCGCGCCCGATGGCGAGGGCAGCAACACTCTGCCATCGGCACGCAGCTGCGCGAGCGTGGACGGTGCCCGATCCGTGATCAGCACGGGTTCGCCGCCGTCCAGCGGCAGCCGATAGGAGCTGCGGTTGCCGGCCTCGAGGTCCGTTGTAAAATAGACGGCGTCCGGCGCCGCCGTAACATCGAAGTACGCATCCCGTCCGCCGTCCAACTCGCGGGGCGGGCCACCGGACAGGGCTGCAACGAACAACCGTGCCGGCGGACCGGGCGACTCGAAGTAGATCTCGCTGCCATCCGGTGACCACGCGATCTCGGTAAAGAACTCGACCGCGATCTGCGACTGAAGCTCGGTGCCGCGGTTCTCGGGCAGCTCCATCCCTGTGTCGGTAATATTGTCGCCGCATGCAACAAGGGCGAGAACGAGGCCGGGCCCCGCAAGATTGTGCCATACTGCGATGTTCTTCATTGTCCGTTCACCACCTGGATCCAGACGCGCTGATCGAAGACATAGGCCACTCTGGTACCGTCCGGCGAAAGTGCAATCTGCTCACCGCCGCGTTCGCCCTTCGCGACGACGGCGGTCCGACCCTGATTCGTCGCCAGTTCCACAACGTGCAGGAGGGACTGCCCGAAGGTGCACGTCCCAACGCGATTGACCTGGAGGCACTCGTGCGTCCAGAACGCGAACCGGGCCCCGTTCGCAGACCATGAGTAGTTGAAGAAGTCGACGACGCTACGGGCGGAACGGATGCCCGGCAACCAGAGCGTGCCCGTGCTGTCGCGGTCCACGTTCTGGATGCGAAACCGGCTGTTCGTGCGGTACACCGTGCGGATCGCGTCGTCATCCCAGTGGATGACCTGAATGCGCGCGAGTTCGCGCGGCATCAGGAGGATGTCGGCAACCTCGCCGTCCGCCAGCCGGACCGTCCCGAAGCCGGCATCGCCTTCGGCATCGCGGCGGCACATGACGCGGGCGCGGTCGGGCGAATACACGATGACACGGATGCACTGTGTCGCAATGAAGCGGCTCGCGCCGGTCGTGACATCATGGACGAAGAGGGAATCCGGGCTGACGATGAAGGCGGTCGTCGCGCCATCGGGCGAAGGCAGCACGAGGCGGCCATCCGCCTGTTCGAGGACACTGGTGCCGGGCGCACGGTCGGTGAGCTGGACGGGTGCTGCACCGCCTCCGGCGCGCAGCCACGTGTCGCGCCGGCCGTCCTGACGGTCGGTCGAGAAGTAGATCGGTCCGTCCGCGTGCGTCACGACGGGATCGACGTAATCCGCCTGCGGCCCGTCGAGAGTCAGGACCTGGCCAGTCAGCGCATCGACCGCACGAAGCGCGACCGTGCCTGTACCGGCCTCGAAGAAGACCGATCCGCCGTCGGCCGACCAGAAGAGCGATGACCGGGCCCCGACCATCTGGGAGCCGGGCACTTCGGTGCCGCGGTCTTCTTCCTGTTCGAAGCTCGAACCGATCACGGGATCGCGGACATCGCACGCTGTCGCCAGCAGCACCGCAGCGGTCAGCCGCGCGCCCGCTCGCGTTGAAGGCCGATACCGCCAGACGATCCGGCGTTCAGGCGGGACGGTTGCTTTTCTGCTCATGCACCCAGATTACCCTCATCGTCCACCAGCATTGAGGTGTACGCGGCGCGGTTCGGCGGCAGGATCTCGTCCGCAAACCCTTCTTCCACAGTAGTACGATCATAGCCCCTTGCTTCTGACAGTTCGCGTATCTCGTGGAACTGGTAAACGCTGTCTCAAGTCAGCCACGCCGATGTGGAGCATGGGTTCCGCCGACAGCGTCCAGGGACCACATGCTTCACCTCCTCTCTATGCGATCTTCACGGCCGTGCCGCTGGCGCTGACCATCAGCATGTTCATCGTTCTGCCACCGATGGTTTCATAGTCGAGATCGACGCCGACGATGGCGTTGGCTCCGCGTTCCTCGGCCTGCATCGTCATCTCGTCGATCGCGATCTGCTTCGCCTTGCGCAGCTCTTCTTCGTAGGCTGCGCTGCGCCCACCCACGATGTCACGGATCGATGCGAACAGGTCCTTGAAGATGTTCGCACCCATGATCGCTTCGCCGCTGACAAGCCCCATGTACTCCACGATCCTCTTGCCGTCCAGCGACGGCGTCGTCGTTACCATCATCGTCGGTTTCTACTCCCCTGTGCGTCGCGCCGGATCGGGCGCGACGAGTTTGCGTTGGAATTCGAGTTCTTCGATCAGACGTGATACGTCTTCGCGCATCCCGGTGATGGCCTGGACCTCCTGCTCGAGAAGCGCCATGCGGCGCTCCAGCATGTCGACCGCCTCGTTCTTTGCTCCGGATTCCCTGAGCCGGGCAAGGCTCTCGACAATCGGCTTCATCGCGAAACGGGCCGTCACACCCGCGATCGGAATCAGCACCATGAGCGAGCCGAAGAAGATGCCGGCAAGGGCGGTCAGATCGATGGGAAGCACGTTCGGTGGCATGCTGTGATCCCGGGTTGTCAGCCGCGCGTACCGGCCCGCCGCGATTCTTCGCAGCCGGGCGTTCCGCGTTTCCGGCGCCCACACCACAATGAGCGAGCGGGGTGTGCCTGGCCGCGGCGCGGTCGTTCCTCTCACGATACCACCCCGTCCGTGTATCCTGCTACAGCATGGAGCCGTCGTATCCCGCCGTCTGCCGCGGCCGGTTTCCAGCATTACGACTCCGCTCGGTGTCCGCTTCAGGCGCAACCCTCTCAAGAGCCTGCATGGCCTCGGCTCTTCGTGAACGAGGCCACCGGACGCGAACAAGTCCCTTGCGAACGGGTCGGCCGCGTCCACCTTTGGCGCTGTGATCGTCTTCAGCTACCGGCGAGCGGACAGCGTGGGCCTCGTGCGTGCATTGCGCGAACGGCTCGTGCACCAGCTCGGTGTCGAACGCGTCTTTTTCGATGTCGAGACGATTGACGCCGGAGCAGACTTCCGCTCCGTGCTGAGGGATGCCGTGCGCCGATGCGAAGTGTTGCTCGTCGTGATCGGTCGGCACTGGCTGGTGAGTGAAGACGGCAGGCGCCGCCTCGAGGAGCCGGAGGACGTCGTGCATCTCGAGATCGCGACCGCCCTCGAGGCCGGCGTGCGGATCGTGCCCGTCCTCGTCGACGGCGCACACATTCCCGCCGCCGCGGATCTGCCTGAGCCAGTGCGCGAGCTGGCCGGCCGCAATGCGGTCGAGATCACAAATGCTCGATTCGATGCAGACGCGGACCGTCTCCTGCGCGCGCTGGTCCCGCCCCGACCCTTTCCGACGTGGGCAGCAGCGCTCGTCATCGCCGGGATCGTCGCGCTTGGCCTGTATTCGGTGCGGGCTGCCGGCTGGGCCGGCTTCCTCTGGGGTCTCATCCCCCTCGCGGCACTGCCAGCGCTCGGGCTGGTGCCGCTCCTGCGCCGGCGCCTGCCCGCGACCGGTCCATCCAGATCACTGGCTGCTGGCCTGTGTCTTGTCGCATTCGCGCTCTTTCTCACAGGCGGCCTCGCCGTGCGTGCCCAACAGGCCGCAACACCGTTCGATCTGGACGTTCATGTCATCGAACCAGGCGCACCGCCAGACGGCTCGACCGCTGGCGACGTCGTGCTCGCGTTCGACGGCGAGAGTCTGCGCGCACCGATCGGGCCGGGCGCAGTCGCTCGCTTCCGGCGCGTTCCCGGATCGGCGCGTGGCCGCGACGCGCTGGTTTTCGCGATCGTGGATGGGTACCGGCAGGACACGTTGGAAGCCAGGGTCTCAGACGATGCACGGATCACCGTACGGCTGGTCGAGCAGCAGGTGGCAACGATCGTGCGCGGGCGTGTCATCGACCGCGGCAACCGGCCGCTCGCCGGGGTGCGCCTCGATTTCGGCGAGGGCATCGTTTCCACGACCTCCGGCGAGGACGGCCAGTTCACGGTCACGGTGCCGTGGAAACCGGGTGAATCCGTACTGCTGCGCGCGACCCGGCTGGGCGTCGTCGGGTATGAACAACGCGTTACCATCCCGTCGAGCCTGTCGTTGGACATCCCCTTCACAGGCGATGGAGGCTGATGTGGCCCACCCATTGAGATTCCGTCACGCGATGGGTGTTCCATCCTCTCTGGCCATGCTCAGCCTGCTTGGTATTCTGACCACCGCGACAGGGGCGGAATCGCAGACCGTCGTGTTACGCGGCCGGGTCATCGCGCTCGGGCGTACGCTGCCGGACACGTTCCGCATCCGGCTGACCGGCCTCGGCGATCCGCGCATGCTCGGGGGTGGCGAGTTCGAGATCGAGATTCCCTCAACCACCAGCGAAGTCGAGGTCCAGACGACGGACCGCAACTGGTCCATCGTCTATCCGCCGTCCGGCCGCCTGGCCGTGCCACGCGGCGATGTGCGCGCCGTCGTTGTCGTTGGCGAGCCCGTCGAACAGACCATCACTCGCGCCCTCGCCGAACGCGTGCGCGCTTCCGAGCAGCTCCTCGCCGCCAACGGGCTCCAGGCCGAACGACTCGGTGGCGTAGAAGAAGGCATCCAGCAGATCCTCGCCAAACTCGACCTGCGCGAGGAGGACCTGCGTGATGAAACCGTCCGCAAACAGCGGCAGGCCGAAGCATACCCTGAGATTGCCGCGACGATCGAACGTTATGTTGCCGAGGCGAAGGATCTGCACACGACGCTCTTGCTGACCGCGCCCATCGTCGTGGATGGCGACTTCACGATCCGGAACAACGCGTACCTCGGGATTGTCGAGGCCGTGAACAGCTACAGCGCCGCTTATGACTCGATCGACTCACGACGGGCCCGCTTCGAGACGGCCATCGAGACGTTCTGGAACGAGGGGCCGTTGCTCCGGCGCGATCTGGCCGGATTCCTCGACTCCGTCCTCGAGCCGTTGCATCGCTCGCGAATCTTCGCGATGAACCCAGACCTGATCACACTCCAGACCGGGATACAGGCCGGTCGCGGGAATCGCAATTTCGTGGAAGCGTACCAGCGCATCGCCGCGACCGCCGCCGCGATGACGCCGGAACTTGCCCAACTGGAAGCGCGCGCCGCGCGCATTCTCGAGCAACTTCGGCCCGAATGAAAGGGGCAACCATGACGACTCGAAACGCGCTCGTGTTGGCGGCACTCATCGTGTTCGCCGCACCGTTGTCAAGCTGCGCGAGCCCGGCCGTCATCCAGGGCGCGCTCGTCCTCATCTCGAACACATGGGAGAACGTCGCGGATACGCAGCATTCCTTCAGTCTCGCATCCGGGGACGATGGAGAACGCGAAGGCACCTTCACCGGGACCGAACAGCACGACACGAATCCCGCTCTCGATGGCAATGACCTGACCGGGAGCTGGGCGAATAGCGAGATCACGTTCACCGTCGTCCGCCAGACCGGCAGCGTCACTTACACGGGCGAACTCACCGAAGACGGCCTCGACCAGATCACGTTCACGACCAATACCGGCGCTCACCTCACGCTCCGGCGGCGCCAGAACTGAAGGGGTCAACGACTTCGCGCGAGTTCCGCTTCGGCTGCGATGTAGCCGAACGCGGCCCAGTTCGGCTGCTCGAGGATGCGGCGGAACAGGCTGTCCGCGCGCTCACGGTCACCGTTGTAGGAGTGCCAGTTTGCAACGCCGTAGCCGTAGGTGGCAATCTGGACCGGGTCCGCGCTCTGCACGTTGAGGAGTGAGTCGGCCGGGATCTCACCTCTGTACATGAGCAGGCGCTGGTGGTACGCGTGGTTCTCGAGGATGCGCATGCCGGCATGAACGGGCTCGAGCACCCGGGCCGCTTCCGCGTCCCTGCCCAACCGCCGCAACGTCATGTACAACCAGTCGCTCGTCGCCACCATCATGTCGTCGTTGGTCGACACGGTCATGGCTTCCTGCCACACGGGGAGCGCACGGTCAAAATCGCCCTTCAGGTAGTGCGCGAGTGCCAGATGGTAGAAGATGTTCGACTGGAGCGTGCTGGTCGGGATGTCGAACCGATTCGGCGCGCCGTCCTCTTCGACCTGATCCGCAGTGCCTCGCACCAGATCTGCCGCCCGGGCAAGGTCCGCAATCGCGTCGTCAAAGCGGCGGACTGTGATATAGCGATGTCCGCGATGGCGATAGAGGCGCGCATCCTCCGGGTGCAGCGCGATGCCACGCGAGTACGTGTCGATCGCTTCGTTGTATCGACCCAGATAGGCCAGACGCCGGCCGAGCCAGATCAGGCTGTCCGCGTCCTCGGGAGTGCGTTCGACAGCGGCGCGCGCCGTCTCGAGCTGCGCCTCGAGACGCTGTCTCGTAGAATCCGACGAGGGCGAGGGCGGCACCAGCGGTTCCCCGAGCAGCGACATCGCCTCCGCTCCCGCCGGTAACGCTCCGCTCGCCTCATCAGCGGCCGCCGCCGCTGCTCCACCGTCCGGCGATGGCTCCGCCGTGCACGCGCCCGTAACCGCCGTCACGAGGATGAACACCAGCCGACGCATCCGCTCCCTCCTTGCCGTATCCCTCACCCCACCCCCGATCCGTTAAAGTTGAACCAGAAACCAGCCCCAGAAACCATCCCCAGAAACGAACCTGCGGCTCCCCGCGGTGCGACCGCGCGTCTTTCGGCGTCACGGCCTTGCCCGCCGCGTCGAGCCCGGTCACCTTGAGACACGCTCTTGCCGGCTTCGACGGTGCGTTGCGCCGGCTCCGCGATGAGGCGAACGACCCGCAGGCCGGCCTCGATGTTCGCATCCCGATGGTGCGCGGACACAGCCGCCGGAAGAACTCCCGCACGTGCGGCCAGAACGAGCAATGAGCGGAACCTGGACATGGGATTGCACTCCATCTCGCAGGACCATTCAGACAGGTGGGAATGATGCTCCGGATGCACGGTCGTCGCAAGTTCACACCGCACGTCTCTCCCCGCGTGCTCCAGCCCGAACAGCATGCTGCGAAGACCTGCCACGCCCGAGCCGTTGCACTCGTGATGGTGTCAGCCGCCTGCGCGTTCGCGGCGCCCGTCCTGGCCCAGGAACCGGCGCCGGCCATGGCAACGAAACCGTCCGCGAACTACTGGGTTTACGTCCTGGCCGAATCGGCAGACCTCATGCATCGCATTCAGTTCGGGCCCGAGGGCGCGACGGTCGAGAAGACGATCCCTGTCGGACTGTATCCCACCGAGACGGAAGGGCCGCACGGCATCGCCATCTCCGCGGACGGGAAGTGGCTGCATATGACGACCGGCCACGGTCTCCCGGATGGCGGCTACTGGAAGTACGAACTCGGGCCTGACACCGTCGTCGGCGACTTCGTACCACTGGGTTATTTTCCGGCGACCATCGATGTCACGCCCGACGGTCTTTACGCCTTTGTCGTGAACTTCAATCTGCATGGGGAACATGTGCCGTCGTCGGTGTCGGTGGTGTACACGGGTGACAACGTGGAGGTCGCGCGCACGACGACATGCGTGATGCCACATGGCAGTCGGATGGGTCGCGCCGGCCTGTTCCATTACTCGGCCTGCATGATGGATGACCAGCTCGTGGAACTGGACACGCGTTCGTTCGAGGTGTCGCGCCGTTTCAGTGTTGCAAGCGGCGCGGAAGAGCCTGTTGTCGAGGATGCGCACGCAGGGCATGTGGCCGGTCAGGCGGAGGAGGCCGGTGGAATGAAGCACGAACCGACGTGCTCGCCGACATGGGCGCAGCCGTCGATCGACGGCAAGAGCATTTACGTGGCCTGCAACAAGAGCGCCGAGATCCTCGAGATCGGCCTTGACGAGTGGAAGCTCGAACGCCGCATCGAGACCGGACGTGCGCCATACAACCTCGCCGCTTCTGCGGATGGCAGGACTCTCATCGCCACACTCAAGTCGGCGAAGAGCGTCGAATTCTTCGATCTCGCGGCGGGCGAGAGCCTCGGCACGGCCGAGACGTCGACGACCGTTGTGCACGGCGTCGTCATCTCGCCCGACTCGAAGTACGCGTTCGTGAGCGTTGAGGGGGTGGGCGCGGAGCCCGGCAAAGTCGATGTTTTCGACATTGCCACCCGAGCGCGCGTTGCTTCGGTCGAAGTCGGCCAGCAGGCGGGCGGCATCGCATTCTGGAAAATGGAACCGCCGGTCCGGTAGCCGGCGGCCCAACCCTCGGTGCAGGCCGGCCTGTCCAAACGGGATGAATCGTCCCCACCCGCCCGCGCGTAGGGACACCGGACCCTGTCTCTGGAGGAACCTGCCATGTTCTCCTTGCTCGCCCTGGCCGCGCTGGCGGCGGTTACGCAGTCCTATCCGGACTGCGAATTCACTGCGGAACGTTCGGCCAACGTCGCCATCGCGTCATCGGACGTTCTCGACCTGATCGCCCGATCGGGCTCGCTCGTGGTCGAGGGCAGGCCGGGCGTGGCGGAGGTGCGGATCCGCGGCCGGGCCTGCGCGTCCAGCGAATCGCTGCTCGATCGGCTGGTGATCGAGACCGGGCGCTCGGGTGGCCGCGTGCGCGTCGAGGTCCCGGAGATGGATTGGGACGACTCTTTCTTCGGCAACCGGTACGCCTCCCTCGATCTGGTCATCGAGGTCCCCGAGGGCATGGCGGCGAACATCGACGACGGCAGCGGCGAGGCCGAGATCCGGGGCGTCGGACCGCTGCGCATCACGGATGGCTCGGGCGAGTTGCGCCTGATCGACATCCGCGGCGATGTCACGATCGATGACGGTTCCGGCGAGGTCGAGATTGCGCAGGTCGACGGCGATGTGATCGTCGAGGACGGTTCGGGCCAACTCGACATCCGTGACGTGACCGGCAGTGTGACGATCGACGACGGCTCCGGCAGTATCGCCGTGTCCGGAGTGCGCGGCGACTTCGTTGTGCGCGACGACGGATCTGGTGGAATCAGCCACGACAACGTCGCCGGCACGGTCGACATTCCGCTGAAGGACCGCGCTCGCCGGCGCCGGCGCTAGCCGGAAAGCTGTTTTGGATCAACCAGCAGGTCGCGAAAAACTCGCCGACTACCGGCGCAAGCGGGACTTTCAGAAGACACCTGAACCGGCTGGCGGACTGGCCAGCCGGCGCGATGATGCGAAACTGCGCTTCGTGATCCAGAAGCACGATGCGTCGAGCCTTCATTACGATCTGCGCCTCGAGTGCGATGGAGTGATGAAGAGCTGGGCGGTCCCGAAAGGGCTCTCCGCCGATCCAGCCGACAAACGCCTCGCCATGGAAGTCGAAGACCACCCCATCGAGTACAACACGTTCGAAGGGACCATCCCGAAGGCCGAATACGGCGGCGGCACGGTGTTGCTCTGGGACCGCGGCGAGTACCTCCCCGACGAGGCCGGGGATGACGATCACGAAGCCGCCGTTAAAAAAGGCCTCGCCGGCGGCAAACTCAGCTTTACCCTCCTTGGCGAGCGGCTCAAGGGATCGTTCGCACTCGTCCGGACGGATGCCGGCGCCAAACCGAAATGGCTGGTCATCAAGCACCGCGACCGCTTCGCAAAGTCCGGCTTCGATATCACCGAAGCATGGACGACATCGGTCGTGACCGGCAGGACGCTCGAGCAGATCGCCGGAGACAAGCAGAGCGAGACATGGTCGTCGGACGCGATCCCTGCAATGATCGCCGTGCCCGCGGACAGGTTGCCGGCCGGCCGGGGCTGGGCTTTCGAACGGCTCTATACGGGCACTCGCCTGCACGCCTACGCGACCGCCGACGCGGTCCGGTTGGTCGCGCAAGGTCGCGACATAACACGCCGTTACTCCGACGTGGCCGGGCGGCTGACCGAGGTCGCCGAACACGCCGGCCGGGGATTCGTCATGGACGGCGTACTGCCAGACGGGACCGGTGCGGCGTTCTTCGCCATTGACCTCATCTTCGATGGCGGCGACATCCTGCTCGGCGAGGAATGGCGCGAGCGGCGGAGCCGACTGGAAGCGCTGATCGACGAGTTCGGCATTGAAGGCATCGAGCTTTCTGAAGTGCGTCGGCGGACGAGCAGGACATTGCTGGCTGATGCAAGGAAGGCGGGCTGGGAGGGCGTTGTCGCGAAGCGTACAGACTCGACGTACACGGCTGGTGATGCAACGGGCGACTGGCTCGAGATTCGTTTCTAATGCAGGAGTACGTTAGAGTGAGTCTGCGATGCTGGCGATGCGTTCGGCATCTTTCCAGCGGGCGAGCAATTCGGGCAATTCGCCCGCGAGCGCTTTGCGCTCTGCATCTTCATGAAGCGCCATCTCGAGTGCGAGGGTCCGGTAACGCGGAATGGGCAGGTAGCCGTGGAGGTTCGGGGGCGCCCATTCACCGCGCCACTGTCCATCGCCCTCGTATCGAACGCGCAACGCGCCCGCGACCGAAGACTCTCCCTCGCCCATTGAGCGAAACGCGCTCTCGCCGGATTCGTGCCGGCCGAGGAACTGAACGGCCGCGGCGAGCATCCGGTCCGGCGAGGCTTCCCGGTTCACGCTGACGAGCATGCGTTCGAACAGGGTGCGCGCGACGTCACCCTCGAGATTCAGCCACGGCCGGGGCGGCCCGGCGAAAGGGCGGACCAGTCCGACCTGAAAGGCGCCTGTCTCGGGGTGAGTCCGGAACACGGCGCCATCGAGGTCAGCCCGGCGCAACGTGACTTCGCCGCCCGGGCTGTTGACCCGGTCGATCATGCGCCAGCGATTGTAGATGCCGGGCGCAAAGACGGTCCCGGCGACGAGCGAATTCAGCCAGCGCAACCAGCGGGTGACCAATGCGGGCCGGGCGAGGCCGCGCAGCTGCGAGCCGTACCGCCATGCAGCATACTCGGCTGGCAGCACCTGACCCACACGAATCAACCGCGTATCGTCCGGCAGAATACACAGACCGATGTTCTGAGCGATCACGCGTCGAGCACAGCGGTGGAACCGGTTTTCGGCGGCTTCGACCGCTTCCCAACGCTCTTCGAGAGGCGTCAGGTTCCAGCGGGCGCACTGCGGACAGACGACCCAGAGCCGGCCACGGGCGGAGTCGAATGCGATGGTCCTGCCGACTGGCAGGGTTTCCAGCGCATCATTCGTCCCCAGCGGTCCGAGGCAGAACAGGCAGGTCCGGTACACCGCTCGACAGACGCCTCCTCACGGTGTAGTGATTTCCGTCGTTTCCATGGAAGCAACGGCGTCACGATTGATCAGAACCCGGATATTGTTGCTCTTCGTGTCCACCGGGGTAATGTAGAAGTACGGGCGGTTCGGTGGATACCGGATGGTGTGGCCGAGCATCACTTCGCCATCATGGAATGAAAGCTTGACGAGCGTCGAGCCGCGTGCCCGGGGATCGGTTGGATCGGCCGTATAGTCCTCGTTCCTTGCCGCATCCCCGTCGAGGGAGCGCACGAAGAAGAGTGCTTTGAGATCGCTCAACCGGATCTCGACGGCCTTCTCGCCCGGCGGCCGCAGATGGAAGACCGGCTTGGCTGGATCGAGATCCAGGCTGGTGCCCTTGATGACTCGTCCATCGCGGTAGCGAGCCACGACTTGATTGCTCATAGGTCGGTCCAGGTCGTGCGTGTCCGGCCCTGTCCGTGCGCCAGCAGTGAACGGCGCACGACGGATCTGCCCCATCACCGATCCCGGCAGGACCTTATCGCTCCACAGTTTCGGCAGCCGGCCGGGCTGACTTCGAGGTTGGGGCAGATGCCCGGTGCGAGGGGTCCGATGTACCGGGGGTCCCTGCGCGCCGGAGGGCCCGGCGGCCCGGTGGGTCAGCGGCGTAAGGACACCTCGATTGCTCCCGACCGGTGCCCGGTCCCGTACCGGGTCGTTGCGTCCGTTCCGCTTACGTATCGGATCTCACTGGCGTTCACGCGTGGCACCGACCTCAGCTCGAGAGCGCCGCCCCGCCGGACTCCGTCCACGTAAACGATCACCGGATCGCCGATTCCGGCCGGCCGGAGAAAGCGCGGCCGCACCTGCTGGATGAGGTCGAATACGGTCAGTGCGTCCGATGCATCGATCTCTTCCAGCGTGATCACGTCGCTGTTGCGCCGGGTTCCACCACCCGACGATGTCGCGCTCGCGCAAGCGACGCTTGCCACCATCATCCAGGCAACTGCGAAACGAGCCTTCATGACTCCTCCTTGCACCCCGTGGCGCGACGGCTGGCGAAGGTGATGGAACGCCTCAACGCTTTCGACGCTCTGGCAAGTGCCCGATGGGCTGCTGCGCCGGTGGTGGTACACCACGCAACAGCAGTTCGACCTCGGTCTCGGCATGGACCTGGTTCAGGAGGTCGCGCAGCTCGTTGATCTCGGCCTGAACGAGGGACGATTCACGAACGACGAGCGCGCGGTGGAGTTCGCCCAGCCCCGAGAGCAGCCGGGCGATGCGCACCTCGAGATCGGTTGTGACTTCTACAACCGGCGTGGAAGGCTCACCGGCCTGGCGAGTGATCTCGAGAACACCCATGTCCGCAACGGCTGCTTCGAGCTGTGCGAGGATGCGGGTCACAACATCCTCGGTCTCGGCCGTGGCGGAAGGGTGCTCGATGATGCGGCCAGCCAGCATGCGCCCTGCCCGCACACGGGGATCTTCCCGCGCCGGTGGTTGCAGCACACGATCGGTGCGGATCTCCTCCCAGCGCCGCAGAATCCGGCGGGCGCGCCCGACTTGCCGGCCGAGAGGATGGATGAGGAGTGAGCCAGCGACGGCGGATGGTGCAATCAGCCACGGCAGGATCTCGGCCGGGTAAAGGCCAAGCCATTGCGTTGCGGTTACGAGGCTCGCGGCCATGCCGCCAAACCAGAACGCGCTGAGCCGGACCCGGTACGAGTGGATCGTGCTCTCCGCCTCCTCGACGGCTTCGGGCGGATCGGGGTCCCGTGGCTTCATCGGCGTGCCCATGGCATCGTATACGTCCAAACGACGGTCAGGTTCGACGCCCGCCGGTCCTGTCGATGCATGCGTGGATCACGGATCCACACTCGCGCGTTGCCTTGCCTGCGATGCAGGCACTGCTTGCCTCCTTTCGACACCTGCCGGGACAAGCGATCTCCGGCGGTCGATCAGGTCGCACGCTGTTCGAGAGCCGCCACCGCGACGACTCCTGACAACGCGACGAGCAGGAGCCAGATCGAAGGCAGATCCTGGAGCGCGACGATCGCTGCGGCGGTCAGGCCCGTCAACACCAGACGCGGCGTGGGGATGCGCTGGTGCGCAAGGACCAGCGCGACCGCCATACCGCCGACGAACAGAAGCAGTGCGCCCGCCAGCGCCAGGCGAGCCTCGAGTTGGAACGCTTCCGCCGGGTACGCGATGGCGTGTTCGATTGCCACCGCGTAGGCGATCACACCGCACAACATGGGGAAATGGGCGAGGCTGAAGACACTGCGCGCCAGAATGGACCGCGCAGCGCCGCGGCGTGACTCGAGGGCGAGGTCCAGCACCGGTTTCGCCCGTGTGAAGTAGGTCCACCACATGCCGCACGAGACGGCCACCGCAAGGGTCGCCACGGCGGCGCGGCTGGCTGTCCACTCGTCTCCATTGATTGCGGCCGCCGCAACGATCAGTGTTTCGCCAAGCGCGATGATCACGAACAGGCCATGCCGTTCGGCGAAATGCTCCGGATGCAGATTCCAGGATGCGGATCGGCCGGCGATGATCGCTGCCACGACATCGAGGAGAATGGTGAGGCCCCACAGCCAGTACTGGGCCACACCACCCACAAGCGCCCCACCAAGTACGGCTACGAGTCCGCTCGACGAGATGATCGTGAACTGGCGCACCGCAGCGTGCTGCGACGGATCGGCTACGGCCGCGACCCAGCCGTACAGTGCCAGACCGATGACGCGGCCAGCCACGTACGGCACAGCGAACCAGATCGCGCGGCCATGAAACGCACCCGGTACACCGACTGCCATGAAGAACGCGACCACGGTCGCGGCCAGAACGCCAATCTCGACCAGATGGTGCGTCGTGTCGGCCGCGTTCAACGCCCATGTGAACTGCGTCCACCCCCACCACACGAGCCAGAACACCAGCACGACCTGCCCCACTGCTGCCCACGTGATCCCGTCGTGCAGCAGACCCACCACCTGCGTCACCGAGAAGACGAATACGAGATCGAAGAACAGCTCGACGAACGTTACTCGCTGATCAGCGGGCGAGACAACGGATCGGGAACCCATCACGAGAATTCCGGGGCGCTGGAATAACGAGCGATGCGCATCGCACACGTGGCCCCACCACGGTAGCCTGCACGCGGTCGCGTGACCAGAACCTCGAAGCTGGTCATCAGGTCGTTGGGATGGAGCGGTTCACGGTGCTCGAAGAACAGCACACACGTCAGGTCTCGGGATCGACCGATGTCCGAAGTTCGTACCAGATCTCGATCTCGTATCCGTCCGGGTCACGAAAGAATACGTACGGTTCGCCCGGGCAGAACTCGCCGCGATCCGTGATCGTACCGCCTGCCTTCTCAATCGCGGTCGCGGCGAAATCGATGTCGGCCGGACTGATCAGGCGGAAACCGAAATGTGAGATTCCGCCCGAGCCACCGGCCTCCGCTTTGTCCCGCTCGAACACGAGCACATCCCAGCTTCCCGGCGTCTGGGCCTGGATGAATCCGCCGGAGCGGTACACTTCGATCACGCCGAAGACGTCCCGATAGAAACGAAACGATCGTTGCGGGTCCTTCACGCGAAGCGCGATATGGGTGAGGCCGCGCGTCCGGATCATCCAACGCTCCCTTCTCGAGTTCGGTCATCCCTCGATACCAGCACGATCTGCGTTGCCGCGCTGCTCGGCAACCGGGGCCGGCCATCCTTCGCGACTGCCTTGCCATTCAGCGCGGCTGCAACACTCCAGGTCGCCGGAAAGCAGCCGTCCTTCCCCTTGCGACGCTGCACCGCCAGACGCAGCATCCACATACGCAGGCGCCCGGACCGGCGGACACATCCCCATCTCAACACCGGCCGACATGCAACCACCCTCCCGATTTCACCTCTGGCGGCCACACCCGTGGCATGGCCTCGGCATCGGCCCGGATCCGCCGCGCATCGTTCACGCCTACATCGAAATCTGCCCGTTCGATCTCGTGAAGTACGAGGTTGACAAGGAAACCGGCTACCTCCGTGTCGATCGGCCACAGCTGACTTCATCCCAGCCGCCTACGCTCTATGGATTCATTCCACGGACGTATTGCGGCGATCGGGTCAGCACCCTCATGAAAGGGGCACGGCAGGGCGACCAGGATCCACTCGACATCTGCGTGGTGAGTGAGCGCCCGATCACTCGCGCCGAGGTCATCCTCAACGCGCGTGTCGTGGGCGGCCTGCCCATGCTCGACGCCGGCGAGGCCGACGACAAGATCATCGCCACCCTCGCCAACGATCCGATCTGGGGCCATATCGACGAGTTGACACAGTTGCCTACCCCGCTCGTCGACCGCCTTCGCCATTACTTCCTGACCTACAAGGCAATGCCCGATCGGGCCGGCAGGGTTACGATCGGCGAGTCCTACGGTCGAATACACGCCGAACATGTGATCGCCGCCGCTGTCGAAGACTACCAAGCAGCGTTCTCGAATGCGCTGCCCACGCAATGACTTCTTACGTGGATCGCTCGCTGCAGTGAATTCACACTGCCGAGTGTGTAACAGCGAGTGAACGGGCATTCGAGATTCGGCGTCGTTCCGTTCGATTCGCAACTGGAGCCGCAGGTCTGAATCGCGGGGTGTACGTTCCAGGGTGGTAGTCCGACCCCGGGGAGCAAACGCAGCCCTTGCGGCCGCCCAGCGACAGCGGCATCGTTGCTAACCGGACATTATCGTTCACCCGAACCGGATGACTTCATGAATTACGTTCAAGCGACGACCAAACTGATCCGCGGTACGCCTCTCCAGGAGTTGGCCGACGAACTTCGAGTATCGCGTGGCTGGCTCGCGCATTCGAGGCTGGCCGCGTCGAACCCGCAGCACCGGCCGCCGCCGGATGGCTGGGAGCGTGCGGTTGCGAGACTGGCGCGCGAGCGCGTCGCCGATCTGAACAGCCTGGTCAGGCAGTTATCATCCGGGCGTTCGGGCGGAGGGCGCAAGAAGGCGGCGAAGCGGACGAAGCGGGCCCGGCGACGCTGACCTTGATCGGAGCCGGTCATTCGAAGGGCGAGCTGGCGCCATGGCCGGCTCCGGCTCGC
The DNA here is from genome assembly GCA_050732695.1 of Longimicrobiales bacterium. Lineage (GTDB taxonomy): Bacteria > Gemmatimonadota > Gemmatimonadetes > Longimicrobiales > RSA9 > JBFFZF01. Next base: position 84,682 of record JBOHRL010000024.1, on the reverse strand, counting down.
CGGCTCCGCTGACCGGCTCGATGCGTGCGCACCGGTTTTGAACCCGGGCACCACCCTGGCGGCCGGACGATCGCGAGGCGCCGGTTGGCCCTGACGCAGATGTCATGGCTGGCTCGGTGCTTGCACTCCTGGAAGCCGGTATCTGAGTATGGTTCTGGAAAGGGTGTTTTTTTTGATGCGCTGGTTCGTCGCGATTCTGGCTGTTACGAGTGGCTGTACGATGTGGTTTGCGGTGTGCGCGTTTCTGTGGACCTGGTACGTCGGGACCATCGTGCTGGTGCTGTCGGAAGCGCCGGTCCATGCGATGGAGGCGTAAGGACACGGTGAGACGGGCGTGAACGAAAATGGCCGCGTGACAGGCTGCCCACGCGGCAGGTAGGATTGATGGAAGGCCCCGGGTCGCGCCCCGGGGCCTTTCGATGTGGCTGTGTTCTACCAGCGGCCGCCGGAGCCACCCCGGTCCCGACCGCCACCGCCACCTCCACCGAAACCGCGGCCACCACCGGGGCCTCGCCCGGTCCCGGAGCCGGGAGCGGGCGGATCGAGGCGAACGACGTTCTCGGCCGCAGGACCCTTCTGGCCCTGGACCACATCGAACTCGACTCGTTCTCCCTCGTTCAGGGTCTTGAAGCCGCTGCCCTGGATGGCGCTATGGTGAACGAATACGTCAGCGCCCCCCTCCCGTGTGATGAAGCCGAACCCCTTGTCCGGATTGAACCACTTGACCGTCCCGCTTTCCTTTGCCATGTCCACCCACGTGATGATGTCCTCGGTGACCGCTGGGTTCGGCAAACTTAGCGCTTGAAGATCGTGAATGCCAAGATGAACGTTTCCTGCCCCCTCTGATCCGCCGTCAGACGGTCGGCTCGGCGTTCCGCGGTTCAGCCGGTGGCTCCTCGCCGCCGGTCGCGGACCGCTGGATGAAGCTCATTCTGCCGCGCGGCTCGAGGATCGCCCACGCGACATCGCTCAGGTGAGCGATTCCCGCCAGCCGCATCTCCGACAGGATCTCGGATCGCGTCAATCGGTCGCGGCGCAGATTCTCCTGCACGATCTGGCCGCTGCGCACGATGACGCGGGGCTTGCCGTCCAGCAGCGATTCGGCACGGTGCGAATGGTAGGTGATGAAGCTGAGCGACAACGCCCAGAACGCCATTGTCGCGATCGCCAGCAACGCGGCTGTAAGCGAGAAGTCGTTGTGCGTGACGCCCTGCTGAATGAGGTCACCGAAGACGATCAGCACGATGAGTTCGAAGGGCGTCATCTGCGCCAGTTCGCGCTTGCCCATCAACCGCACGAGGACGTAGAGAGCGAAGAAGATTACGGTCGCCCGGATGACGACATCCATCAGGGTAACACCGCCATCACATAGTCGACGCTGGCCAGCGGCTCACCATCGCCGTCGGCGATCGCGACCCGGCCGCGGTTCGACGATGGCGCATGATCGGGATTGACCTGACCATCGATCTTGATCACAAACCGCGATCCTGCTTCCAGGGAGCCGAATCGGAAGGCGAAAGCACGGTCGCGATACCCTTCTGCGTTGGCGGCCGGGATGAATGTGTTCACGGTCAGATCACGCCAGACGTCTTCATCCACGAGAAGCACGAGGTCGGAGATCGACCGATCTGCTTCGACGGTGATCAGCATCTCGAAGATCTCGCCATTCCGAATGCGAATCGGTGCGTCAACGCTGAGTTCGACGCCTGCGTTGGCATCCGTCCAGTGTGACTCCTTGCCGAACCATCCGACCAGCGCTGCACCGAGGAAGATGCCGAGTCCGGCGAGACTGACCGGCCAGGTGTGAAGACGCGAGCCGCCCGACTCGTGAATATGCTGTCGTTCGATTCCGTCGGGACTCCTGAGTTCGCCCATCGGGCCCTCCTCGCCACACCGCAGGTGCGCAAACGACGGGCCACGGACGGGACACACCATGGGATTGGCTGGCGGCGGCGGCGAGGCCGTAGAATGACGCGCCAGCCGTACCGGCGTGGGTCAGGCCGCTGCGGGCTGGGCATCGGAACTTCAAATGGAAGGTACGGTGAACCCAGAGGACAGTGGCCGGCCGGTCCTGCGGCGAGCGATCTCCCGCTGGGAGGTCTTCGGTTTGTCGATCAACGACGTGATCGGCAGTGGTGTCTACCTCCTGCCGGCGGCCGCGGCGGCGCTTCTTGGCGCAGCGAGCACGCTGGCGGTGGTCCTTGCCGGGCTGGCGGTGGGCCTGCTGGTGATGTGTTTTGCGGCGGCAGCGAGTTATTTCGACGAGCCCGGTGGCGGTTACCTCTACACACGGGAGGCGTTCGGCCGGTTCATCGGATTCGAGGTCGGTTGGATGACGTGGCTGGCGCGTATCGCATCGGTCGCGTCGCTGTGCAATGGTCTCGCCCTTGCGACGGGGTTCCTGTGGCCAGCGGCGACGGCGGGCTTGTCGAGGGCGGCACTCATTACGGCGACGCTCGTGCTGCTGACGTGGATCAACGTGGTGGGTGTGAAAGCCGGCACGCGGGTGGCGATCGTGCTTGTTATCTCAAAGACGCTGCCCCTGATTTTCTTCATCGTGGTGGGCCTGTTCTTCGTGGACTGGTCGCGCGTCGCGACGATCGATTTCGGACAGGCGGGGGACCTGGGTGAGGCCGCGCTGCTGCTGCTGTTTGCGTATGCGGGGTTCGAGAACACGCCGGCGGCGGCGGGTGAGTTCAAGAATCCTCGCCGGGACGTTCCGGTGGCTCTGCCTCTGGCGATGCTGTTCATAACCGTCGTGTACACGCTGGTTCAGGTTGTGGCCGTGGGTACGCTGATCGGGCTGGCGCAGGCGGACGCACCGCTGGCGGAAGCGGCACAGCAGTTTGCGGGGAGTGGCGCTGCACTGTTGATGACGGTGGGCGGCATGATTTCGATCATCGGCAACGTCGGCAACACGACGCTGATCGGCCCGCGTTATCTGTTCGCGCTTGCGAACGATGGGTTCGGTCCACGCGTGTTGTCCCGCATACACGCGGGGTACCGTACGCCTGCGGCGGCCATCATCACGCAATCGGCGGTCGCGCTGGCGCTCGCGCTTTCGGGCTCCTTCGTTCAACTGGCGATGCTGTCCGTGATCGCGCGTCTGGCGACCTACATCGGAACGGCTGCGGCGGTCCCGGTCCTGCGCAAGCGGTTCGCGGACCGGCCGGATGCCATGCTTTTGCCGGGCGGCAGCCTCATCCCTGCCGGTGCGCTGGTTCTTTCCCTTGTGTTCCTCGCCAGTGCGACCTGGCAGAACCTGGTTGCAGGTTTGATCGGGCTTGCCATCGGCGGCGTGATCTACATGTTGCGGAGTGAGCCGAGGACGACATCCTCAACGATTCCGACGTGATCCTCACAATCTCTGTCGCGAGCGTGCCAATGATAAGGGAACTTGCCGCAGTCGCCGCGCTGTCGACCTTCGCGTCCGCGGCAGCTGCACAGCGATTCGACAGCCGCATCGATGCAGAAGTCGAGCGATTGCTGCCGCAGATTGTCGAAGCACGGCATCGCATCCATCAGAATCCCGAGCTTGGCAATCGTGAGTTCGCGACTGCGCGGCTGGTCGCGGAACACCTGCGTGGGCTGGGTTTCGAGGTCGACACCGGCATCGCGCACACGGGCGTAGTCGGTGTGCTGCGGGGCGGCCGGCCCGGACCCGTCGTCGCCCTGCGCGCAGACATGGACGCGCTGCCGGTCACGGAGGAAGTGGACCTGCCGTGGAAGTCTACTGTGCGCACGACGTACCTCGATCAGGAAGTCGGTGTGATGCATGCGTGCGGACACGACATCCACGTGGCCGTTCAGCTCGGCGTCGCATCCGTGCTCGCGTCCATGCGGGACGACATCCCGGGCACGATCAAACTCATCTTTCAACCGGCCGAAGAGGGACCGCCACCAGGTGAAGAGGGCGGCGCCGAGATCATGATCCGCGAAGGCGTCCTCGAGAATCCGCGGCCGGCCGCCATCTTCGCGCTGCACAGCTTTGCGCAGATGGCCGTCGGCACGCTCGGCTACCGTGCCGGACCCATGCTGGCAGCTGTCGATCATTTCCGCATCGATATCCAGGGCCGGCAAGCGCACGGCGCGCGACCGGAGCTTTCGGTCGACCCGGTCGTCATGGCCGCTCAGGCCATCATGGCGCTTCAGACGATCCGCTCGCGCAACCTGTCCCCGCTCGAGCCGAGCGTGATCACCGTCGGGATCGTGCGCGGCGGGACGCGCTTCAACATCATCCCGGGTCAAGTCCATCTCGAAGGCACCGTACGCACGTACAACCCGGAGGTTCGCGACGCCATCGAGCGGCGCATGAGCGAGATCCTTCAGGGCATCACGACATCAGCCGGCGGCTCCTTCACACTCGATTACGAGCGCGGTTCTCCAGCGACGATCAACAACGGTCCGCTCACCGAATGGGCTGTACCCGTGCTTGCCCGGGCCGTTGGCAATGACAGGGTCGTCGAGATCGATCCGGCCATGGGCGGCGAGGACTTCTCCTACTTCGCGAATGAGATCCCGGCCTTCTTCTTTCGTCTCGGCCAGGTCGCACCCGGTTCCACGTCCGGCGACCACCATACCCCGACCTTCCTGGCCGATGACACCGCCATCCCGGTCGGCATCCGCGCCATGTCGAGACTCGTCCTCGATTTTCTGGGCAATGGAGGTGCCGCAATCGAAACACAGCGTCAGAATTAATTCTCCGCGCGCCGCGACGGACTCGGCGGAACCTGTTGCGTCGCGTGTCAGCGGCAGAATGGTGGCCGCCCGTACGGCACGTACACCGGCCGAACCAGTTCTATCCCGCCGCCAAGCATCTTGCGGATGAAGTCGCGCGTATAGATGCGCAGCATCAGGCCTCGCTCGAGCACTTCAATGCGCTCGAGTTCTTCTGGCAGGATCAGGGCCAGCTCCTCCAGGCCGTTGTACGATTGTCGTTCGTCGATCAGGATGCAGCGAACCCGGCCGAGATGGATGCTGTATTCCGACTGTAGCACGTCGAGGACCGTGCCGTTGCCTTCGCGCACGAGGCGTTCCCGATCCATGGGTGGCATGATGGCGGACCGGAACGGCCGCGAACGCTTCTCGAGCCGTCCGACTTCGACCGCGATCATGCGCTGCGCCAACGGGTCCGCTGCGAGATTGAATACCAGCGTAGTATCAGCGTATGCGACGATGACGGAATCGAACGGCAGATAACCGAAGCTTCGAATGCCGATGGCAAGCGGCAAACCTGCGGGTATGTCGCGCAGCCGGAACCGGCCGGCAGAATTCGTGTTCGTTCCGCGATTCAGGTTGGTGACGATTTCGGCGCGGAACAGGCTCAGCTCGGATTCGCCATCCCTGACGTGCCCGCGCACGTTGATGGTTCGCCCTTCGACGGCCAGGGTATCCAGCTCGAAGGGCGCGACGTCCATCTCGATGAGAACGGTCGTATCGCGGCGAACCACGAGGAAGAGGTCCCTCGGCGCATAGCCGAGCGCACTGGAACGCAGGGAGTAGCCGCCCGGCTCGACCTGCTCGAACCGGAAGCTGCCGTCCATCGCCGTGGCGACGATCGGATGACCGTCCAGCTCGACGGTCGCGTTGGGTACGGCCGAGCCATCGCCGCGTTCCACGACGCGGCCCTGAACGACGACCCGTGTCTGTGCCGCGGCCGCCGTGTCGAGCGCGAGGATCGTCGCGAGAGCGAACAGTCCGTGTCTCAGCATCATATCCCCATCATCGGGCCGATCGGCCTTCGCGCGCTTCGAGGCTGCGAAGCAGGCGCTTTGGCGCGACGCGGCAGTAGGCCTCGATGACGAGGTCCTCGACCTCGGCCCAATCGAGTGCGGGGCTGACCGCGGCGGTGACCCAGCCGTGCTGGCCGATATGAGACGCTCGCTCGAACACGCCGCGTCGTACCAGCGCGTCCTGTGTGATCAGGTCCGCCTTGATCGTGACGTACACGGTCGTGGCATCGGCACCGACGATCACGAACGATCGCTTCCCGACGCGGCATGTCGAATGACCGAAGCCGTCACGATAGATCACGACTTCCGGGAGCTGCCTCGTGATGGCGCGCAGCCGCTCGACGACAGCGCTTTCGGCGGGACTGAGTGGCCGATCACGGTCTCCCATGTTGGCGCACCTCGTTGTTCGTTGAAGGAAGGCGTGACGAAGTCACCGGATTCGCCGCAGGACGAAGCGCCCAGCGCCCTGCGCCATACGCAGCTCGATTGCCTTGTCGCCGGCAATAACGAACCGGTACCGGGTCCCGCGATTCACCCAGACACCGTCCCCTGTGTGTACGGGCCGAACGTCCTGGCTCTGACCCGGCGTTGCGAATACGAGCTGATCGGCATCGCGCCGGACAGACATGTGAACGTGACGTCCCCTCGCCGGACCGGCATATTCGCCGACCAGTGCATCGAGTGCGCCCGTGTAGGGAACGGGCTGTGGTTCCGGAACGGGGCCGAGGATCAGGTTCGCGAACGTGGTTGTAAGGCTGCCCGGCCCCTGCGGGCCGGTCGAGTTCTGGAGCACGACAATGAGGAGTTCATTGTCGGGGAGATACGTCACATCGCTCAGATAACCGTTGATGCCGCCGCCATGAGCGATGACGCGGTGCTCGCCTCGTCGCGTAATGGCCAGGCCCATGGCGTACTCGAGAGGCGTTCCGTCGAGCAGCGGGACAGGTGTGGTCATGGCCCTGTACGATTCGGGCTTCAACAACCGGCCGCCATGCAGGGCACGGTTCCAGCGAATGAGATCGGGCGCCGTCGAGCAGAGCGAACCCGCGGCGTACGGCCACGTGTGATCGAGCGGCCTCTTGTGCACGAGGCCCTGCGGGCTACCGTCGTAGCCGTGTGCCTTGTAGTCACGCACGGCGGATTCGGAACAGTAATACGACGAGGTCATTCCGGCAGGTTCGAACAATCGCTTCCGGACGAAGTCCGCATAGGATTCGCCTGACACTTTCTCGATGATGAGGCCGAGCAGGAAGTACGCGGAATTGTTATAGATCTGAGCCGTGCCGGGCTCGAACTCGAACGGTTCCGCTTCAACCAGCGAGACCAGCGTGTCGCGCGGAAGCGCTTTCGTCGAGATCTCGCCGAAGACCGGCATCTCGGTATATCCCTTGATGCCCGACGTGTGATCGAGCAGCCGGCGCAACGGAACCTGATGACCCCGGCGATCGAAAGCGGGAAGGTACTTCGTGAAGTCCTCGTCGAGGTCGAGCTTGCCCTCCTCGACGAGCAACAGGATGGCCGCTGCCGTGAACTGCTTCGTGACCGAGCCGATCTCGTAACTGGCCGATGCATCAGCAGGCGTTGGAACGTCCCATTCGAGGTCCGCGTCGCCGTACCCTTTCAGGAGCAGCGTGTCAGCACCCCGGATGACCGCTACCGAGATCCCGGCTACGTTCGCGAGAGCGTCGTGCGCCCGTGCAGCGGAATCGAGAGCGGCGATGAGTGTCGATCGATCCGCGATCTGACCCGCGAGCGGCGCCGCCCGATTCGCGGGAGCGAAGCACAGCGAGACGACGGCCAGAAGGATCGCGCGGCTCACTGTAACCCGCCACACAGGTTCGGCGGGCACGGAGGATCGAACACCCAAGGGGTCCATTCGACCAGGCATGCGGTATCGCACCAGGATGGCACGGGCATGAGCGGTCCTCTTGCACGAGAAGGAACGGCCGTTCAGGGGCGCACCATTCCGCAATGGTACCCCGCCGGGCACTGCACTCCTCGATACGATAGGACGATCCGACGCGCGCAACCAGTGTCACAAGAAGCGACGCCGCTGCTCGCGCCGGCACCGCGCTCAGCGGATTGGCAGCGAGACCGTCAACTGGTGCGTGAAGATGTGAGCGTCCTGCAACGTGAGCGGGCCACTGGGCGCGATGATGAAATCTGACATGGATTCGAGTTGCGCGGTGCGCACACCGGACCACGTCACGCCGGGCCGCCCGCTGCCGGTGGTCAGCCGTCCATTGTAGCGCAGCTCGACCTCGGAGAAGCGGAGGGAGGCTCCCCAGGAAGGCGTCCACTCCATCCAGCTTTCGTGTTGGTCGCGCTCGGTCCGCAAGACGTGGTCCGTCTGTTCGAGATCGAAGCCGTAGGAGCGCGCCTGAAGGCCGAGGCTTGCGCCCCAGCGCCGGGTCTCGTGGAGCAGGCCGGCGCGCAGGATCGCGTTCGAGAACGCGAAGTCATTCTCGACCGTCTTTTCGCCTTTCACGATGGTGTGGCCGAGGGGCGACACCAGAGTCGTATCCGCATCCGCCCACGTGTTGCTCCAGATCGGTTCCCAGATCATGTCGACGGCGAAGCGAGTCGGCCCGAGTTCACGGGACAGGCCAACGCCGAAGTTCCATGCCCAGGAGTCGCCAGGATCGCGCGGGATGTTCATGATCTCGTAATCCGGAATCTTCGGGTGCGTCTTCCGATTGGCGGTCACGATCGCACCAGCGGTCCAGCCGTGGTCGCTGATCGGGCGACGATAGCCGAAGTGAAGGCCCCATGTGTTGGTGCGGTCGAAATTGGTTTCAACCTGACGCACGGGGACCCACGGCTCGGGAATGCAGCATGTCCACGTGATATTCGTGATCTCGTGTGTCATGTCGAGGCGGTGATGCACGAGAACCGCTTCGATGCTGCCTCCGCTCTCGAGTTCGCCGGTCAGGCCGACGCGAACATCCGCCAGATGACCCGACTGTTCGATGCTCTCGCTGAGCGTGTAGAGCAGGTCCACGCCGTCGAGCGCCTCGAGGTCGGCGTAGAACACGCTGGCGCCGACGGCCAGCCGGGTCCCGGGAAAGCGCCGGCCAACGAGCCCGAACGCGTACATGTTGTTCGCTGCGCGGTCGCGCAACGGTTCGAACAGCGAGCCCTGAAACACGGGCTCGCCAAGGAAGATGATGTCATTGGCGCGATCGGCGGCCTCGATCTGCTGGAGCGAGATCTGGGCGCCGCCGAACCAGGTTCGCGACGCGAACAGGACGCCGACGGGCAGTGTCCGGCCAGCGCCATCGCCACCCGACACGTTGTAGAAGATGGGCGATCCGTAGAAGCGCGACTCGCGCATGCGGCTGCCCTTCGCGGGATTGACGAATGGATCGAGGAGCGGATCGTCGATCGCGATCGACACGCTGCCCATGCCGAGATTGCGTGACGGGTGAACGAGGAACTGGTCGCCGGTCGCGAGCGGCACGCTCTTGATCCCGATCAGCTGAGCCGGGGCGGGCGATGGTCCGGTCAGCGTGATGACGAGAGCACCGAGGATCGCGAGGCGGCGAAGGGTGGAAGGCATATCGACCTCCGATTCGGGCCGTCCTGGCCTGACATGCTGCTCATCGGGCAATCACCCGAGCAACGCGCGAACGGGGTCGTTTCAGACAGGCGGGTCAGGTCTCGACTTCGGCGAGGCGTCTGAGCAGGTAATCGCGTTCGACGGGATTGACGCACAGGTCGAGAGCCCGGCGGTACGCATCGGCCGACTCGTCCCAACGTTCGACGCGGCGCAGCAGGTCGGCGCGCGCAGCGTGCAGGAGGTGATACTGTTCGAGGACGCCGGACACAGCCAGCTCGTCGAGAAGGCGAAGTCCTTCGGTTGGGCTTTGCGCCATCGCAATTGCTGCGGCGCGATTCAATTCGATGACGGGTGACGGCTGAAAGCGGAGCAGTTGGTCATAGAGCGCCGCGATCTGCTGCCAGTCCGTGTCCGCGGGTGTGCGTGTGTTCGCATGAATCGCCGCAATGGCCGCCTGCACCTGGAACGGGCCGGGTTGCTGCTCTCTGAGCACGGCTTCGAGCAGTGAAGTGCCTTCCTGTATGCGGGCGCGGTCCCACAGCGTCCGATCCTGTTCCTCGAGCGTGACGAGGCGGCCAGCGGCATCCGTCCTCGCCGTGCGCCGGGCATCATGCAGAATCATGAGCGCAAGCAGGCCGCGGGCTTCGGGCTCGGCCGGCATCAGCTCGACGAGGAGCCGGGCCAGGCGGATCGCTTCGCCGCACAGCTCGAATCGGATGAGAGTCTCGCCTGCTGTCGCGGCATATCCCTCGTTGAAGATGAGGTAGATGACGGCGAGAACGGCATCCATCCGTTCGCCGAGTACCGCAGCCGGTGGAACGCGGTACGGGATGCGCGCGTCGCGGATCTTGCGCTTCGCTCGGACGAGCCGCTGCGCCATGGTCGGTTCCGTAACAAGGAATGCACGTGCGATCTCGGAGGTCTGAAGGCCGGCCACGGTCCGCAGCGTGAGTGCAACGCGTGCATCGAGCGCGAGCGCGGGATGGCAGCAGGTGAAGATCAGTCGCAATCGGTCGTCCACGATCGGATTCTCCTCCGTCCGTTCAAGAGCGATGTCGGCCGGCGTGACTTCGCTGGACTCGATCTCGAGCAGGCGCTCGAGCGCATCGCGCTTGCGTTGGAAGTTCTGATTTCTGCGCAAGCGGTCGATCGCCTTGCGGCGGGCGGTTGTCGTGATCCATGCTCCCGGCCGCGCCGGGATACCATCACGGGGCCAGCCGTCCAGCGCCGCGACGAATGCATCGTGCATCGCATCTTCGGCAAGGTCGAACTCGCCGCACGCGCGAATCAGCGTAGCCAGGATCGCTGTGGACTCCTCGCGAAACAGTCGCTCGACGGCGCTCCGCGCATCGGCCGAATTCACGTCTGCATCACCGGCCGGACCTCGACGCTGCCCGCGCCCGCGCTCGGAATTCTCGCCGCCCAGCCGATCGCCTCGTCGAGGTCCTTGCAATCGAGAAGGTAGTAACCGCCAAGCTGCTCCTTCGTCTCGGCGAACGGACCATCCGTCGTGACGGTCCGGCCATCCCGCACGCGTACCGTCGTCGCCATCGTCGTCGGCATGAGGCCGTTCCCGCCCAGGTACACACCCGCCGCCTGGACCGCCGCCGTGTATGCGTTCCATGGCGAGAGATCGTGCATTTCTTCCGTATCGTCCCGCTCGTCGCCGTAGATCAGGAGCAGGTAATTCACGGTCCCATCCTTCCGCTGTCGGTGCCAGAAAAGTACACCTCGACCTGACGACGATTGCCGGCCGCTCGAATCGACCGGCTGGCTCGACAACCCGATCTCCCGGCACAAGGCCGGCCACGAGGTTGACGCTGGGCCGGCTGCCAGATCACTCTTCCGGCTGAATCGGTTTGCGCCGTCTCTTCGTCTCCGATCGCTGCTTCTTCTCGCGCATTCGTTGTTCTTTCGCGCTGCGCGGTGGGCGAGTGCGATGTCGTTTCTTCGGGACGGTCAGCGCCCGCGCGAGCAGCGCGACGAATCGCTCGGTCACGGCCTCGCGATTCCGGAGCTGGCTGCGGCGCCGGCCCTCGACGAGACGAAGCACACCTCGTCCATCGACGCGATTCGCGAGCCGCGCGAGAAGGTACGTTCGCTGATCCTCGCCGAGACTTGGCGATTCCGCGATGCTCCACGACAGCTCGACCTTCGTGGCCGATGTATTCACGTGCTGGCCACCCGGCCCGCCCGCGCGTACCGCACGGAACGTCAGTTCCGAGGCAGGGATTGCCAGACTGTCATCGATGCGGATGGTGCCGTCGTCCATCTATCCTCGCTTGGGCACGGAAGGTTAGACTATCGGCACCCATGCGCCACGGAGGAGGCCACTGCATGCCGCGTTCCCGGCCGGTCTGGATCGCGCTCGTTCTCGCGAGCCTGCCTGGCTGCGGCCAACCGGCGGCGCCATCGTCCACCGGCGTCCCCGCGAATCCAGCTCTGCGCCGGGAGCTGGTTCGCCTCGGAATGCTGGACCAGACGGCACGCATCGCATTCACAGCCGAATCCGTTACCGATACGGCGCTCATGCGGGCGATCCTGGCCGTGGATTCCCTCCTCACGGCTCGCTTGCATGCGATCGTCCGCGAGCACGGCTGGCCGACGCGAAGTCAAGTTGCCGAGTCCGGTGCACGGGCCGCGTTTCTGATTGTCCAGCACAGCCCATCGAGTGCGTTTCAGCGCGAGGTGCTGCCGCTCGTGCTGCAAGCAGCAGGCGCAGGGGAGGCCTCGGCGAGTGACGCGGCCATGCTCGAGGATCGGGTTCTCACCGACGAGGGAAAACCGCAGCGCTTCGGTACCCAGTTCCGCATTGTGGCCGGCGAGCTGGTTCCCTATCCAATCGAGGATCCGGAACGGGTCGACGACCGTCGCGCCAGTGTCGGGCTCATGCCGATGAGCGAATACGTGAAGCTTCTCGAAGAGACGTACGATGGTCCGGTTCGCTACCCATTCGATCGACCGTCATCGAATGACACCGTGAGTGGTGCATCGTAATCGGATGTTCGTCCTTCCCGAACACTTGCCGGCCGCGCTCACCGAGCTTCGCCTTCTCTCACAGGTGGCCCGGATGCGGATCGTGCCGGTCGAGACGCGCTCAATCGATGCCGGCTTCGCGCTGGAGCCACCGGACGTAGGCGATGATCGCGACGACTTCGGCTTCGCTGACACCGGTGACCGGCGCCATGTCGCCGTAACGCCAATGATGCGCTCGAACTCCCATCGCCACAGCGAGCTGGAAGGCCGCGTCCGCGTGGTGCCCGGGTTCGTAAATGCGATGCACAAGCGGCGGGCCCCGATCCGTTCCTTCGGCGCGCTCGCCATGGCACGCCGAGCAGTGTGTCCGCAAGAGTTCCGCGCCCGCCTCGTGTTGGGCGGGCGTCTCGGTCGTTACAGGTGGCAGCCGCTCGCCAGGGCCACACCCGGCGGCGAGGACCATGGCCAGCATGGCGACGATCGAGCCGGTGCGCGCGATGATCGAGCCGGTGCGCGAAGGGCTGCCAGGTTTGCGCATCACGCGCCCGACAATCCGTCGAGTCGCAGCTTGACGACGTACTGGACGTCGACGTCGTCGCGCCCGACGCCGTAGATCGTGTTGCCGGTGACGTGCAGCGGCTGGAAGCGCGCCGGCATTTCGAGCGGTCCCAGGTAACGGCCCTCGGCATCGAACACGTCCCAGACACGCGATCCGGAATCGCCTTGCTGCGGATCGAAGGACTCGCCGCTTGCCGCCGCTTCGGTCGCAGTTCGAACGCGTTGTACCCACATCGTATTCTCCGGGCCACCCATGATCTGCGAGTACGCCGGATAGAACTCCGCGAACTGGATCATGCTGCTGATCTGTGCCACGGTTTCGGGTGGCAATCCCTGCTGCGCGAACAACTCGCTCATCATCTCGCGGAACTGTTGCTGGTCCGCGTCCGTGACCGGCTTCCGCTCCATCGGCAATCGAACGATGCGCTGCATGACGCCATCGCTGGTTCGCATCTCGATGCTGAACTCGGAATTGAGACCGAAGAAGACGGTGCCGTCCAGACCGATCGCCCACATCGGCTCCGTATCGAACAGACGGATCTGGGCGCTATTCCCCCTGAACTGGAAGGTTGCTCCCGAGGCGAACGTCATCAACGTGTCCGTCAACGTGCCGTCTGGGGCGCGCAGGAGGAGACGGTCGACCGGCTCGACAGGTGCGGCCGCTGCCGACGGTGGTCCTCCCAGTTCCATGATCCTGACCTGCTGGACGATCTGGCGGTCCGGCGTCTGTTCCCAGCGCATCGGGATCCCTGCATCGAACGGAATCCCGAACTGCCCGATCGACGCGCCATCCGGTGCGTAACGGTTCACTCGTTGCTGCATGATGTCCGGCACGAGGACCGTGTCCCCCGGGCCCAGCATGAGGCTGACCAATGTCGGACCCAGTTCGCCCGGACCGGAGCCCGGCCCGCCAATGGTGCGAAGGTAGGTCCCCGCCTGATCGTACACGCGGACCGTCCTGGCCTGCGTATCAAGGACGTAGACCGAGCCGTCCGAACCCACATCCAGGCCCGTGATCGCGCCGAACTGGAGGTTCGGATCACCGGCCTGCGTTCCGATGCGCCACTCCTCCGTGATCGCCGGCCGAACTGCATCCATCCAGAGTCCCGTCGCCGGATTCGTGACGATCGCAATGCCCGCACTGTCCGTCACCGTTCCCGCCCATTCCGCGCCATCGCCTCCAGCGCACGCAACCATGATCAGGCCTGCCAGCGCGCACCTCGTCCGATCGAGCATTGAGATCCTTTCGCCTGTGCCGAGACGTCCGCCGCTCCGAGCGGCCCGCGTCCGATGAATCCTGTCTGACGCTCCAGCCACGACTCGCGGAGAATCGCCGAACACCTTCAGCGATCATCTGGTCGAAGCTAGCACAAAGTCTACGCGTCAGTCGGCGGCGTTTCTTCACAGACGGACCGGGAACCATTCCCCAAAGTTTGCTCGTTCAGCTATGCCGAACACCTGCTGACGCGCGAAACAGCTCGTCCGGCACTCCGTCGAACGCAGCCGGGCACCCCGACCACGTCGCGCAAGCCGCTGCGAGGTCGGGGCTTTCTGTTAGCAGTTAGCCGCGTGCTCGCGTACCCGCCCGGCGTGGTCATCGAGCGCCAGCCACTCGCGTTTCTCGCGCCATCCACGGACCCGAAATCCGTACAGCGCTCACGCCGGGTCGTGATGCGAAGCAGCGGCCGGCCGCGTCCAGAACGTGCCCGGAACCTTTCCAGGCACAGGTGCCCCTTCGTGCGGCTTGTGCGAGGAAGATATGGGCTCTCCGGGGCGACTCCATGGGCGTTCGGGCAAACTTTGGGTAGTGGTTCCCGGTCCGCTGGCGGCACGGGGAAGCCGGGCTGATATTGGCTGAACCGAACCGGACCGATGGAGGGGAGACACGTGAGACACCCGCGAGTTCTTTTTTCGTGCCTGTTCCCGGTAGCCCTTGGCCTGGCTGCATGCGGCGAATCGATGCCGGCGGGCGATTCGGAGCTTGCGGCGGTGCCAGCGGCTGCGGTCGAGGCGGCAGCGGGAACGATCACGGCGCCGGACCTGATGCGCCACACGACGGAGCTGTCGTCGGACGCGTACGAAGGTCGGGCGCCGGGCACGCAGGGGGAGGAGCGGACGGTGCAGTACCTGACACAGGAGTTCCAGCGGATGGGGCTCGCGCCGGGGAATCCGAACGGCACATTTGTCCAGGACGTTCCGCTGGTGGGCTTCACGGCAGCGACGAGGGCGACGATCGAAGTCGACGGTGAGGTGTTCCCGTTCGAGGGTCCGACGGATTTCATCGCAGACACACGACGCGTGACCGAAGCGGTCGAAGTTGCAGGATCGGAGATCATATTCGTCGGTTACGGTGTGGTTGCTCCCGAGTATGGGTGGGACGACTACAAGGATGTTGATGTGACGGGCAAGACGATCCTGATGCTGGTGAACGATCCTGCGATCCCTGCCGCGAACGATCCTGGTGTGCTTGACTCGGCGATGTTCCGAGGGCGGGCGATGACCTACTACGGCCGCTGGACGTACAAGTACGAGATTGCCACGGAGAAGGGGGCCGCGGCTGCGCTGGTGATTCACGAGACAGGTCCTGCCGGCTATCCGTTCGAGGTCCTGTCGGCCGGCTGGGGCCGCGAGGCGTTCGACATCCAGTCGTCGGATGGGAACATGAATCAGGTCGCGGTTCGTGGCTGGATCACGGAGCCAGCCACTCGACGGTTGCTCGAACGTGCCGGTCTCGACTTCGATTCGCTCAAACAGCAAGCCCTTTCGAAGGATTTTCGGCCGGTCACGCTGAATGCGACGGCCGACTTTCGCATCGAGAATACGCTGCGGGAGGTGCAATCCCGGAACGTCATTGCGAAGGTGGAGGGCGCGGATTCGGCACACAGTGGTGAGTACCTGGTGTACACCGCGCACTGGGATCATCTCGGCATCGACGCGTCGCGTCAGGCCGACCAGATCTTCAATGGCGCGCACGACAATGCATCGGGCACAGCCGCGCTGCTGGAACTCGCCGAAGCGTTCGCAGGCATGGATCCGAAACCTGCGAGGTCGATTTTGTTCCTTGCCGTGACGGCAGAGGAAAAGGGACTTCTCGGCGCCAAGTTCTACGCTCAGAATCCGCTCTACCCGCTGGACCACACACTTGCGAACATCAACATGGACGGCCTGAATACGTGGGGCCGGACGAGTGACGTGGTGGTGATCGGATTGGGCAACTCGACGCTCGACGATGTACTGCGGCAGGCTGCGGCGGCCCAGGGCCGGGTGCTCGAGCCGGACGCGGAACCCGAGAAGGGGTTCTTCTACCGATCCGACCATTTCGAATTCGCGAAGGAGGGCGTACCTGCGCTCTATACCGACGAAGGAACACAGTTCGTCGACCAGGAGGCGGGCTGGGGCCAGCAGAAGCGGGACGAGTACACGGCCAGCGACTATCACAAAGTTACGGACGAGATCAAGCCGGACTGGGATCTGTCGGGGGCAGCGGAAGATGTGCGGCTCCTGTTCCGCACGGGATTGCTGGTTGCAACAGGCGCGACGTGGCCGGCGTGGAAGCCGGGCACGGAGTTCAAGGCCAAACGCGACGCCATGATGTCGGGCGCTGCCACGAACTGATGGCATGAAGGACGGCGATCCTTTCATCGACCGCGAACTGAGCTGGTTGTCGTTCAACGAGCGCGTCCTTCAGGAAGCGGCGGATCCATCTGTCGCGCCCGGCGAGCGTCTCCATTTCCTCGCGATCCATTCATCCAACCTCGACGAGTTCTTCCGTGTGCGTGTTGCATCGATCCGCAGCCTGCTTCGGCTGCGGAAGAAACGCGTGAAGCAACTCCACATCCAGCCGGCTCGCTTGCTGCGTCACATTCATCGTGTCGTGGATGAGCAGCAGACGCGGTTCGGTCAGATCCTGCGCACGGAAGTGATTCCCGCACTGAAGCGGGTGGGCATCGAGTTGATCGATGAAACCATGCTGACTGCGGAGCAGGCAGACTACGTTCGGCGGGATTTCACGACGCGGATCGCGCCGCATCTCGAGCCGATTCGGCTGGTTGCTGGCGGTGATGCTCCGTTCCTGCGCAACCGGGCGGTTTACCTGGTCGTCGAGCTGTGGCCGCGCGATGATGGTTCGGGCCTTGTGGACCCGGAACTCGCCGTCGTCCACGTGCCCTCGCCGCCACTCTCGCGGTTCGTCTGTCCGCCGGCGCAGGACGGCCGGCGAGTCGTCCTGTTCCTCGACGATGCGATCCGAGCCAATCTGCATGTCCTCTTCCCGAATCGCGTGGTGGGTGATGCCTACGCCGTGAAACTCACGCGTGATGCAGATCTCGGAATCGAGGACGAGTTCTCGGGCAGCCTTGCAGACGCGGTGCGCAAGAGCATCAAGAAGCGGGAGACCGGGCCGCCGTGCCGGTTCCTTTACGATCCACGCACGCCATACCCGCTGCTGCGTGAGCTGAGTACGCGTCTCGATCTGGAGGACCACGATATCGTGCTTGGCGGGCGATACCACAACCTTCATGATCTTGGTGATTTCCCGCTCGAGACGAGGCCGGACCTGCTCGATCCGCCGCTGCGGGCGCTTGCGCATCCGGTCCTCGAGAAGGTCCCGTCCCTGCTCGACGAAATGGCCGTGCGCGACCACCTTCTGCACTTTCCGTATCATCGCTTCGACTACGTCGTGCGCCTGATCGAAGAGGCGGGTGCGGATCCAGCCGTCGAGTCGATTTCAATGACGCTTTACCGGGTCGCGCGCGACTCGCGCATCGTGTCCGCCCTGATCGAAGCTGCACACAATGGGAAGAAGGTGACGGTTTTCGTCGAAGTGAAGGCCCGCTTCGATGAGGCTTCGAACCTGGACTGGGCGGACCGTCTCAAGGAAGCTGGCGCTCGCACACTCTACAGCATGCCCGGCCTCAAGGTGCACGCGAAACTCGCTCTCATCGGGCGCCGCGAGGCTGGCGGAATCCGCCGTTATGCGTATCTCGGCACCGGCAACTTCAACGAACGCACAGCCCGCATCTACACCGACCATGCATTGCTGACCGCAGACGAAGAATTGACGGAGGATGTGGAGCGTGTGTTTGCGTTCCTTGCCGGCCGCATCGAAGAACCGGTGTTCGCGTCTTTGCTGGTCGCTCCGTTCGAGCTGCGCAAACGACTCTACCAACTGATAGACGCCGAGATCGAAGCCGCGAAACAGGGCCGGTTGTCCGGGATCACGCTGAAGTTGAACAGTCTCGAGGATCACAAGATCATCGACCGTTTGATCGAGGCCAGCCGGGCCGGCGTCCCGATTCGGCTTGTCGTGCGAGGCATTTGCTGTCTGGCGCCCGGTGTCGAGGGCCACAGCGAGACCGTTGAGGCAAGAAGCATAGTCGACCGATTCCTCGAGCACGGCCGTATCTACATATTCGAGAATGGCGGCGCCCCGCTGCATTATCTTGCGTCGGCGGACTGGATGACGCGCAATCTGAGCCGTCGCGTCGAAGTCGCGTTCCCGATTCGTGACCCGCGACTGCAAGAGGAGATTCGCGCGATCCTCGATCTTCAGTTTGCCGACAATGTCAAGGCTCGCATTCTCGACGCCGCCCAGAGCAACCGCTACGCTCCGGCAAGCGGCCGGCCGGTGCGGGCTCAACATGACATCCATCGATTCGTGGAGGCGCGGTCGGCTCCGGCCGCGTCCGCTCCGCAGCAACCCGAGACCGGCGGCGCAGAACCCATCGGGGCCAGGACGTATTGACCATGGATAACAACGAAGGCGAGCGCTATCCACTCGGCACCGTCGGCCGTCCACTCCCGGCGAGACCGGCGCCTCCGGCGTCACCGCTCCAGCGACCCAACGTCGAAGTCGGTCACTTGAACGAGAAAACGGCCGAGGGCGACGAGAAGAAGAGAAAGAAGAAGAAGGACAAAGCCGCGAAGGGTGCACGCGGCGTCGAGACCATGTTCCGAACAACATATCGCACGCATATCGAAATGAGCGGCCTGGCCGATACCAAGGCCAACATCATGATCAGCATCAACGGCATCATCACATCGGTCATCATTGCGTCGATTTCACCGAAGATCGATGCAAACCAGTGGCTTCTCCTGCCGACTGCGGTACTGCTCATCGGCTGCCTGATTTCTCTTGTCTTTGCTGTGCTGGCCGCGAGGCCTCGCGTGAGCAGCAGCCGTGTCACGCTCGAAGACGCACGCCAGAAACGCGCGAACATCCTGTTCTTCGGCAATTTCGTAAACATGCCCAAACAGGATTACGTCGTGGCCATGAAGGAATTGATCGCCGACCCCGACTCGCTGTATGCCAGCATGATCCAGGACATTTACAGTCTTGGTGGTGTGCTCGCGTTGAAGTTTCGATACCTGCGCATCTCGTACGCCGTGTTCATGGCGGCGCTCATCGCGGGTGTTCTCCTGTTCGTCATTGTACTGACGAGCGTGGCGTTGAATACGCCCGCGGCTCCGATCGGAGCCGGGCCGGTCGGTGGTCTGTGATGAACGAGGGAGCCCGGCGGCACGACCGGTTGCGACGGGAATGATCGTCCGCTTCTGGGGAGTGCGGGGCTCGATCGCCGTGCCGGGCGAGGAAACGCTTCGTTATGGTGGTAACACGTCGTGCGTGTCCGTGGACATCGACGGACGCCTTCTCGTGCTTGATGCGGGGACCGGCATTCGCAATCTGGCGCGGTCACTCGAAGGCGGGACGCGCAGCGTGTTCCTGCTGCTGTCGCACCCGCACGCGGATCACATTGCCGGTTTCGCTTTCTTCGCGCCATTGTACGATGATGATCGCTGCGTGAACGTCTTCGAATACGAGGATGGTGACGTGCGCTGGTCACCACTCTCCCTCTACGACGGGCTGCACAGTCCCGTCCGCGTCGGCCAGGCGATTGCCGTTTGCAGGCGCGAACTCGGACCGGATTGCAAGGGATTGCGCGATCTGGGCTTTGATGTGCAAAGCATTCCGCTGAACCATCCCGGAGGCGCACTTGGATTCCGGATCGCGGACCGCGGCCGAAGCTTCGTTTACATGACCGATAACGAACTCGACGCGGACGACCCGCGCACGTCGTTCGATACCTTTGCGTCCTTCTGCCGGGACGCGGATGTGTTATGCCATGACGCGCAATATCTCGATGGCGACCTGCCCAGGAAACTCGGTTGGGGCCACTCGACCGTCACACGCGCGTGCGACCTGGCCATTGCAGCCGGAGTTCGCCGGCTGGTGCTGTTTCATCACGATCCGGGCCGCACCGACGCCGCGCTCGACGAGATTGGCGTATTGGCTGCCGCGCGCCTCGAACCGCACGGCATCCGCTGCGATGTTGCCTGGGAGGGCCTCACGCTGGACATCTGATTCAGCGAGTTCATCCTTGTACGGTTTGCGCTTGCGCTGCAAGCCGCTCACTGCGCAGTCGGGAAGCCCAGGTTCGCACTGGCTGCGGGTTCCTTGCTCTGCCAGCGTGACGTGACGACCTTCGTCCTCGTATAGAATCGAATGCCATCCTCGCCGTAAACGTGTGTGTCGCCGAACAGCGAACTGCGCCAGCCGCCGAACGAATAGTACGCCATGGGCACCGGGATCGGCACGTTGATGCCGACCATACCGACCTCGACTTCGTTCTGGAAGCGGCGGGCCGCCGAACCATCGCGCGTGAACAGGGCGACGCCGTTCGCATATTCGTTTGCATTGATCAGATCGCGCGCGGCCTCGAACGAGGCAACACGCACGATGGAGAGGACCGGTCCGAAGATCTCGTCTCGATAGACCTGCATATCGGGCGTCACGAGATCGAGCAGGCACGGGCCGAGGAAGAAGCCGTTGTCGCGGCCGTCTACGTGGATGGCACGACCATCGGCCACGAGACGGGCGCCCTCGGCTGTGCCTCGATCGAGGTAACCGGCAACACGGTCGCGGTGCTCGCGCGTGATGAGCGGCCCCATCTCGCTCGCTGCGTCGAGCCCATCGCCGACCGTGATGCCGGACAGCCGTTCCGCGATGCGTGGAACCAGTGCATCCCCGGCAGCGCCGACCGCGACGACGACCGAGATCGCCATGCAGCGCTCGCCCGCCGAGCCATACGCGGCGTTTACGGCCGCACCTGCCGCATCGTCCATGTCCGCATCCGGCAGAACCACCATGTGATTCTTCGCACCGCCCAGCGCCTGCACGCGCTTGCCGTTGCGCGTCGCTGTCTCGTAGATCGAGCGTGCAACCGGCGTCGAGCCCACGAAGCTGACTGCGCGGACATCGGGGTGCGCAAGGATCGCAGCGACTGCTTCACGGTCTCCGTGGACTACATTGAACACGCCCGCCGGCAGGCCGGCCCGCTTCAACAGCTCCGCAAGCATGATGGACACCGACGGGTCCTTCTCCGACGGTTTCAGGATGAATGCATTGCCGCACGCGATCGCGATCGGAAACATCCACATCGGCACCATGGCCGGGAAGTTGAACGGCGTGATCCCGGCCACAACGCCGAGCGGCTGTCGTAACGACCAGGTATCAACATCGGTCGAGACATTCTCGGAAAACGCGCCTTTCATGAGGTGCGGCACACCGCACGCGAAGTCTACGACGTCGAGGCCGCGGCGCACTTCGCCCCGCGCATCGGACAACACTTTGCCGTGCTCGCGCACAATCATTCCCGCGAGCGAGTCCATCTGCGCGGAAACCAGTTCGCGGAAGCGGAACAGCACCTCCGTGCGCCGCGACAGTGACGCGTCCCGCCAGCCCGGGTACGCCGCAGCGGCGCTCGCCGCGGCAGCAGCCACTTCGGCCCGGCCTGCCATCGGGACGGTCGCGCAGGTCTCGCCGGTTGCCGGGTCATGGACCGGGCCGCTGCGCCCGCTGTCGCCCGCCCGCGGCTCACCGCCGATCCAATGGACAATCGATCGCATCTCGTTCTCCCGCGATTCCAGAGCCGTGGCCACCCGCCCACCGCCTCGATCAGGCGCTGTATTGTCTGCCTCTCGTGAGGGCGACAGGCGCTGACGCCCTTCGGAGAATGTCGCCGGCCAGCGCTGTCCGGTCCACACCGAGCATGCGCCGTTCGGGACGCACCAGATACATTCTTGCCTCGGCCGTGTGGCGGCTGAAGGCGGCGCGTCGATGGACGGCGGCGATGGCGGTGGCGGCGGTGGCGGTGGCGGCGGCGGACGGCGCAGTGGCGATCGGACGGGACGACGAGGCAGATTCGCATCGATCGGCTCGAGCGATGGTTCGTTGCGAACCGGTTCCTTCACCACGGATGGGTGCGCATGAGTCTGCGAGATCGGACATGGCTGGCGGCCGTGCTGTGCGCGTCCACGGCGTGCAGCGGTCCGCGTACGGCGGCGGTCGGCGATGGGAGCGAGACCGGGCGCGCGGAGCTTCGCATGGTCGTCGTGACTCACGGCCAGTCCTCCGATCCGTTCTGGTCGGTGGTCGCGAACGGGATCAAGGATGCGGGAGCGGACCTCGGCGTCCGGGTCGAGTATCAGGCGCCGACCAGCTTCGACATGGTCCGGATGAGCCAGCTGATCGATGCGGCCGTCGCATCGCAGCCGTCCGCTCTGATCGTATCGATTCCGGATCCCACGGCTCTCACGGAAGCGCTGACGAGCGCTGTGGCAGCGGGCATTCCTGTTTTTGGCATCAATGCGGGCGCCGAAGCATGGGAACCGCTGGGGCTGTTGGGCTATCTCGGACAGACCGAGTACGAGGCCGGCCTCGCCGCGGGCAGGCGGCTTGCCGCGGCAGGCGCCAACCGCGTGCTCTGCGTGAACCACGAGGTGGGCAACGGATCGCTCGATGAACGGTGTCGCGGACTGAGAGATGCAATGGAAGCGGCGGGTGGCACATCAACCGTGCTCGCTGTGGATCTGGCCGATCCCGACGATGCGCAGCAGCGCATAGCGGGTGCGCTGGCGGCTGACAACCAGCTATCGGGCCTGCTGGCCCTCGGTCCGGCGAGCGCTGCCCCGGCTCTTGCGGCGCTGCGCGAGACCGGCCGCACCGGCAACCTCCAGTTCGGCACGTTCGATCTCACGCCGGATGTGCTGCGCGCCGTTGCCACCGGTGCAATGACCTTCGCGATCGACCAGCAACCATACCTCCAGGGATACCTCTCCGTTATTCTGGCGACGCAGTATCTGGAACACGGCCTGTTGCCGGGCGGCGGGGAGTTGATTCGCACGGGGCCCCGTTTCGTAACAGCGGAGAATGCGAGGGATGTGATACGCCTCGCAGAGCGGGGCGTTCGTTGATCGTACGCTGGCTGGCCGCGCGACCGGAATTGGGCGCGCTTGCCGGCGCATTGCTGGTATGGGCCATCTTTGCGATCGCTGCGGGCGCGCCCTTCCGAAGTACGGATGGCACGGCCGCCATCCTCAATGCGGCCGCGCCGCTCGGGATTCTGGCAGTCGCCGTGGCGCTGCTCATGATCGGCGGCGAGTTCGATCTTTCGGTCGGCTCGACCATCGGGCTGGCCGGCATGGCGATCATGCTTCTGACTCGCCACTTCGCATGGCCGCTCTGGCCGGCCCTGGTCGCGACGTTTGTGCTGTGCGCCGCAATCGGCTTCGCCAACGGGTATCTCGTGGTACGAACGGGGCTGCCCTCGTTCCTCGTGACGTTGGGCACCCTCTTCATCCTGCGCGGCGTTACCATAGCAGTACCGCGGTGGCTGACTCGGCGAACGCAGCTCGG
This sequence comes from Longimicrobiales bacterium, assembly GCA_050732695.1. Taxonomy (GTDB): domain Bacteria; phylum Gemmatimonadota; class Gemmatimonadetes; order Longimicrobiales; family RSA9; genus JBFFZF01. Next base: position 61,164 of record JBOHRL010000024.1, on the reverse strand, counting down.
TGGATTGGACCAGGTCGCAGGCTACGATTCGGCGCATGCATTCTTTGCCAGCCAGCCGGCCGGCAATTTCTCGATCTCGATTGTGTGGTGGCTCGGCGTCGCCATGATCGCCTCGTGGGTGCTGCTCCGTACGCGTTGGGGGAACTGGATCTTCGGCGCCGGCGGAAATGCCGACGCCGCGCGCCGGCTGGGCGTGCCGGTCGACCGCGTGAAGATCGCACTCTTCGTTACGACGGCGCTTGCCGCCTGCCTCGTCGCAACAACACAGGTCGTGCGCTTCACAGGCGCCGACGCATTGCGCGGACAACAGCAGGAGTTCCGAGCCATTATTGCTGCCGTCATCGGAGGAACGCTGCTGGCCGGCGGCTATGGTTCTGCCTCTGGCGCTGTTCTCGGAGCGCTCATCTTCGGGATGGTCCAGCAAGGTATCGTGATCACCGGCGTTGACGCCGATTGGTTTCAGGTGTTCCTGGGTGCGATGCTGGTCCTGGCCGTACTGGTGAACAGTGCGATTCGCCGGACTCTGGCAGGATCCCGATGAACGAGAGCGGCCCGCTGCTCCGCGCCGAACACGTATCGAAGCGATTCGGCAACGTAACCGCGCTCGATGATGTTACCCTTGACGTAACCGCCGGCCGCGTCACGTGTCTGCTGGGCGACAATGGCGCGGGCAAGTCCACGCTGATACGCATTCTGGCCGGCGTTCACCGCCCGAGTGCCGGCATGTACTTCGTCGATGGTGAAGCCGTCACGTTCGATTCGCCGCGTCAGGCGCAGGCTCGCGGTATTGCCACCGTGCACCAGGACCTTGCACTGATTCCGCTGATGTCGATCTGGCGGAACTTCTTCCTCGGCGCCGAACCGGTGCGCGGCGCAGCACCGTTCCGTCGCATCGATGTCAACCTGTGCCGGACCATGGTTCGGCACAGTCTGGGTCAACTGGGCATCGACGTGCGTGACCCGGACCAGCCGGTAGGGACGTTGTCGGGAGGCGAGCGCCAGTGCGTTGCGATCGCACGCGCGATTCACGTCGGCGCGCGCGTCATCATCCTCGACGAACCCACGGCCGCGCTCGGCGTCAAGCAGTCGGGCGAGGTGCTGCACCTGCTCGCAAACGCCCGAGATCGCGGCCTGGCCATCCTGCTCATCACGCACAACCCTCACCACGCATACGCCATCGGTGACCGATTCGTCGTGTTGCGTCGCGGGCGAGTCGAAGGCACCTTCGCACGGACTGACCTCGCGCTCGCGGAACTCGTTCGCTGGATGGCCGGCGGCGAAGATATGGAACGACTCGGACGCGAACTCGCGCGTTGAACATCGTCGCCTGCGCGACAAGCCCCGCGAACGTGGGAACCCTGCCGTGCAGGACGCGGTTCCATGTCAATGAGGCTGTCCGGTCTCGCCCCGATACGCAAAGCCCCTCGTCAGGCGGGGGATTCGGCCAGCAACATCGATCCGCGGCCTTGCGGCCTCGTTGCCCGGCGGGCGAATCTGCAACGGATCGGACCATTGGTGAGGTGATTTCGGTTCAGCTTCGCCGACGAAGACGCCAGCAACCCGATCAGGATTGGAGACGTGGCATGAAATCGACTCACGCGACCACATTGCTCGTCGCCATCTGCCTGCCCGTGACCGCGGCCCGGCCGGTCGCGCAAACGGCCGGTGTGCTGGCGCGATACACGCTCGACCGCGGCGCCGGCCACCAGTTCGAACTGCCCGACGACCTGCACGAGATTTCCGGCCTTGCGACCTCGGCGCAGGGCCTTTTTTTCGCACACGGGGATGAAAGCGCGGTGGTATTCGAACTCGATCCCGGGACCGGTCAGCCGATCGAGCGCTTCGAAGTGGGTGAGGAAACGGCGACGGGTGACTTCGAGGGAATCGCCATCGCAGGGTCCCGATTGTTCATGGCGACGAGTGCAGGCGGCATCATCGAGTTTGGTGCGGCCGCCGATGGAGCGCGCGTCCCGTTCTTCACGCATCGTGGCCTGCCGGCCGAGGATTGCGAAGTCGAGGGACTCGAATACGACGCAGCCACGGATTCGCTCCTGCTCGCGTGCAAGGCAGCACATTCGAAGTCGCTCGAGGACCAGCTGGTCGTGTTCGCGTTCTCGCTCGACAGCATGCGTCCGGAGGTGCGTCCCCGTGTTGCCATCCCGATCGAGTCGCTGGGCGGGGATATCGGCAAGAATCTGAGCCCGTCCGGAATCGCGATCCATCCGACGGCGGGCACGATCTTCGTGGTTGCGGCACGCGAGAAGATGCTGGTCGAGTTGACGCGCGAGGGGCGGCCTCTCGGTGCGCGCAGGTTGCCGGGCCGGGATCACGAACAGCCGGAGGGCATCGCATTCAGCCCCGATGGCACGCTGTGGATCGCCGACGAAGGCGGGAACGGCCGGGCAACCATCACGCGGTACGCGATCGCAACGGGTTCATCGCGGCCGTGAACGTTGTCCGATCCGTTGGTTCCGCGTTCCTGCTCGCGCTGCTCCCATGGCTTGCAACAGCCGCCGCTGCGCAGAAACCGGGGCTGGCCGCCGCCGACTCGGTCTGGATCACGCCCGAACGACGCTACGATGCCGGCCCTGTGCATCGGCTGTTACTGGGAGATCTGCGGCGCTCGCTGTGGGCAACGCCCGTGCATGTCCCGGTCCTCGATCTCGAATCATTCGCAGGCGGTCTCACACCCACCGAACTGGGCGGCGGCCAGCAGACACGGTCGCTTCGCTTCATGAGTGGCGACGGAATCGAATATGCGTTCCGCCTGATCGACAAGGATGCCTCGCGCACGCTCGACCCCGAACTGCGGCGGAGCATTGCGGCGAGCGTGTTGCAGGACCAGATCGCCGCGCTTCTTCCGCTCGCGCCGCTCGTCGTCTCGCCGCTGCTCGAATCGGCCGGAGTCCTTCATCCGGAGTCGTTCCTCGCAGTGCTGCCGGATGACGAACGACTGGGCGAGTTCCGCGCAGAGTTTGCGGGCGTTCTCGGTTTCATCGAGGAGCGGCCGAACGAGGGACCGCCCGGCGAAACCGGGTTCGCCGGTTCGGAACGCGTCATCGGTTCCGAGACGCTGTTCGATCGGCTCGAGGAGGACCCGTCGAACCGTATCGATGCGCCTGCTTTTCTGCGCGCGCGACTGCTCGACATCTTCGTGGGTGACTGGGACCGTCATCCCGACCAGTGGCGCTGGGCCGGCTTCGCGGAAGGCGAGAATCTGGTCTTTCGGCCCGTACCGCGGGACCGCGATTGGGCGCTCGGCCGAATCGACGGCATCCTGCCATGGATGGCCTCCTTCGCATTTCCGCATTATGTCGGGTTCGATGATGAGTACCCTTCGGCGCTGTCCGCTTCATGGGCCGGCCGCGCTCTTGATCGCCAGCTCCTCGCCGGACTCGAAAAGGCCGACTGGGACACGGTCGTCGCATCTCTTCTGTCCCGCCTCGATGACGCCGCGATCGAACGAGCTGTGCATGCTCTGCCGCCGCCTTACTTCGACCAGATCGGCGCCAACCTGATTGCCGCCTTGAAGCAGAGGCGGAACAGGCTGCCTGCCATGGCGGAGGAATACTATCGTGTTCTCGCCGGCTGGACCGACATCGAGATGACCGATCTAGCCGAGACCGCGGCTCTCGAACGCATCGATGGCCGTACCTTGCGGGTACGGATCCGCGCCACGCAGAGCGGCGCCGTCACGTTCGCGCGCATGTTCCACGCCGATGACACGAACGAGGTCAGGGTCTTCCTCAGGGGCGGCGCTGACCGTGCAGTCGCGAGCGGCGCCAATGCAGGCGACATCGTGATTCGCATTGTGGGCGGCGGCGGCGATGATGTTCTGATCGACCAGACCGGCGGCGCTGGTGTGTTCCTGTACGATGATCGAGGCGAGAACACGATCGAGAGCGGGCCAGGCACTCGATTCGACGATCTGGAATGGGTGCAGCCGATCGACTCATCGGCCATCGTACACATGGCGGATGCTCGCGACTGGGGTTCGCGTTGGATCCCGGTCCCTTCGATCGCTTCCGAACCGGACCTCGGACTGTACGTCGGCTTCGGCGCCATACGCTGGGGTTATGGGTTCCGCGAGTACCCGTGGCGCACCCGGCTGGCGTTCAATGTCGGGATCGGCACGACCACGGGCCGCCCGCGCTTCGACCTCACGTACGAGTTTCACCTCACGCGTGATGTGAACGGCCGCATTGAAACGAGCGGTTCCGGCGTCGAGCGGACCCGGTTCTACGGCTTCGGCAACGAGACCCGGGAGGACCGCGATGATACGTTTTATCACGCAGACCGGAGCGAATTCATCGCATCGGCGGTCGCGGTCGTGAAGCCGTATGAACGAACGGAAATCGCGCTCGGCCCGACAGTTCGTCTCGCCCGCCACGACCCGACCACGGCGACACTCCTCGACAGCGTGTCCGCCTATGGAACGGATGGCTTCAATCAGGTCGGAGCAACCGTCCGTTTCCGGTTCGACAGCCGCAACGTTCGCCGGGCGGCCAGCCGGGGTGCGTTCCTCGAACTCGACGGCAAGTTCGTGCCGTCGCTGCTCGATGTCGCGACCGCATGGGGGTCTCTGAGCGGGCAGGCCTCGACCTACGTCTCCGCCCCCATCCTCGCATCACCCACACTCGCGCTCCGTCTCGGTGGTGAGAAGATCTGGGGCGAACCGCCGTACTTCGAGGCCGCCTCCATTGGCGGCAGCGAGAACGTGCGCGGCTTCTCCCGCCAGCGCTTTCTCGGCCATGCCTCCGCCTTCGCCAACGCCGAACTCCGGTTCCGCGTTACCGACTTCTTTCTGCTGCTGCCAGGAACCCTGGGCCTGTTCGGCCTGGCCGACTCCGGACGCGTCTTCGCCCACGGCGAAGAGTCAGACCGCTGGCATTCCGCGGCCGGAGGCGGTATATGGCTGTCGTTCCTGAGCCCTGCGAACACGATGAGCCTCGCGCTGGCAAGAAGCAGCGAACGGACGGGTGTCTATTTGCGCGCCGGGTTCCTGTTCTGATCGTCATCGCCTGATGCTACGCTGGGCCGGTTCCCTGGCTGGGTCCCGGTGACCGGACAACGCGAATTACGGATGACCTTGATGAAGACGCTTCTCTTGATCCGTCACGCGAAATCGAGCTGGGACGAGCCGTCGCTGCCCGACTTCCAGCGCCCGCTCTCGGACCGTGGCCGCTCCGCAGCGCCGCGCATGGGCCGCTTCATGAAGAACGAAGGCCTCATCCCGGATGCCGTCCTGTGCTCCGGCGCCCGCCGCGCGGTCGAGACATGGCAGAGCATTGCACCCCTCTTCGACAGCGCTCGCGTTCAGATCGATGACACGCTCTACATGGCTGCGCCCGATGCCATGCTCTCCTGGGTGAAACGCCTGCCGGATGATGTCCAGAGCGTCCTCATGATCGGCCATAACCCCGGCTTCGAAGAACTCGCGCTCCGGCTCGCGGGCGACGGCCGGAAGGAACCGATGAAACGCTTGCGCAAGAAGTACCCGACGGGCGCCCTTGCCGTCCTCCGATTTGACGCCGGCAGCTGGACCGGCGTCGATGATGGGACCGGCTTTCTCGACCACTTCGTTCGCCCGAAGGACGTGCCCGAGGACGACGACTGACCCGCCGGCTTTGACGGAGCCGATCGGCCTGCGCATACTTCGCGTTTCAACTTCCCTGAGCGAACAGCCGATGACCTCTCTTTCGATCCGTGCGGCCGCGAGGCCGATCGGCGGCCGGACGAAGCGACGGATGCGCGCTGGGATTTACGGCGCGTTCATGATCGCCAGCGTTGCCGAACCTGCCCTGGCCCAGAGCATCGATCAGGCATACACGGCAAAGATCCGCGAGTACACCACCGAGCCGTTCTTCCTGACGCCGCTCGTCGATCATCTTCCATCGTCATCGACGGTACCTACGCCGCTCACCATCCTCGGCCACATTGCGGGCGCGCCCGACGTACTCAGTTACCCGGAAGAGATCTACCGCTATATGCGCGCGGTCGATGCGGCGTCCGATCGCGTCACCGTGTTCAACATCGGCTACACGGAGGAAGGCCGCGAGATGATCCTCGTCGTCGTCGCGAACGAGGAGACCATCAGCCGGCTCGATGACTACAAGGCGATGTCGGCGCAGCTCGCGGACCCGCGCACCATCACCGACGCGCAAGCCGAACAACTGATCGCAACCGCGAAACCGATGTACTGGGCCACTGGCGCGATCCACTCGCCGGAGACCGGTTCTCCCGAAATGCTCATGGAACTGGTCTACCGTCTCGCGGTCGAAGAATCCGATCTGGTTCGCGCCATCCGCGACAACGTCATCGTCATGGTGACGCCGGTGATCGAAGTGGATGGGCGTGCCAAGGTCGTCGATCTGCACATGGCCAGGCGCAAGGATCCCAGTGCGAGTCTCGCGACCCGCCCGCTCTACTGGGGCAAGTATGTCGCGCACGACAACAATCGCGATGGCATAGGCATGTCGCTTCAGCTACAGCGCAACGTAACGCGCACGTTCCTGGACTGGCATCCGACGATCCTGCACGATCTGCACGAGTCGGCTGCCTATCTCTACACGTCAACGGGACGTGGCCCGTACAATGCCTGGATCGATCCCATTGTCATCAGCGAGTGGAATCGACTGGCCCACCGCGAAGTCGAGCGGATGGCGGCGTTCGGGGTGCCCGGCGTCTACACACATGACTTCTATGACGGCTGGGCGCCGAACTACATGATGTGGGTGGCCAACATGCGCAATGCGATCGGCCGCTTCTACGAGACACAGGGTGCAGGCGATGCGTCCACGCGCATCGTACGCCAGGATGTCGACCGCCAGTGGCACCGCCCCAATACGCCGCTGCCGGAAGTCGTCTGGTCGATCCGGAACAACGTCAATCTCCAACAGAGCGCGATCCTCATCGCAATGAACGAGGTTGCCACGCACCGCAGCGAATTCCTCCGCAACCTGCGGCAGAAGGCGAAGCGTTCGATCGCGAAAGCGCAGACCGAGGGGCCGGCCGCCTACGTATTCCCCGCAGACGATCCACGACCCGGCCAGCAGGCGAGATTGCTCGAGCTGCTCCAGCGCCAGGGCATCGAAGTCCATCGCGCAACGCAGGCCATTGAAGCCGATGAAACGACGTACGCCGCCGGCAGCTACGTCATTCGCATGGATCAGCCGTACTCGCGTGCCGCCGACATGCTGCTCGACTTACAGTACTACAACCCGGCGGATCCTCGCCCTTACGATGACACCGGCTGGACCCTCGGTCCGCTGTTCAACGTCGAGACGCGCAGAATCGAGAATCCGGCCGTGCTCGTCGCACCCATGGAACTCGTCTCCGGTCCGGTCCGCGCAACCGGCACTGTCCTGGGTGATCGCAGCGCCGCCGCCTACCTCATCGATTACAACGCAGACAACAACCTGACCGCGTTCCGTTTCAAGCATCGCGACCTTCGCATCGAGGCGGCGGAACGCGCGTTCGAGACCGGTGGCCGCCAGTTCGCCGCCGGCACGTTCATCATCCGCATGGCCGGTAACCCGGCCGACATCGTCGATCGACTTACCGCCGCAGCAACCGAGTTCGGATTCACGGCCGTTGCGGTCCCGAACGTGCCCAGCGTGGACATGCACCCCATCATCGTGCCACGCATCGCCGTGATGCATACCTGGACGTCGACACAGAGCGAGGGTTGGCTGCGCATCGGCTTCGACGAGTACGGCATCCCGTACGACTACATCAGTGTGCACGATGTGCGCGATCTTCCCCGCCTGCGTGACCGCTTCGACGTGATCGTGTTCGGGCCATCATCGAACGATGCCCTCTCGATCCTGCGCGGTTTGAGCGGGGACCGGCCGATCCCGTGGAAGTCTTCATCGCTCACGCCGAACATCGGCAAGCAGGCCGAGACCGATGATATGCGCGGCGGCCTCGAGTTGAGCGGCGTCCTGAACCTCGCCAACTTCGTGAAGGAAGGCGGTACCCTCATCACGCTCACGAGCAGCGCGTCCGTTCCTGTGCATTTCGGTCTGACAGAGGGCCTGTCGATCCGCGAGCCGGAAGCGCTCTGGGCGCCGGGCGGTGTGTTCCGCACCGAGCGCGCCGATCGGACCAGCCCGCTTGCGTATGGATACGGTGACGAACTCGGCGTGTACTTCAACGACGGTCCGGTCTTCGCAACCGGCAGTGGCCGCGGCGGCAGAGATGCCGCCGATACCACTGCAAGCAACGGCAGCACGACGGCGAGGCGGTCCGGCCGCGGCGCCATCGGCGAGCAGGATCGCGTGCAGGCAAGACGCGAAGACGCCGGTCGGGCCGGCGTGGAAGCCTTCAGAGACACTGCGGACACTGCGCAGAACGAGCGCTCGAACACGAACAGCGAAGTCCGCACGATTCTCCGCTTCGAACCCGATGTGAAGTCTCTGCTGATCAGCGGTGGTCTGACGAACGGCGAGGAGCTGGCGAACGCGCCCGCGCTCGTCGATGTGCGTCTTGGCACGGGACACGTCGTCCTGTTCGGCTTCAATCCATTCTGGCGGGGCGAAACACTGGGCAGTTACGGACTCGTGTTCAATGCGCTGCTGCACCACGGGTCACTGGATAGCGGCACGCCGATCGCGGACCGCTGATCAATTCGGCGGGAATGGCGTTCAATCACCCCGTCGGATCACGCGCAGTCGATCGATGCTCGCGGGGATCTGCACGACGAGTTCTTCGCCCGGACTGATCCCGATCGGATCTCCGGACCGCCTGCCACCCGCAAGGAGATCGATCTGGATCGTCACTTCCGGCCCGAACCACGGCGATTCGAACGTTTGCGTCGTGTTGCCACCCACAACCCCAAGCCGGCGCCGATCGCCTCTCCAGCTCAGGTAGACCGTCGCATCGTAGAAGTTCTGGTTCTCGATGCTCACGGTAATCGGAGGATAACTGTTGCCCTGCTGTCCTCTTCGCGAAGAACAGCTCGCGGTCAGCAGGACCGCAAGCACGACCAGGCCGATTGCATGGAACCGTTTCATGGCACACCTCCACTGCGCATGACCCGGTGAGGTGCCGACCGCGCCGTTGCGCGACGATCCATGCCCCGTCTGCCGGATTCGACAGGGAGTGGTACACGACCCTCCCGTCCCATGTGCCTCGCCTTCTCAGGTGCCGAGGGACACGAGGTTCGCAATCAGGCGATAGGCCCCGGGCACACCCGCAGGCCACTGGCGAAAGAACGAGAGCGCCACGTACACGTAGTGGCCATCACCGTGGCGAGCGACCAGCAGCGAGCCGCGCTGCTCTTCCTCGCCCGGGTCCTCGAGGCCGAGCAACGGAGTGTATTCGGGTGCCCAGCTCTCGATGAAGTAAAGGCCGCGTTCCTGCACCCAACCCTCGAAATCGGCCGGGCCAATGCGGTTCGGTCGTGTGAAGATGGCGTGATCCGATTCGAGAAGACGGAATGGTGACGCTTCATCGGTCACGCGGCCGGCGGACCGAGCCATCGTCAGAGGGTATGGCGCGAAATTGCCTCGTGCGAATTCCTGCTGGTTGTACTGGACGATGAATGTGCCGCCCCGCCGCACGTACTCGAGCAGCCGCGCATTGTTGGCGATGAGATCGGTCCGGACTTCGTAGGCGCGAATGCCGCACACGATGGCGTCGAAACGACCGAGATCCGACGCCGCCAGTCCACGCGCATCGAGCAACTCGACCTCGACTCCCAACTGACGGAGCACGGCTGCACCGGCATCGCCCGCGCCCTCGATGTAGCCGACGCGCAGTCCGGTGATGACCTGCACCGGGAACGCCGCGAAGCGGACAGCTGCCGGCCGGAACAGGAGGCGAGGATTCGTGTGTGCGTATGCGATGCGATCGTAGCCGCGCGTATACCGTTCGCCGCCGGACTCGAAGACCGCCTGAATCGGATACTCACCGGGCTCGAGCGATTCGGGTGCACGGACGCGAAACCGGTACGTCGCGCGGGCGCCCGCACCGGACAGAGTCGCGGCCACGGATGCCGGCTCGACCGACCAGCCGTCCGGTGTCTCGATGCGCAATGTACCCGCCGACCCGTCCGGTGCTTCACCCGCGAGTGTGACGACGATTTCGGTGCCGATCTCGACGCGCTCCCCGTCCGGCGCCGCGTCGCCGGCAATGCTTGTGCCGAGCGGGATGACGGCGACATGGGGTTGGACGGACACGCCGGCGGCTGGCACGACGAGGATGGGGAGCCTGTGTTCACCCGTCACGTTGTCGACTTCGACGAACGTCGCGGGTTCGGTCAGCGCGACGGCAACGCCGGCGATGGCGACGGTTGCACGCGCCTGAATCGGACCCGCCTGGAACGGGTCGCCGCGCAGTGCCGGATCCTCGGGCCAAGCGTACATGTCGCCGCGTCTCGGATCGCGCAGGAAGTAGGGATTCGAAAACGATGCATTCGGCGCGACTCGCACGCGGAATTGGCGTTCCACCAGCTGGCCAGACGGGACGGAGGTGGGTGCCGGATCGACTGCGGTTGCCGTCCACCCGACCGGCACCACGGGCTCGACGGCGCCCACGCCGACCTCTTCGGTCCCGCCGTTCCACAGCCGAATGGTCAATACGAATTCCTGCCCCGGCACGAGGACCGGGTCGTCCGCCACGGCATCCATGACGAAACCTGACGCGAGCACGAGTGCCGCCACTGCATCATCGCGTTCAGCCTCGATGTGGAACCGGAAGTCGCCGGCTCCCGTGGCGGGAATGAGCGTACGGGCCCGGTCCAGTGTCCCGACCGCGGCGGCAAGAGTCGTCACGAGTCCGCCCGGCTCCAGTGGAGTGTATGCGATGCGGGCACCGGCAACCTCCGACTCGTACTGGCGCATGACGTCGATGAGATCGCCTTTCCGGTTCCGATCCGAGGCATGCCGAGGGGAGGGATCGGCACCGCGCTCGTCGATGAGGCGGGTCGCGCGTTGGGACAGCGTGGTGTCGACGCCGGCGTAGAACGCAGGCGGTGAGTCTGGCGATGCCGGCAGGATGGGCTCGAGGGCAACTTCGTGCGGGCCCGGCGGCTGCTCGGTTCCCATGTCCTGCGAGCGGTGCCGGCTGCGGCTGGCCATCGCGATCTGAAACCAGGACCTGCCGAACAGGGGATCGAACTCACCGGTCGAGATTTCGAACGGAGAGACATCGCCCGGTCGATACAGCGCCTGGTACGCGGCCGGCGTACGGTGCGGGCGCAATCCGGCCGCGATCTGGCCCGGGAACCGGGACGGTTCGGCCGCAGCCTCGAGCGCCTCGCGGGCAATGATGCCCGATGCCTGATGCTGGCCGTGTCCGTCGCGCGGCGTGCCGCTGAAGACCGGCACCATGACATCGGGCCGGAACCGCCGCACGATGGCTACGACGTCGGAAAGCAGCGAATCGCGCGGCCAGTGGCGGAACGCCTCATCGGCCGACTTCGAATAGCCGTAGTCGTATGCACGCGAGAAGAACTGGCGCGCGCCATCGAGGCGGCGGGCCGCCAGGAGTTCCTCGCTCCGGATCAAACCCAGGCCCTCCTGGAGTTCGGCGCCAATCCGGTTCTGCCCGCCTTCCCCGCGCGTCAGCGACAGGTACGCGACGTTCGCACCGCCACCCAGGGCGAGTGTCGCAAGCAGCGCCGAGTTTTCGTCGTCCGGGTGCGCCCCGATCATCAGCACACGCTGCGTCACGCCGAGCCGCCGCAATGCCAGCCCGAGCGCCGCAGCGCCTTCGTGCTCGAGGTCGGGCGCCTGGGCCATGAGTGTGGTTGGCATTGCCGTGATGGCCGCGAGGCACGCGGCCGCGATCCGTTGACTTCTCATGCAGGTCGAACCCCTTTTCGACGAATGCCTGAGCTTCCCGAGATCACCGTATACGTCGAGGCGCTTCGCGATCGGATCGTGGGCCAACCCCTCGAACGCGTACGCATCGTCTCGCCGTCCCTGCTTCGAACCTACGATCCGCCCCTCGCAGCCGTCGAGGATCGCGTGGTCGAGGAGGTGCGCCGCCTCGGGAAACGCATCGTATGGCGCATCGAGGGTGACCTCTTCCTCGTCATCCATCTCATGCTGACCGGCCGCTTTCGTTGGCGGGACCCCGGCGCTGTCGTGCCGCGCAAGCTCGGACACGCGGCCTTCGATTTCCCGAACGGGTCGCTGCTCCTCACGGAGGCAGGCCCGAAGAAGCGGGCGTCGCTCCATCTCGTCCGGGGCGAGGCCACGCTCGCGGAACATGACCGCGGCGGCCTCGAACCGCTGGAAGCGTCCCTCGCCGAGTTCACCAGCGCGTTGCGCAGCGAGAACCGCACGCTCAAGCGCGCACTCACCGATCCGCGCATCTTCAGTGGCATCGGCAACGCGCATTCCGATGAGATCCTGCTCATCGCAAAGCTGTCACCCGCCCGCCTGTCACGACAGCTCGATGATGCCGAGATCGAACGCCTCCATGACGCCACGCAGCGCTCGCTTCGCGAATGGGTCGATATCCTGCGCTCCGAAGTCGGCGACTCCTTTCCCGAGAAGATTACCGCCTTCCACCCGCGTATGGCCGTGCACGGCCGCTACGGTCAGCCCTGCCCGCAGTGCGGCGCGCCGATCCAGCGCATCGTGTACGCCGGCAACGAGACGAACTATTGCGCGCGCTGCCAGACCGGCGGCCGGCTGCTCGCCGATCGCGCGTTCTCGCGCCTGCTCGGCGAAGACTGGCCTCGCACGCTCGAAGAGCTGGAAGAACGATGCTGATGTCCGCCGTGACCCGGGGCTCCGCGCATCTCGGTCCAGTGCGGTGTGATGCGGATCTCATAATCCTTGACATACTCAGCATTACCGGTATCGACGGCGGGCCATGCGGCACCTCGGCTCGGTACAAAAATGCCTCCAAGCGCGCCCATCCCGCCCTCGGCGATCGTCTCGCCCGTCGGGTTGTCGTACGTGACCGTCAACCGATACGTGTGATCGCGATCGAGCGGAATGCCGAGCCGCAGAAGAAAGAAGTCCTGCGCCATTCCAGTAACGGCCCCCTGTTCATTTCGAATCGGTTGCGTCTCGTAGAGAACGCGGTCCGCTGTGACGTCGAACAGCGTCAGGGAGACGGCGTACTGGTGCACGTGGCCGCCGACGCCGAGAATGCGGCCGCCCACCGCAGGCGATGCCTCCCAGCTCCTGTCCGACCGTCCGGGCGGAAGGTCGAACGCGTGCAACGTTGCGGGTGGTGTAACGTCCATGTAGAACGGGAACACGTCAATTGGATCGATGACATCGTCCTGCTCATAACGGAAGCGCACGCGGATGCGTACACCGTGGTACGATGCCGGCGTGGGGTTGTGCAGCATCGCGGAGATCAGGATCCGGCTGCCCTTCTCGACCGGATAGCCGAGAATGCCCGGGATCACGACGGGCGAGGTTTCGTGGCCGACCGCACCGATGCGCTGCATGACGGGACTGAACAGCTCGCGGCGCCCTGGCGCCATGATGTTTACGTGATGGATCACATCGCGCGGCACGACATTGCCACTCCCATCGAGGACCTCGACGCGATAGCCCTGCACCCATCCGCCCACCGGCACAATCGCCTCGCCCGGCTGAGGTTGCTCGATCTCATGACTCGCGTGCGCCGGCAGATCGACGGGCGGCAGTTCGAGCACGAGTTCCTGGCTGCCGGTATCGTAGGCGATGGCGAGAGTACGGGTGTCGATGTCCATCGGCTCCGGTCCGATCTCCGGCTCGCGAGGACCGGTACAGGCCAGAGCGGTCACCAGCGCCGATACCATTGTAAGACGCAAGGAACGGTTCACGGCTCGTTCCGCACTCCTTCCGATGTACGTTGTGGGCTGATACGGCCGGGATAGTGCACGGCCCCGCCACGCGATGGCAACCGGCCTCTCGGACGGGCGCGATCGCCGCCCGGATGCTATTCTACCCGCCGGCGCACGAAGGCGTCGCGCAGCCCTGTTTCCAGCGGCCGCGTTCCGGACGACGGAGGCCAGAAAACGATGCCCGATTCCTTGACGATCACGGACAATCGCACGGGAAAGACGTACGATCTGCCGATCACGCACGGCACCTACGCCGACAACGGCTCGTCGATTCGCGCCCTCGACCTGCGTAACATCAAGCGCAATGAAGGCGATTTCGGTCTGCTCACGTACGATCCAGCGTTCCAGAATACCGCCTCGTGCCAGAGCGCCATCACGTTCATCGATGGCGATGAGGGAATCCTGCGTTACCGCGGATACGGCATCGAGGAGCTTGCCGAAAAAAGCAGCTTCCTCGAAGTCGCATTCCTCATCCTGAACGGCGAACTTCCCTCCAGTGACGAACTCCAGCGCTGGACGCAGAACATCACGCATCATACGCTGATCCACGAGAACATCAAGAAGTTCATCGACGGCTTCCACTACGATGCCCACCCGATGGGCATGCTCATCAGCACCGTCGCGGCACTCTCCACCTTCTATCCTGACGCGCGCGACGTCACGAACGCTGAGGCCCGGCGCCACCAGATCCATCGTCTCATTGCCAAACTGCCGACCATCTCCGCGTTCATCTACCGGCACATGATGGGCCGCAATTACGTCTACCCCGACAATGACCTGAGTTACACCGGCAACTTCCTCGCCATGATGTTCAGTCTCACGGGCCGCAATTACCGTCCCGACCCGGTCCTCGAGCGCGTGCTCGATGTGCTCTTCATCCTGCACGCCGATCACGAGCAGAACTGTAGCACCAGTGCGATGCGCGGCGTGGCCAGCTCTCAAGCCGATCCCTACGTCTCTCTCGCCGCAGCCGCCGCCGCTCTCTACGGCCCCCTGCACGGCGGCGCCAACGAGCAGGTCCTGCGCATGCTCCAGGAGATCGGCAACAAGGTCAACATCCCCGACTACGTAAAGCGCGCCAAGGCCGGTGAATTCAGGCTCATGGGCTTCGGCCACCGCGTATACAAGAATTACGATCCGCGCGCTCGCATCCTCAAGGACATGGCCGGCCAGGTCTTCGAAGTCACCGGCCGCAATCCGCTGCTCGACATCGCCCTCGAACTTGAACGCATCGCACTCGAGGACGACTACTTCGTCTCTCGAAAACTCTACCCCAACGTCGATTTCTATTCCGGAATTCTCTACCAGGCGATGGGGTTCCCCGTGGACATGTTCCCCGTCCTCTTCGCCATCCCCCGCACCGCCGGCTGGCTCGCGCAATGGGAAGAGTTCATGAATGACGGCGACCAGCGAATCGCCCGTCCACGTCAGATCTATACCGGGGTGGATGAACGAGAGTACGTGGAGGCGGGCTAGAGGAAGTTATCGATCGACACGAGAGGCGTTTCTGGGGCTGGTTTCTGGGGCCGGTTTCTGGTTTGAACGGATTCGAAGCGTGTTGTCGGGGGGCTGCGAATTCGTCACGACGAAATCCTCGCGGTGGGCCCCCCGTTGCACGGCGCTCACGTGTCAGGATCGGCGCGGCGGTCATCCATATAGTGCACGATAGTGCACGCGCGATGGCGGCGGGCTCGCGGGAGTCCGAGGAAATCAGTCCGGGCATCGAACTAGCCGCTCGATGCCGCGAGGACATCAGGAACCTGCCGCACCCGCTGTTCATCCATGCGGGAACAGCCCTGGGACCATCGGCCAGGAACGGCGTTCAGAATCCGTTCAAACCAGAAACCAGCCCCAGAAACCAGCCCCAGAAACGCATCTCAGCTCAGTTCAACAGAAACCAGCCGGAAACGCTTCCCCGGCCCGATCCGTCCCTTACGGCCGCGACTTCGCCAGGATCGTCCCCCGGCAGTTCGGCGAACCGCAGTGACACGGATAGACCTTCTTCAATCCCGGTGTCAGCTTGTCGCTTCCCAGCTCGTAGCCGTAATCGTAGAAGAGTTCTTCGCCGGGCGCGATATCGCGCAACGCTTCGATGAAGATGCGCCCGTCGTCGTCGATGGCTTCGCAGTTCGGGTCGCAACAGTGGTTGATGAAGCGTGAATCATTGCCGCCGGCGGCAGCATCGATCACGGTGTCATCGTCAACGGAGAACAGGAACGTGTGGTGCCTTCCCATCGAGTCATCGTCATAGCGGGCATCCGCCTCATCGGGCGAGATGCGTTCGCCCACATATTCGATGATGCGTGCGCCCTGATCGATCCAGCGGGTGGCAAAAGCGCCTTCTCCCTGAATCTTTGACGGCCGGATCGTGAATGGCCTTGGCAGGAGAACGCCACCCGGCCCTTTCCGCCTCCGCTTCGAACCTCCGTCTCGCTTGCCGTTCTTCAATCGTCCCCTCCGAAGAGTGCTTTGCGGCGCGACTCGATCAGACTCTGTACCTGACAGAAGTCACGTACCGCAGGTTTCCGTTCTGGAATCTGCCGGTTCAGCCGGTTCCGGGTGCGAAACTTAAGGCTCGTCTGCATATCCTCAAGTCGGCATTGCATCATCGGGCGGCTCGCCGTCCCTGAAGGCCCGAAACGTCCGTTCCCGGGCCCGGGGATCGGATTCGGCCGCTGGCGCCACGAGCGGATCGCATCCCCGCTGGCGCCACGATCGGATCGCATCGTGGAACCCTGAAGCGGACCTCGCGGGTTTCACATGTCTGACGGGTACGGGTCCGGACGGCGGACTCACCCGTTCCGAACTGAGGAAGGCATGCACGACACGGACGACACGTTTCCATTCCGCCGCGCACTCACGCTCGAGCCGCTGATCGATTTCTGGCGAGCCGCCAGCACAGGCACGTCCCCGGCGAGGGCGGACCTTGCTGCGCGCCTGTTGGAGCGGGTCGATGCGGCGCCGGAACTCCGCGGTGTCATCGAGGATGCCACAGTCCTCGAGCAGCATGCGGATCTGATCGAAACGCTCCTCGGCGCGGTTTTTCCGCCGGCCGTTGGCGATGAGATGCTGGGCGCCGCTCTGCCGCCATTCACCCTGAAGCCATTCTTCCTGACGCAGGCTTTTCAGGAGACAACGCTGTTCGAACAGTTGGTCGATGGAATGGATCACTACCAGCTCCTGCGCGGCCGGGCAATCGTCGCGTATCACTTTCTGTTAGCCAACCTTTACGGACAGGAGTCACTCGATTTCCACGTGGCTTTCCCGTTTCGCGTGACCGATCCGGTCACACGACTGGATCGTCACTTCAGCCTGACAATCGAGCCGCATTTCGTTCGCATCGTCGAAACGGGTCTCCGCCCGGAACTCACGCCAGCCCAGATCGGCCAGCTGCTGGCCGATCGCATGAACCTCGATCTCTGGCAGCAACTGCTGCCGCCCGCGACGTTCGAGTTCCATGGCTTTGTGACCTTCGTCTTGCAGGACGTCACCGATCAGCAGATCATCGCTTCGCTGACGTCGGACCTGCTGCGGACGGATGCGATGGCGAGGCCGGAACAGATCGACATGTTGCAGGACCGACTGCGCTCACTGTTGCGGCGGCCGGACCTCCGCCTCGGCGTGCTTTCCGTCGAGCGAGATGACGGCGATGCGATCACCGGGGCCAGACCCATCGGCAGGAGCCTGCTCGTGGGGAAAGGCGAGGCGCCCGAATGCCCGCAACGCGCCCAATCGTACTACACGAAGGTGATCGAAAGCCACCAGCCCGTTTTCATCCGCGACCTCTCCTGCTGCGATGTCCAGACCGGGTTCGAGGCGCAGGTCATGGGCCAGGGTGTACGCAACCTGCTCGTGGCGCCGCTTCGTGTCGATGACCACGTCATCGGATTGCTCGAGCTGGGCTCGCCGAATCCCGGTGACCTGCACGCCCTGAATTCGCGCTGGCTCAAGGAAGTCATCAGCCTCTTCTCCATCGCGCTCAAGCGGATGCTCGATGAACGCGAAACGCAGGTGCAGGCAATCATCAAGCAGAAGTACACGGCAATTCACCCTGCCGTCGAGTGGCGCTTTCGCGACGCCGCTCGCAACTACCTCGCGACCGCGGTCGATGGCCAGTACGCGGCGGTCGAACCGATCGTCTTCGACGAAGTCTACCCGCTTTACGGGCTGTCGGATATTCGCGGGTCGTCACAACACCGCAGCGGCGCGATACAGGCCGACCTGCTCGAGCAGCTCGAGCTGGCGAGGACAGCACTCGCCGCCGCCAATCGGGAACAGCCGCTCCCCGTCCTCGCCGAGCTGGAACAGCGCCTGATCACGCACGTCGACAGCATTCGCGATGGCCTCCGTTCCGGGGACGAAATTCGTGTGCTCGACTTCCTGCGCATCGAACTTGAAGACGTCTTCGAACAGTTGAGCGGATTCGGAGGCGACACAACAACGGCCCTCCACGCCTATCGCAGCGCTCTGGATCCCGAACTTGGCTTCCTGTACGGCCAGCGCCGTCAGTTCGAGGATTCCGTTTCAAGGATCACTGAAACGATCGCCGCTTTTCTCGAACGGGAACAGGAGAAGGCGCAGATGATGTTCCCGCATTATTTCGAGAAGTTCAAGACCGACGGCGTGGACTACAACATCTACATCGGTGCATCGCTTCAGCCCGGTGACCGTTTCCAGCCCATCTTCCTGCGCAACTTGCGTCTCTGGCAACTCATGACCATGTGCGGCGTGGTGTGGGAACTGCGCCGGATCGAGTCTGCGCTGCCGGTCCCGCTCCAGGTCGCGCACATGATCCTGGCTCAGTCGACGCCGCTCGCGATTCGGTTCCGCGCCGATGAGAAGCGCTTCGACGTCGATGGCGCGTACAACGCACGGTACGAGATCATCAAGAAGCGCATCGACAAGGCGCGCGTCAAGGGCACGCGCGAGCAGCTCACGCAACCGGGCAGGATCGCGGTCGTGTACAGCCATCCGCGTGAAGCGGCCGAGTATGCCCGCTTCTTCGAGTTCCTGCGTGCTCGCAAGTATGTCGAGGCCGGCGTCGAAGAGCTGGAACTGGAGGATCTCCAGGGTGCCCGCGGGCTTCAGGCGCTGCGCGTCACGGTCGCGCCCGAGCCCGGCACGAACGCGGAACCGACCTTCGTCGACACACTCGCTTCCTTTACACGGGAACGCGAGCCGGTCTGATGCGCCACGTCGCTGGCCATTTGGAGCGGGCGCCACCGTACGTGACGCGCCTGCGTCTTTGGCATCGATCTCCCACCGGGTGAGTCAAGTACGGGCCGACCCCCTCCGAAACTGCGTGTTATGACTGTGCCAGAATCGTGAAGTCCGGCACGGCGACACCGGTGATGGAGGAGTTCCTGTGCGCACACGAATGAAGGCAGTTCTACTCGTCCCGACTCTGGCGTGGGCCATCCCGAGCATGGCTGCTGGCCAGGCCTGCATCGGTGCTCCGACCGGCGACGGACAGTTCGCTATCGCCGGAGCCGTTGGCTTCGCGGAGGGCGGGACTTCCTATGGCGCCGGCGTCACGGCGGACCTGACCGGTCCGATCTCGCTCTTCGGTAACTACAGCCTCGTTACCATCGACGACATCGATGAGAATGCCAACCAGTTCGGGGGCGGCATCGCCATGGAACTGAGCGTGCCCAGCGTGTCGATCTGCCCCGTAGCCGGCGCATCGTACACACGCTGGTCCGATTCGAGCGCCGGCGTCGAGGCGACCGTGACCGCAACCGTGATTCCGGTCGGCCTCGGTATTGGCCGCCGCCTCGTCGCCGGTAACAACCTGTTCGTCACGCTGCACGCCGTACCGCAATTCCTGCACATCCGCGGCACCGTCGAGGGATCCAATGGTGGTGTTTCCGTGAGCGTTTCCGACAGCGAGAACGAGTTCGGCGCGGATCTGGGTGCGAGGATCGGTACAGCCTCGTTCTACGCGGGCGGCGGCGTCAGTCTGACCACCGTCGAGGACTCGGATCCCGTTTTCCAGTTGATCGTGGGTCTGGTGGTGGGCGGACGCTGATTGTGATCGACAGATTGGCCACGACGTGAAGGCGTCGCGGCCAATCGCCGGTTACTCCGGACGCAGTGCTGCTACCGGGCTCAGGCGGCTTGCGCGTGCGGCCGGTACCCATGCCGCAACCAGAGCGATCGTCAGGATGACGCCTATCGCTACGCTCAGTGTGAGCGGATCGGTTGCGCTCAACTCGAACAACAGCCCGGTGAGAAGACGGCCTGCGGCGATTGCCGCGGCAAGGCCGGCTGCGGCGCCGATCACAACGGGCAGAATGGCCTGTCGCACGACCATGCCACGCACCCTGCCACGTTCTGCGCCCAGAGCCATACGCACGCCGATCTCACGCGTGCGCTGACTCACTGCGTACGACACGACACCATAGATGCCAACCACCGCCAGCACCAGCGCGAACATGCCGAACAGCGTGATCGCTGTCGCTGATACTCGCCGCTGTGCGTCCGCAAGTGCAAAGGCCTCCTCCACCGTCCGGATCGCATAGACCGGCTGCTGCGCGTCGATCGCCTCCACGGCGGATCGTATGGCGGGTAGCAGCGTGCGCGGAGGAACTGCCGTGCGCACAAGCAGGAACTGCTGATTCGTCCAACCGGTCGCCTGGAGCGAGCTGGCAAATATCTCGGGATCGGGCGGTGCATCGAGGCCGCGGTTGCGCGTCGATCTCACGATACCGACGACCTCGAACCATGGCGCATTCTCCTCGGCCAAACGTATGCGCCGGCCAAGTGCATCGCCACTCGCGAAGAACTGCTGCGCTGCTGCTTCGTTGATCACGGCGACCAGAGGTCCCGCCGACCGATCCGCATCACTGAATGTTCGCCCCCGCACAAGCGGAATCCGCATCGTCTCGATATAGCCCGGGCTCGCAATCGTCGTGAACGCGACCGGCAGCGCTCCCGCGTTCGTGACCGACTCGCCCTCGATCTCCAGCTGCGAGCGCAGGAACACACCCGGCGGGTACTGCGACGCCGTCGCGACCGAGACTGCGCCCGGGATCGCCGCTACTCGATCGCGCAGATCCGTGAAGAACGGCTCGATCCGGTCCGCTGTGTACTTCTCCCACGGCAGTGTCAGCCGCATCGTCAGCACGCTCTTCGGATCGAAGCCGCGGTCCACACGCTGAAGCTTGAGAAAGCTGTGAACCAGCAGCGCACTCCCACATACCAGCAACACCGCGAGCGCAACCTCGATACCGACGAGCACCCGTTGCGCGCGCAGGCGCGCGCGGCTGCTCGCAACCGACTGCGATTCCGCCTGCAACGTCCGCTGCGGCTCGAACCGCATCGCCTGCAACGCTGGCGCCATCCCGAACACGACTCCCGACATCACAGCAGTCACGATCGTGAATCCAATCACCCGCCCGTTCACGGCCAGCTCAGCCGGGACCGACAGGGAAAGCGCCGGTAATGTTGAACCGACCGCTTGCAGACCCAGCCACCCGAGCAGGCCGCCTGCAACTCCACCAAGAGCCGCCAGCACTACACTCTCCGTCAACAACTGACGCAACACGCGACCCCGCCCCGCACCCAACGCCGAACGAATCGCCATCTCACGCTGCCGCCCCGATGCTCTCGCCAGCAACAGGCTCGCCACGTTCGCGCAGACCAGCAGCAGCACGAATCCGACCGCTCCCATCAATACAATCGCCGCCGGCCTGAGCATGCTCACGTTGATCTCCGTCCACGTCCTCGCCTGCAACCGCCAACCCGCGTACTCCTCGAATGCACTGCCGTACTCACCTTCGATGCGATTCGCTATCGTCTCCAGCTCCGCGTTCGCCGCATCCAGCGATACACCCGCCGCGAGACGCGCCAGAATCTGGAATTGCCGGCGGTCCCGCTCGAACACCATCGGATTCACCCCCATCGGCAGCCACAGATCCATACCGTACAGCAACGTGCCCGGCGGCATGATCCCGACGACCGTATACGGCTCTCCGTTCATCAACACCGCACCACCGACCAGCGCCGGGTCACTCGCGAATCGGTCACGCCATACACGATGACTCAGGATCGCGACGCGCGCGCCCTCCGTCGTTTCCTCCTCCGTGAAGCCACGGCCCGCAATCGGCGCGACGCCAAGCGTCTGAAGCGCATCGCCCCACCAGAACCCGCTGAACAGATTCTCCGTTGCATCGCCCAACGTCAGTTGCCGGTTCCCCATATCCCACGCCACTACCCGCTCCAGCGAACGAGAACCTGTCCTGATGTCCTCGTATTCCGCCGGCGACATGTGCTCGACGAAATTCAGATCGCCGTTCAACCGCGGAAACTGCGTACCCACCCCCACCAGCCGCGATGCTTCCGGGAACGGGAACGGATTCAGCACAAGCCCATCCACAACCGCGAATACCAGCGCGTTCGCTCCGATCCCTAATGCGAGAGTGAGCACGACCACCACCGAGAATCCGGGCGACCGACCGATGGATCGCATTCCGTATCGTATATCCCGCGCCAGCGCATCCATGCTCCGCACTCCTCGCTTCCGAAGTACACCATTCCCAACAAGACCTCGACGCAACACGCGCGCGACCGATGGCCGACTCAACGCAAACAGCTCCACCAGCAATGCACCCCGCGCCCGATTCCGCCCCCCGGCGCGACGGTGCACATCGTATTCTTCCGTCAGATCTCCGAGCAGATCCGGCCGAACCGTGCGCGACACCACCAGCCGCACCCAGACCCGCGCCCACCACGGCAGCCCGACCGACCGCATCACACCCGGCCAGGTCGCAGATTCAGATCGACCCACGCCGGCATCACGCCCGGCCAGATCGCAGATTCAGATCAACCCACGCCATCACGCCCGCCCCGCTCGCAGATCCAGATCCACACCCTCCCACATCCCGTCCAGCATCCCACGCGTTGCCTTCAACGCCCGAACTCCCGCCGGCCGCAACCGATAGTGCCGCTTCGCCCGGCCTCCTCGCACCGATGTTGCTTCCCCCGCCCAGCCCTCCACGTATCCCTTCTCCTCCACCCGCAACAGCGTCGCGTACACCGCCCCGAGTGACACCCGCCGACCCGTCCGCTTCTCGATCTCCCGCCGGATCGTCACCCCATACCCCGCTTCGCCCAGCCGCGCGACCGCCAGCAGGATCACTTGCTCGAACTCGCCCAGATGCTCGCCCCGGCTCATGGTCCAATATGTTATACAAAATCAAAGAAACCGCAAGATCGGTCAGCGACGCCTGATCTCGACCGCCGCTTCACTCCTTGCCGACCTCGCCCGCCACTCCTCGACCGCGCGGAGTCTGACGATCCCACGCGTTCGCGGGCGCGCCCGCGCCCACTCTCCTTGACAGATTAGGAGGCAGCGTCGCATCTTCTCCTAAGACGAATAGGAGAAGACGATCGCCATGACCGACCAGGCAGCGCTACTTCCGGGCACACTCGATCTGCTCATCCTGAAGGCTGTTTCGCTGGGCGAGCTGCACGGTTACGGCGTGCTGCTGCGCATCGAGCAGATCTCGGGTGGTGCGTTGCAGATTCAGCAGGGTGCGCTGTATCCGGCGCTGTACCGCCTCGAGCATCAGGGGCTGATTACGAGCGAATGGGGCACGTCCGAGAACAACAGGCGAGCGAAGTATTATCGACTTACGCGAGCTGGACGGCGGCGGCTGGGTGAGGAGACGGCGAGCTGGAATCGGTTGGTTGACGCCATTGCGCGGTCGCTGGCGGCGACACCGCAGGAGTTGTGATGACCGGAGGATGGAACGCGCGCCTGCGGTCGCTGCGGCGCGGCGTACGCCAGCGCCCGGAGGTGGAAGCGGAGATGCGCGAGGAGTTTCTTGTGCACGTGGAACTGCGAGCAGCGGAGCTGGTGCGATCCGGCCTGTCACAGGCTGAAGCCCGGCGCGAGGCGAGGATCGTATCCGAAGCTTCCGCTCGAGAATGGCGGGCGCATCGTGCGGATCGAGAACTGGGATGCCACGACATCGGCGCCGGAGCGCCGCTCGGTAAACGATTTCCTCGCGTGGCGTGAGCAGCTCACGTCGATCGGCGAGCTTGGCGCGTACCGCACGCTGGAGCGCAACCTGATCGTGGGGAACGGCCGGGCGGAACCGGTGCGGGTCGCGGCGATCAGCGCTGCGGCGTTCCCGCTCACGCGCGTTCCACCGCTTTCTCGAGCGGCCGCTCCTGGCGGCAGACGAGCAGGGTCGGGCGCCGCGGATGTCGTCGTGATCGGCCACGAGATCTGGCAACGACGGTTCCTGGGCGATGCTGGAATCATCGGCAGCACCGTGCAGCTTGGGCGCGCGACGGCCACGGTGGTGGGCGTCATGCCCCACGAATCGTTCGCGCGCAACATCGGCGGCAACGCGCTCGGTGTGCGCGTTCGGTACGCGGCGCCCGCGCACGACGAGGAGCCCCGTGCGTGGCACAAGATCGTCGGCGTCGCGCGGAACCTCGGCATGGAACCGACGGACCGCGGCGAAGCTGCTCGCGTGCCTGGTGCCGGCGCGTCGCGCGCTGGCCATCCAGCCGACTCATGCGCTGAAGCAAGGCTGAGGAGTCCCGGTCACAGGGCGAGGCCATCCGAAGCGCAATCGTCCCGGCATCGGTAAGCTGCTCTGGTGCGGCTGCTCGAAGCGGCAGGCCGGCACCGCGAGCGCCACACCGGCAAGCGCGTGACGTCGGAGAGAACCCGGGGCGAGGCATGGAATCACTGGACGCAACGCTGCGAGTGGAGTCTGGCCAGGTCTCGGTGATCCGGCTGTACGATGTCGCGCACGAGATCGACCTTGCGCGCGTGGAACGGGAGGCCGCGGCGGGTCCCGGCTCAACCCGGATCCGTCTGACGCGTGCGAAGGAGAAGGCCGTGACGTTCGCCCAGCCGCCGGTCGAGTTCGGTCTGGGCAGGGCATTGGTCGCCCTCGAGACGGGGCCGGTGGAACTGGACGTCACCGTGCGCGTGCACGATTTCGGCGCGATCTCGCTGACGATGACATCACGAGTCACGTCGCTCACCTGGAGTGACTTCGTAACGCTGGCCAACGCGGTCGACGATGGCGTATCTGCCGCGGATGTCTGGTCGTCTCACGTGGAGCGCGTTCGCACCCTCATTGCGAGCGCAATCGTTCACGCCTCCCCGGCCAGCCAGAGCCCATCCCGGGAAACCAGCCCTGGAAGCGTCCTCCAGGAAGACTATCTCGTGGCGACGGTGCAGCGCTTCGATCGACCCCTTTCCGGTGAAGACGTTCTCGCGCGCCTCGACCTCGTCCCGTTGCTGGCGGGTGAGGCCCAACCACTTTCGGAACCAGCGCGGCGGGAGCTGTTACGCCATGCTTACACCTACTACCGTGACGATCTGGTCGTGATCAGTTATGCCCGCGCTCTCATCGTCGAGCCGGGTGGCGACACCGATGTTGCAGACGTGCTGGAGGTCGCGAATGCGCAGCTGCTCGAGCTGCGCTACTACGACGAGCGCCTCGACGCGGAACTGCCGCGCATGTACGAGCGTGTCGAGCAGGCACGTCAGCGGTTCGGAGGTCTGGCCCGCCCGCGATACGCGAACCTCGCCCGCTCACTCCACACGCTGGTCGCGGAAGTCACGGAAGTTGCGGAACGGATCGACAACGCTCTCGTCGTCACCGAAGACGTTTACCTCGCCCGCGTGTACGCCGCCACCCTCGAGCAGTTCCGCGTCCGAGCCTGGAGTGCCGCCGTCGACCGCAAGCTCGCAATCATCCGCGACACGTACACCGCGCTGTATGATGAAGCCGCTACTACGCGCGCGGAGTACCTCGAGATTGCCATTGTCCTGCTGATCGTGTTCGATATCGTACTCGCGTTCATCGTGTGAGCAGGCGCAACCGGAGCTTCACGAGATGACGCATGCTCCATGATCGATCTGGAGAACTCACATTCATCGTCTGAGGCAGGCGAACCGGAGCGGCCGGCAGTCGCCAACGCATGGACGTGACCATCCGCGCAGCGCGATGGCCGCGTCAATCGGTCGGCGAGAAGCTTTCGATCGCGGCATCTGACCCCCGGCACACACGCAGGACGTGCGAGCCGGTGGCTTTGCGCGGTAGCCAGGAACTCCCATCCTCCGCGCACTCAAGTGGAACACAGGAAGAGGGCGCCCGGGCGGCCGCGATCAAGCTCTTCGGTGCATCGTTTGAGCGCTTGCCTCGGATGATCGCTCACGGCGAGCTCACTGCCAGCGCCTGCCCGAGCCGAACGAGCACCGCCTCGGCTTCGCTGACCAGTTGACGCCACGTCACGCGCACTACGCGCACGCCTGCGGCCGCCAGCACCGCATCGCGCCGTCGATCACGCTCGAACGTTCCGGGCGACGAGTGAAACGCGTATCCGTCAACCTCGACGACGAGCCGCTGCATTCGCCAGAAGAAGTCCACCTCGCAACCGCCGACTCTCACGTTTGATGCGGGCAGCGGCAGCTCGGCCCTGCGGATCAGCAGGAGAAGGCGCTCCTCGGCTTCCGAACGCGTCAACGCCGGCTCCGTCTCGCGTTCGATCAGCGCCCGCAATCTGCTCGTCCCGGGACGACCCGAGTGGCGGCGCAACAGCGACCTCAGCTCGGCGCGGTTCGTCATACACCTGTCGAATGCCGTCGCGAGCGCCCGCTCGAGCGCCCGCTCCTCGACCGCGCTCGCCAGGTCGTACAGCGTCCGCGCAGGCGTCGTGATCCGGATTCCATCGAGCGCCGTCACCTCATTCGCTTTCACCGTGCGCACGTGATGCACACGGATGCCAGGGCGTCGATGGTCGCCTTCGGCTGTCGTCACCTCCACCGGAACCGAATCCTTCAGATCCGGAAGCAGCTGCCAGAGCTCCGCCGCGCTCCGGTGACTCAACGCCGCCCTCGCACCACAGGCGAGCACCGCCGCCATCTCCCTCACACGCGGAGAGCGCACCGGTCCAGCCACCAGGTAGACACCGGGGTGCGCGACCCGAAGCCGCCCCTTCTTCAACCGGCGATCCACTGCGTCCGCAGACACGCCTGCACTCATCAGCTGCCTGCGTGTGACCACACCATGCTGCCCGGACGCGAGCAACAGGATGGCCAGCTCGGCATCAATCCGCCGTCGCGACCTCATCCCATCGGCTTCGCACATGCCGCATCCTCCTACCTGTCGTGTGCACGAGCTCAAGCGATTCCTCTCGCGGCCGAAGCCGGGTTGGGACTTAGAGATTCCTCTCGCGGCCGAAGCCGGCTTGGGACTTCTAGCTCATCCCGACGCGACGCGACATGATCCGGGATCGAACGGAGGCGGGCACGGCACGCGCACGCCGCCGCTAGACCTGGATTCCTCGCGCGGCCGAAGCCGGGTTGGGACTTAGCCGCGGAAAGCGCGGCATATCCACAATGCGCGCCACCGCGGCGGACGTTCGTTGGGAATTAACCGCGGTCCGCGCGGCAGATGCCCAATGCGCCCCAGCATGCCGGGGCTCATGGCCACCGCCTGCTTCCTCGCGCAGCGCGTCACGCACATGCCGCTCGGCCCCACCACCGCGGGCTTCCTCGCGCCGCGCGACACACACATGCCGCTAGACCCCACCACCACGCGTTTCTGCATGGTCGTGCGCGCCACACGCGACGCGCGACACACACACGCAGCGCCTTCCGCACTCACCCCGCGCCCTTCCACGCTCGACGCCCCCACCTTCATGTTGCGCGCGAAACATCAATGTCGCGCCGGGGCGACCCAATGGCGCACCGCGACGTAAGCGTGCAACGCACTGTTCGGCTCGGACGCAGGAGGATCTGCGGTTCCACGACATTCCGCCTCGGTACGTAGCTCGCCACGTCCACGCGGCAGGGCAGGTTCAGCCGAAAGTCGGCGCTGGACGCGTGAGCAGAACGTAGAAGTCGGAGCGGCGGGCTGCGGCTACAAGGTTCTGCCGAAGCCGACGCACGTAGCTCCAGGAGTGCGAAGACGCACGTTGCTCCAGGAGTGCGAAGACGCGTTGCTCCAGGAGTGCGAAGACGCGTTGCTCCAGGAGTGCGAAGTGGCTGGCAATGCGTGTTCGCGCCAGCCCACGACGTTCGCCGCAATCACAATCACGGCAAACGACAAGGGCGAAGGATCTTGTTCATCGCGCTATCAGGATGGAGCTGGCGTGCCGAGTCAGCGTTGGGCGCCCGAGGAAGGAAGATCTCCGCCGGGGCCGGTCGTCGTTTACCCCGGTCTGTAGCGCCGCAGGATCGCGGTCTGGCCGGCCAGCGGCAAGTACAAGTACATCAGCGATCAACTGCTTGAACGCGGCACCGCCGGATCACGCCTCCTTGCCGAACTGCGCGAACGTGACCGTGTTTCCCGCCGCTTCGCGCACGATGATCTCTTCCGCGCCGTAGAACGTTGTCCGCCTCGGGATGATGTGAGCGATGCCTTGGAGTGCACGTTCCGTGGCGTCGATGTCATCGACCTCGATGAACAGCAGACTGCCAGTCATGGGTGTCCCGGCCACGGGCGGGATGTCGGCCGCAATGCTGTCGCGGGTCTGATACATGATCTCGAGGCCGTTCTTCTCGAGGATCACGAAACCGAGGCGATCACCGTGCGGGACTTCGGCAGTTTTTGTGAAGCCGAGCCGGTCCACCCAGAACGGGAGGCTCGGTTCGATCGCTTCGACGTAGAGCAGGGGTGTGATCTTGCGGACGTTCATGGCTCGCTCGCTTTGAGTGTCGAATTGCGGTCTGGTCGCAATCTAGACGAGCGGGCCCGAGCTGTCTTGTACGAATCCGACACGCCGCTCCCGCGCGTATGCGGCGGGTGTGAGAGCGGCGAACTGGCGGAACTCGCGCGTCAGATGGGCCTGGTCGTGATAACCATGCTCGACGGCAAGAGGCGCCAGCGGCGCGGCCGGGTCCTTGCGTAGCGTACCAGCCGCGGCCTGGAAACGAGCGATTCGGCTTGCCACCTTCGGTGTGAGCCCGACGTGTGCAAGGAACCAGCGTTCCAGTGATCGTTGTGTTACGCCGAGCCGCTGTTCGATAGCGGACATCCGAAGCTGTCCCGCGCCAGCTTCGATCAGATCGACCGCCGCCCCGATCAAGGGATCGCGACTCTGTGCGATCGCGCGGCGCCGCAGGAGCGATTCGACGGCCCGAGCCCGCGCGCATAGACATTCCCTCGCCGTCAGCGCAACAGCCCGTGCCCCATCTCCGGGACTCGCGTTCTCGTCCCGCACGCGAAGGGCCACCGTTCGCTCGAGAAACTCGGCAGCATCCGCCCAAACATCATCCAGGCCGACCACAAGGTCGGTCAACTCGTTCGCCGGCAAACCCAGAAACGCCGTCGCCCCACCCGGCCGGAACCGGACTCCCATCACATCCACCCGTCCGACCTGCCACACGACCGATGGCGATGTCATGGCCCCGACGAAAAACGACTGACTCCCGAGACCCGCTGCCTGGCCGCGTGGAGAATCGCCAAAACGCAGAATCACATCGATGCAACCATCGGGCAGCACTCGATTGCCCACCGTCCGGCCTGCCTCGATCCGGCCCGTCGATGACCAGAAGCATGCGATCCACGACCTCAGGTCCGGCGAAGGACTGACCTCGACGTAACAGATCATCCCATCACACGAACGCCGTAACGCTTCCCTGACGGGTCCACCCGCCGCGTATCGCGGCCGCGTTCACGCATCACCCTTCACACCGTAGAGCTTGCCCACCTCATGCTCGTACTGCTCGACGGTGATCGTGTCGCTCGCAAACTGCCGCTGCAACTTCTCGATCGGCGTCTCAACCCGAGCGTGCGTACGCATACCTGCTTCATTGCCGCGCGACGGCCTGCCGTGCCTGCCATGCCCGCGCATCATCGCCTGTCCCGACGACACGCCTCGCTCCGTGACGCCATCGTCGACCGCCCACCCATCTCGATACCCCCGGCCCAGGCTGCGCTCGTGTCTGCAATGGCCCACGCCCATCCAGCGCGTCACCACCCACGCGACCAGCATGATCATGAACAACGTCCACATTGCTCCCCTCCCTCGTGCATGGTACCACTGCTGCCCTCCACGATCTCACTGCACGAACCATAACATCGTATTACGCCGGCCCATCACGAAACAACGTCTTCCAACGGGCGCGCACTACCCCGCGCGTCGCCCGGCTTCTTCCATCTCCCGCGTCGCACGGTCCAGAATCTCGCGCAGCTTCGCCATCGCTTCCGCGTTCCCCGTGCGTCGCATGGCTTCCTCGAAACTCACCTGCGCCAACCTCATGAACGAACGCGTCACGTCCCGCATCTCCGCATTTCGAAACCGGCCCGTGAAATCCGTCACCCGATCGAATACGTCCTCCACCCGCTCCCTGTTCTCCGCCAGGAACGCACGACCCGAATCCGTGATCCGATACACACGCTTCCCTTCGCGCTCCTCCGACTCCACATGCCCCTGGTCCTCCAGCATCTGGAGCACCGGGTACACCGAACCCGGGCTCGGCGTGTACATCCCGCCCGCCTCCTTCGCCAGCTCCTGCATCACCTCGTACCCGTGCATCGGCCGCTCCGCCAGCAACCGCAGGATCATGTAGCGCAGATCCCCTCGATCGAACATCCGGCCACGCCCCCTGTGGTGCCGCCGCCCCGCTCGGAACCCCGCCTGCGGCCCGCAGAACGCAGCCCACGTCCCAAACCCGAAGTCGTTCCAGCCCGATCTCATTCCGGTCCTCCATGTCGAATGCAAACGTGCTATCGGAACATATCGCGATATATCGCTACAGTCCAGACGGGGGAGGGGCCGATCGGGTTTCAGCGGCCTTGCTCGCCGCGAGCGGCTGCAGATCGGCGCGCCGGCAACCGGCCGGGTTTCAGGTGGGCCTGCTTGCCGCGAGCGGTCTCACTTGGTCGGCGCCACCGGCCGGGTTTCAGGCATGCCTGCTTGCTGGGAGCGCCGCGCCATTCAGGGCCGCGGCGCTCACCTGGCAGGAGTCAACGCGTCGGTGCCGTAGGTGCGCGTTCGACGCGGAGCGGTTGCGTCAGGGTTCGACCGCTGATCGTGATCGATACGGTGTAGGACCCATCGGCGGCGAGCGGCGTTGGGCCGGCCGAGCGACGCGTGAAGAGGGCGCCACCGCCACCGCGTCCGCCTCGCCCGCCCCCACCGGTCTGGCCACGTACGGCCTGGAGGATCTCCTGACCGAGGTTGCCCCCGCCACCCCCGCCGCCTCCTGCGCCGCCCCGACCGCGGCCGCCGCCGCCGCCGCGCGCCTCGCCCTCGCCTGGCCGGTCAGCCCAGGGCTGCCCGACTCTGGGCGGTTCGCCGTCATCACCACCACCTCCGCCGCGTCCACCCCGGCCACCGCCCTGACCGCCGGCGCGAAGCGATGTGACCGCGCTATCGACTGCCTGCTGTGTGCGGCCTGCGCGAACGAACGAGTCGGCGACGGCGACGAGACGACTTTCCGTGGCGATGCTGTCGCGTCGCTCGGATGGTGAGAGCGGGATCGGATCGGGCTCGGGACCACGCAGGTTCCAATCGACGGTGTGGAGTCCGCGTTCGCCGGGCCCGCTGACGGTCGAGATGGTATCACCACGTGCATCGACGATGGCGATGCGCACTTCATCGTCCTGCTCCTGCCCGAGCCAGTACGTGATCTGTGCGCCGTAATCAGGGCTTCCGGCCAGGAAGTACAGGTGTGCCGTGAATTCGCCACCGGTCGGGGGGCCTCCGTAATGGAAGGCTGGCCGGGGCGGAAACAGGTGCGCGTTCGAGGCGAGGATCGTGGGGTTGAGCACCTGGAGGGGTGCAATGTCGGCGATGTAGATGGAGCGGCCGTGTGTGCCGGCGATGAGTTCGCGGTCGCGCGGGTGAATCTTGAGATCGTGCACGGGCACGGTCGGCATCCCGAACATGAACTTCTGCCATGTCGTGCCGCGGTCGAGCGACACGTAGGCGCCGACGTCGGTGCCGACGAAGAGCAGGTCGGGGTTGGTCGGGTCCTCGCGAATGACATGGGCGAAGTCCGGGCTGCCCGTGGGCAGATTCGAAGCAATGGAGCGGAAAGAATCGCCGCCGTCATCGCTCATGAGAACATACGACGTGAAGTCGCCGCGGCGGTGGTTGTCGAACGTGATGTAGATGCGATCCGTGTCGTGGTGCGACGGTTCGATGCGGCTGACGTACGTCGTGTCGGGCACCATGCCGTGGAACCGGTCCGTGATGTTGTTCCACGAACCGCCGTCATCGGGTGAGCTCCAGACGTTGCCATCGTCGGTGCCGGCGAAGAGCAGGCCGCGGCGGCGAGGCGATTCAGCGAGCGAGACGATGGTGCCGTAGGTCTCGGCACCCGTGGCATCGCGTGTTATGCCACCGGTCGTCTGCGTACTGACACGGACCTTCGCCATGTCCTGCTTGCTGAGATCGGGCGAGATGATGGTCAGGCCTTCGCCACGATTCGTCGACCTGAGGACGCGGTTCGCGCCTGCATAGAACACGTCAGGATCGTGCGGTGAGAGCAGGAACGGCGTATTCCAGTTGTAGCGCAGATCGTAGACAGCGGAATCAGCGGAGGCACGACGGCGGAACTCGTCGACGCGGCGGCGCACATCGCCGGACGGACGGCGCGTCGTGTCGGGCCAGATCGTAGCGATCGAATCCTGCCATTCGCGCACCTTGTCGCGCCAGTTGGGCTTTTGCAGGCTGATGCGTTCGCCCGTCGCGTAATTGAGGCGGCCCATGTTGCCGCCCTGCGATTCGGAGTAGATGATGTTCGGGTCGCGCGGATCCTGCTGCGTGACGAAGCCATCGCCGCCGCTGACGCTGAACCAGTCGTGATTGGTGATGTCGTCATCCGCTTTCCGGCTTGGGCCGCACCACGAATAATTGTCCTGTAGGCCGCCGCATACGCGATAGGGCACACCCATGTCGTAGCTGATGTTGTAGAACTGGCCGAGCGGAACGCTGTTGGGGAAGATGTAGTTGCCGCCGCGATCGAACGTGATCGCGATGCCGCCATCGTTGCCGGTGATGAAGCGATCCGGATCGTTCGGATCGATCCATTGTGCATGGTGATCGACGTGGACGCCTTCCGCAGCGCCGCGCACGGTCTTGCCACCGTCTTCCGAGAAGTTGAACGACGAGAAGTAGACGCGCTCGGGGTCTTTCGGATCGACACGAACCTGGGAGTAATAGAACGGCCGCGAGTTGGTCGTGTTCATCTGCGTCCAGCTCTGTCCGCCATCGTTCGAACGGTAGAGGCCGGAACGTGTTGAATCGTTCTGCGGCGAGGCCTCGACCATCAGGTAGATGATGCGCGGGTTGCTGTTGGCAAATGCGATGCCCATGCGGCCGAGCTCTGTCTCGGGCAGTCCGCCCCCCGTGACCTGCGTCCACGTCTCGCCACCATCCGTGCTGTTCCAGAGACCGCTGCCGGGGCCGCCGCTCTTCAGGAAGTACGGTCCGCGAACGCGCTCCCAGCTCGCGGCAATGAGGTGGTCGGGATTCGCCGGATCGATGGCGACATCCACGAAGCCGGCTTTGTCACTGATCTGTTTGACCGCGCGCCAGTTCCGGCCACCGTCCGTCGTCTTGTAGAGACCGCGCTCCGGGTTGCTGCGCCAGATGGCGCCGAGCGCGGCGACCCAGACAATCTCCGGATTCGTCGGGTGCACGACGATGCGCCCGATGGTCTCGGTCGCCTCGAGACCCATGGGCGACCACGTCATGCCGCCATCGGTCGACTTGAAGATGCCGCCGCCCGGCGAGATCGAATTGCGCGAGTCTTCCTCGCCCGTGCCGGCCCAGATCTGGAGTGTGTCGCTCGGTGCGATCGCGAGATCGCCCATCGAGGTCACCCGCTGGTCATCGAAGACCGCGCGGAACGTCGTCCCGTTGTTCGTCGATTTCCAGATCCCGCCGGTCGCGGCCGCGAAGTAGAACGTCTTCGATGGGCTCGGAATGCCTTCGACGTCTGTCACCCGGCCCATCATGTTCGCGGGCCCGATCGGCCGCCACCCGAGCCCGGCGAGCCATGTCGAGTCGAGATGCATCGCCGGCTGTGCTGCCGCAGGCAAGGGGAGTGCGGTAACCGCAAGCGCGGCCACAAGCGCGGACCGGCGGGGAATCATCGCGAAGTCTCCTGTCGGTTGGCAGGGTGGACCCTGAAACGGACGGGAAAAGTCGC
This sequence comes from Longimicrobiales bacterium, assembly GCA_050732695.1. Classification (GTDB taxonomy): domain Bacteria; phylum Gemmatimonadota; class Gemmatimonadetes; order Longimicrobiales; family RSA9; genus JBFFZF01. The sequence goes on along the minus strand of JBOHRL010000024.1, from coordinate 27,226 downwards.
GCGCGCCGATGTTCCATGCAATACGGACCGGGTCCCATCCTCCAGAGATGGCCCGTTCAGCCATGCCCCCGGCTGAGGCGTCGGAAACACGCTCCCCCGCGCCTCCCGCTGCGGGCATCGAGATCGAGCCTTCGATGGCGTGAGCCGGTCGAGCGCCGGCCGGCGGTGTGGTCGCCTGCTCAGGCGTCTCGCTCGACGCGCTTCAGCAAAGCCAGCAAGGCGGCCTCGGCCGCATCGAGCCCTTCGGGAGGATCCGCATGATCGAACCCGGAGGCGAACATCTCGGAGAGCAATCCACGTTCGTGACCGTGCAGCACGTGAGGGTGCACATACGATGCGCGTGACACTGCTCGCGTGTTGCGAAGCTGTTCAGCGACGTAGTCGATCGCCTCGATCGCGATCCTGCGAGTCTCCGCCTCGGATTCTCCCGGCCCGCGGGCGCACAGCCATGTGAACGCGTGCAGGGTTCCAAACCACGTCCGGAAGTCCTTCGCCGTGAAGTCGTCGCCGGCGATCTCGCGCAGAAAAGCGTTCACGTCTTCCGAGTCCACACGGCACCGCTCGTTGTTCTCATCCAGGTACTGGAACAGCTCGTACCCGGGAATCTCCTGACACTCGCGGACGATGCGTGCGAGCCGGCGATCCTTGACACTCGTCTCGACGATCCTGCCCGTCTTGCCCTTGAAGCGAAAGCGGATCTCGGAACCGGAGATCGTGACGTGACGATCGCGCAACGTTGTCAGGCCGAATGTGCCGTTTTCACGCGTGTAGAATTCGTTGCCGACACGGATGAACGTCGTCTCGAGCAGGCGTACGACCGTGGCGAGGACCATTTCACGGGAGAGAGCCCGCCGGCGCATCAATTCCTCAACACGCGCGCGCATCTGCGGCAATGCAACGCCAAACTCGATCATGCGACCGAACTTCGCCGTGTCGCGGACCTGTCGCCATAACGCGTGATAACGATACTGCTTCCGGCCGCGTGCATCGCGGCCACTCGCGTGGATGTGCCCGCGCGGATCCGGGCAGATCCACACATCCGTCCATGCGGGCGGAATCGCAAGCGCCGCGATGCGTTGACGTTCGGCCCTGGCGCGTATCGTCGCACCACTCGGATCTCGATACGTCCAGCCGCTTCCCTTCCGCCGCCGGCGAATGCCCGGACCGTCATCCGTGACGTACCGCAATCCCGCGGCCCGTGCGTCCTCCGCGTTGAGCGGCCGGCCGCCGTTCTCTCGCGCATGTGAGGCTGGCTTGCTTCGCTCTGCTTTCACGCCTCGTCTCCGCGCAGCATGAATCATGCGTTCCCGCGCACGTCCCTCAACCGGGCTTGCCGGTGGCTGCCTCCATTTGCACGTCCCGCGCCAGCGCGCCGCCCCTTGGAGCGCAGCAAGTCGAATGGCATACCCGTTGCAACCTCATGTGTCAGCGATGGCATTCGACCGTCGCCGCTTACTCACGGGCTCCGCGCCCCTCGCGGTCCCGCGCGAACACATCATGGAAGGAGTGCAGCATGGCTATCAGGGAGGATCGGCCCGGCACGAAAGACGAGCAGCAGCGCAGTCCTGAGCCCGTCACGGAAGACGACTTGGACGAGTCCGAAGACCCGCGTCACGGCCAGCGCAAGCCCGGCTCGGATCGCGAGGAGGAGATCGGCAAGCCAGGCCGGAAGCGCCAGGATCGCAATCGCGAGGTTCAGCACCCCCGTGAAGACGAGGAGGAAGGCCACGGCAACCGGCGCGATCGCTCGTAAACGATCGTTCGTCAGCGATTCGACGGCGATCACTGCATCGTAGTCCGATTCATCCGTAGCCCGTGCAATTCTGGACTCGGGTCAGGGATGCTTCACTCACAGATGTAGCAGACGCCGGCGCCATCGACAGGTTGAGGCGCATCGCGTTCTGCATTGACGATGCAGAGGAAGCCGAACGGCTCGGTGTTGGACTCGGGGTTGCGGAACTGGTGGGAATCGCCGGGGGCAATGTAGACGACATCGCCCATACTGACGTGGTAGATGTAACAACCGAACTGGACCTCGCCCGTGCCGCGGATGGGGACGACGACGTGTTCGTGCTGGTGTTTTTCGAGGGTGCTGTAGCCGCCCGGCTGGATCTCGAAGTAGCGGAGGTGGAATCCCTGAGATTCGCCGCGTTTGCCGGCGAGTTCGGTCCGCGTGATGCCTTTCCAGAACTCGGTGGTGGCCTTGTACGGTTCGATGGCCACGCCGTTCCAGGAGAAGTCACCGCGGTGGCGGACGACCTTGCTGTGGTTGCCCTCGAGCGCAGGCGGCGCGGGGGTGCCCATGATTCCATCCATCGATTCTGGCGAGAGTCATGCGACAGACATGGCATCGCATTTCAAGGTCATGGTAACAGATTCAGGATGGAGAGCACAGAGTACACCGATCGCGTGCTCGGCCGAGTTGCCCCAAGTACTCGTCCGTCGGCGCGGGCCGGATTCTGCTCGTACTCGCTCCCCGTCATGATGCTCGAAGGGATCGAACGGGGTCGGACCTCGCCGCTCGTCGGGCAGGCACCCAGGCAGCCAGGCCGGCCACGCCGGCGAGCAGGAGCACGGCTGCGATGAAGGTGAGTGGATCGAGCGACGGGACGCCGAAGAGGACGGGTTGGATGCGGGGTGCCGCAACGACGGCTGACGCGATTCCAAGAGCCAGTCCGATGCCCACGGTCCCGACCGTTTCCCCGACGATCATGCGCACGACGCGGCCCTGCTGGGCGCCCAGCGCCATTCGAATGCCCATCTCGCCGGACCGTCGAGCGACGCCGAACGCGACGACGGCGTACGTACCGAGGCCGGCGAGGATCATGGCGAGGATCGAGACGGCGCCCATGGCGCGGGCGGCCAGGCGAGGCGCTGCGAGAGAGGCGGAGAAGTGGGAAGCGATCGTTCCCTGCGAGAGGATCGGCAGCGACGAGCGCACGGCTCGGATCTCCTCGCCCATGGCACGGAGGAGTGCATCCGGCTCGCCATCGGTTCGTACGAGCAGATATGCGGAAAAGAGTGGGGATTGGGCCGCGGGCGCAAAGAAGATCGGCCGCTGGGACTCCGTCAGACTGTTGACGGGAGCATCACTCACGACACCGATCACGGTGCGAAACAGATCGGGTTGGCTCTGGCTTCGCAACCGCCGGCCGACCGCATGGGCGTTGCCCCAGAACGTTCGCGCTGCCGCTTCGTTGACGACGACGACTCGCTCGGCTTCGAGGACATCAGACGCAGTGAAGAGACGCCCATCGAGGAGCGTCATTCCGACCGTCTCGAAATACTCCGGCGTTACGGTCGTGAAGGAGAGCTCGACGGCACCGGTTCCGCTGGGCGGTGTGTAGCCGTCGACGATCGTGGTTGTGGTACCGGCGCGCTGCGCGGGCAGACGCGACGCAGCAGCAGCGCGGGTCGCGCCCGGCAACGATTCCATGCGCATGCGCAGCTCTTCGAGAACGGACGCGGCGGCGCCATCCGTCAGACCGGCCTGAGCGAAGTCGGTCTGGACCCATGCTACGCGGTCTGCATCGACACCGGTATCGAGATTCTGGAGTGCCGACAGACTGCGGACGAGGAGACCCGCGCCGAGAATCAGGATGAGCGATGCACCAACCTGGACGGCCACGAGCGCATTGCGCAGGCGGACCGTGCCACGTCCGGTCGGCGAAGAGCGGCGATCATCGCGGAGCGCGTGGGCCACGTCCTGCCGCACGGAGCGCAAGGCTGGAGCGAGACCGGACAGTAACCCGGTCGCGACGATCACGCCGATGGCAAAGATCGCCATCCGTTCGTCCATGGTCAGTTCCATTGCGGCCGAGAACGGAAACGGAAGTGGCAGGGCATGGAGCCCGGAGAGCGCCCAGCGCGCGAGCAGAACGCCGAGCAGGCCGCCGGTCGCCGACAAGAGAAGCGCCTCGACGAGAAAGAGTCGGGCGACGCTTCCCGAACCTGCGCCGAGCGCACGACGAACCGCCATTTCGCCCGATCGTCCCAAGCCGCGAGCGAGGAGCAGGTTCGCCAGGTTCGCACAGGCCAGCAATAACAGCGTGAGCACGATGGCTCCGAGCAGACTCGCCGGCCCGAACACTGCTGCATCGCCCTCCGGATGGAAACGCACTTCCGTCGCCGCAAACACGGTGATATCACGCCCTCGGTCGATGTCCGGGAAGGCTTCCGCATGAGCCAGCGCGAGGGTGTTCATCGCAGCCTGCGCCTGCGCGCTGCTCACGCCCGGCGCGAGCCGCGCCCGCACATCGTACCAGTGATCCTGCCGCCGCTCGAGGTTCGATACGCGATACGAGCCGCCGACCGGCGTCGCGGAGATCGACAACCAGAAGTCCGTCACCGTTGGAGCATAGGTCCCCGTCAACGCCTCCGGCCCGACACCCACGATCGTCACCAGTTGCCCGTTCAGTCGAATCGTGCTGCCAATCACGTCCGGGTCTGCGCCCATGCGTGTGCGCCATGCCGCGGCGCTGACCACGGCGACCGGAGCGTTGCCCACGACGTCTTCCTCCGCAGCGAACCAACGGCCCCGGCTCACACTCAGACCCAGAACCTCGAGGTACCTCGCCGTCGTGTACTCGACCCTCGCTGCCACCGGACCATCCGGTCCTTCCCACGCCGCCGTCGAAGTCGATGTCGCCGCAACCGCCGCGTACACGTCCGACTCCGCCATATCCACGTAGGCCGGATACGAACTCGAACTCGGTTCGCCTTCGTCCGAATCCTGGTAGATGTAAACGACTTCCTCCGCACGCTCGAACGGCGGTGGCCGGAACAACAGCTCGTCCAGCAGCGTGAAGACCCCAACAGTGGCTCCGATCCCTACCGCCAGCAGCAACACCACGCCCACAGTGAAGACCGGTGCCCGCACCAGGTGACGGGCCGCTTGACTGACGTCTTTTCCCAGCGATCTCACGTTTCGCCTCCTGCCGTCCGATTCGTGACGCGACCGGCGAACAGCCACCGCCGTGCCCAATGCATCGCTCAACACCCGCAACCACATGCCCGTCGTCGCGAGCCCGAACCACCCATCAGGGTGGGGACGAACTCCTCTGGGGCGTCCTGCATCGTGGCCAGCCCTGTGCGCTGCCGTCGGGGTTGGGCGGCAAGACACGCTGAGTATTCGAGACGCGTTCGGGATCCTCGGATGCGAGGTACGCGAGCATGGCAGCGAGCGTCGCGTTGTTCCGGAGGTCATCGAAGATGAGCTTGTCGAACGTGTCGCGGTTGGTGTGCCACGTGTACTGACGATAGTCGGGGTAGCTGGACTGGAGGCGGAATCCGGTCGCGCCGTGACAGATGAACGACATGTGGTCGCTGCCGGCGCGTTCGGGCACGCCGGGCACATCGAGATCGATGAATTCGGTGATCTCGTTCGGGATCTTGCCGAACCAGCGGCCAAAGCTTTCACCAGCCTCGGCAAAGCCCTGCATGCGGATGTAGTCGACGCGCCATGTCCCGTTGTCCTGGTTGAAAGCGACCTGCAAGCCGCGAATGATATCGGGGTGGTCTGCGGCGAAGGCGCCGGACCCGATGAGTCCCTGTTCTTCGCCGCCCCAGTGGCCAACGAGGATGGTTCGACGAGGGTCGGGATAAACGAGCTTCAGGATGCGCATCGCCTCCATCATCATGACGGAGCCGGTACCGTTGTCAGTCGCGCCGGAGGCGGAGTCCCAGGAATCGAAGTGAGCGGAGAGCACGACGTACTCGTCGGGCAGCTCGGATCCTTTCATCTCCGCGATGACATTGAACACGGGGACTTCGCCGAGCGCTTCGGAGTGAGCATCGAGTCGCATGCGCGGGCCCTGACGATTCTGGGCGAGGCGGAAGACGAGGCCGTAGTCCTCGCAGCTCAGGTCGAGGACGGGCATGGTTCGGGTGCTGGCTTCGAAGATCTTGTTGACACCCCAGCCCGCGGACCAGTTGGAGGTGAGGACACCGGCAGCACCTGCGGCCTCGAGGCGAGCCGGAATATCACCGAGTGCACGGTTCCTTGCCGACCATTCCTGGCGCGCGGCCGCGCGTGCTTCGGACATGCGTGTGAACGATTCTTCGCGCGCCCATTCCTGCCATGATTCGTCAGCCCGGCACGTCGGCTCGGCAAAGCTGATGGCGACGAACCTGCCGCTTGCCTGCGGAAGCCATGCAGCGAATGCGGCTTCATCCGCGATGCCGGCGATGCTAACGATGTCACCCTCGACGGGCCCGTCCGTACCGGGTGACCATGCGAGCATCGTTCCTTCGAGTGTGCGGAAGCGTGGTTCAAGCAGGTCGATGTGGGTTCGCTCGCGGCGCCATGACCGCCATGTCCCGTACTGCTCCTTGCGCACTGGAATGCCCCAGCCCTCGTACATCTTCACGGCCCAGTCCGTTGCCCCGAGATGACCTGGCGAACCGGTGAGGCGTGGGCCGATCGAGTCGAGCAGGACCTGGGCAAGACGGTAGATCTGCGACCCGTCCTCCATGCCTTCCTGCCAGATGCGCCGAATGACGGGATCCTCCGTCGGGAACGTCTGAGCGGGAATCGCGCGCGCGCCCGCGGCAAGCGTGACGCCGGCGAGGGCACAAGCAAGCCGTCGCATGGGGGGTCCTCCGTTGGTTTCTGGCTCAGTGGCTCATCCGCCGGACGTCAGAATAGGGGGTCAAGCGGACGGGCCGCAACGCGGCCAAAACCTGTGACGGGGAGCAGAACGGGGCTGCGAACGGCGGATTGGAACTGCTGGCACAGCCGCAGCGGGCCGTGCCAGCACGTTGTGGTCAGGTTGCGTCTTCGGGTCTCGGCAGGATCGCGCCGAGCACACTGACACCGGCACCGCGGGCGGCGTCCATAGCGCCGATAACGACGTGGTATTTCACCTTCGGGTCGGCCTTGACGAAGAGGACCTTGTCCGGCCGGCTCGCATAGATCTCGGTCAATCGATCCTGTAGCGCGTCGAGCTGGACCGGCTGCGTGTTCACGCTCAGAGAACCGTCCGCGGCGATTTCGAGTGTAATCGTCGATGGCGGATTTGCCGGATCCGTCGCTTTCTCCATTGGCAGCTGGACGTCAATGCTCCTTTGCAGGAGCGGCTGCGCGATGATGAAGATGACGAGCAATACGAGCAGCACGTCGATCATCGGGGTCATGTTGGGGTCCGAGATCGACGATTTGCCGGTCTTTCCCATCGAGATGGCCATGGGCCGTCTTCTCCGTCACTCTTCGTTGCGGTTTTCTTCGGTTGCCAAAGTTGCGGCTTGTGTTGTAACTGCTGCGACGACGCGGGCGCCGGCGCGTTTTGCGAGGTCCATGGCTTCGAGGATGGCAGCGTAATCGAGTTCCCTGTCGGCCTTGACGAAGAGGACCTTGTCGAGCGGGTGTCGTGCGAACTCCCTCTGGAGCAGGGCGAACGTGTTTTCCTTCGCGATCGGCGCCTTGTTCAGATAGTAGTTGCCTTCGCGATCGATGCCGAGAGTCGTGCGCTGATCATCTTCGGGCCGCTCGAGCAAGTTGATGCCTGAGGGCATCTGTGCCTGGAATCCTGCGACGATGGTCGGCGTCACGATCATGAAGATGATCAACAGAACGAGCATCACGTCGACGAGCGGCGTGACATTGATCTCGCTCATCTGATTGGAATCGGTGTCCACCGACATGCTCATGTGGCCTCCTCAGTCGCGGGCGGCGACACGGACAGGTGCTTCCATCATCGTTACGGCGCTGTTGGCAGTGGCGGCGGGATCTTCGTTCAGGCGCGCTTCGAAGCGGAGCAGGAAGTCGATGAATTCCTTGGTTGCGTACGTAACTTCCATGGCGACGAAGTCGATGCGGTTGATGAAGTAGTTGTAGAGCCACACGGCCGGGATCGCGACGAGCAGACCGAACGCGGTCGTGATGAGCGCTTCTGCGATACCGGCCGACACAGCGGCGAGACCGCCGGTTCCCATCTCGGCCATGCCGACGAACGAGTTGACCACGCCCATCGTCGTGCCGAGGAGTCCGACGAAAGGTGCTGTCGCGCCGATTGTGGCAAGAACGCCGAGGCCTCGCCGGAAGCGAGCGAGCTGTTCGAGCGTGTTCAGTTCGATCGTACGCTGGATGGACGCGACTTCCGCGGCGGAGAGGATACGGTCGCGAGCCAACTCGGCCAGGTTCTGGAAGACGCGGCGGAACGCACTGGCGAGGTGACTCGTCGGGTGAGCCTCGACGAGATCGCGCGCGGTGTCGAAGTCTTCCGCGCTGAGCGCCTTCGAGAAAGCGTCCGAGAAGCGGATCGTGGCACGGCGGGCGCGAGACAGGTTCACGAGTTTGCGCACGGAGACTGTGGCGACGAACAAGGACATCGCGAGCAGCGTGTACACAATGCCGCGCGCGAACCAGCCCATGGTTCCCCACAGCTCCAGTAGAGAAATAGCCACGTTGGTGTCCTTTCGGTACGGTCAGGGACGAAACGACTCGCGCCCGGGCACGAGTATCAGGTTGTGCTCACCGTGTTGAGAAATTGATCGGGATCTGCACCCAGACCGGCACATTCTTTTCACGATTCTGGGCCGGCGAGAAGCGCATGATGTCGGCGACCTTGGTCGCCGCCTCATCAAACGCCGGGTACCCGCTGCTTTCCTTGACCAGGTGCTTGATGACCTTGCCGGCCTCATCGATGTAGAACCACATCATGACCTTGCCGCCGATGCCGGCATCGCGCAGCAGCGGTGGGTACGTGCGTTCGAGGGTACGCGCAACCTCGGGCTGATTCTGGAGTCGCGGTGCCACCGTGAACGGCGTGAACGTCGGCGCGGCGCTCGCATCGCCGGCCTGGATCTTCGTGTCGGCTCCGACGACCTTGCCGTCGGCGCGGCCGCCCTCAATGCCGATACCGCTGAAGTCCTCGGCGCTGATCGTCGCATTGACCTGCGGCGGCGGAATCTCGGAGATGACGACGGTCGGCGCAGCAAGCGTCTGGAAGCCCTGCACCTCCTCGAGCCGCACCGGCGGTGCCTCGACCTTCGGCGGCGGCGGCGGCGGCGGCGGTTCGACCGATTCCTCGATCGGGACGATCACGTTGACGACCTCGTCCTCGTCGTCCTCTGTCGTGGCCGCCGACGTGACCTTCACGAGGCCGAAGACAAGCGCCGCGTGAAACGCGATCGAGAAGGCGGATGCGAACGCAGTGCTGCGCCGCTCCTTGCCCGGCCGACTCGCGATCAGCGTCGCGAAGATGGGCACGTTCTCCGCAGCAATGCTCCTCGCGGGGGCGTTCGGAGACTCGTTCTGATCTGCCGGCCCGTGGCCGGTCGCGTCGTCTGCGTGGTGCATGGTTGTCCTCCTGATGGCACTTGCTTCGTTACGAGAACTGCAAACTGCATGAGTCGTTCCACCTACCACTGAATCGGCCGCGCTGACAGCCTGTTCCATCGGCTGTCGAACTGCATTGACTCAGTCTCGCGATAGGTGGCGGCGACGGTTTTTCGAGCCGTTGTCGTTGGGTGCGCGACCCAATACTAGACTTCAAGTCGATGCGGTGTCAAGAACTCTCCCGCGCGCCCGCCGGATGCGCTCCCGCGGGCGCAGGGTCGATCCCCGGACCGGGGTCGTTGCGCGGCGGACGGCGGCGTCCTGTCCTATCCTGTCAATCCGATTCCACCCTATCGTATCCTGTGCAGCGCGGATCCGTTCCATGAGGAGGTGGTCAATGCCGTTCCGGTGGTGCCTGAATCCCTGTTCTGCGGCCCGGCGGGCGGCCCGGGCCATGGGTATCGTCAGGCTCGCGGGCATGGGCGTGGCAGCGGCGCTGGGGTGCGGGCAGGATGGCCCGTCCGGCGGGCCGCTCCTCGTCGCGACCGCAGCCAGCGTGTCCGCCGCAATGGCCGAGCTGGTCACGGCCTTCGAGGAAGAGAGCGGGCTTCGCGTCACGGAGACATCGGGCGCTTCGGGCCAGCTGGCGCAGCAGATCCGGGAAGGCGCACCGATCGATGTCTTTCTCTCGGCGGATCGTGATTGGATCGAGCGGCTCGCGGCGGAAGGCCGGATCGTCCCCGGCACGGCGGCCGTGTATGCGCGGGGCGTGTTGGTCCTGTTTCAGGCGGCGAACGCCGAAACGCCTGTGGCGAGGTTGACGGATCTGACGAATCCGGGAATCCGCCGGATCGCGATTGCGAATCCGGAGAGCGCGCCATACGGCCGGGCCGCGCGCCAGGCGCTCGAGTCGGCGGGCGTCCTGGCCGCGGTCGAAGCGCGCATCGTCATTGCGGAAAACGTCCGGCAGACTGTGCAGTACGTCGAGACATCGGGCGTCGATGTGGCATTCACGTCGCGGGCGTTGATGGAGGCCGGCTCGGGCCGCTGGACGGTCGTGCCAGCAGATCTGTACGATCCGCTCGAACAGTCGCTGGGTGTCATGGCGGACCGGCCGAACGAGGCCGGGGCGCGGGCATTCGCCGAGTTCGTTCTCGGTCCACGCGGCCGCGAGATCCTGAGCCGATTCGGCTTCGAGCCGCCCGAGGGTCCGGGGTCGTGATGGTATCCGCGCTCCGCCTCTCGGTGCAGGTCACGCTCGTGGCGACCCTCGTCGCGGCCCTGCTGGGCCTGCTGCTCGGCCGACTGCTCGCCCGCCGCGAGTTTGCCGGCAAATCGCTGGTCGAGACGGTCGTGCTGCTGCCGTTGGTCCTGCCGCCGAGTGTCGTGGGCTACTATCTGCTGATCGGGCTGGGTGAACGGAATCCCGTGTTCGCATGGCTCGATGCCAGCCTGCTGTTCACGTGGCAGGGTGCGGCCTTCGCGTCCGCCGTCGTCGGGCTCCCGCTGATGGTGCAGGCATCGAAAGCGGCCATCGCGAGCGTGAATCCCGCGTTCGAGAACGCAGCCCGCGTGCTGGGCGCGGGTGAGACCGAGGTCTTTCTGCGCATCACCCTGCCGCTGGCCCGGCGAGGAATCATCGCGGGCATCGTCCTGGCCGGCGCTCGCGCATTCGGTGAGTTCGGTGCGACGCTGATGGTGGCGGGCAGCATCCCGGGCCGGACGCAGACCGTGCCCCTCGCCATTTACGATGCCGTGCAGGCCGGTCGGTATAGCGACGCGAACCAGCTCGTGATTCTGACTACGATCCTTGCGTTCACGAGCCTCCTCGTCGTTCGCGGGCTGGAACGGCCACGTCGCCCGCGGCGAGCCGGCTCTGACGGTGAGCCGATGGAACGTGCGGCCGGCGGCAGCGCATGACGACAGACCTGGCCATTGATGTCGAGAAGCGCTACGACGCGTTCCGCCTGCGCGCGAAACTGACTGCACTGCCTGGCGTGCTCGTCCTGTTCGGCGCATCCGGCGCGGGCAAGACGACGATCCTCAACGCGATCGCGGGACTGGTGCGGCCGGATCGCGGCACGATCGAGGCCGCGGGGCGCACGTGGTTCCGGCGGGGCCGCAGCGGCTCGAACGTCGATCTGCCGGCACGCGTGCGCCGCGTCGGTTACGTGATGCAGGATTATGCGCTGTTCCCGCACATGACGGCGCTCGAGAACGTGTGCTTTCCATTGCGTCGCGATGCGGGTGCGGAACCGCGTGCGCATGCGCTTCTCGACCGCATGTCGATGGCGCACCTTGCCGGACGCCGGCCCGACCAGCTCTCGGGCGGCCAGCAGCAGCGTGTGGCCATTGCGCGCGCGCTCGCCAGCGATTCGAAGGTGCTGCTGCTCGATGAGCCGTTCGCTGCGCTCGATGCGCCGGTGCGCGAACGCCTGCAACGCGATCTGCTCGCACTTCAGCGCGATCTCGGCCTGATCGTCGTACTCGTCACGCACCGTCTCGAGGATGCGTTCGCGCTCGGCGATGCGATGGCCGTGCTGCGAGCCGGCGAGATCGAGCAGGTCGGTCCGCTCGAAGACGTGTTTCATCGCCCTGCAACACGCGGCGTAGCCGAGATCATGGGCATCCGCAACCTGTTGCGCGCCCGCGTGACCGGTGTTGGCGCGGTCACATGGCTCGACTGGAACGGCCTCACACTCGAAGCGCCTGCCGATCCCACGCTCGAAACCGGCTCGGATGTGACAGCCTACGTTCGCCCGGACGATGTGAAGATCGTCTATTCCGACCGGCCGATGAGTCCGGCGGTCGAGCACAATCTCGTGGACGCGGAGATCGTGACCGTGCACCAGGGCGCGACCGCCCGAGCGGTGCGCGTGCGACTCGGGAACGGCAGCGAAATCGAGCTGCGCTTCCCACTCCTGAGCTACGCGAACATGCAACTCGACCCGGGCACGCGGATTCGCATCGCCCTCAGGAGAAACGGAATCGTCCTCCTGGGACAACTGAGATGAGGCGCTCGCGAGGCGGGCACACTGCGGCACGCGGCTCGCGAGGCTCCGGCCGGTGGCGGTAACTGCGGTGAGCGGCTCGCGAGTCGAGGTCGGTGGCGGCGGCGGAGGCAATGGGCGGGAACTGCGGTGGGCGGTGCGCGTGGGTGAGACCGTTGGCGGTGGCGGTGGCGGAGGCAAGGGGCGGTGACTGCGGTGGCGGTTCGCGAGTTGAGGTCGGTGGCGGAGGCGGAAGCGAAGGCGGTGGCGGTGACTGCGGTGGGCGGTCCGAGGGTGAGATCGAAGGCGGAGGCGCAGGCGGTGGCGGTGGCGGTGACTGCGGCGGGCGGTCCGCGAGGTTTGAGGGTCGGGTCGGGAGTGATGGCGCGGAGTGGAGAACATCCTCCCGCGTTCTGGACACGGCCGGCAGCCTCCGGATGGCAACGTGTGTCTGATGCCAGCTCGGCCCCAACCGCGCCCTCGCTTGAAACACGAACCGCTCAGCGCGGTGTCGGCTTCTCCTCCGCCAGCGCAAGCGGTTCCTCTCGCAGCCGAAGCCGGGTTGGGACTTCTAGATTCCTCTTGCGGCCGAAGCCGGGTTGGGACTTAGCCGCGGAAAGCGCGGCATATCCACGATGCTCGCCGCCGCGGCGGACGTTCGTTGGGAATTGACCGCGGTCCGCGCGGCAGATGCCCAATGCGCCCCAGCAGACCGGGCTCATGGCCACCGCGGGCTTCCTCGCCACGCGCGCCACGCACACGCCGCTCCGGGCCCCACCACTGCGCGTTTCTGCATGGTCGCGCGACACGCGACGCGCGACACACACACGCAGCGCCTTCCGCACCCACCCCGCCACCCTTCCCCGATTACCGGCTTCGCCTCCGCCAGCGCCACCGCCATCGATCTCACCCACGCGAACCGCCCACCCGATTACCGGCTTCGCCTCCGCCACCGCTACCGCCAACGGTCTCACCCACGCGAACCGCCCACCGCCGTTCCCTGCTTCGCCGGCGCCAACGGTCTCAGCCAGGCGAGTCGCCGGCCGTAGTTCCCGTCGGTCCAACGGTTCGCGGGCGGCCGCTGTCCAAGTGCGCACGAGAGCGTCCCCGCAATTGAAAACGCCGCGAGGCTCGGCCATGAACACGCTCCTCCAGGACATCCGTTTTGCAATCCGCACGTTGCGGCGTAGTCCCGGTTACACGATTGCTGCGTTGCTCACGTTGTTGCTCGGCATTGGAGCGAACGTCGCCGTTTTCAGCGTGGTGTACGGCGTTCTGCTGGCGCCGTTGCCGTATCCGGATCCGGATGCGCTGGTGCGCGTACACGAGCTGGACAGCACGAATGACGAGATGGACAGTGCATGGCGCAACTTCGTCGACTGGCGCGACCGGAGCACGAGTTTCGAGCAGATGACGGCGTACGGGAGCGCGGAGTCGACAGTTCTTTCGGCCGACCGGGCTTTGCGGGTACCGGTCACCGCCGTGAGCGAGGGTTTCTTCACGACGCTCGGCGTGAAACCGGTGCGTGGCCGCGTATTCCTGTCCGAGGAGCATCGGCCGGGCGGTGACCCCGTGGTGATCGTAAGTGATGCGTTCTGGCGCAATGAGATGGGTTCGGATCCGGATCTCGAGCGGCACACCCTCACGGTCTCGTCGTTCCCGGCACGCGTAGCCGGGGTGATGCCGCCGGGCTTCGAACATCCGAATGATACGGAGATCTGGTACCCGCTCGAGCTGGACGAGCAGTCCGATTCGCGCACGTCGCACAACTGGACGGTGGTCGGACGGCTCCGCCAGGGTATCGATCCAGCTCGTGCGGACGCCGAACTCGACGCCATCACGGCCGCATTCCTGACGGAGGATCCCGGCGTCATCAACGAGGAAGGCTTCGAGTACTATTTCCCGCGCAGCGCGCGTGTCGAATCCTTGCACGATGCGCTCGTGGGCAGTGCGCGGCGCACACTCTGGATCCTGCTCGGTGCTTCCGTGCTGGTCCTGCTGGTCGCTGCAACGAATCTCGCGAGCGCAATGCTGGCGAGGGGCGCGAGCCGGGAGCGCGAGTATGCCGTGCGCCGTTCGCTTGGCGCCGGGCGGGGCCGCGTGCTGCGGCAGCTGTTCACCGAGAGCCTCGTCCTCTCGGGCGCGGGTGCAGTGCTCGGCATCGCGCTGGCCGCGAGTGCGATCCGGCTTCTGCCCGTCCTTGCGCCTGCCGGCATCCCGCGACTCGACGAAGTGGGCCTCGACCTGCCCGTGCTCGGCGTGGCCGTCGCTGTCACGATCGTGACCGCCGTTCTGTTCGGACTGCTGCCGGCGCTGCGACTCTCCGGGTCACGGTCCGCGTTGACCCTGCGCAGCGGCGGGCGCGGTGGCTCCGAGCGCGGGAAAAATCGCATCTGGAAGGGATTGATTGCACTCGAAGTCGCGTTCGCGCTCATGCTGCTCGTCGGCGCGGGCCTGCTCATCCGCAGCCTGCTCACGGTTTTCCAGGTCGAGCCCGGTTTTCGCACCGAAGGCGTGCTGACCGCGACTGTGAATCCGCCCGCCTCTCGATACGGCGACAACATTGGCCGGCGCCATTACTACGATGGTCTGCTCCGCGAGCTGGGCACGATCCCCAACGTGGCTGACCTCGGCATCGTTTCTACCGCGCCGTTGTCCTGGGTCAGCAACGGCCAGGTCGAGGTGCGCGGTGGAGATCCAGGCAGCCCGAACAGCATAACTGGCGATTATCAGCTCGCCAACGCCGGCTACTTCGCGGCAATGGGCATTCCACTGCTGCACGGCCGCCTGTTCGATGAGCGCGATCACGAGAATGCGCCGCATGTCGTTCTGGTCAGTCGCTCGTTCGCGGACGAGGCGTGGCCCGACCAGGACCCGATCGGAAAGCACATGACCGGCGGCGGCATGGATGATTACTGGGATCAGGATGTCTGGGCCACGGTCATCGGCGTGGTTGGCGACACGAGGCAACGCGATCTGACACAACAGCCACGGCCGACGTACTACTTCGACTATCGGCAGCGACCGTTCCGTGCGCGCGCGATGACGGCCATCCTGCGACCCGTACGCGGCGAGGCGGCGAGGCTCGCATCGGCGGTGCGCGAAGCGGTCGGTCGCGTCGATGATGACGTGCCGGTCACCATCGCGACCATCGATTCCCGCATCTCACAAGCGCTCACGCCTCGCCGCTTCACGGTGCTCGTGCTCGGGATGTTCGCGGCGATCGCACTCGCCCTCGCGTGCGTCGGAATCTGGGGCGTGGTCGCGTACGCCGCCGCCCGGCGCACGCGCGAGATCGGCATCCGACTCGCGCTCGGGGCCGACCCGCGCGCCGCACGCCGGCTCGTACAGAACGATTATCTCGCAGCTGCCGCCGTTGGCGCCGCCGCCGGCCTCGTCCTGTCGCTCGCACTGGCGCGCGTGCTGCAAAGCCTGCTCTACGAAGTGCGCCCGATGGACCCGTTGACCATGCTCACCGTCATCGCGCTGCTCGCCGCGGCCACGTGGCTGGCGAGCTTCGTGCCGTCGCTGCGCGGCAGCCGCGTGAGCCCGATGGAGGCGATGCGCACGGAGTGACCCGAGCCTGCGGATCGGGATCGATCATGAGGACGGCCGCCCGGCAGTTCGCATGCTACATGGTGTCACCCGTGCGCCTGCTGGTCACGCCCTCGAGGCGGGCGATGGCGCTACGGACCGCTCCGGGCAGATCGGCTTTCACGCCGCGTGTATAGTCAAACGCAACGACAACGCCGCCGCCTTCGGCCGCAATCGCCTCGTGTGCGATGCTGACGATCCGGTACTCCATGGTAAAGCGGTCGTGGCCGACGTCACTGGCCCGGGCGCCGACGCGCACGGAATCCGGATAGGCGAGGGGGCGGCGGAACTTGCAGTGCGTGGAGGCGAGGATCGGGCCTATGCCGCCGTGCAGATCGCCGCCGCGGAAGCCAATGCGGTCCAGATAGGCGATGCGAGCCGTTTCGAACCATCGGAAGTAGACGATGTTGTTGACGTGCGCGAAGGCGTCCATCTCGCCCCACGCGACGGGGACTTCGAGAGTCACGGCAAATCCCGCGAGCACGTCGCTCATGCGATGACGGTCGCATTCCCCCGTCTCCCGGACAAGAGTGGGATTGCTCCGGGCCAGTCCGTCGTTTATGCATGAACGTTCGCATCACGCGTCCTGGCAACATTGATTCGCGGAACGGTTCATGTCGACCCGTACGATGCCCGGGCCGGTCTCCGGCGCAGCCGATGCAGAGTCAGAAGGCGGCGGTGAGTGGGTCGTCGCCGTGCTGTTGTTCTCCTCGACGTGCATCATTGTCGGTCTGCTCTGGGACATCTCGTGGCACATGTCGATCGGCCGGGACACCTTGTGGAGCCCGCCACACGTGCTCGAGCAGATCGGGGCCGGCCTGGCGGGCCTCGCCTGCGGCTGGCTGGCTATCCGCACGACGTTTGGCGGGTCCGCTACCGCGCGCGCACGCGCCGTCCGGTTCTGGGGATTCCGCGCGCCGCTCGGCGCATGGATCGCGATCTGGGGTGCGTTCGCGATGATCTTCTCCATACCGTTCGACAACTGGTGGCACAATGCATACGGCCTTGACGTCGAGATCCTGAGTCCGCCGCACATCGTGCTGCTGGCCGGTATGATCGGGATCCAGGTCGGTGCCATCGTGCTTGCGGTCGGTCACCAGAATCGTGCAAAAGCCGGGCAAATGAGGCGCCTCGCATTGGCCGGCACATTCGCGGCAGGCGCCACGATCGCCATGTTCGTCACCATGCTCTCCGAGTACATCCTGCAACCGAATCAGTGGCGATACGGCCTCACCTACCAGATCACGGCGGCAGCGTTTCCGTTCCTTCTTGTCGGAGCGGCGCGCGCGGGGAAGCTTCGCTTCGGCGCCACAGCCGCCGCCGCATCCTTCATGCTCATCTACCTCGTGACGCAATGGGTCCTCGTGCAGTTTCCGGCCACACCGCGGCTCACCCCGATCATGCGGCCGATCACACACCTGGTAGCGTTCGGTTTTCCGATTCCATTGATTGCGCCTGCGCTCCTGCTCGATCTCCTGAACGCTCGAGCTGAGAAATGGAGCGCCTGGTTTCTCGCCATCGCTTCGGGCATCGCATTCGTGATCGCCTTGCTCGCCGCGCAACTGCCACTGACATGGTTTCTGATCGGGACTCCCCTCGCACAGAACGACGTGTTCCTCACCGACCACTGGCCGTACTGGGAATCGCCCGGTGACTGGGAGCGCGAGTTCTGGAGTGACCAATCGCCCGGCTCGTTCGCTAGCAGCCTGCTGGTCGCCACCGGTCTCGCCATCGTGTCCGCACGAGCCGGCCTGTGGTGGGGCAACTGGTTGCGCCGCGTTCGCAGATGAATCCGCTCATGCGTCCGATCGACTTGCTGCACCCGGTTCGTACGGTGAGACGGCCGAAGCAGCCCGTCGTCCTGCTGCCCTGCGTTCGGAGCGTGCGTCGGCCCATCCGGCTCGTCATCGTGTTGGCGATGGCGCTCGCGACCTCCGCGCACGTCGGCACCGATGATGTATTCTATGCCGGCAGTGCCGGGCCGTATCCGGTGCGCGTCACGATCCGTCAGCCCGGTGTGATTCCTGGCCTCGCCGATATCACGGTACGCACGGACGCGCCAGGAATCCGGCGCGTCCTCGTGACCGCCCTGCGCCGGTTTGGCGAGCGAGGCGAGTCGCCGCCACCCGATGAAGCCGTGCGAGTGCCGGGCGAGGCGAGCCTGTACTCGGCGCAGCTGTGGCTGATGGTGCGCGGTCCACAGAGCGTGATCGTGACTGTTGCAGGCGATGCGGGCGACGGCCAGGTCACGATTCCGATCGTCGCACGGGCTACCGCCCGCCTCGATATGCCACGCTCGCTCGCATTCGTTCTCGCGGCAGGCGGCCTGTTCCTCGTTGCCGGATTGCTCACCATCGTCGGTGCAGCCACACGCGAGAGCGTGCTTGCCCCGGGCATGGCACCGGATCGGCGCGATGTCCGCCGAGGCCGTTACGCTGCCGGCGGCGCCGGCTTGTTGCTCGCCTTGCTGCTCTTTGGCGGCTGGCGATGGATCCGCGCAGAAGCAGACGCCCACGAATCCCGCCTCTACCGGCCATGGGATGTGAAGACATCGCTGAGCACCGTTGCAGAGACGCCCGTGCTCTTCCTCGAACTGACGGACGCGCGCTGGACGCAACGGGATGGTAACGACCTGCTACCGGATCACGGCAAGATGATGCACATGTTCATTGTCGATGCCGGCGATGCCTCGGCGTTTGCGCATCTGCACCCGACGCGGCGAGACGAGAACACGTTTCAGGTCGCGCTGCCACCCTTGCCGCCGGGCGAGTACCGCGTTTTTGCAGACATCGTGCAGGAAGACGGCGCGACACAGACGCTCGTGACGGAGATCGCTGTACCGGCCAGCGGTACTGCGCTGGCGGATCGCGTGATGACTGGGGACGCGCCAAGTGGCGCGAACGCACTGATCGTAGATCCCGATGACGCGTGGTGGACAGGCATTGGTTCGACCACGCAGAGCGCGCAGCTCAGCGACGACATCGCATTGCGATGGCTGAACCGTGATGCTCTGCGTGCGGGTGACGACGGCGAGCTGGTGTTCGTCGTCGAGCGCGCAGATGGCACACCCGTTTCGGTCGAGCCGTACATGGGTATGTCTGGCCATGCGATGCTGGCCCGGCGCGACGGCCAGGTCTTCGTGCATCTGCACCCGATGGGCATGATCTCGGTCGCGGCACAGCAGGCGCTCGCCAGCGGCGAGCCTTTCCCGGCCGTCCCTCACACGCCAGACCATGAGACGAGCGTCATCCGCTTTCCCATGGTTGTACCGCCAGCGGGCGACTACAGGATCTGGGTTCAGGTCAGATACCGCGGACTGGTTCTTACCGCTGCGTTCGACACCAGCATCCGTGATTCACTGAACCCGTGAACTGGTCGGGAGGCAGCAGGCCCTCGAAAACCCGTCCGCCGCGCCGCGTGCGCGTGGCGCCTCTGTTCAGGACAGGAACTGGATCGTTGTATGGGAACTCCTCTCGTCGAGGTATCCGACATGACCCGACTGTTGAGTGTTGCGAACGGCGTCGCGGCCGTGCTGGTGTGGGCAGCGATGACCGCTGCGCAGCCGCCCGCCACCCAGACCAGTCCCATCGAAGCCGCCGCGTTCATGACCGGCTGCTGGCGAGGACCCGCCGGCGACGGCAACGTGATCGAGGAGATCTACCTCGCGCCCGCGCCCAACCTGATGCAGGGCATCAGCCGCTACCTCCGCGGAGCCGTCGTGATCGACTACGAGTTCTCTCTGATCGATGTCGACGGCCAAGCGACTCGCCTACGGCCACACCCGCGGGGGCAGGCGTCCGTCGCGTTCGCCCAGAAGGCAGTCGGCCCCGGCCGTATCCTGTGGGAAAATCTGGCGCATGATTTCCCGCAGCGGATCTCCTACACCGCGGCGCCGGGCGACTCGCTCGTCGCCAGAATCGAGGGGAACACTGACGACGGGAATCGCTCGATGGAATGGCGCATGGGCCGCATCCCCTGCCCTGTCTCCGCAGGTCCAACACCCTGACGGGTGGCGCTGTGGTGCTGCACTCCTGAGTCGCGGCGCTGGCCGAACCGGTGCCGACAACCGATATTGCGCTCGTTCCGATCACATCCCAGAAACGCCCGACGTCAGGAGGTTCGATCCATGCGTTTCACGCTCGCTCCAGTCGCACTCGTCGTCCTCGCGGCATGCGCCGGTGGTGACGCCCCGGAAGCCGACACGGCCGAACAATCTGCCGTGACGGCCGCCGCTCCCCCGGAGGTCGAGGCAGCCCGCGTCTCCAACGACAAATACAGTGATGTCAATATGGCTCTTGGCGAGGGATACATGCAGGATCCCACCGGCATGTGCGTCGCCGCAACGGATGTCGGCGCACCCGCCGAACTCGGTTTCATGGGCATCCACTATCTCAACCTCCAGTATCTGGGCTCGGCAATGCCACCCGGTGAAGGGCCACCGCCTGCCGGGTTCCGCCTCAGCGGCACCGACGCAACCATCGACCCGGCTCTGCCCGAAGTCCTCCTCTACGAACCGACCGCCGACGGCGGCCGCACGCTCGTCGCCATCGAGTACCTCGTCTTCGAGAAGCCGTGGACCGATGCCGGCAATACCAGCCCGCCAACCCTCGCCGGCCAGCCCTTCTACCGTATGGAGGATGATCCGGCTACGCCCCTCGATGAGGCGCATGGTTTCGAGCCGCACTACGAACTCCACGTCTGGACACATCGCGATAACCCGAATGGTCTCTTCGCTGAGTGGAACCCCAACGTGACATGCCCGCCCAGCGGCGGCGCGATGAATCACTGAACGAAAAGACGCCAGCCCCCCCAACGCCGAGCGCAGAGGCCGCATGGCCTCTGCGCGCCTGCGTCCTTCGCCCTCTGATCGTTCTCCGTTGTGACTCTGCCGCGAATAGCGCGGTCAATTCCCCACCGACACCGAAATCGATCGTCTCCGTTGTGACTCTGCCGCGAATAGCGCGGTCAATTCCCCACCGACACCGAGATCGACGGTCGCCGTGGCGACTCCTGTCGCGAATAGCGCGGTCAAACCTCACCGCCAGCGAGGAGAATGGCATCACCGGACCCGCGAACTCTCGTCCCTAGCGGATGTGTTTGTACATCAGCTCGATCAGCTCGTCGTACATGGCCTCCGCGTCCGTATCGCTCTTGCGAATGGCCGTCGCCGCGCAATGCCTCAGATGGTTGCGCATGAGCTGGCGCCCGACGCTGCGTAACGCCTCGTGCACGGACGCAATCTGCGTCAGAATATCTGCGCAGTAACGGTCCTCTTCGACCATCCGCTGAAGCCCTCTCACCTGCCCCTCGATCCGGCGCAGCCGCTTCAGGTTCTTCTCCTTGATTCCCGGATCGACCCGCACCGCCCGGCGCGATTCCGCCATTCCGTCGCCTGCCGCACATCCGCACGACGCGACCACGCTTCCAGCCTGCATTCCCATGTCTTACCGCCTCTCGGTTTCCCCTCGCTACCCGGCCAGCACCGGATCGCGTGGTCGAGTTCGGAATCTAGGGCTGGCCCGGGCGAGATCATAGGGGTAGGGGCTATCGGCGGGGAGTTTCTGGGGCTGGTTTCTGGGGCTGGTTTCTGGGGAAGGAAGGTCGAGCGTGACAGCGCTCGGGGCGGTGGGGAAGGAAGGTCGAGCGCGCCAGCGCTCGTGGGCGGTGGGGAAGAAGGATCGAGCGCGGCAGCGCTCGGGGGCCGTGGGGACGAAAGATCGAGCGGGGCAGCGCTCGGGGGCGGTGGGGAAGGACGGTCGAGCGCGCCAGCGCCGGGGCGGTGGGATGGCGCGATCATGCGCCTGGCCTGGGGACCCGGAAGGGCCGGCGTCCGGGAACGGGGCCGGGGTCGGACCGTTGATGAGGTAATGGGGGCGCGAACCATCGCATCGAAGGCGGTGAACGAGCGATGGGTCGTGACCGGTTGGATGATGAAAACTCGCCTTGGTTTTTGAAGGCGCAATGGGTGTTACCATCGGCGGGTGCTGCGGGGATGAAGGATCTTGAAGCGGTACGTCGTGTGAGGGCGAAACACGAAGCTGCGCTGTTGCGCCTGCCGGGCGTGATCGGCGTGGGTGTGGGTGAGAAGCGGACGGCGGGTCGGAAGACCGGCGTGCTGGCGATTCAGGTTTTTGTGCGCAGGAAGCGGGACGTGGCTGGGTCCGACGCGGTCCCGGCCGAGCTTGACGGGGTTCCCACGGACGTCATCGAGCGAACGATCGAACCGCACGGCGCCTGACGAAATCGGGTGCATTCCGGCCGGGTGCACCCTTCCCGAGACAAACGAGTCGATGCAGACCTGCCGCGTGCACAGACGCACGCGGGAGGGACCCTCATGTCCGTCTGGAGGACGCATGAAGCCGCTTCAGGACATTCGCGAGATCAAGAAGCGCGTGGAAGATGATCTTCTCGCCCGAGCGGGAGTGATCGGAGTGGAGATCGGCTACAAGATCAAGGATGGCAGGAAAACGAACGAGCTGTCGATCCGGGTGCTGGTCGAAAAGAAGAAGAAGACGGTCACGAAGGCGGAGGCGATCCCGCGCGAGATCGAGGGAGTGAAGACGGACGTGATCGAGCGGACGATCGTACTTCATCCCGGGCTGGTGAAGGTCGAGGATCTGGCGCCGTCCGTGGACACGGGCACGTACGACCCGCTGCGCGGCGGGATCAGCATCGGTCCGTGTCGATCGATCTTTCTACAGCCTCCCGATGTCCCGACGGCTGGCAACTACGTGTTCGTCGGCACACTGGGCTGCATCGTGCGGGACCGCACGACGAATGATGAGATGCTGCTGAGCAACTTCCACGTGATGTGTGTAACGGACACGTGGAGTGTGGGTGATACGATGTGCCAGCCGTCGAGGCCGGACGGCGGCAGCTGTCCGTCGGACGTTGTCGGCTCGCTCCAGCGCGCAGTGCTGGGCGGCAAGGTCGACTGTGCGGTGGCGAGTCACACGGCGCGCGGCTACCAGTGCGACATCGAAGAGATCGGCAAGGTCGCAGGCCAGACGACGGCCGTGTTGAACATGGCGGTTCGGAAGCGCGGCCGGACCACGGGCCTCACGCATGGTACGGTCGATTCGATCGATCTCACCGTCAGCGTCCCGTATGGCGATGGCCTCGGCACGGTCACGCTCACCGGGCAGATCGGCATCGACGTCGACACGGCGCAAAGCACGATGTTCGGGACCAACGGCGATTCCGGCTCTGTTGTGGTCGATGCGAGTCGCCGCGTTCTGGGTCTGTACTTCGCTGGTACGGAGGACGGCACGTTCGGCGTCGCGAACCCGATTCAGGACGTGCTGGACGCGCTCGATGTCGACCTGTGCGTCGCGCCGGTCAAGAAGAAGCCCGAACTGAAGGAGCTGCTCAAGGAGCGCAAGCTCGAGTGGAAGGAATTGAAGCTCGAGAAGATCGAGTTGAAGGAACGCTTCTTCGATCGCAAACCGATCAAGGAGTTCTTCGAGAAGGAATGGGTGGAAGGCAAAGACTTCCGCGAGGATCCTTCGTTCCCGCAGTTCCCGGATGATCCGCGCTTCCCGGGCCAGCCAGGCATGCGTGGCTTCTCGGGCGGCGATCTCGAGGCACGCGTCGCGGAGCTGGAGGCGGCCGCCGCACAGATGACCGGACTCACCGCCGGCGGCGAGCCACAGGCTGCCAAGCCCATCCTCATCGACAAGCCGCAGAAGCCCGAGAAGTTCGAGAAACTCGAAAAGCACGAGAAGCACGAAAAGCACGAGAAGCTCGAAAAGCACGAGAAGCCTGAGAAGATCGAGAAGATCGAGAAGGAGCCTTGGAAGGAGAAGTTCGAGAAATTCGAGAAGCCGGAGATCAAGGAGCGCAAGGAGTGGAAGGAGAAGGACAAGGAAAAGGAGAAGGACAAGGAAAAGGAGAAAGACAAGGATAAGGAAAAAGAGAAGGAGAAGGACATCAAGGAGTTCAAGGAGCCGAAGGAGCTGAAGGAGTTCAAGGAGCCGAAGGAACTGAAGGAATTCAAGGAGCCGAAGGAGGTGAAGGAGTTCCGGAAGGAGTTCAAGGAGTTCAAGGAGTTCAAGGAAGGTCCGGACAAGCCGGTGAAGGAGAAGGACAAGGACAAGGACATTTACGAGGGTGGCAATCCGTACGATCCGACGAACCCGGCGAATCCGGGTATGCCGGCGAATCCGGCCATGCCGGGGATGCCCGGGATGACGGGCAGTGCGGGCGGCAGCAGTGCACTCGAGGCGCGGATCCGTGAGTTGGAGTCGACACTCGGGCAGATGTCGCACTTCATTCCGCCGAGCGACCGGCCGGACCTGACACGAGGTGCGTTGAGCGGGGAGCCGGACGCGCCCCGGAGTGGCAGCCCGCAGCACAAGGTCGGCTATTGACGCCAGGTATGCGGAGGATCCGACGCGATGGGGCTCGTGAATGCGGGCCGGCGTTGGGATCACCGCAACCGTGCGGCGGGTGCGTCGCCTGGCGATGCGCCCGCCGCGCGGAAACGAAACGTGAACGCATGGAAGGCGGGGTTACGCGATGATCCTCGTACTGTCGAATGATGGTGATGAGTGTTCCACGTGGCTGTGCGAGCGTTTGGCCGGGTGCGGGTGCGACCCGGTGTTGATGTTGACGTCGAGTCAACTGGCTGGCAGCCGGGACTGGGAGCATCGCATCGATCGGAGCGGTGCGCGCGTTGCGTTCACGCTGCCGGATGGCCAGCGAATCGTGAGCGGTGACGTACGTGGTACGGTGAACCGGTTGCTTTTCCCGCCAGCCTCGCGGCTGCTGCTCTCGCTGCCTGCGGATCGGTCGTACGTGCAACAGGAATGGATGGCGTTCTTCCTGAGTTGGATTCAAGCATTGCCGGATCCCGTCCTGAATCGGCCGACAGGTCAGAGTCTGTCCGGCGAATGGCGACACCGCTCGCAGTGGACGATGTTCGCGGTGCGGGCCGGTCTGCCGATCAGGCCGTATGCACAGGATGGCTCGGTGGTTCCCGACGCCTGGCTGTCCGATCGCTCGTTGCTCGCGCTGGGCTGGCAGCCGCGCACACTTCTCGTGATTGCAGGGCGTGTCATCGGCGACGCGCCGCCGCGCATTCTCGATGGCGTGGCTTCGCTCGCTCGCATGGCCGCAACGCCACTGCTCGGCATCGACTTCGCTGAACGTGCCGGCGAGTGGGTTCTTGCTGGAGCGACGCCCCAGCCCGATCTCCGGCTTGGCGGCGAATCGGCAGTCGCTGCTCTCGTCGAAGCGCTTTCGCCATCGGCGCCCGCCGAGCGCCGGACATCGCAATCGAACCGTCCATCCGATTCCCGATCCGAAGTAGAGGCATCCGTATGATCCTGTTATGTGGAATCCCGAGCGAGGAGCCGCTCCGTCTGGTGATGGACCGACTCGAAGAGAACGGCGCCCCGTACCTGCTGTTCAATCAGCGGCGTTTTGCCGAGGCGCGCTTCGAGTTCGAGGTGAACGCGACAGGTGTGACAGGCTCCATTTCGTGCGCGGGCCGGCGCTGCAAACTCTCGGACTTCACGGGCGTGTACCTTCGCTTTACGGATGAGCAGGTGTTGCCCGAACTCGAGAAGGAAGCGGCTGGCTCGCCAGCCCGCCAGTACGCGCGCGCGATCCATGATGGGATCATGCGCTGGGTCGAAATCGCGCCCTGTCGGGTCGTCAATCGACTTCTGCCCATGGCATCGAACGCTTCGAAGCCGTTTCAGGCGCAGCTCATCCAGCGTTATGGGTTTCACTCGCCCGACACGTTGATCACCGATGAGCCGGAACGAGTGGTCGCCTTTGTCGCGGAAAAGGGGCGAGTGATCTACAAATCGATCAGCGGTGCGCGCTCGATCGTGCGCACGCTCGAGCCCGCGGATCTGCCTCGCCTCGAGCGCATCCGCTGGTGCCCAACGCAGTTTCAGGCGTTCGTCGAAGGCACCAACGTGCGCGTGCACACGATCGGCGCCGACGTCTTCGCAACCGCGATCGGCACAGATGCCACCGATTATCGTTACGCGTCGCAGCAGGTCGGCGAGGCCGCGGCACTCACGGAGTACCGGTTGAGCGATGACGTCGCGAACCGCTGTCTCGAACTCGCTCGTGGCCTCGGCCTCGACTTCGCCGGGATCGATCTCAAGATCGCGCCCGACGGCGATGTGTACTGCTTCGAGGTCAACCCGTGCCCGGCGTACAGCTACTACGAGGCGCACACCGGGCAGCCCATCTCGGTCGCGCTCGCGAACTACCTGTCTGGCAACTGATCGAAACGCCGGCAGCATCCTGCACGTGCGAAACCGTACCCTCGTGGCGCACGTCAGAGCCAGGGCTGTCCGGTTCGAGACACCGGTTCGCGACGTCATCGCTCAACCGGTACTCCGCAGCGGGCGAGATGTCTGGATGCTGGTCCGCTTCAACGTGAACTCGCCCATCGTGCGCGAAGTCTTCGCGGATGAGCTGGTCCCGTTCGGCCAAGCGAAGGTGGTTCTGCGGCAGTTCAGTAGGGGATAACGTCACGACGCCCGACGGAGGGAACGGGAATCGCCCGGGCCAGCCCCGCGGGTTTGACGCGGGCAGCGACGCCGCCCAGGTTGGCCAGCGCGGCCATCGCGGGGCCGCAACGCGAGCGACGTCGATAACTGGGAGATGCATCCATGTTTCGGACGCGGCAGCTTCTTCTACTCCTGATCCTGGTGCCGGCCGCGCAGGCCGGCGCGCAACAGACCTCATCGGCGGACGCGCGGCTGCGCGCGCTGTACACGGCGGAATGGGAATGGCGCCAGCGTGAGATGATTCAGGGCGGCCGAGGGTCGGACAACGTGCCGGACCGTTTCCCGCGCGTGGATGCGGCGTCGCAACAGGCGAGACTGGAATACTGGACGCGCGCGCTCGTCGCGTTGGACAGCATTCCGCTCGATGCACTTTCACCGGAGGAACGCATCAACGCGCAGGTCTTCGGCACGTCGCTTCGCGCGCTGGCGAACGATATCCGGTTCAAGACGTATGAGGCACCGTTCAACAGCGACACGTTCTTCTGGACCGAGTTCACCCCGCGCCAGGGGTTTGCGACCGCCGAGGCGTATCGCGCCTACCTCGGGCGGCTGCGCGATGTGCCGCGCTATTTTGAGGAGCAAACCGCCAACATGCGCGCCGGTCTCGCCCGCGGCTACACGGTACCGCGCGTGTCGGTCGTTGGGCGCGACAGAACGATCGAGCCGTATCTCGAGGGCGACGCCAGCAATCCCTTGTACGCGCCGTTCGCGCAGATGCCCGCGGGCATACCGGCCGCCGAGCAGGACGCGCTGCGGGGCGAGGCGCTCGCCGTGATGCGCGACAGCATCGTTCCTGCCTACACGAAATTGCTGACGATGATGCGCGACGAGTA
>JBOHRL010000023.1:0-32920 GCA_050732695.1 Longimicrobiales bacterium | reverse complement strand
CAGCCGCGGTTCCGGTGTGGCCGGCACGCTGGTCGAATTCGTGGTCGAATCCGGGGCCGGCTCGGTCACGACCCGGGCCACGATTTCGGACGCGGGCGGTGCCGCACGGACGCGCTGGACGCTGGGCACTGTGGCCCGTGAGGAGCAGCGTCTGGTCGCGCGAGCCGACCTTGAGAGCGGCCCTGTCACCGTGACGTTCCGCGCCACCGCCGTACCCGGTCCCGCCGCAAAGCTGACGGCCGTAGACGGCAACAACCAGCGTCGCGCCATCGGCGTTCGCCTGCGTGATACGCTGGCCACACAAATCGTGGACCGCTTCGACAATCCGATCCCTGGCGTCGTCGTGCGCTGGACCGTGACAGCGGGCGGCGGCACCCTGTCCGTTACAGGCGGTGGTTCGGATGCGGACGGTCGTTCGCGCGCGGTGTGGATCCTCGGCACGCAGCCCGGTGAGAATCGGGTCGATGCGGATGCGGCCGAACTGCTCGCGACGTTCGTGGCAACCGCCGATCCAGCGCCCGTCATTCTCTCCATCACGCCCGACACCGCAGCGCCCGGTTCTTCTCTGACACTGGCAGGTACGGACTTCAGCGATGATCCGGTCGATACCGAAGTTCTCGTGAACGGCGTTGCCGCGCGGATCCTCACCGCATCGCGAACGAAGATCGTTGCGGCAGTTCCGTGCGAACCAAGCGGCACCGCTGCGCTTACCGTCGCCACGAACGGCATCACGCTGTCGCGCACGCACATGCTCCGCAACGCCGCACCGCTGCGTCTTGCCGTGGGCGAGGCCGTGGCACTGGCCGGTGGCGATCTCTGGTGCAACGAGATCGCGGAACCGGGCGGCCGTTACGTGCTGACGGTGACGAACCCGGCGCCGACCTCGCCACCCGTCTCGTTCCGGTTGCGCGGCGAAGTCGGCACCACGTCGACTGCCGCCGGTGTCGCACCGGCGGGTCGCCGGGCAAGCGCGCGCCGCGCCCTGCTCGCCGCCAACAACCGCATCCTCGCCCGCGGTTTGTCCCCGGCGCCTTCCGCCAGCGCCATCGCCAACGGCATGCGAACGCGCGACCATCCAACCGCAGTCTCACTTCCTGCCGTGGGTGATACGCTGTTATTCCGGGTGCCCGATGTAACGGCCGGGAATCTGTGTTCCGTCCGCGGCGAAGTCAGTGCACGGGTTGTCCATGTCGGAGCGCGCGCCGTCGTGCTCGAGGATGTGACTGCCCCGCTTGCCACGAGAATGGATTCGCTCTACCGAGTGCTCGGTACAGAGTACGACACACTGCATTATCCGTTGCTCGTCGCCAACTTCGGCGACCCGCTCGCGTTCGACGCGGAAACCGATGCAAATGGGCATATCTACCTCTTGTTCACGCCGGTCGTGAACGAGCTTTCGTCGGTTGCCGGTTTCGTCACGGCGGGCAACTTCTTTCCCACCGCATTGTGTCAGGCCAGCAATCGGGCCGAGATCTTCTTCGGCATGGTCCCGACCGAAGAGGGCGGCGGCTTCGGTTCGCTGGCCACGCGCGACAACTGGTTCCGGACCATGCGCGCGGTCGTGGTGCACGAGAACAAACACATCGCATCGTATGCGGAACGGCTGTCGCGCGATGCGGCGAGTTTCGAAGAGCCCTGGCTCGAGGAAGCGACGGCCATGATTGCCGAGGAGTTGTATGCGCGCACCTACTATGGTTACGGGCAGGGCGCGAACACGAACTATCAATCGAGTCTCTTCTGCGAGGCGAGACCAACCACCGCCGCGTGTCGCGGCCTGCCGTTCGTCATGTACGATCACTTCACGTTGCTGGGAAGTTATCTGGCGTCGATCGAGGCACGCACTCCGCTCGCTGCGACATCGACCACCGACATCAGTTTCTACGGCAGTGGCTGGGCGTTCCTGCGCTGGCTTCTCGATCAGTCGAGTGCCGGCGAGTCCACGTTCCTGCGTGAATTGACCATCGAGACGAGCCTGAGCGGTGCCGCGAACCTCCAGGCTCGGTCAGGGCGCACGGTGCCGGACGCGCTCGCCGACTGGATCACTGCGCTCGCGCTCGATGACCGGCCAGGCTTCGCACCCGCGTCGCCGGTTCATACCCTGCCCAGCTGGAATCTTCGGGATGTGTTCGCACGCATGAACATTGACTTCCCGACTCTCTACCCGCAGGCCTTCCCGCTGAATTCGCGGGCCGTCGCTTTCGGCGATTTCGTCGTCACCGTGAACGGACTGCTGGCCGGAACCGGCGCGGTGTTCGAGATCGGCGGGGGAACCGGTACGCCTGCTGGGCCGCAGCTCATTGAAGTGGCAGGAGACCCGGCCGGGAGTCTTGCGACCGCCGGATTGCGCGCCCGGCTGGTTCGTATCCAATAGTCGTGCAACTCAATCAGACGGTGTGCTGTCGGGCAGGACGATTCGTGACGTGTCCGGCATGGCGGGGTTCCCGAGACGATCCATTTCCGTGACTGCCTGGCCCCGCACGATCAGGCCGGTCCGTTCGAGAATGTTCCTGGTGTAGCCGCGTGGATCGGGAGTAGGCGGATCGCCGCACGCAGCGATTGCCGAGACGGCCAGCACCAGCGCAGCAGAACGTTTCATATCCGAGCGGTCTCCGATCTTCTCATGGCCTGCGTTGCGAACGCGAGCGACGGGCCACTCCCGGATCCGGGCGCTCATCGAGGAGCGCGGCGCCCATCGTTGCGAAGACGCAATATGGGGCTCAGCCCTCGGTCCGCCAAGGCGCCGTGCCGCGCGCGCTGCATCGCGCGTAGCCGTACGCTCGTTCGTCTGCGCGTCGCTGCGAGCGCGGGGCTCGACATACCGGAACGAGCAGCCGATGGGCCCGGCGTTCGGTGTCCTCACACGAGCGGCGTTTGCACTTGACACGGATCGAACGGGTCCGTCATTTCCCGGAGGCCGGGACGCCGGATGAGAGCGCGGTTCCTGGTGGCACGCATCAGGAGCGCTCGAGCGAGTGCGGGGGGCGGGGCGGATGGCTGCTCGTGCATTGGAAAGTGTGCACACAGGGGGTCCACTTTCCGGCCGCGTCATGCCGCCCCGCTGTTCCCGCGAATTCCGAGATCAGCGCTGATCTCGCGCATGGCGTCGATGACGTTCTGAATGTGCTGATCCAGATCGACGCCGAGTAACTCGGTTCCTTTCCGGACCTCCTCGCGATCGACGCCTTTCGCGAATGTCGGATCCTTCATCTTCTTCTTCACCGACCTGGGGCTCAGGTCATCGATGCCGTTGGGACGAACGAGCGCCGTGGCATTGACGAGGCCGGTCAGTTCGTCACAGGCGATGAGCGTGCGATCGAGACGTGACTGCGGCTCGGCGCCGGTGAAGTCACTGCGGTGGGCAAGGATCGCATGCAGGATCTCCTCACCGTAGCCGCGCTCGCGCAGCGCCTCGACGGCCTTGAGTGGGTGCTGCTCCGGATACTTCTCCCAATCCAGATCATGCAGGAGTCCAGCGAGTCCCCACGTTTCCTCATCCTCACCGAAGCGACGGGCATAGGAGCGAACGGCAGCCTCGACTGCACGCATGTGATTGCGGAGGCCGGGATTCTCGACCCATTCCTCGAGCAGACTGATCGCTTCCTCTCGCGACGGCATTCTTTACTCCGTTCTCGAGTTCATTGTTGTGGATAGACGATGCTCCTGATCCCGTCTCGCTTGCCGGCTGCGCGCTCGAGAGCCTCGCCCACGCCCGCCAGCGGCTCGCGGTGCGTCACGAGTGATGCGACATCGATGCGGCGTGCGACGAGCAACTCGAGCGCCTCACGCGTTTCATCGGGGCCGCACGAGTAGCTCTGCGCGAGCGTAATCTCGCGAAAGTACAGGAACGACTGACGGATCATGAGCGGCTGATCGGGTGCGCGCGGCGTGAAGCAGACCACGCGTGCACCCGGAGCCGCCGCGGCGATGCCATCGTGAAACGCGGCATCGACGGGCGGACACACGATGACGACATCGGCACCACGGCCGCCTGTGAGGTCGCGCACCGCATCGCGCAAGGACGTCTCCCGCGGATCCACGGCGGCGGCGGCGCCGGCGAGGCGCGCCCGCTCGCGACGATCCGCGACAAAATCACTCGCTGCGATCGCGCTCGCACCGAACGTGCGTGCCAACTGCACCATGACGAGTCCCATTGCGCCGAGCCCGACAATGGCGATGGCATCGCCTTCACGCAACGCGCCCTTCCTCCGGACCGCGCGCAGACAGCATGCGACCGGTTCGATGAACGTGGCCGAATCGAAGTCGATGTCGGGTGGCAGAACCAGTGTGTCACGCTCGACGTTCGTGGCCATGACACGGGCGTATTCGGAGAACCCGCCGGGATCCAGGCGCGTGGCCCGCCACGTCGCACAACTGGACCACAGACCGCGCGCGCATTCGGCGCACTCTCCGCATGGCGCGTGGTGGTGGACGAAAACGCGATCGCCAATACGCAGAGATTCGACGCCGGCGCCGAGTTCGACAATGGTGCCGGCCGGTTCGTGCCCCAGCACGACGGGCGCCTTCTCTTCGACGTACCAGCGCAGCGCATCGGAACCGCACACGCCGCACGCTTCGATGCGGACCAGCGCTTCTCCCGGCCCTATGTCAGGTATGCGCTGCTCCTCGATGCGGACATCGTTCCACGCGTACAATCTGGCGACACGCATGCCTCGATCACTCGCCTGATCGGCCGTGGTCATGCGTTCAGCACTCCAGGTTGAGCCGGGGACAGCCGGTCGGCGCGGGGTTCCAGTCGAGACACCGTGCGCTCATGGCAGCACCGCGACCTTGATCGCCTCGCGCGTCGCCACGAGAGCGAGCGCCTGTTCCAGCGCAGAAAGCGGGAGTCTGTGTGTGATGAGGGGCGATGCATCGACAGCGCCGCCTGCCAGCAGGTCGAACGCCGTCCGCACGGCCGCTCGCGTGTAATGGAACGCACCCTTGAGATCGATCTCATCGTAATGCAGCCGGCCAGTGTCGAACCGGGCCTGCGCTCCGGCCGCGCAGCCGCCGTATAACAGGACTTCGCCACCGGTCGAGGCCAGTCCGTGCGCGGTCTCCCAGAGCGATGGTTCGCCGACCGCTTCGATGACGACGTCGGCCTTGCCGCCGAGATGATCGACGATGGCGTGGGCCGGGTCCGCATCCTGAATGACCATCGTTTCGGCTCCGAACGTACGCGCCGCAGCCAGACGAACCTCGTGCCGGCCGACCAGCACGACACGACCGCCGCTCGCCGTTGCAAGTTGCACGAACAGGAGCGCAATCGGCCCGTCACCCAGGATCAGGATGGTCTCGGCCGAAGCAAATGACACACGGCTCGCTCCGTGCACGACGCAGGCGAGAGGTTCGAGTGCCGCCGCCTGCTCCGCACTCAGGTGCGGCGGCCGCTGGAACACGTTGCCCTGTGCAACGAGGTGTGGGGGCAACAGCAGGTACTCACCGAATGCGCCGAGGACCATGCGGCCGACTGCCTGGGCGCAGAGGTTCTCCCGGCCTCGCCGGCAAAGACGGCACTCGCCGCACGGCGCAGTGGGCACCGCGGCAATCGCATCGCCCTCCCGGAACCTGGTGATTCCCGCACCCGTCGCGGCGACTGTACCGGCAAACTCGTGACCGAACGGCGCCGGTAATGGAATCTTCGGATGGCCGCGGCGATACGTTTTGAGATCGGTACCGCAGGTCAGTGCCGCCTCGACGCGCACGAGCAGCTCACCCGGCCCCGGCGATGGGACCGGGACCTCGCGCATCTCGAGCACACCCGGCCGGATCAGCTCCGCGCGCAGCGTCCTGCGTGTGAATTCGGTCGTCACGCCTGGAATGTACGCAGTGTGTCCTCGAGCGCATCCGGCGATTCAGCCGGCGCCGCGCAGGTGGAGCCTGCGCAGACGTACGCACGCGGCGCTTCTGCCCCGATCATGGCGACGAGTTCGGGAGGCAGCGTTGCCGGGTCTGCATGACCGGGCGACAGGTGCCGGACAGAGACCCGTGGTCGCGCCGAACGAAGCGCGGTTCGCAACAGCTCACTCGACTGCGCCGGTGCGTTGTCCACGACGGCTACATGGGTGATGGGTCGAACCGCCCACGCGAGTGCCTTCATCCATGTCGCCGCCCCCGACCCCATGCGGCCTGCCGTGCCCGCGAATGCGCGAAGGATGCCGTGCCCGATCTCCGCATACGCGGGCTCGCGCGTAACGGCGTGAAGCCGCAGCAGAACCAGGGCGGCTGAACCATTGCCGGATGGCGTGGGTGAATCGGCGATCGGCGTGTGTGCGCGAGCCAGTGCTGGTACGACTGCGGGCCCCGCGGGGCGATCGCGAAACGCGCCCGTCGTGGCATCGCGGAATTGCGCAATCATCGTATCGACGATGGCACGACAGCGCTCCAGATGCATTGGCTCCTGTGTCAACTCCCATGCGTCGAAGAACGCCTGCGCGACATGCGCCTGGTCTTCCAGGTAGTAGCCCGCGTCCGCGTCGCCCGTGCGATGCCGCACGCCGCGGTTCGCGACCCATCCGTCCTGCCAGAGGCGTTCGAGCGTGCGGAGCGCCGCGCCCTGCGCATGCTCACGCAGCAGCCACCTCGCCGCCGCGAGATGACCGCGCACCACCAGAGCAACCCACCCGGCGTACTGCGTTTCATCGACGAACGGACGCTGCCTGCCATCACGCACGCGCTTCAGCGTCCTGACTGCCTCCCGAAGGTGTGCGCCGACTTCGTTCACACCGATTCCGGTGCGGCCGGCGATCGCATCCTCATCCATGGCAAGGAAGAGCACGTGACGCGTTGTGTCCACGTGCATGCGGCCTGCCGGATCGCCGAAACCGAAGCGAAGCCGCGCCACCTGTACGCGCGTCTGGTCACCCAGTGCGGTCGTCAGTTCATCTTCGGTCCACGTCCAGTAGTCTCCGTCATTGTCGAACCCGAAGTCTGCATCCTGCGAGGCCGGAAAGCCGCCAGCGGCGAGGAGGCCGGGCGACACGTCGGCATAATGCGCCAGGATGCCATCGACGACGGACTCCCACGACGGTTCCTCGAACCCGGCTGCCGCGCGTGCGTACGTCTCGAGGAGGACGCCGTTGTCGTATGCCATCTTCTCGAAGTGCGGAATGATCCAGCGTGCATCGGTCGAGTAGCGGTGAAAGCCGCCGCCGATCTGATCGTACACGCCACCCTTTGCCATGGCGTTCAGCGTCTCTGTCACGACGCGGCCGGTCCATGCCGCTCCACGATCCACGTACTCATCGAGAAGGAGATCGAGGGCGCCAGCGTTGAAGAACTTCGGGGCGCGACCGACGCCGCCGAAACGGAAATCGAACGACTGTGCGAGTTCCTCGAGGGTGTCCGAGAGAATCGAATCCAGCGGCGTCCCCGGCTGCGCTTCCGCCTGGATGTAGGCATCGAGGCGTTCACCGATGCCGGTTGCCGCCTGAACCGCGCGATTCCGGTCTTCACTCCAGATCCGCGAGACTTCGCGCAGCACGCGTTGAAACGATGGCCGGCCATGCCGTTCGTCCGGCGGGAAGTACGTCCCGCCGAAGAAGACTTCACCGTTCCGGTCGAGAAATGCGGTCAACGGCCAGCCACCCTGGCCGGAAAGCAGCTGCACTGCACGCTGGTATCGCGCGTCGACATCGGGCCGCTCATCACGATCGACCTTGATGGCGACGAAATGGTCATTGATCAGCCTCGCCGTCTCTTCATTCTCGTAGCTTTCTGCATCCATCACATGACACCAGTGGCACCAGACGGCCCCGATGTCCAGCAGAATTGGACGATCGAGTTCCGCAGCCCGGCGGAACGCATCCTCGCCCCACGGCCACCAGTCGACCGGTTGGCCGGCCCCGTGCTGGAGGAACGGGCTCCGTTCGAAGGCCAGCGAATTGGTTGGCGCTCGCGTCCTGGTCACGATGTCCTCCGGATCCGTGCTCCTTCTGAACAGCGGGAACGTCCGTTATCCGTACGCAGGATTCGCACTCGGACAGATGTCTGCCAGCACGCACACGCGGCAACGCGGAGTCGGCGCTCTGCACACGGCCCGGCCGTGATGGATGAAAAGGTGTGCGATGTCCGTCCACTCGCCGCGCGCCACGATCCGTATGAGATCCTGTTCGATCTTGACGGCATCGGTCTGACGAGTCAGGCCGAGCCGTTTCGAGAGTCGCGTGACGTGCGTGTCGACGACGATGCCTTCGTCGATTCCGAACGCGTTGCCGAGGAGCACGTTGGCTGTCTTGCGGCCGACGCCCGGCAGTTGTACGAGCGCATTCATCGTGCCCGGAACGTGGCCACCGTGCCGGTCGGCGATGGCGTTCGCCATGCCCAGCAGGCTCTTCGTCTTGTTCCGGAAGAAACCGGTTGGCCGGATCAGTTTCTCGACGGCCGCCGGTTCAGCGGCGGCGAGGTCCTCGACGGCCGGGAACCGGCGGAACAGAGCGGGCGTGACCATGTTCACACGTTCATCGGTGCATTGAGCCGAAAGGATCGTCGCCACAAGGAGTTCGTACGGGTTGCGAAAATCGAGCGAGATCTTCGCGTCCGGGTATTCGTCGTGAAGGCGCGCCACGATATCGGCGACGCGGGCCCTCTTCGCGTCTTTCGTCTCGCGCCAGTTGCGGCGAGGGCGAACGGCTTTCCGCCCCCCGGGGCGCTTCTTCGTCGCGGCGTTCCTCGTCTTCCCGGTGCTCTTCTTCATTCCGTGTCGACCTGGCCGGCATGCGCAAGGAAATGGAAGGCGCGCGAGACGAACTTGAAGAGTTCGGCCACGTTGACGAGACCGAACAGGTTCGACAGCTCGCCGCCGGGCAGAATGTTGGCAAAGTCCTTGCCGTCGGCGCGCGCTTGCGCATCGCCCCAGTGGCCGGGCGGATGCGGAGGCGAGGCGATCGCGTCCATGACACTGAAACCCGGGCGGCCCGGACGCAATCCGAGGACGACGAGGAGTGCGACGGCGCTTGACAACGGCAGAGCCTGCGTCTCGATGGCGGTCCAGAACAGGCCATCGGCGGGTTCGGCGTGCGGTTCGTCCGTGACCCGCGCCCAGAGCAGATTGCGTGGCAACTGCAAGTAGCCGGCTCGCGCAGGCGGAGTCAAGCGCCATGCCCCGATGGCTGGCCGATGGGCAAGGATCGTACGCGTCACATCGTCATCCAGGCACACGATGGTATTGCCCTCCTGCCAGAAGTGGAAGGCGTGGAAGACGAGGGCGCTGTAGAGGCGGACCGCATCGAGCGGCGGCCCGGACGGTTGACCAGTCAGGTCACCCGCATCAGGCGACAAACGGCGCGCAACCGAACCTGCGCTGGAGAGAAGAAGAAATCCATCCGGATTGCGCGGGTCGATGTTCCGCTCCCGCGCTTCCTGCGCGATGGCCGGGAACAATTCTGCGTTGTACGACGCATCGGCGAAAGCAACGTCCCATGGTGTCGGCCGTGCGGATTCGTCGCTCACGCCGTTCCGCTTGCGGGCGGCAAGCGTTCTGCTTCCGCTTCTGTTTCGCCGACACTCGCCGCGGCTCGACCGAAGAGAGCGCGGACACCGCTCACCTGTCTGCGTACGACGATGCAGAGTTCTTCGGGCGCCTGCTCGACGCCGTGCACCGTCACGAACAGGAATGCGTTCTGCTCGTCGGGTACAGGCACAGCGTAGCGCCGGCCCTCCCAGTCGAATGTGACCCGGCCGTCGTCGGGCGCATCGGCCTCGTAGAACCAGCAATCCTCGACGCGATACCAGCCACCGCCTTCGGAGATTCCGCCCAGGTAGAACAAGGGATCGAAGGCCTCGCCATCGACGCGGCGGAAATTGTCCTCGACCGCGGCGTCCACGTCCTCGAGTTCGTCTTCGGCGGCCAGGGACTCGAGGTGATGCTGAAGCTCGTGGGTCAACGTCTCCCAGATCTCGGCTTCCCAGTCGAACTGCGGATCGCCACGAGCCAGACGGTGGAAAGAACCGTAGTAAAGCACAAGAATCGAACGGGTCGTGTCAGGGCCCCCGAAATCGGAGATGTACGTCTCGGTGAGGCATTCGCCGAGCGTATAGATGTCCTTCTTGCGCGGATGCGCTCTGGCGTCGCGTTCGACAACGAGTGCGTCGATGCCGCCCTTGAAGCGGTCGGGAATGTGCCGCCATTCGCTCGTGACGAGCGTCTCGAAGTCGTGGTACGTCACGGTTACCGTCCCGGCCGCCAATCTACGGAATGGACGAGCATCCCGATTCCGGCCGCCTCGCGCTCATGGAATCGATGGCACGGTCTCGCCTTCGGGCGGCGCCTCGCGTTCCACGTCCGGGTTCGTGCGCCGGACCATCCAGTTGTTGAGGATGTACAGGATGATCGCCGCAATGACGAACTGGGCTGTCATGTTCAGCACCCCGAACGCACTCCATGGATCTTCACCGCGTACTTCCAGATACCACCACACAATGAGCACGAGCGCCTGGATGACGCAGAAGCGGATGGCCCAATCCCACCACGCGCCTATGCGAGTATCGGCGGACTCCGTGTTGACCAGCGTCTCACGGAACCTGCGCGCGCCGTAGCGCAGGACCGCGAGGGCGAAGAACAGGCCCGACAACATCAGGGCGACGCCCCAGACAAAGTCCTGGTTGTTGAAGATGTCGCGGTCGAGTGCGGACGGAATCCCGGCCAGGAACCCGAGTACGCTGACGAGCCCGATCGCGCGCGAGCGCTGCATGCCACCATCCATCAGAACCCTCGCCGCCAGTTCGATCATGGCGATGAGACTGGTCCATGCAGCAAAGAAGAGCGCGAGAAAGAAGAGAATCATGAACACGCGGCCGAACGGCATTCGTGCGAAGAGCTCGGGCACCATGATGAAGGTGAGTCCTTCGTTGCCGGCGCCCACGAGCGATGCGCGGATGACCTCCGGCGTCACTTCCTGGCCTGCACGAACCGCATCCGCCAGTGCGGGAAACGCGGCCAGCGAGTCCGGGGTCGAAGCGGCACTGGCCGCGATCGCTGGCAGGACCGAGAACACCGTGCACAGGACCATGATGCCTGCGAGCAGCGAAACGGTGTTGTTGCCAAAGCCGAGCATGAAGGCGTTCACGGTGCCGTCTTCGCGGCGACGCATGTACACGGCATAACAGACGATGAGACCCCAGCCGGCGCCCGTGTCCCATGCGTTCTGTGTGAGCGCCTCGAGCCAGACGCGCGGTTGCGCGAGGTCACTCCAGTGCGGTGTGAAGAGGAAGTTCAATCCATCGACCGCGCCGGGAAGCGTCACGGCGCGAATCGCGAGAATCAGGACGAGGGCGAAGAGGCTGGGGATGAGGATGGACGTCGCCTTCTCGATGGCGCGGACGCCGCGCGCCACCACCCACACGCCGAACCCGAATGCAATCGCCTGGTACACGATGACTTCCGGCGTGAACGCGAACCGGCTCCACAGCGCACCCGGCTCTCCCTGCTCTGCCTGTCCCAGTATCGCAGCGACTACATAACGAATCGTCCAACCCGTCACGACCGCGTAATAGCACATGATGATGATGGCGGTCAACGCAACCCAGCCCCCCAGCCAGGCGAACTTCTTTCCCATGATGCGGGCAAACGCGCCCACAGGACCGTATCGCGTACTCTTGCCCATTGCGAATTCGACAATGATCAGCGGAACGGACCAGAGCAGAAGAAAGCAGACCCACGCGATGAGGAAGGATCCACCGCCATTGTTGGCCGCAACTCTGGGGAACCGCCAGATGTTCCCCGTCCCGACCGCCATCCCCAACATGGCCAGGATCATGCCCCACCGGCCGCTGAAGCTGGCGACGATCCCATCCGTCCGCTGTGTCACGATCCCGCTCCAGGAATGCGTTGGTGAGCCCGTTCCACCCTCCACCCTTCGCCCTCCGCCTTCATCGTCTCTCCGACTCCCGTTCCCCCTGGGATCCTATCCGCTCGTCGAGATACCGGATGACAGCATCGCTCGAGATTCGCTCCTGAACGAGCGAATCCCGGTGCCGCACGGTGACCGTGGCGTCGGTGTTCGTCTGCCCATCCACGGTAATGGCGAACGGAGTACCCGCCTCGTCCTGGCGGCGGTAACGCCGGCCGATGGACCCGCTCGCATCGTAGAACGAGTTGATGCTCGCCGCCCGTAGCGAGGCGTGAATGCGGCTTGCCGTTTCGGGCATGCCATCCTTGTTGACGAGCGGAAATACCGCAGTCTTGATGGGAGCGAGGCGGGGATGAAGTGCGAGGAGCGTGCGCGTTTCGCCCTCGACCTGTTCCTCCCGGAACGCATCCACGAGTGCGACGAGAACGGTTCTGCCCACGCCGACGGCGGTCTCGACCACGTACGGCAGGAATCGCTTGTTACGATCGACCGGATCCACGTACTCGAGCTTCTTGCCGGAGTATTCCTGATGACGGCGCAGGTCGAAATCGGTGCGGTTATGGATTCCCTCGAACTCGGACCAGCCGAACGGAAACTCGTACTCGATGTCGAACGCACGCTTCGCGTAATGCGCGAGTTCATCCGGTCCATGCTCGTGGAAGCGCAGTCGTTCGGCCCGAATACCGAGCGCCCGAATCCACTCCATCCGA
The DNA here is from genome assembly GCA_050732695.1 of Longimicrobiales bacterium. Classification (GTDB taxonomy): domain Bacteria; phylum Gemmatimonadota; class Gemmatimonadetes; order Longimicrobiales; family RSA9; genus JBFFZF01. The sequence continues at coordinate 20,361 of JBOHRL010000023.1, read as the reverse complement.
CGGGCCTTCCAGTACTCGAACCATTCATCATCGGTGCCCGGCTCCACAAAGAACTGCATCTCCATCTGCTCGAATTCGCGCGTGCGAAAGATGAAGTTGCCCGGCGTGATCTCGTTCCGGAACGCTTTGCCGATCTGCGCGATGCCGAAGGGGATCCGCTGGCGTGCGGCGCCCACCACGTTCTGGAAGTTGACATAGCTGCCCTGCGCGGTTTCAGGGCGCAGGTAGATCCTGGATGCGGCCTCCTCGACCGGACCCATGAATGTCTTGAACATCAGGTTGAATGTGCGCGGCTCGGACATGGCGTCCTGCGCTCCGCACACCGGGCAACGATTGGACTTCAGTTCCGGGGCGTCAGCGCGGAACCGGCGGTGGCAGTTGGCACACTCGACGAGCGGATCCGTAAAGCCTGCCACGTGACCGCTCGCCTCCCAGACTCGAGGGTGCATGAGGATGGCAGCGTCGAGGCCCTCGATATCATCGCGTTCGAGAACCATCGCGCGCCACCACGCCTCTTTGACGTTGCGCTGGAGTTCGACACCGAGCGGACCGTAGTCCCAGACCGAACCGGTCCCGCCGTAGATCTCCGACGACTGGAAGATGAAACCTCGCCGTTTGCACAGCGAGACGAGTTTGTCCATAACGTCGACAGCATCGGCCATGAGCACGCATCGGATACGGGACATCCGCCCTCGGCCGGGCGGGAGCGCAACTTACGGGAGGTGTGCGGGAGCGGCAACGGCGCGAGGTCTTGCCCCGTGCGAAAGCTGGATGGATCTCAGGACGGACTCCATGCGGGACAGCACAGCAGGCGGATCAGCGGTGGCGTTCCTCGAGCGCCGGCTCCTCGATGGCTCCCGCCTGGATGCGGAAGACGCCGAGCCGTTGTGCCGCCGCGATGTAACTGGCCCAAACCGTTACGCCACCAAACGCGAGAATACCGACCAGTCCGCCGCCCGCAGCCGTGCACAGTGCACCGACCACGATGAGCGAGATCGCGACGGACGTCATACCGATGTCGCGCCTGCCATCGACGAAGAGACGCGAGCGAACAACGGCGAGTGCCGCGCCTCCCGCCGCATAGGCCACGAGCGCGAGGATCAACAGAACGATGCGGACGCCGATCACCATGCCTGCAACCCGTCGTTCCCGTCGCTAGAAGACGCGGAGGTTGATGTAGCGGCCGGGTCGTTCCCGTATGTCGGCCGCGAGTGAACTCATTTCTCGGAGCATTCGATCCAGCTCCACATAAAGAGACGAATCGTTCACGAGTTTTCCCAGCGTTCCTTCGCCGCGGTCGATCCGACCCATCACCGAGGCGAAGGTGCCCATGGACTGTTCCATCGTCACCAGCGTTCGCTCCATGGCATTGGCGGCGCCCGTCAGCGCCAGTGCACTTCTCTCGACTTCATTGACGGCGCTCACCACGGCTTCCCCGGTCCTCGCCTCCTCGACGCCCGTGACCGTGCGGCGGAGCGCCGCGGCCGCGAGACGGAACTCGTTCATCGCCGCCTCGAGTTCATTCGCGCCGCCCGGCAGGCTGGCTACCGTGGCCTGCACGTTCTCCACCGTCTGCGGCGACAGGAGCGAATCGGTCCGGACCAGGATGCGCATCGCCTGTGCACTAATATCGGCAGCCAGCTCGGTGATCGGTGGCACGGCGCTCCCACGCAGCGTGTCCCCGGACTCGACGAGCGCGCTCGAGGCCCCCGGTTCGAGCTGAATCGTGTGCGCGCCGAACACATCGCCGAGCACGGACGCGCGCGTGTCCGCGGGCAGGGCAAGATCGCCGCGCAGCCGAGCATCGATGACGACCTGGTTCTCCCGGGTCAGTGTGATTGCGCGCACCCAACCGATGTCGACCCCCTGAATGAAGACGCGGTCGCCACGCTTGATACCGGCCGCGTCCTCCACCCGAACGGCGATGTCCATGCCCCCGCGCAGAATCGGATTGCCGAGCAGGTAGTACATGCCCCAGACGAACACGACGGCTGCGCTCACCGTGAGCGCTCCGACTGCAATGATGTTGCGGCGCTTTCTGTCCATGGGTTCCGTTTCTGGGGCTGGCTTCTGGGGCTGGTTTCTGGGGATGCTCGCCCGTGCTGGTTTCTGCGATCCTTGTTGCGCCCTGCGAACACCCGGGTTTCATGCACTCGCGCGTCGTGAACGGCTGGTACCCCGCGCGGGCGCATCGGAACCAGCCCCGGAACCGGCGTGGACCGGCGCGGCAGCAGTCCGTCCGGGCCTATACCGTCGCGGACTCGATACGGGTCCGCCGTACGAACTTCTGGACCACGGGATCGTCGCTTCTCAGGATCTCGTCGGGCGAGGCGATGACGCGGATCCGGCCTTCGTAGAGGAGTGCGATGCGGTCACCGACATCGAATGCCGTATCGAGGTCATGAGTGACAACGATGCTCGTGACACCGAGCGAACGGCCGAGTTCGAAGATGAGTTCATCGATGTTGTCCGCGTTCACGGGATCGAGGCCGGTCGTGGGCTCGTCCCAGAGCAGATAGCTCGGGCGGCTCGCAATGGCGCGGGCCACGGCAACGCGTTTGCGCATCCCGCCGGACAGTTCGGCCGGCAATTTTTCCAGAACTTCCGGTCCGAGATTCACTTTCTTGAGCAACCCGATCGCGTCCTGCCGCAGGTCTGCGACCGATGCCGTGCTGGTCTCGTCGCACTGCGCAAGCTGGAGGTTCTCGGCGACGGTGAGCGAATCGAACAGGGCGGCGTTCTGAAAGACGTAGCCGAGATTCCTGCGCACGCTGCGCAGCTCGTCGGACGAGGCCATCGCGATCGAAGTCCCATCGACGATGACGTCGCCGGCATCGGGCTCGAGCAGGCCGATCGCGCATTTGAGAAGGACGCTCTTGCCGCTGCCGGACGGTCCGAGCAGCGCCAGCGTCTCACCCTCCTTCACCAGCAGATCCACGCCACGCAGCACGTGCAGATCGCCAAAACTCTTGTACAGATTCCTGTATTCGATCACGGCTCAGGTCCTCAGAACGCCTTCAGCAGTGGTACCATCATCACATCAATGACCATGAGGAAGAGGGTCGTCAGGACGACCGCAGTCGTTGTGGCCCGCCCGACGCCTTCGGCGCCGCCCCTTCCTTCGAGACCGACGAAACAGGCGATGAACGTGATGGCCAGACCGAAAACGGCGCCCTTGATGGTCGAGAAGATGAGCGTCCACGGCCGGAAATAGTATCGCATTCCGTACACGATATCCCCGGACGTCAGCCCGTCGACAGCGAGCAGGCCGACAGCCCAGCCGGCGGCCAGGCCCATCGCGTCGGCCATGATGATCAGCGGCGGGAAGACGAGGAGTCCGGCCACGACCCTTGGCGTGACGAGAAAAGCGACCGGATCCCTGCCCATCGCATGGAGTGCATCGATCTGTTCCGTCACCCGCATCGAGGCGAGTTCCGCCGCAATCGCGGCACCGACGCGAGCCATCATGACCATGCCGGTCAGAATGGGCCCGAGTTCGGTGAGCACGCTGGCGGCGAGGACGCTTCCGATGACCCAGAGCGGCAGCCCGCCACTGAACTGAGCGCCCGACTGCTGGGACGTGACGGCGCCGCCGAGGAACGCCATGAACAGAACCAGCGGAAGCGACGCGACGCCCATGACGTACGCCTGCTGGAGCGCCGACGTCAGATAGAGCCGCGGCCGCGGCAGCACCTTGAGGATCTGGCCGCCCATCAGTGTGGCCCGGCCCAACCAGAAAAGACCTGCCGTGATCGAGCGGAACAGATTCATGCGACGGAACTCCGGAGGTGGCCGATTCTTGCCGCCCCGGTCGATGGCCGGCTAGCGCCTGCCTCCTGCCCGTCCTCTCCTCGCCCGATCACGCGCCGCGAAAATAGCCTCAGCACCAGCCGAGCGGTACCCCGCCTTCAACGTTATCCTGGCGCGGGTGACCAACCGGACTTCAATGGAGTGGACCTGATCGGATTCGAACCGACGACCCCCTGGTTGCAAACCAGGTGCTCTCCCAGCTGAGCTACAGGCCCGACAACGGACTCAAAGATAGCTTGGACACGAACGCGGTCAACGCGACGGATCGTTTTCTCAAGCCGATCGCCCTCGTCTGGTCGGCTTGATTTCCTCACGACGCCGGCGTCCCGCGCGGAGCAGGATGGCGGCCGTCAGTTCCGCATCGTCCACCAGCAGAAAACCCCGCGATGCGCCACTGATCTCATCGAGGCGGAGTCCATCAAGGTAGAGAGCGATCGTCTCGAGGCGGGCGTGTGGCACGCTGACGGTTCGCTTCGCGCCCTGAAAGACCGTGCGCCGGCTGGTGATCACGAGCATGCCGAGATCGACGGGCAGGATCTGTTCGTTCGAGCGAAGTCCATCACGCTCGCCGGCTGCATTGAACTCGCCATTCCCCGGTACGGACAACAACACCGCACGGATTGCGCTCTGTGTGCGGCGGGGCAGATCGAGACGCTCTGCGAGCGATGCCTGGACCACCCAATGCGCGCGTTCGTTGGGAACCAGTACGATCGGTGCATCCACGATCGGCAAGTCGCCCCGCGCAACGCGGCCGAGCAATCGCAGGCGGGCGAGATTCGCGCCATCGTCGCCCAGATCCGTTTCGGAAAGACCGAGCTGCATCTGGAGCTTGCGAAGGTTCTGATCTTCCACGTCCGTCAGACGCTGGTCCTCGAGCGCCGTGCGTAGCGCTCGGCGATAGATCGCGCGCGCGACCATGCGGACTTCCGCCTGCGTGAGATCCTTCTCCTCGCGAAGCTTGTCGAGTTCCGTCACTTCGTCCGGCGTCAGACTGCCGTCCGCAAGTGCGAGTTCGAGTTTCCTGCGGTACAGCGTTCGCGCAAGCTTGCGCCGTCGCGCGAGCACGGCTACCGCGGCGCCGATCAGGAGACCGCTGCCGACCAACGTGACAAGAAACGATTCGTTCATACGAGTTGATGCTGAACTTGCCCCGATGACCTCTCGGGTCAGCCTGGTCAGGTGGATTCCAACACCATGGAAGGGTACACCACCTTCCGGTATCCGTTCGCTGCCGCAGGCCCGGCGTTTCCGGTCCATCCGCCGGCCGCTACGTTGGCCGCTGGAACGGCCCCGGGTCGATGCTTTCGGACCGGTGCCGGCAGAGACCGCGAACCCCCGCACGAGAACATGACGGAGCCCCGTACGATCGACGCGTTGCCTACGCCGGCAGCCATCATCGATATCGACCGTGTGCATGCGAATCTCGACCGAATGGCGGAATACGCGCGCACGCATGGCATCGCACTTCGCCCGCACATCAAGACGCACAAGACGCGCGAACTCGCTGCGGAACAGCTCCAGCGCGGCGCTGCCGGCGTGACCTGCGCGACCCTCAAGGAAGCAGAAGTCATGGCGTCCCTTGCAAGCAGTCTGCTGATCGCGTACCCGCCCGTCGGCAACGCTCGCCTCGAACGGCTCTGTGCGCTTCCAGCCGGCATCGATATCCGGGTCGCGCTCGATTCCGAACCTGCTCTGGCCGGCCTTGCCCGCGCCGCGGCAGCTGCCGGCCGGGAATTCGGCGTTCTCGTCGAGATCGACCTCGGCATGCACCGGGTTGGACTGGCCAGGCCCGAGGATGTCGTCGCACTCGCCCGCAAGGCTGCTGCCGCCCGTGGTGTCCGCTTCGACGGGATCGCGTTCTATCCCGGCCACATCCGCCAGCCCGTCGCCGAGCAGTCGCCCGCACTCGACCAACTGTCCCGCGACCTCGGCCAACACCTCGATGCTCTCCGCCACGCCGGCCTCGACTCGACCGTCGTCAGTGGCGGGTCCACACCTGCCGCGTTTTCCTCGCACCGGATCCAGGGCCAGACCGAGATGCGGCCCGGGACGTACGTGTTCAATGATCGCACGACTGCCCTCCTCGACGCCTGCGCATGGGACGATTGCGCCTACTCGGTCGTCGCGACCGTCGTCAGTACCGCCGTTCCCGGCCAGGCCGTCGTCGATGCTGGCTCGAAATCCATCAACCGCGAGGAACTGCGCGCGCCCGATGCGCGCGGGTATGGCGCTCTCCTCGACCGCCCGGACATCGTCGTCAAGGCGATGTCTGAAGAACATGGCCTGCTCGACCTCGACGGCGCCGGTTGGAACCCTCGCATCGGCGACCGCGTCCGGATCGTACCCAACCACGTCTGCGTCTCCGTCAACCTGCACCCCGTCCTGTGGCTCATTCAGGGCGACCACGTCGTCGGCCGCTATGAGGTAGCCGCCCGCCATTAACTCTGGCGGACCGGGTACCATTCCTGACTCCTGTCCCCATGACTGGCCATGTCTGGCATGGCCTCGACCGCTACAACCCTGAAGGCCGGCCGTCGCCGAGCTGTCCGAGCGGGGCATTCATGGCTGGATGGGCCGACTCTGGATTCTGGTTCCCGGTCCGCAAAAGAGGACGAACGCATGCCCGCAGGAGCGGTCAGCGCCGTTCCTCCGAAAACCTGCCTGATTGGCGGAAGTAACTGCAACACCGCGACTTGCGCACGAGCCACGATTCGGAACGGGCGTTGCTTCTCTCGACACCGGCATCAACGGGAGGGCAGCATGAGAATGTTGGCAGGAATCGCGTGGCTCGCACTCGGCTTCATTCCGGCGGGTGCCCAGATCGCGGACCGTGTCGATCGGAGCGGAACCGCGTCCGGGACCGTGCTTCGTCGCGGCGACCGTTACGCCGAATGCACACGTTTCGATCGCTACGGCGATCACCGCTGGGATGAATACGGCTGGGATGGCGACCGTCGTGAGGTCTGGTGGAACGATGGTTACCATCGCGAGCGCGCAGACCGGGATCGTGATCGCGCGCGCTGCGTCGACTGGATCCGCCTCGCCGACAACCGGCGCTCACGTTTCGCATACGAGCACGATCTGCTGCACGAGCGGCTGTGGCGCGATCACATGCAGTGGCATCGCCGGCATGGCAACCAGCCGCGCAACCGGGGCTGGCTTCGTGCGCACGGCGCATCGCACGAGAAGCTCGCGCGCGAACACGCTCGCTGGCATCGCCGGTACGATCGCGAATACGGCTATCTGACTGGCGTCGATCACCGTTACGATCGCGTCGAACGCGACCGCGTCGAACGGGATCGCCTCGAACGGGATCGCCTCGAACGGGATCGCCGTGAACTGGACGGTCTCGAACGCCAACGCCTCGAGCGCGAGAGGATCGAGCGCGACCGGCCTCCACGCGCGAGAGGCATCGGTCGGAACGGAAGCGGGTGAGGGCGGGTTGCCGGGTGAACGAGGCCCGGCGGGCGGCGAAGCTGCTCAGCCTTTCGACAGGAGTTGCCGTAACACGTAATGGAGAATACCGCCGTGGCGGTAATACTCGATCTCCTGAGGCGTATCAGCGCGGACGTTCGCACTGAACTCGAAGCTCGCTCCATCCGGCCGGGTTGCGCGTACGGTGACGGTACGGCGCCCGGCCGATTCCCGTTCGAGTGTATCGGCAAGACCGCGAATCGCAAACGTCTCGCGGCCGTCGAGCCCGAGCGATTCGGCGTTCTCGCCGGGCACGAACTGGAGAGGGAGGACACCCATGCCGATCAGATTCGAGCGGTGAATGCGCTCGTAGCTCTCGGCAATCACTGCACGCACGCCGAGCAGACGAGGCCCCTTCGCGGCCCAGTCACGGGACGATCCTGAGCCATACTCCTTGCCGGCAATCACGATGAGGTTCCTGCCCTGCTCTGCATATTTCATGGCCGCATCGAAGATGGGCATGACAGCGCCGTCGGGCAGCAGCGTGGTGAAGCCGCCTTCGACGCCGGGACACAGCTGATTGCGAAGGCGCACGTTGGCGAACGTACCACGCATCATCACTTCATGATTGCCGCGTCGTGAACCATACGAGTTGAAGTCGCGCTGCTGAACACCACGCTCGATCAGGTACTTGCCTGCCGGCGTGTCCGGCTTGAACGCGCCGGCTGGCGAGATATGGTCCGTGGTGATGCTGTCGCCAACCAACGCGAGTACGCGCGCGTCTTCGATGTCCTCAATGGCGGGTGGTGCCTTCGACATATTCTCGAAATAGGGGGGATTCTTGATGTAGGTCGACGATTCATTCCACTGGTAGAGTTCGGACTGCGGGACTGGCAGTGCTGCCCACTGATCGTCCCCGGTGTAGACCTCGGCATACTGTTTCTGAAACATCTCGGGCCGCACCGATGTGGTGACCACTTCCTCGATCTCGGCCGGGCTCGGCCAGATGTCCTTCAGAAAGACCGATCGGCCTTCGGCGTCCTCGCCCAGCGGTTCGTTGTACAGATCGATGTCGATGCGGCCGGCCAGTGCGTACGCGACGACCAGCGGCGGCGAAGCAAGATAGTTGGCGCGGACTTCGCCCTGGATGCGGCCTTCGAAATTGCGGTTGCCGCTGAGCACGGAGCAGGCGACCAGATTGCCCTTCTCGATGGCTTCCGAGACGGGGGCCGGGAGTGGTCCGCTGTTGCCGATGCACGTCGTGCAGCCGTAGCCGACCAGATGAAAATCGAGTGCCTCGAGGTGCGACGTGAGCTTCGCATCGTCGAGATAATCCGTTACCACCTTCGATCCCGGTGCAAGGCTCGTCTTGACCCACGGCTTGCGCTTCAGTCCCTTCTCGACGGCCTTTTTCGCCACGAGGCCCGCAGCGACCATCACGGAAGGGTTCGACGTGTTGGTGCAGCTCGTGATCGCCGCAATGACGACAGAACCGTGGTGCAGTGTGACCCTCTCACCTTCAATGACGCATGGTACGCCGTTCGCCTTCGTGTGAGCCGGAGCCATGGCCGTGCCCACATCTCCGCCCTCCGCCTGCCAGCGGCCAACGTCAATGCGCGAAACCTTCGGCCCGGTCGCCTCGAGCATCATCTCGAGCGAATCGAAGAATGCGTTCTTCACGTTGGACAGGGGAATGCGATCCTGCGGCCGGCGAGGTCCTGCAAGGCTCGGCTCGACCGTGGACAGGTCGAGTTCGAGAACGTCGGAATACTCGGGATCCGGTGTGTCCTTTGTGCGGAACAGACCCTGCTCTTTCATGTACGCACCGACCAGCTCGACCTGATCGGCGGGCCGGCCCGTGAAAGCGAGATAACGGAGCGTTATGTCATCGACGGGGAAGATGCCGCACGTCGCACCGTATTCCGGCGCCATGTTGGCGATGGTCGCCCGGTCGGCAAGCTGGAGCGAGCCGAGACCGGGGCCGAAGAACTCGACGAACTTGCCGACGACGCCCTTCTTGCGAAGCACCTCGGTCACACGCAGGACCAGGTCCGTGGCGGTTGTGCCCTCCGCGAGTTCGCCGACCATGCGGAACCCGACGACCTGAGGGATCAACATGGACACCGGCTGACCGAGCATGGCGGCCTCGGCCTCGATGCCGCCAACGCCCCAACCGAGGACGCCGAGTCCGTTGATCATGGTAGTGTGCGAATCCGTGCCGACGAGTGTGTCCGGATACGCCTGGCGGGTTCCGTTCACATCGGTATCGAATACAACGCGCGCCAGGTATTCGAGATTGACCTGGTGCACGATGCCTGTCCCCGGCGGGACGACTTTGAAATCGCGGAACGATTGCTGGCCCCAGCGCAGGAACGCATAGCGTTCGCGGTTGCGTTCATACTCGCGTTCGACGTTCGTGCGGAAGGCGATGCGCGTACCGAACTCGTCGACCTGGACCGAGTGATCGATCACGAGTTCAGCGGGCTGTAGCGGATTGATCCTGGCCGGATCGCCGCCCATCCTGGCCATCGCGTCACGCATGGCGGCGAGATCGACCACAGCCGGTACGCCTGTGAAGTCCTGCATCAGGACGCGGGCTGGCGTGAAGTCGATCTCGCGTGAGGGCTCTTCGGCCGGCGCCCAGTGAGCCAGCGCTTCGATGTCCGCGCGCGTGACCATCGTGCCGTCCTCGTACCGCAACAGTGCTTCGAGCAGAATACGGAGCGAGTACGGCAGCCTGGAAACGCGCAGTCCGGCCTTTTCGACGGCCGGTAGCGAAAAGATCTCGAAAGAGCGCTTCCCGACCTTGAAGGTCGCGCGGCTCCCGAAGCTGTTGCTCGTGGCCATTTCATCCGTCCAACGAGTGTGTTCATCCCATCCCGTGGATGGGATAATGGCGAAAGGAGCGGTGTGCGGCTAGTCTGTGCCGGACCGAGCGTGGTCGACAGGAATCATGGCAGCAGAGGTGTTGCCGGCGAGGCTCGGGTGTGGTGCTCGCGATAAGGGGAAGGACTGTTCATGAGGCGAACGGCAACGCGCACGCACGGCTTTACGGAATCCGTGATCCGGGAAATGACACGCGTGGCGATGGAGGCTGGTGCGATCAACCTCGCGCAGGGATTTCCCGACTTTCCTGCCCCTGAACTGCTCAAGGAAGCCGCGTGTGCCGCGATCGCCCGCAATGTGAACCAGTATGCGGTCACATGGGGCACGCCGAATCTGCGCCGCTCGCTGGCTGCCAGCTATGCGCGCAACTACAACATGGATGTCGATGACGCACGCGAGATTACGGTCACGTGCGGAGCGACGGAAGCCATGGCCGCGGCGCTCCTCGCGATCGTGGATCCCGGCGATGAAGTCATCGTGTTCGATCCGTTCTACGAGAATTACGGGCCGGACGCGGTGTTGTGCGATGCTCGTCCGGTCTTCGTGCCGTTCGAATCCGCCGGTCCACTCGATCTGGAACGGCTGCGCGCCTCGCTGTCGGCGAGGACGCGCGCCATCGTCCTGAACACACCGAACAACCCGACTGGCCGTGTGTTCACGCGCGAAGAACTGGAAGGCGTGGCCGCACTGTGCCGCGAACACAACGTGATCGCCATTACGGACGAGATCTACGAACACATCCTGTACGATGGCGCACACGTCCCAATCGCGACACTCGATGGAATGCGCGAACGCACCATCACCATCAGCGGTGCATCGAAAACGTTCAGCGTGACGGGCTGGCGCATCGGCACGATCGTGGCCGCGGCAGATCTCACGGCGGCGATTCGGAAGGTGCACGATTTCCTGACCGTCGGAGCGCCTGCGCCGTTACAGGAGGCCGTGGCTGTCGCCCTGGACGGACTCGGCCGCGAATACTACGACACGCTCGCCCGCGAATATCGAGAGCGCCGCGACGTTCTGTTCGATGCACTCGTTGCGGCTGGATTCCGCTGCACCCGTCCGGCCGGGGCCTACTACATCCTCGCCGATTTCTCGGCGCTCAGCGAACAGAATGACGTCGCGTACGCGCGCTGGCTCGCGTGTGGCGGGGCCGAGGCTGGAGCCGGACAGGGTGTCGCTGCCGTGCCCGGTTCCAGTTTCTTTGCCCGGCCCGAGGACGGCCGCCAGCGGATCCGGTTCGCCTTCTGCAAGCGGATCGAGACGCTGCGCGAGGCCGGCGCCCGCCTCCAAGCGATTGCGGCCGAGCGCTGAGCTGCGGCTTCGTCCGGTACGCACGCCAACGGGTTGCACACAGCGAATCATTGCGGTTAAAGCCCTCTCAAACCAGCGCCGATCCTTGGGTTGACTTTCCATCCGCCGGAGCGGAGCGGTTCGCGCACGCCCGGCCGCGTAATCGAAGAGGAGCCCGAAATGAAGCGAGCCATCTTCGCCGCCGCGGCGGCTCTCATCACACTTCCAGCTGCCAGTTCTGCCCAGGCCGTTGCCAGCACAATGGACGTGCCGGTCTGGGGACCACGCATTCGTATCACACCATTCGTCGGACATGCCGCCTCGGTCAGTCGCACCGAGCGATGGACATTCGACATCGGCGGCCAGTTGTCAACCGCGCGGTACGACGTCGATATCGCACCGGGCTGGGCGGGCGGCGCCTCGATCGAGATCCAGGTGGCCGACGCTCTCGCGTTCATCGGCGAAGGCCTGTACGTCACGCGCGGCCGGACGCTCGAGGAATCGCCCGATGTCGGGGACCGCTTCGAGCACGAGGGCAGCAACTTCGTGCTGGCCAAGGGCGCCCTCGCACTGCGCCTGCGCGAGAGAACGTCCGAGCTCCAGATGCGCACCCTGACGGCCACCGTGTTCGCCGGACCGGCATGGATCCACGAGATGCCGAAGGATGACGCGACATCCGACCCGATCCTCCTCGAGAGCCAGAACTACTGGGCCGTCAATTTTGGCGTGAACGCGCAACTGCCGATCGGCTGGGAAGGCGTCCTGCTCCAGGGCGGTGTCGAGGACTTCCTCGTCTGGTGGAACAACGACGAACTCGCAGCGCGCAACGATGCCCTTCTCGGTCCCGGCGCGACCTCTGTCGTGGAAACGGACCCCTCACACATGTGGATCTTTCGAGTCGGACTGGCCTTCGCGATGCAGTGACGTCCCGACTCCGGCCATGGGAGAACGAGGGTCATCCGCACCGGGCGGCCCTCCTCGTTCTGCTAGCCTGTTCCGAATAGATCGTCCTGGGCCTCGTACGGTTCGATGCACGCCGGCGAATCGACGCTGACGCGGTTCACGATCGGCGAGACCGTGTATCGTTCGAACGCATCGCCCTCGTACGGGTGAAGCAGCGCGGCGAGGTCGGTGGGGTGAGCGTCCGGTTCGAGCCACTGCGCGCGCACGGCCGCATCGAGGATCACCGGCATCCGGTCGTGGATGCCCTGCACCACCGGCCCGGCATCCGATGTTACGATCGCACACGTGTAAAGTGCTTCTCCGTCTTCGCGCTTCCAGCGATCCCAGATCCCGGCAAACGCGAAAGGCCGGCGGTCCCGGCGGCGAAAACGCCATGGCTGTCGTGCCTTGCCTTCACCCGTCCATTCGTAGAACCCGTCCGCGACCACCCAGCAGCGGCGAAAAAGAAACGGATCACGAAAGGTCGGCCGCTCGAGCAGCGACTCGGCGCGCGCATTGATGGCGCGAGCACCCCCCATCGCGTCCTCCGCCCACCACGGGACGAGACCCCATTGCAGAAACGAGAACACGGGAGCTCCGCCATCCGGCCGGCCCACGATCGGGACCGGTTGCTGAGGTGCGATGTTGAAGCGCGGCGCATAGTTCGGAGGGATCTCGATCCCGAACTCTTCAAAGAGTTCTTCCGCAGAACTGCTCAACGTGAAACGACCGCACATCACTCGCCTCGCCGCCGGCAGCGCAGCGCCGCGGCCCGATTCATGATCGGCGCTGGTCAGCCGCCGATCGGCTGACATCGCCATAACTCGCGGTTATCGGTCGCGGGTCCTGACCGGCTACGGCATCGCCGGCGCCAGCCGCGGGGAACGCAATGGGCGCGGCCAGCAGTGCATCCGGGATGCCGAACGCGTCCACCAGCGACACGGCGGACTCGCGGATCTCGCCGCACAGCCGATTCACTTCCGCCCGAATCGCATTTGCCTTGGGCGCCTCGATGTATCCTTTCTCGAGATACCACCCCGCATCGCGCTCCAGCATGGCCAGCGCATGGAGCGCGCAGAGCGGCTCGAGCGCAGAGCGCAGCGACGAGTCCGGGATGGTGCCGATCCCGGCGAGGAACGACTCGAACATGAATCGCTCGATCGAGGCTGTGGCAAGACTCACCGCGTGGTCCTGGCACACATTCAGCGCCGTGAAGGAGTCCTCGCCGTCCGCGATGCGCGCACGCAACCGTCTCGCGAGTGAACTCAGCAGGCGGGATTCGTGGAAGCGGAGAGCGGCGCCGTGGAACGCGGGATCGCGCAGGTGTTCGGGATCAGTGCGCCGTGTCGCGATCGGATTCCTTTCGACGATCGCGTCCGCTGCGCGGCCGCTCAACCAGCGCACGGCGCTCCACAGGCGCAGCTCGCCAAAGTGCTCGCGGTACTCCGTGAGCAGCCCTTTGGCAACCAACTGGAGCAGCACATCGTTCGCGCCCTCGAACGTGGTGAACACGTCGGTGTCGGCCTTCAGAATCGGGATGCGGTTGGCCTCGAGGTACCCCTGGCCGCCGCACGCCTCGCGGCACGCTTGCAACGCCTCGACGGAATGATGCGAACTCAGCGCCTTGAGTCCGGCGGCGAGAGCCTCGACTTCACGGGCGTCCTCGTCCTTCATCTCGCCGTACACGCGAACCAGATCCTTCATCGCGAAATCGAGCGCGTACGTTCTGGCGAGCGCCGGCAAGAGGGCCCGCTGCACCATCAGGTAGTCGAGGATGGGCACCTCGAGGCCGCCCTCCGGTCCGAACTGGCGCCTCCGGTCACAATAGCGCACGGCAATGGTGAGGCCGCTCTTGGCGGCACTCATCGCGCCCGCGGCGATGCTGATGCGCCCCGCTACCAGCGTCCCGAGCATCGTGAAGAAACGGCGGGATTTGCTCGGGATATCGCTCGAATACACGCCAGCGGCGGAAACCTGACCGAATCGGTCGAGCAGATTCTCCCGCGGCACGCGGACGGCGGAGAAGGCAATGCGGCCATTGTCGACTCCATTCAATCCTTCTTTCGGGCCGCAGTCCTCGATCGTGACACCCGTCAGAACCTGGCCGTCAGCATCACGCAACGGAACGAGGATGGCATGAACGCCGTGGTGTTCGCCACGCACGATCAACTGCGCGAACACGGTCGCCATGCGCCCGTGCCGGGCAGCATTGCCGATCCAGTCCTTGCGTGCGCCCGGCCGGGGTGTATCGATCACGAACTCCTCAGACTCGTGATCGTACGTGGCAGTCGTTTCGATGTCACGCACGTTCGAACCATGGTCGATCTCCGTCATCGCAAAACAACCGGGCAGGTGCATGGTCGCGATATCACGCAGATATGCGTCATGATGATGGCGCGTACCGAGCTGGTACACACTGCCGCCGAACAGGCCGAAGTGGACACCGAACTTGACCAGCAGACTGAGGTCGTGGTATGCGATGGTCTCGAACGCTGCAATGGCACTCGTCACATCGTGCTCGCCGCCGAACTCGCGCGGAAAGGCGAGCCCGCCCAATCCCTCGCCGGCGATCGCATGGCACCACTCGAGTACGCGCGCACGGTATGCTTCGTGATCGTGGGGCGAGACGTACACGAATGCCGGCGAACTGAGGAGTTCGAAGACGCGCGCACGCAGGGCCGCGTGGTCTCCATCGATGATCCGCTTCAGGGCGGCCACGTCGAAGGGCGCCCTTTTCGCCGCGAGCGGAACCGGCTCTTTCGAAGGCAGCAGCGAGCGGACGGCCTCGTGACCCGAGATGCCGAGCGCGGTCTCGACGGCCTCGAGAGCGCGCCGCTCGACGCCGCTGACTGTGTGACCGCCCAACCTCGCGATCGCCTCGCCCAGGCCGGCAAGCGAACGGCAGTCCCGTTCCTCGAGGCGGTCCGCACACGCGTGCACCGCCTCGAGCAACCGGCCGAGTTCGACGGCAGTCGGTGGCTGGTCCGAATCGAACCATGTATCGACGAGAGCGGCGCTCTTCGGATCGAGCCCGGCTGCGCGCGCGCGGTCGCGGAGCACAGCCAACTCGGCCGGGCGGAGCGCGCCATCCGCCCATGCAACGTGCAGGAGCGGCACGAAGGGAAGCAGCGCGGCAGGAACGATCCACCGCTCCGGCGGTGCGCTTCGCCTCATGCGCGTACGCTTCTCGGGGCGCCAGGCGGAGTCGCGCCAGCAGCAGGCCGGCGCGACTCCCGCGAGATCACGGACGGTGCTTCATCGCGGATCAACGGGTAGATGATGCGCCGTAGTAGATCCCGTTGAACAGGAACTTGAACGTGCCGTGCGGCTGTGCGCGGAACACGATTTCGGGTCCGAACAGGAACAGCTTGCCGCGGCCGACGTCGGCTTCGACCACAGTCGCGCCACCATTGAGGTAGCGCTCACCCCAGGTCCAGCCGCTGCGCAGGACGGATCCCTGTCCGAACCACGAGACGGCGTGCACACCCTGCAACGCAGCGCCGGGATCGAGTCGGAAAACTGGGCTGTTGTCGAAGAAGACGTCGACGGTGGTTCCCATTCCGTGGGCGAGCGGGTTCGTATTGTCGACCTGCGCCTCGAGGACGGAACCGGGCACGTAATACTTCTCCTCGGGCAGTTCTTCCACCTCGCCATCCACGATCTCGACCAGGTGGTCGTGCACGGGAAGTTCCAGGTGTTGGGCGAGCGCCGTCGAGCTTCCGATCGCGATCACGGTGCCGCCACCCTCGAGGAACGAGCGGATCTGCGGAATCGTCTGGGCCGCCGTGATGTTTCCGGTCATGTTCTGGAACTCGGGCGGAATGTTGCTCGGTCCGCCACCCCCTCCACGACCGCCGCCGCCGCCGCCACCGGCTTCGGGGATCATGCCGTCCACGAACACGAGCACATCGTACTTCGTGTTCAGGTTGCCGGCATCGAGTTCCTTGGGGAAAACGACCTGGAACGGGAACTCGAACTGTTCGAAGAGCCAGCGCGTCCATCCGGACGGCATCGAACCGCCATAACGATCGACGAGGCCAATGCGCACTTCGTCGAGCGCCATGGAAGTGTTCTGTGCGGGGCGGGTCCCGGTCGCAACGAAGTTGAGGCCCTTCTCGGTAGCGAGCGCTTCGAGGATGGGCCGGACGCCGCCGCCAGCGGGGATGAAGAACGTACCGGCCGGCCAGGAGCGCCCGTTCGCCTGCATCGCCTCACGCAGCCACACGACATCCTTGCCATCGGCCAGCAGCCGGTTCACCGCGACGAAGGCATCATTGGTCGCGTGACCGAGCAGGAACCCGGCATTGCCCGAGCCGGAGACACTGCCCGGCGGCGAGTCGATGTCGGGTCCGGGGATCTCCTCGAACGGCCCGTCAAAGGCTTCCATGATGCGATCGAACTCGACGCCCATCTGGTAGGCGAGCGTCCAGCCCGCGACATCGTAGGGTGGCACCGGCGGCCCACCCGGATACGCCAGGTCATTCGGGTGGTGCTGCGGCTCGAACATGTCGATCACATGCGCGCGGAACGGCTGCGCCGACTTCACCACGAAGGAACCGGCAGGATAGGTCTTGCCGGCCACCTGGAACTGGCTCGTCGCGCGATGGATCTGAACGCCCGTCTCGGCCAGCGCTTCCATGAACTTCGCTGCCGTCAGGAAGTCGGGCTGGTCGGCGGACAGGATATAGCCGCGCGGGTCGCGGTCGGCGGGATCGCGCAGCAAACGCTCGAAATCGGCGGCCGTACCACGACCGCCGCGACCGCCGTTGCCACCACCCTGGTCGTCACTTTCGGCCCGCTGTGCTTCCAGCGCGGCCTCCGCTTCTGCTACCTCGTTCGGCGTGATGGTCCACGTGTCCGTGTTCCCCTTCGCAATCGCCCGCGTCGCCATGAGGTACATGTTGAAGAGGAAGTGCTCCTTGCGCCGGGATGCGATGTCGAACACGGCCTTGTTTGCCGTAACGGAGTAGTCGATGCTCTGCCGGAAGTGCCACGTCTGTGGTTCGATCGGCAGAGGAAGATCGCTCTCCGCAACGACACGGTCCGGCAGGAACGGGATCTGGCTCGGCGTCGGGTTCCCGATCGTCTCCGTCAGCAGGCCCACGATATTGTGGAAGTACGCCATGGTCCGCAGGCCGCCGTTCCACCACGTCGAGTAGCTCGCGCCCGACCGTGTCGTGACGCCCGGCTTGTTCTCGGCGACGAAGCGATCGTGCATCGAGCCGCCGACGAGTTCCAGCCCTGTGAGAATGAGCGGATCGAAATAGTGGTTGGGCGGGTCGCGGAACGGCGGCGAGAACATCACGGTGCCTGCGGGGCCCGACTGGTGATGGTTGTACATGATCACCGGGTACCACTCGCGGTACATCGCGCTGTTCATGTTCTCGGACTCGTTCTGCGTCGAGGCATAGAAGTCGCGATTGTTGTCGTGGCCCACGTATTTCTGGTAGAGGCGCGGGATGCCGCCGCTGCTGCGATCCTCGGGCGTCGAGTTGCGCATGTACCAGTTCGAGACCAACTCCATGCCGTCCGGGTTCGCGTGTACGGCGAGGATGATGAGATCATCGAGGAAGCGGAGCGTCTCTTCATCGTTGGCGCTCAGGAGCTGGTACACGGTCTCCATGAGCTGTTGCGCGCCGAGCACTTCCGTGGCATGCAGGCCGCCGTCGAACCAGACAACGGCCTTGCCGTCGCGCGCGAGCTGTCGCGCCTGCTCGTCGGTCAGACCGGCGCCCATGGCGAGCTGCCGGTTCATGTCCTTGTAGCGTTCGAGATTCTGGTGGTTCTCCGGCGACGTGATGATGGCCATGAGCTGAGGCCGGCCCTCGGCGCTCATGCCGATCGTGTCGAGGACCATCCGATCGGACTCGGCCGCGAGCTTTTCCCAGTATTCCACCAGCTCGCTGTAGTTCGGTAACACATGATCCGCACCGATCTCGTGGCCGAACTGCTGCATCGGTGTGGTGATTCCGTTCTGCGCCTCAGCCGGGCTGGCAACGAAAAGCGTGACGGCGAACGCGCCCGTGAGCAGGCAGCGAATTTTCGTGGATTGCATGGTGGCCATCCTCGGATCCGGTCGACGCTGGGCTGGCTTCCTTGTCCGCGGTAGGATAGCGCGTCAAGCGCATCGCGGCCAGCGCGGGAGTCCGTTCCGCGCCTGGACTCGCCGCCAGGGGTCAAAGCCAGGGATGGCAGGCACCGCCTGACAATTGGTCTGCGCACTCGGGCGTCGATGGGCGGCCTCGCCTCGCACACGCAACGGCAAACGCACCGGCACAAGCGTTTTGAACGGAAGCCGTCAACGGTCCCTGACACGCGCTCAATCTTGGACGAGCCCCGTTCGTTACCAGCGCAGGATGGGGATTCTGATCTCCTGGAGTACCGGTTCTTCCTCTTCGTTGTTCGAAATCGTGCTGGTCAGAATTCTGTAGGCGATGACACCCAGCACTGCTGCGACGCCCCCGACGAGAATGGAGCTCCGGAGACGATCCGGCTCTTTCCGATCCAAGGCAACAAAGTCCTCGGGTGAAAGAGTGACCACCTGACTGAACGGCTGGTTCACGGAAAGGTGCGGGTTAGCGGGCATCGGCACCTCAATGAGAAGGGTCCCGTTGTCCAGGCGCACCAGTTCCCCCTCGACCTCGCGTTGAACGCGCCGCGGTACGAACTGAAGATTCTCCAGGCCTGTTTCGGATAGATGTGCCCTCACAGCGGTGCCAACGGGCACCGACGTGCTCCGCACGGGGGAGTAGCGGTAACACGCGGCCACAAACTGCGATCCAAGCAGGAGCGCTGCGAGGAACGTTCCAGCACGCATCATGTTTGCGCGTCCGAGAGCTGCATTTCCGTGACTCAAGAGCACCACCATTCCGTCCTGCGGGCAATGGTCAGATGATCAAGGGCAATGACCCAGCGAACGGCAGCTGAAGCCGCCCGTGACCCGATGGCCCTGCGCGAGTTTCAGCCGTAACGCCGCGCTCCGGGTGAGCACTCGAACGCCTCTTAAGGGCGGATCACTCCCCTGTCGCCCACAATCTCCATACGTGTGTCCAGTCGTGCCGTCAACTCCTGCAGTTTCGTGAGAAGCGTGCGCGCCCGAAACCCGTTGAGGGGCGAAGGCTGTCCCATCTCGTTCCCGAGCGTCGAAATCGGAAGGATCTCCACCTGCGTGATCTGATCCGGGGCGATTGTCAGCCGGGCCACGTAGTTGTCGCCCCAGTACATGTGACCATGGCCAAAGATGAA
Organism: Longimicrobiales bacterium; assembly: GCA_050732695.1. Taxonomy (GTDB): domain Bacteria; phylum Gemmatimonadota; class Gemmatimonadetes; order Longimicrobiales; family RSA9; genus JBFFZF01. The sequence goes on along the minus strand of JBOHRL010000023.1, from coordinate 771 downwards.
GTTGCCCAGCGAATAGAAGATTACCTTCCCTTTGTAGGCCTCAACGCCGCGCGGTACGTGCGGGTGATGGCCCAGAATGATGTCGGCACCGCTGTCAATGATATCATGCGCGAACGTGCGGGCAGCCGGATGAGTCTCTGTCGAGTTCTCGACCGCCCAGTGCAACGAGACAGCCACGTAATCGACCTGACCACGAATGCGTCGGATATCCTCCTTGATCAGGAATGGGTCAATCGGCATGATACCGGAAAGGTTCTCGTTGGCGAAACCCCATTCCCCGACGCCATTGAGTCCGTAGGCATAGGCAAGAAACGCGATGGAGATCCCGTCGACTTCAATGACGTGCGGCTTTCTCGCATCCTCGAGATCGACTCCCCCTCCAACGTATGCGACGCCTGCGCGCTCGAGGTTCGCCATCGTATCCATCAGCCCGGTGTACTCGCCGTCGAAAGCGTGGTTGTTCGCGATCGAGACGATCTCGAAGCCGGCCCATCGCAGGGCGTCAGCGAACACGGGGTCCCCGAGGAACGCACCCGTGTGGCGAGCGCGATCCGAAAGCGGCATTTCGAGGTTCGCAAACGCCACGTCTGCCTCACGAATGAGGCTCCGCATCGGATGGAACGGATAGCGCGCCTCTTCCTCGCGTGAGTCGAACTCGAGGGCATAGATGATTTCGCCGATCGGGCTGTCCATTTGCTTTCCGATCATCTCGCGGCCGGTCCGCGCGGCGATCGAGTCCCACATCGCGGGGCGGTTCAGGAACGGGATGCT
>JBOHRL010000022.1:0-7579 GCA_050732695.1 Longimicrobiales bacterium | reverse complement strand
CGAACGCGGCGAGCACGAGGCCGGCCGTGAGGCCGAATGCGGCGAGGCGGACTCCTTCGCCGAGATCAGCGCGGGAAGCCGATGCGCGCCAGCAACTCGGTAACGCGCGGGTCATCGCGCCGGAATTGCCCGAACAGGCGGTCCAGGTCGATCTGACCGCTGCACCACACGCGGACCCCGGAATGACAGGCCAGGGCCGGGTGTCGCTGGCGGTACGACTCCTCGAGCCAGTCGATCGCCGCATCATCCTCGCCGAGGGCGATCAGAGCGGCCACCATGGCGGGGTGATAGTTCCCGCTCGCGGCCGCATCCGAGCGTAGCTGGTCGACGATCCGTCGCGCTTCCGTCCCCCTTCCGGTCAGTGTAAGGCTGCGGGCCAATTGTGCCTTCGGCTCGGGGGTCGGGCCGGCCAGAGCCACGGCGCGCTCGAATTCGAGGACCGCTTCCTCCGGCCTGCCGGTCGCCTGGAGGACCCCTCCGAGAATCTGGTGCGCCATCACGAAATCGGGATGCAGCTTGATGACCTCCCGGAGCGCCGGTTCCGCGATGTCGTAGCGACTCGCATGGAGGAGGTTCGAGGGCAACGCTGAGAGGGGAGCGAGAGGGTCCAGCTCGACTGCCCGCTGCCTCGCCGCGACGGCCTCGGCGAAACGACCCAGCCTCCACAGGAGGGTCGCGTACCAGGCATGTGCGGTGGGGTAATCGGGGTCGATCGCGATGGCCTGCTTGTATTCGCGTTCGGCCGCGTCCCAGTCCCACTCGTAGACCTGGAGATACGCGGCGAGGACGGTGCGAACTTCGGCGAGTCCGTCATCGAGGTCGACCGCTCTGCGCGTGGCCTCGCGCATCCGTTCCCTGCCTTCGCGCGGATCGATATAGCCCAGCACGCCGAGCGGCGGGTAGGCGCTCGCCACGCCGGCGTGTGCGCGGGCGAACTGCGAGTCCAGCGCGATCGCCTGATTGAAGTACTCGATGGCGGTGAACAGACCCTGGCCACGCCGGTCCCACGCATACCGCCCCTTGAGGTACAGCGTGTAAGCCTCGATGTTCTCGGTGGGCTTGCGCGCGATGCGCTCGCGCTCCGCGGACGAGAGATTCGCTTCGAGTGCACTCGCAATGCGCATCGCGAGGTCCGCCTGGATGTCGAAGATGTCGGTCAGCGCCCGCTCGTCGTACGTCCGCGACCAGAGATCGAGGCCGCTCGACGCGTCAATCAGTTGAGCCGTCACACGAACCCGGTCCGCTCTCTTGCGGACGCTCCCCACGAGCACGGTCGTGACGTTCAGCGCGCGCGCGATATCCCGGACGTCGCGAGCCTGGCCCTTGAACTGGAATGCGGACGTGCGGGCGGCGACTCTCACCGACTGGAGCTGGGACAGTGCGGCGATCAACTCGTCACTCAGACCGTCACTGAAGTACTCATCGTCCGGGTTGCCGCCGACGTTCTCGAACGGCAGCACTGCCACGGAGCGCTGATCCTCCGAGAGCCCGCTCTGACCGGCACGCCGCAGCAACGCGTCGCGGAGCCCACCGGTGTCGAGGCCGATCAGGAGGATCAGCAGGGCGGCTGCGGCGAGTGCGACCATGCCGGCGCTGCGCCGCACGGTACCCGGCGAGGTGCGCGGCCGCTCTGCCGTCCGCGGTTGCGATGGCGTGTCCGTGCCGGGGCCCACGAGGGAATCGGCGAACTCCCTCGCCGTCGCGAACCGGTCGGCCCTGAGCTTCGCCAGCGCGCGCGTGATCGCGGTGTCGATGTGGTCGGGAACAAGGTCGCGAAGCCGGCGAACATGCGGTACCTCGTGGCCGAGGTGTCCCGCGAGAATCACCTGCGTCGTGGGTCCCTTGTAGGGCGGCTCGCCCGCCAGCATCTCGTAGAGCACGCACGCCAGCGCGTACACATCGGTCCGCCCGTCCAGGTCCGGGTCTCCCGCTGCCTGCTCGGGGGCAATGTACGCAGGTGTCCCCACGACGAGGCCCGTCTCAGTGAGGCGCTCACCCCCGGCCTCCGCGGCCGCCTGCGCGATCCCGAAGTCCGCGACGACCGCCTGCCCATCGATGAGCAGGATGTTCTCTGGCTTGATGTCCCGGTGCACGATTCCACGGGCGTGGGCGTAGGAAAGGGCGCCCGCCACCTCCCGGGCGATCGATACCGCCTCGTCCACCGGCAGCTGCTTCTCGCGGCGCAATCGCTCGCGCAGCGATTCGCCATCCAGGTACGGCATTACGAAGAACACGAGGCCGTTGCCCTCGCCCGACTCGTGGAGCGGTACAATGTGCGGGTGATTGAGGCCGGCGGTGATCTCGATCTCGCGGAGGAACCGGTCCGGCCCGATGATGCCGGCGAGGTCGGGCCTCAGAACCTTGATCGCGACTCTGCGCTGATGCCTGAGGTCGTGGCCAAGGTAGACCGTCGCCATGCCGCCCGAACCGATCGCGCGGTCGATCCGGTAGCGATCGGCCAGTGCGGCCGCCAGGCGAGCAGGGTCATCGGCCATACTGCCCCGATCGTGTAGGAGAGGCGTCGATCGTCGCGTAATACTGACTGCTTACAATCGCGAATTCAACATCGTCCGCCGGACACGACTACCTTCCCGCCGCACAGACCGTCGACGGCCCACCGTGTAACGCGCCGCATCGCCGTCATCCACCACGGTTCCGTTCTTCTGTGGGCACGACGAGCCAGGCCGTCATGTAGCGGCCTCCGGGCCAGCTTGCTATCCTCCGGCCATGAGCTTGCAGGACCCCGGCTTGCAGGAGACGCTGACGTATTTTGCGGTGGCGCAGCAGTACTTCGGGACCGCCGCGGAGACCGGCAACAGTCGGATTACGGTCGTTCGTCGAGTCGCATCGATTGATGCGATCATGCAGGAGCATCCATCCTGCAAGATTCCACCCTACGTGTCGAAACGACGAATTTCGAGATCGAATGGTAATCGACGGTTACTTCCGGCATCGAGAGGCAACGATGCGTTCTTCTCGGAGCCGCTTCGAGGGCCCGGTCTGGTGCGCCGGTTCACATGTACGATTCGAGTGCCGCCGCGGGCCCCGACCACAATGCGGGGTTCGCCGGCAGCAACGTGCACCACGTGTAACAGTTCGGGTGCGTCGCGGCAGGGGCATGATCGCATGCCAGCGCGTCAGACCGATCGCATCGCTTCCTCGAGGCGGCGGTCCGCAGTCAGAACTTCGACATCGGCACGCAGCTGGCGACGCGCAAGGGAAAACGTTGCAAGATGGAGCGCATCGAGGGTGCGCTGCAAACGGCCCGGCGCAACCTGTGATGCAAGTTCGCACACCGCCCACGTCACCTCCCTGATCGTACAGCGGGCCCAGATCGAATCGGTCTCGCGCGCGGCATCGGCAAGCGCTGCTTCGGCCACGCCATCCTGCCGCAATCGGTGGAGAGCCCGCGCGCTCTCGACGAGCGCGAGGCGGGACGTGATCAGGTAGCGTGCCCGGCGGAGCCGACGCTCGACTTCGGGCGTGACTGCCACGGCATTTCGATGCTGCAAGACCATCGTCCCTGCCTCAATCGAGAATCGTGTGTCGTTGCACTTCCCTCAGAACTACGCCGGGATGCGCTGCTCGTACTCCGCTTCCAGCCTGGTATGGGTTGGCCAGAAGCTCGGTGGATCCTCGCCCTCGAGGCGATTGGCCAGAATGTCGAGATGCACGTGCCAGCCGCCGGCCACACCGACCATTTCCTCACGATTGGCGAGGCGGCGATGGGTGAGTACAAGGAGAACCTTCTCACCGCGTGATGAAAGCTCGAACGTGACTTCCGACTCTCCGCCGGAGGGCTCGCCCCACGTGTATGCCAGCAGGCGCGGCGGCTCGACCGCCGTGATCTGCCCGTGCATCCGGCTTTCACCGGCATGCTTCGCGTATTTCGCCGGCGGTGCATCGTCATGACCCGTCAGATGCGAATTGTCGAACACGTGCTCGACATGCCCGCCCACACGCAGATCCATCTCCCCGGCCGCCAGCCACGTCCCGCGTTTCTCCGAATCCGTCAGATAGCTCCAGACGCGCTCGATCGGACCCGGCAACAGTCGCTCGAAACGCACCGTGCCCGCGTTGATGATCACGCCGTGCTCGTTCATGACCTCCTCCTCTTTCGTCGCTTCTCAGGCTTGCCAAGCTCGCGCTCGAGGACATCGAGTTTCTCCGTCCAGAATCGCCGAACGCCCTCGAGCCACTCATCGATCTCCTCCAGTCCCGCTGGATCCAGACTGTAGATCCGGTGCTGACCCTCCGCCCGCACACGGACCAGCCCCACCTCCCGCAACACCTTCAGATGCTGCGAAATCGCGGGTGCAGTCATGGCGAAATACTCGCCGATCTCACCGGCGGCATGCTCTCCGCTCCCCAGCGCCTCGAGGATCTCGCGACGCGTCGGATCGGCCAGTGCAGCGAACGAGTCCATGGGTGAATATTTGCATCGCCACTTAATTAAGTCAAGCCTGAATCTCTGGCCGATGGGACCGGAACGTCATGCCGTCCGCCGGTGGCCCGGTCGGCCCGGTCACGTTGAGCCCGATGGTCCGGGCCCGGCCGGCCATCGCCGGCGACTGCACGGACGAGACGCTTTTTGGAAAGAAGGCGTCCGTGGTACTTTGAGCGGGCCCGCTTCTGTCTCCGGCGATAGGACCGGACGTTGTCGCCATGGATCTGGTAGCCCGCCTGACGTCGGCCGTTGCGGATCGGTCGCGTCCATCGCGAGATCGGTCAGGTCGGCATGGCGGTCGTGCTCCTCGCGGATGATCTCAAGCACGGCCGGCGCGTCGCGATCAAGGTGCTGCGTCCCGAACTCGCCGCCGCCATGGGCGGGGAGCGCTTTCTTCGGGAGATCGAGGTCGCCGCACAGCAACCACCCGACCATCCTGCGGCTCCGCCCTCGACTATCTGGAGCGCGCCTACCGGGCCCGCGACCTGAACATGCCCTGCATCAGCATCGATCCGGTCTTCGACTACCTGAGGGACGAGCCGCGCTTCCAGGCGCTCGTGGACTCGCTCGGTCTTCCGCGCCAGGTGGTGTGTTCGCCAGGTTGCTCGCGGCAGGCTCGCTGGCCGTGCCTGCTGCGATTCTCTCGCTGGCTCCGCACCGGCGCCGGCGGTTCAACCATGAGGTGGGCTGATGCCGTACATCGTTTACAAGTTGATCCACTATCTCGGCATCTTCATGATGCTGACGACACTCGCGGCGACCTGCATGCACGTGCTCAGGGGCGGAACGCGCGCGGACAACCCGCATCGCCGCGTAACGGGTGCGGTACATGGCGTTGCCGCGTTCCTGATCCTGCTCGGCGGATTCGGCATGCTTGCACGTCTCGGAATCGTGCAGGGTGGTCTGCCGGCGTGGACCCTGCTCAAGCTGGGCATCTGGGGGATCCTGGGCCTTGCACTGATGCTTGCATACCGGGGCGCCGGTTACGCACGACTGGTGCTTGTCGCGGTGCCGCTGCTGGCGGTGCTGGCGGCCGCAATCGCGTTGTACAAGCCGTTCTGAGCGATGTTCGCTTGGACCTGCCAGGGCCTGCGCGTGAACGTCGCTGGTGACTCTTGGGCATCAGCGTCCGCACACGTTTTCACCATGCGTGCATCCGAATGCGCCGGCCCGACGAGTCCGCCCGCCCCGAAGATGCGCGCACGGAAGCTGACCCTGTGGACCGGACCGGGCGAGGACGAACCCTCGATCGGCTCATCGGTCGCCGGGCACCGAATGACGACTCGCGATCCGTGAGACCTGTCGATCCGACGAGCGTGGCCGAGCAGGCCGTTGACATCACCATTTGCTGCAATTCGCCAAGGGATATGTGCGAGCCGGCGTGGAAGGGCCTCGAAAAGGATGTCCCGGCGCTGCTCCGCCAGAAATCAGAGAATCGCTTGCTCGACAAGGAGTTCTGGGGTCCCCTTCTTGTACCTTCCTCGCCTGCTGGACGCCACCAGCTGTCGTCGGGCGGAGCCACGTCTCCTGATCGAAGGCGATCTCCCGTCGCACCGCGGTGCGTGACAACCGCGGCATGTCTCGATTGCGACTGCACGGGCTGGTGCGATGAACGGCACGGTAGAAGTCCGAGCCGCGTCGTTCGATCTCAGCTTTCTTCGCCTTCGCCGACAGGCTCGTGCGTCGTCGCGATGCGCGAGTTGTTGAAGCCGCTGTCATTGTTGAAGAATACGAAGATCGGCTTCTCGTAACGGAGCATGTCGATCAAGTGTGCCAGCTGACGGTGGTGGTAGTAGAACGCGTAGTAGTTCGACGCGACCTCCTGCGCTTGGGGAAGCGCCGCCGAGTCATCTTCTACGAACCACACCGAGCACGTCTCTCCGCCGACACCCTTCAGGATGAGGTTCGTTTTTCCTGTACTGCGTGATGACCAGTCGTAATACTGATACGTCGCGACCTGAAACGTTGCCTGCGCCATCTCTGACTCTCCGTTGTAGGGTCCTCGCGGACTCAGACTATCAGCGCAGAACGCTCCGTGCAACGGCCACTGGAGTTGACGCGACTTCGTGGACGCTAACTCCACTTGGAGGAGAAAGGAGACCCGCACATCGAGACCTGCGGAACGGCGAAGATCAGGTACTCGCGAGGGATCTCCGCACCGTGGAGAGTTGAGGTACATGAAATGGTCCACACCCTCGAGCGGCCACAGCGAGCGGTTCCCGAAGCGGATGGACGCGCTGATGCCATCGTGGCGCGTCGTAAAGGGAGCAACTGAATCAGGCCCCGCTTGCGAATGATAGCTGGTACTACTGATCGACCCGGACAACTGCGGGCGACAGCCGTCCCGGTACCGCCATGACAACCGACACGAGGCCGCTGGCGTATACCATGTGGCGTCGTGCAGATCCGAGCCCTCATGCACCGGCTATACTGCATTCAATTCGTGGATGCCAGTGACGCGTTCGGGCGAATAGCGCGGTCAACGCAACACGTGCACCTGCCCGACGCTCTGCATGGCGAGTTTGCCGCGAATAGCGCGGTTAACGCAACACGTGCGACTCCCCGACGCCCTACATGGCGAGTTTGCCGCGAATAGCGCGGTCAACGCAACACGTGCACCTGCCCGACGCCCTGCATGGCGAGTTCGCCGCGAATAGCGCGGTCAACGGAGGCGGCGCGACCTGGCGTTGACCGGCCCTGTATCGGCTACGACGACGCGGACCCCCTACCTCCCCACCGGGTTGACCATGTCGAAGATCGGCAGGAACATGGTGACGATCAGGCGGCCGACGACGATGCCGGGGAACACGATCATGACGTTTGAGGGCGGAGCGCAGCGCCTCGACGGCGGCACCGACTTCTTCGTCGTAGTCGGCGATCCTGGTGAGCATCCTCGTCGAGGCCGCCGGTCTGTTCGCCGACGTTGATCATCTGGACGACCATGGGCGGGAAGACGCCGGACTTCTTGAGCGGCTCGCTGATGGTGTCACCGCCGGCGATGCTGGTGCGCGACTCCATGATTGCGTCATGGACGACGCGGTTGCCGGCGGTGCGCGCAGTGATCTCGAGGCCGTCGAGGATCGCGACGCCGGAGGAGACGAGAGTGCCGAGTGTGCGCGTGAAGCGGGCGAT
>JBOHRL010000021.1:0-8703 GCA_050732695.1 Longimicrobiales bacterium | reverse complement strand
CTTCACCTCCGCGACTTCATTTATTTAGAGATTGCCGCGAATAGCGCGGTCAACGCAACACGTGCTCCTCCCCGACGCCCTACATGGCGAGTTTGCCGCGAATAGCGCGGTCAACGCAACACGTGCGATTCCCCGACGCCACACCGTCACCCGGAGCTGGCCGACGTCGTCGATCGCCACCGACTTTCGGTCACGCGCCGCCCACGCCAATGCTCGGATCCACGAGGGCAGGGTCGCGATCGATCTCCACCGTTCGCCGGGGGTGAATGACAGCACGATCGCGGGCACGTCCCGAGTTCGACACGCTCATCGGCTTCGTGATCGGCTTCGAACTCGAGGGCGCTCAGCCTGTCGCGAACATCCTGATCAGGGACGGCGGCGAGGACGCAAGCCTCGCGGTACCGGTCCCGGGCAATGTGGCTGGCTTCGGTCTGGGCCGCGTCCGCGTGTTCGCTCCGTTCGAAGGAGACAACGCTCCCCCGGGCGCGTTCCTGGTGAACGATATCGTCGCAACGATGCGATCTGACTGAGGGGACCGCATCCGGACGGCTTCACGCCGTGGGCTCTGCTTCCCGTTGGCGCACCTGCTGCAAATGTCAGACGCCGCGCCGGTTTTCCCCGCCTCCGAGCGTTACGGATCTTGCGCTTTCGCCATCGGCTAATTACTCATTCAACGTATATGTAGAGCGGGTAGTTCTGCGCCAACGGGGCATGACATGAGCAACCTCGAGTACCACGTGCTGCTTGCGCTGGCGGACGGGCCGCTGTACGGCTACGCGATCAAGGATGCGATCGAGACGGAGTCGGTCGGGACGCTGACGCCGCGAGCGGGGTCGATGTACCGGGTGCTGGCACGGCTGCTGACGTGGGGTCTGGTGGAGGAGTCGTCGGGGCCAGGACTGGCGGAGGCGCATCCGGGGCTGGCGCGGAGGTACTACGGGCTGACGCCACAGGGGCGGGGCGCGCTGGCCGCGGAGGCCCGGCGCCTGATGGGCGCGGCGACGCTGGCCGAGGAGCGGCTGCGCGTGGCCGAGCGCCGGCCGTGACCACGCTTCTCGCCCTCCTGTTCAGGCTGTATCCAGCCGGCTTCCGGGCGCGCTTCGGCGCCGAGATCGCCGTTCAGATCGGGAGTGACTACGCACGTGCGCGCTCGCGCGGTCGCCTCGCGGCGTTCGCGTTCGCGGTGGGCACTGCAACGGACCTGGCGCGGTCCGCCATGGCGGAGCGGTGGAGTCCGGCGTGGCCGGAGCCGCATCGTACGCAATCGAAAGCAGGCGCGCGCGTGATGGGGTGGGACAGGAGCGGGTGGACGAGGGACGTGCGACACGCTGCGCGCGCCATGCGGCGGTCGCCCGGGTTCGCGGCGGTGACAGTCATCACGCTGGCACTCGGGATCGGCTCCACGACGGCCATCTTCAGCGTGGTCTACGGCGTGTTGTTGAAGCCTCTGCCGTTCGACGAGCCCGAGCGGCTGGTGAGTCTTCTGCATCGCGGGTCGATCGAGGAGTTCGCGGTGATGAATCACGGCCCGGCCACCTATTTCGTAGCGCTCGACAACCACCGTTTGTTCGAGGGGGTCGGCGCATGGGAATCGAACCGGGTTTCGATCACCGGGCGAGGCGATCCGGAAAATATCGAGGTATTATCGGTAACTCACACGACGCTACCACTGTTGAGGGTGCAGCCCGTTCTGGGCCGACTCTTCATGGAAGAGGAAGATGTGCCGGGCAGTCCGCTGCGCGTCATCCTGACGTACGGCTACTGGCAGCGTCGATTCGGTGGTGCGACGAATGTCATCGGTCAGTCGATTCAGATCGACGCCATGCCGGCCGAGGTCATCGGCGTGCTGCCCTCCTCATTCAAGTTCCTGCGCGAGCATCCAGAGGTTCTGCTGCCGCTCCAGCTGGACCGTGCCGACGCGTTTCACATCGAGTTCGATTTCCAGGCCCTGGGTCGGCTCAAACCCGGCGTCACGCTTTCGCAGGCCAATAGCGACATGGCGCGCTGGCTCGCGTTCCTCCCTCCGGTGTTCGACAAGTTGGAGTTGCGGCCGTATGTCCGCCCCCTCGCCGACGACGCGATCGGAGATGTCGGTCGCGTGCTGTGGGTTGTTCTGGGTGCCGTGGGCATGGTGCTGCTCATCGCCTGCGGGAACGTTGCGAACCTGTTCCTGGTCCGGGCGGAAGGACGGCAGCAGGAGTTCGCGATGCGTGCGGCCCTCGGCGCGAGTCGTGGCCGCATTGCGCGGGCGTTGCTGTCGGAGAGCGTGTTGCTGGGCCTCGGAAGCGGCGCGGTCGGGCTCGCGCTCGCACAAGCCGCCATCGGCCTGCTGCGAAGGATCGCTCCAGCCGAGCTTCCCCGTGTCGACGAGATCAGCATCGACGTGAACGTGGTGCTCTTCACGCTGTCGATCGCCGTGCTCAGCGGCGTGCTGTTCGGCCTCGTCGCCGTGTTGCGATTCGGGATGCTGAGTCCTGCGGCGCTCAAGGAAGGCGGGCGCTGGGCAAGCGATGGCGTCGAGCGCCACCGCACGCGCAATGCGCTGGTCGTGGGACAGGTGGCGCTGTCGCTGACGCTGTTGATCGTGTCGGGGCTGATGATTCGAACCTTCGTCGCGATGCGCCAGGTCGATCCCGGCTTCACACGTCCCGATGAGGTGCAGACGTTCCGCATCGCATTACCACAGAGCATAATCAGCGATGACCAGCAGTTCGCGCGCATGCACGAGCGCATCGCTGAACGTATCACACAGGTACCCGGCGTTGTCTCCGTCGGTCTCTCATCTTCGATCACGATGGATGGAGAAGACAACGGCAACCCGTTCTTCGTCGAGAACATGCCCGTCGCGGATCTGCCGCCGCTGCGGCGCTTCAAGACCGTGGGTCCCGGATACTTCGAGACGATGGGCAACCGCCTGGTCGCGGGGCGCGCGATCACATGGGCCGACATCCATCAGCGCCGGCTGGTCATCGTCATATCCGAGACCCTGGCGCGGGAGTACTGGCAGGAGCCCTCGCGCGCGTTGGGTAAGCGTGTCCGGGCCTCGTTGGACGATACCCCCTGGCGGGAGATCGTGGGTGTGGTGGGCGATGAGCGTGACGATGGCCTGAATCACCCGCCGACGGCGATCGTGTACTGGCCGATGCTGAACGACAGTTATGAGAGGCGGACCATCGCGTACGCCGTGAGGTCGAGCCGTGTGGGTACGGCTGCTTTTCTGCGCGAACTCGAGCAAGCCGTCTGGTCGGTCGATGCGAATCTGCCGCTCGCATCGGTGCAGACGCTGGCAGAGATTCAAGCACACTCCATGGCCCAGACATCCTTCGCCATGGTCATGCTGGCCATTGCCGCGATCGTTGCGCTGCTCCTCGGCGCCGTCGGGATCTACGGGGTCATCGCGTACGTCGCGATGCAGCGGACGCGCGAGATCGGCATCCGCATGGCGCTTGGAGCACAGGTCGGAAGTGTGCGCGGCATGTTCCTGCGTCATAGCCTCTGGCTGACCGCACTCGGCATCGTGCTGGGCATCGCTGTCGCGATGGCACTGACCCGTGTCATATCGGGGTTGCTGTTCGGCGTCGCCCCCACGGATCCGGTGACCTATGTCGCTGTGTCAGGCGTCCTGGCAGCCGTGGCGCTTCTGGCCACCTGGCTTCCGGCGCGGCGCGCCTCTCGCGTGGATCCCATCGTCGCCTTGCGAGCGGAGGTCTAGCAGGGTGAATCCGGGTTGTGGACCGTGGATCTCCGGGGCGTTCGCGCTCCGGGGTCCACGGCCGCACAATGTCCGCGGGCCCTCAAGCACGAGCGCGGGCAGCGACGGCAGTAGCTCATCGATTTCGCTGTCCACGACCCGCCGCAGTACTCGCCAGCCATGCCACCCTCGTGCGCTCGCCCGCACCGCAAGGAATGACGGATGCACCGCATGCAATTGTCTCCCCCAAACACTCGAGACAATGAGCAGCCACGGATTGCGGAGTTCCAGAAAGGATCGCGAGGACAATGCTGGCACGACACGCACACATCTTCATCATGGTATCAACTCCTTGCCCAAGGACCAGTGAGGGCGGCGTTCCAGATGAGGATCGCAGGAACGCCAATGTGTCGACCGCTTCGTAAGGAGCACCCAGAGCAAGCCCGCCTCGTCAAGCGCGATGTCTTTCAGGGCCGCTTCCGTCGATCACGATTTGCAGGCCGTGAGTCACGCATTACCGGTACAATGACAGGAGGCCCCGTATTCGCGGCAAACTCGACATGTCGCGGTGTTACGCTCGCCCGGATGTCGAGTTGACGGCGCTATACGCGGCAAACTTGACATGTCGCGGTGTTACGCTCGCCAGATGTCGATTTGACCGTGCTATACGCGGCAAACTCGACATGTCGCGGTGTTACGCTCGCCAGATGTCGAGTTGACCGCGCTATCCGGCGCGGGGCATCCTTGTTTCAGGCGCTGCATGTTCGAACAGGCACTCACGTCGCGTTGGCAGGAATCGCACGTGCTCAGTCCACGAGGGAGCCGCACGTGAGGTTTGGCGATCGCACCTGTCATCGCCCGGGCTCGATCCGACGCCACAAACGCGGCGTGAACTGCCACTTCCGCCAGGGCCGGCCGACCCGGCAGCGCGTGGCTCCGCGACCAGTCGTCGAGCAGGGTGCGCGTATTCCTCGACTGAAAGGTCCGCGAGTGGCGGGCCCGGCCGCAGCTGTGGAAGAGTCCGGTGGTCACATCCGTGAAGGCGCCCCTGACACGTTGCCGGACTTCCCGACTGTCGCAACATGCCACAAGCGTTCCACTCATGCTCACGGCGTCCGCCGTCGCCTCGAGTAGAATGCTCGACAGCACAAGTAGCCTCGTTCATGCGGCCGACTACAGCTGGGTGCAGTTGAAGGCGTCCCTCGTCAAACCTGCACCCGCTCAGTCAGGTACGTGGCATCCTGCGCTTCGGGATCTCGATCCAGCAGAATCGCATCGTGGTCGTCCTCGCCAGCCGATCCGTACACTTGACCGTCGAGGCCATTCAGGCCCTCGACCGTCGAGGCCATTCAGACCCTCGACCGTCGAGGCCATTCAGACCCTCGATGTCCCTCTCGCGGCCATCGTGTTCCGCGTGCAGCCGCCTGCCACCGATCGCAGGCGACCCTGATTCTCACCGCAGCGGCGCAACGGGGCAAGCATCGAACCTCGCGGTGCCGGCCTCGTTCTTTCTGCTTCATCATCGATCGGGTACAAGGGAGTCGAGCGCGTGCGAGGGTAACACGATCCTGCCGAAATCGCACACTCGCCTGTCGCCGGGCCGCCCGCGTGCGATCTACTGCGCGATTCGCGGACGATTGCACACCGGCGTAGCCGCAGCGCCAGCGCATGGTCAATCCTCCCGCCAAGGGCGGGTCCGCGGGTGCGATATCGTACTGCACGTGATCGATTCGCTCGACGAACGGGTTGGCGTCTCTACCGAAGACGCGCGCGCGGTTCTTCAAGCGTGCAGCGACGTTGGCCTTGAGCGCATGATTCGCGGACTCCCCGTTCTCGACGAAATCGCAGGACTCAGCTCGCGAGACCGTGTCCAGCCCGAGCGCGCCTTTCGCGCGCGGATTCCGCAGTCAGGTGCAGCCGTAGCTGCTCGAGGAGGGCTCGGCGTCAGCGCCATCCGTCCGTTTTGCGCGCGATGGCCAGTGCCAGCTGCACGAGCGTGCGGTCGCGATGAGCCGTGAGCTGCGACCAGCTGAGGCGGAGGACCTGGATTCCGGCCGCGGCGAGGGCGGCGTCGCGCTCCCTGTCTCTGAGGAAGGCGCGGTGCGAGCCGTGCCACGCATAACCGTCGACCTCGACGACGAGTCGCGCCTTGCGCCAGTAGCAGTCGACTTCGTGGCCCTGAACGACGACGTTCATCGCGGGCTCCGGCAATCCGGCGGAGCGGATGAGCTCGAGCATCAACGCCTCCGCCTCCGAGCGCGTGAGCGTTGGGTCGCCGCGCCGCAGAAGCTCCCGCAATCTGCGCGTGCCTCGTCGGGTCGCGTGTCGCTCCAGCAGCCGCTGTAGTCGTGCGCGCACGTTCGGATCGTTGCGCTCGGCGATGGCCAGAGCGCGTTCCAGCTCGCGCGGCGTTGCCACCCCTGCCAGATCGAGGAGAGTTCGCGGCAGAGTCGTAACGGGCACGCCATCGATCTGCCCGATATCCTCGCGCTTCAGCGTGCACCGGTGTACCCTGATCCCCGGCCGCTGCACGCGGCGAGCACCTTGGATGGCGATATCGACCGGCTCTCCCGGCCGGTCGGACATCACGCCCCGCATCGCACCGGCACTCCAGTGGCTCACGACGCCGTTGCACGCGAGTACGGCAGCCATCTCGCGCACGCGCGGACCCGCGACTGGACCTGACTGGTACACACCCGCGTGAAGCACGCGCAGCTGATGGCGCCTCAGCCTGCCATCGATCGAGTCGTCGCTGAAACCCGCTGCGAGCAGCTGTCTGCGCGTGACGACGCCGTGCTGTCTCGCTGCGAACTCCTGAAGAATGCGTTCGGTCACCGTTTCATTCTCGCTGCCGGGCGTATAGGCGTCGAGGATGCGTCCACCCGGTACGGATTGCCATGGCGAGCCGTGAGACCGTCATGAGTGGATAGGACGCCGGACTCGCCGCTGCCCGGCAGGCGCTTCCTTCCCACCTGACGGCGCGTACCCGTGCGCATGCACGAGCGCACCGTCGCGCCCCGACCGCACTCCCGTGCTCGGCTTCCGGCCGGGCTGGCGCCCGGGCCGGCGCGATTCCGTCCGTCATTCCGTTGGCTCCCGGCCGCAGCACTCCCGTGCTCGGCTTCCGGCCCGGCTGGCGCTCGAGCGGGCGCGATTCCGTCCGTCATTCCGGATGCGGGCGGCGGATTTCTTCGCGCGGCGTGGAGCGCGCCGAAGTCCGCATCAACTTCCATCACCGCCACCGGCGTGGGCTTCGTATGCGCGCCACAAACGCTCCGCTCGCGACACGTCCCGCGAGGTTGCGGACGGTTTGCGGTCTCGGAGGCGGGTCATCCTCCATCGTCAACGCAGGCGCGGACCGACTGCGGAGAATCCGCCGCCGCAAACGACGGCAAGTCCTCCGCAACACGCGCCTTCATGCAGTGGCCGGAGGTTTTCCCGCACGCGGCGCTTCGGCCGACTCGCCATCGACGATGCATGGGCGCTGTTGATGCGAATCGCCCGGCGGACCCCGTGAGGGAATCCGCCGGGCGCTAACGGCCAGTCGGGACGGCGATCGCGTCGCGCTACCTCCCCACCGCGTTGACCATATCGAAGATGGGCAGGTACATGGCGACAATCATGCCGCCGACGACGACGCCGAGGAACACGATCATGACGGGTTCGAGGGCGGAGAGCAGCGCCTCGACGGCGGCATCGACTTCTTCGTCGTAGAAGTCGGCGATCTTGGTGAGCATCTCATCGAGGCCACCGGTCTGTTCACCCACGTTGATCATCTGCACCACCATGGGTGGGAACACGCCGGACTTTTTGAGCGGCTCGCTGATGGTTTCACCGCCGGCGATGGAAGTACGTGACAGCATGATTGCGTCATGGATGACGCGGTTGCCGGCCGTGCGCGCAGTGATTTCCAGACCGTCCAGGATCGAGACACCCGAAGAGACCAGCGTTCCGAGCGTGCGCGTGAAGCGGGCAATGGCGGCCTTGCGTTGCAGCGGCCCCAGGATCGGCACGGTAAGCAGCAACCGGTCCAGTGTCAGCTGCCCGCCCGGCGTCTGATACCATTGCCGGATCAGCACGGCGAAGGCCAGGATCGCGCCGAAGATGGCGAACCAGTAATTCTGCAGCAGGTTGGAGAGCGCAATCACAAACAGTGTGGGTGCAGGCAGCGGCACACCTGCGCTTTCGAACATGCTCTGGAAAGTGGGGATCACGAACAGCAGCAGCACGGTAACGGCGCCCGCGGCAACCGTCAGAATCACTGCCGGATAAATCATCGCGCCTTTGATCTTGCGTCTGAGCGCATCGGCCTTTTCCAGGAATGTGGCCAGGCGCAGCAGAATGGTATCGAGAATACCACCGGCCTCACCGGCCGCCACCATGTTCTTGTAGAGGTCGGTGAACACTTTCGGGTGTGCGCCCATGGCATCAGCCAGCGTCTGGCCCGACTCGACGTCGTACAGAATGCCTTCGATTACCCGGCGCAGCGCTTTGTTCTCGCTCTGCTTGGCCAGGATGTCGAGGCTCTGAACCAGCGGCAGGCCCGAGTTGATCATGGTGGCGAACTGCCGCGTGAAGATCACGATGTCACGCGTGGCAATGCCGGTGCCCAACAGTGTGGAGAGCCCGCCGCTCTCGGCCTTCTTTTCTTCGACCTTGACCGGGACGAGGCGGTTTCGTCTCAGGTAGCCGACGACTTCTTCTCGGCTCTGGACATCGACTTCGCCACTCTGAATGTCACCCGACGCGGTGCGCGCGGTGTAGGTGAAGGTTGCCATAGCGTTCCAATCCCGTTGACCGTGACGTGAGGCCACCCGACCTCACGCCGCGCGTCAGTTCCTAGTTGTTGGGTAACGGCTGACCAACCATGCGCAGCAGCTCATTCGGATCACTCGAGCTCTGGAGCGCAGTTTCCAGTGTGACGTGGCCTGCGATGTAGGTCTGATACAGTGCGTCGTTCATGGTCTGCATGCCGAACTTCTTGCCGGCCTGCATGATGGAGTAGATCTGGT
>JBOHRL010000020.1:0-13129 GCA_050732695.1 Longimicrobiales bacterium | reverse complement strand
GCTGCTGGTCGAAGTCGGGGAACCAGAACGCGTCGGGGTGGACCTTGTCGAGGTCCTGGAGCCGCAGCCACTGGGCGGCGAAGCGCGAGCCGAGAGCTTCGGCCCGCGGATCGGCCAGCATGCGTTTCACCTGCTGCTCGAGGGCGCGCTCGGTCAGCCGGCCGGCGCTCGCGAGTCCGAGCAGTTCTTCGTCGGGCGGTGTGCCCCAGAGGAAGAACGAGAGGCGCGAGGCAAGGGCAAGGTCGTTGATCCGATAGTTCTCGCCCGGCCGGTGCGTACGAGCGGCTTTCTCATAACGGAAGATGAAGTGAGGGCTGGCGAGGATGGCCTGGAGCGCGGTGCGAACACCCGTCTCGAAACCGTCCGCAGCCTCGCCCTGATCGTAGAAGGCCATGAGGCCGTCAATGTCGCGGTCCTCGAGCGGGCGCCGGTACGCTTCGGCGGCCAGACGCGTCACGATCCGTTCGGCACACGGCCGTGATTCCGATGCGGACTCCGGCTGGCACGTGAAGATGCGATTCCGGATCGGTGTCGGCGAGACGCCTGTGACATCATACGGTCCACTTATGATGAGATCGCGCACATGCGGCAATGACGTAATTCCGTAGCCACTGAGGCCGATATCGCGGTCGGCCAACGACCAGTCGTGCGGCGAGACGAGGTCTTCGAGGGGTCCTTCCTGCCGGCGAATGAAAGCGGCGGTCACGCGTTGTGGCCCCGCCCGAACGAGGATCGGGTCCGTGCGCATCGAGATGCCTTCCGGATCGCCTACGTTCATCCACTGGTCGATATCGAGAAGAGCTACGCGCTCGCCGTTGATCGAGACCTCGAGCTGTTCGCTGCGCGCGATGTTGCCGAAGAACGCCTCGCCCGTCGTGGTCTGCTCGAACGTTGCACGAAAAACGTACTCACCATCGGCGGGGAAGATGTGAACGAGCGAAATGCCGCCGCGGGTGCCGAACGGTGCGCCTTCGACGCGCTCCATCTGCGAACGATAGCCGGATACGGTGTAGGTGCGGTCGGTCGCCTTCGCGTTCACATCACCGATCGCGAGCCGGCTGATCTGACTCGCCGCGTTCAGGTATGCATCCAGCAACGTCGGCGAGAGCATCTGAACGTCTGCGATGTTGTCGAAGTTTTCGCTCCTGGTGTCGAGCGGCAGATAGTCGCCGGCATCGATCGCGAAACCAAGCAGACTCTCGATCGAACGCTCGTATTCTGCACGGTTCAATCGCTGGAACGTGCGGTTTCCGGGATTGGGCGCCTCCGCGGCGGCGTCGTCGATGAGGCTTTCGAGCGTCTTCACAAGGGCCTGCATCGTGTCGCCACCCGGCCGCGGAATCCCCGGTGGCGGCATCATGCCGGCGCGCAGCTTCGAGATCATCTTCTCTGTCGTAGCAGGCCGCTCAGCAGCGGCCGCAACGTCGAATGTCGCGAGCGACAGGTTGCCGAGCATCAATTGATCGTTATGGCATGCACCGCACAGCCGCCGTACGACCGCCGTCAATGCCTCGGGTGAAATCTCGCCGGTCGCGCTGCCATGAACCCGGTTGATTGCGTGGGATTCCGGCTGCGGCGCAGGGCGCGCCATCGCAACCAGCGCCATCAACGCCGCGGCGGCGATCGGGAGCCGCATCATTGCCAGGCTCCTGCGGGCTTTCGCTCCGTAAGCGACAACGATCCGCCACTCGGGCGCAACGTCATCTCGCTGCCATCGCCGCGCGAATCGCTCTGACGGTCTGTTCGGCGCGGAACTCCATGAGCTTCCTGCCCAACTCGATGGTCTTTTCCTTCGGTGCGATGCTCACGCCGTTGATCGACGCCTTGCCGGCCTGGACACGTTGATCGTAGCGCACGGACTGCGGGTCCGTGACCATCATGAGCGCCGTGATCTGGAGGTCATCGTGCAGCCCTTCACTGGTTTGCGTAATCCCGAGTTCGTCCTCCATGTACTTCACGAGATCAGCATAGCGATAGAACTCGGGAATGAACCAGGCGTTGGCATCATCCCACCGAGCGTTCAGAGTTGCGGCTGTTGCCTCGAGCCCTGCCTGGTTGCCGCCGCTGTCGCCGATCAGGATGACGTCCGTGAACCCATGCGCCTCGAGACTCGCAGCCACGTCCTCGAGCAGCATACGGAATGTCTCTTCGCGGAGACTGATCGTGCCGGGATACCGCATGTGGTCTGTCTTCGGCTCGATGTCACCTTCCGGCACGAAGCCAATGACTGGCGCGCACAACGCGTTACCGAGCTTGCGCGCAATCGCTTCGCACATCCCGCGCAGCACGACGTTGTGCTTGCCGGTTACGAGGTATGGGCCGTTCTGTTCGATCCCACCGGTCGCGATGATCGCTGTCGTCTTGCCTGCCTTGATCGCATCGCGTACCTCGTACCACGTCAACTCATCGATCCAGATGTTGTCCGTCCCCGCGATCGGATTCGGAACCCGCAATTCCTCCTCGAGTGCGCGTTGCCGTGCCGCCTGCTCCTCGGCCGTCAACGCCCGGCCGCGACCTTGTTGGGCGAGAGCCGGCGCCGCGAGCGCCGCAAGAAGCACGATAGGCGTCACAGCCAGGCGGAGATCTCTCATGGTGCGCTCCTTCGAAGGTCGGGTATCCATCCGGGCAGATGACGAGAACCGCCGGCGTCACACGCCGCTCGCGAGGCGCCACCGCTCGCCGGCCGCCGGGTGCCGGATCACAATCTGCATAGCCCGCCCAACACGTGCAATCCTTCCTCCAGTCGGCAATCGTTCACCGCAGGCTGCACCTTTCGGCGGTCCTCTTCGCAGGGATGAAGTGATGGGACTGAATCACTTCAGGCGAGGAGGAACCAATGCGAGTTCGGATTGCAGGAATCGCATACGTGTCGGTTGGCGTGATCGGCTGCGGCGAGGCGCCCATTGCGCCAGAGGCCGGTATCGAGATGGCGGCAGCGGCCGTTCCGTCGGTGCAGTTCGCGGTCCCGGCGGAAAGTCCTGGACCGCCCTTCTACTCGATCAGCGCCAACGGCGGGTTTGTTCCGCACACGGATGACTGGGCGGCGATACCATTTCAGCGTGAGCTGTTGTGTGTGCCGCCCGGTCAGGACCTGCTGGTGATCGTTGGGCCGGCGGCGTGGAGTTGTCCGCTCACGGTCGAGGGTCATGAGCACTGGCAACACGGCCCGGGCATCGACCTGGCGCCTCGACAGACACAGCTCCGTGGACTCGGTGCGGTGCCCATCGTCTTCGCGGAGTGGGCCGAGCTTCAGGGTGCGATGGTCAGCGGCCTCACATTGTTCGAACTGCTCGCGTTACCGTCCGCTCTGATCGGGCACGCGGACTTCTACAAGGAGACCGCCATTCTCGGCATCTCCGGACCGCACGGTCCCGGCAAGGGCAGTTACAAGATCAACGCGCGCGGCACACTCACGGACTCGCGCTCATTTTCGCTGCATGTGAACGAGGTGTTAGGCGAACTGCGCATCGTGCGGATCGATTTCAGCCAGTAGTCCGCCGATGTTCTCGTGGCACGAACTGGCCACCGTGGGTTCCCGATCGTGCGGGACTCGAGACGGAGCGGGTCAGCACCGGACGGCCGGCGGTAACGCTGGCCGTCCCGACGACGCGAACGGGCAGCTCCTCCGGAAATCGACTTTCGCGGCACGCTGGGCCGGCCTACCTTGAACGGACCAACCTCCCTTTCCGGGAAGCGGACTTGGCCGGCTCAGCGTTCCGCGCAGAAACCACGATGTTGCTCGAGGATTGGGAGCAGACGGGCGCCGATGCATGGGAGCGCCTCGTGCCCATTGTCTACGATGAGTTGCGGCGGATCGCGCACGGCCAGATCGCGCACGAACACGGAGCGCCCACGCTCCAGACCACAGCGCTCGTACACGAGGCATTCCTTCGCCTCGTCAATGACACGAGCGTAACGCGCAGAGGGCGGGCCTACTTTTTTGCCGCGGCAGCCCGGGCGATGCGCCAGGTTCTCGTCGACGGCGCGCGCTGGCGCAATGCCGTCAAGCGAGGCGGCGGCGATATGAAGCGGACCGACCTGTCCGCAGTGGACGTGGCTGCGGAGTCCGGTCCCGACCGGCTGGCCGATGAGCTGCTGGAACTGGACGAGGCGCTCGTCGAACTGGCCGCGCTAGAGCCACGCCAGGCGCGCACCATCGAATGTCGTTTCTTCGCAGGGATGAGCGTGCAGGAGACGGCCCAGGCACTGGGCCTTTCCGTGCGCACCGTCAAGTACGATTGGGCGCTGGCTCGCGCGTGGCTCTACAACCGACTCGGCGGTCAGGGCCCGGTCCTGGACGAGTGACCATGGCGTCCGTGTCGTGAGGAGGCCAGAGTGAAACCGGACCGCGATGCGGGCGGAAACAGCAGAGTCGAACGCTGGCGGCGCATCGGAGGGCTGTTTTCCGCAGCGCTCGAGTTGCCACGCGAGGAACAGGACGCGCTGTTGCGCCGGGAATGCGCCGGCGATGAGGCGCTCGCCGCCGAAGTCCGAGCTCTGATCGATGCGAGCCACAAAGCTGACGATTCCTTTCTGCCCCCGCTCGATGTTGTCCACGCTGCCTTGTTGATCGACACGCCCATCGCCGCCGGTGAACGGATCGGACCGTTCATCATCGAACACGAACTGGGCCGCGGCGGCATGGCCATCGTTTACCAGGCCCGCGATCCGAGGCTCGAACGCGAAGTTGCACTCAAGTTGCTGGCGCCCGGCCTCGCTGCGGATCCGCTCGCCCGCGAGCGATTGATCGTCGAGGCTCGCGCAGCTTCGCGGCTCGACCACAATAACATCGCGATGGTCCACGACATCGGCGAAACGCGCGATGGCCGTGTGTGGGTCGCCATGGCGAAGTATGCCGGTGATACGCTGCACCACCGGATTGCTCGAGGTCCGCTGCCTGTCACGGAAGCAATCGCAATCGCTCGGCAGATCGCGAACGGCCTCGCCGCCGCCCATGACCACGGCATCATCCACCGTGACATCAAGCCGGCCAACATCATGGTCACCACGGCGGGCTCGGCGAAGATTCTCGACTTCGGCATTGCACGGGTTGCGGGAAGCGCACTCACGCATGCCGGCCTCCGGTTGGGGACCGTGGCGTACATGAGCCCGGAGCAGACGTTCGGGAGTGAAGTCGATGTTCGCACGGATGTTTGGTCGCTCGGCGTCGTGCTCTACGAGATGCTCACTGGCCGCCTTCCATTCGGCGGTGCCAGCAACGCGACCGTCATCCACGCCATTCGTCATGACCCGCCCCGCCCGCTCACGGCTTTGCGACCCGACACACCCGCTGCCGTCACCGCGGTCATCGAACAGTGCATCGAGAAGGACCCGGCGCGTCGTTTCGCTTCCATGACTGACCTCGAACGTGCTCTGGCTGCTGTTAGCGATCACACCGATGGCGCGGCAGCCGCGATTGTCACGGTACAGTCGGACGCGTACAGGGCCGAGCCACCGAGCCGGATTCCAGGTATGCGGCTCGCCGCCATCCTTCTCGCGGTCGCTCTCGGGGCCACTGCCGTGTTCGTGCGTGCACGCGGCCCGGGCGCTGCACCGGAAGCGATTGCCGCGAGCATGATCGTGCTTCCCTTTGCGTCCGCGACGTCCGATTCAGCGCTTCAGGACATGGGCCGGAACCTTGCGATTACGGTCGCGCGCGCACTTGAAGGGGTCGATCGCACGCGCGTGGTCGACCCTGTCGCCACGCTCGCACACATTTCGCCCGGGCGCACCCTGTCCTTCGAGGAGGGCGAACGTCTCGCACAACAGCTTGGCGCGACCACCATCATCGATGGCAGCATCGTGGCCATTGGCGAGGGCGTCCGGGTTGACGCCGCATTGCGCGAAGCCGGCGCACGACCACATGCGACCGCCACGGCAACTGGCCGCGCGGAAGCGCTGGATTCGCTCACGGATCGCATCGCCATCGACCTGTTGCGCCAGATCTGGCGCGGCAATGCGCCCGTCCCCAGCCTTGGCGCCATCACGACCCGTTCGATGCCCGCGTTGCGTGCCTACCTGGAAGGCGAACGGGCCATCGCGGAGAGCCGTTTCCACGACGCGGATGACGCCTTTGCACACGCCATCACATTGGACTCGACGTTCTGGATCGCATACGCCCGCCTGTGGTACGCGCGCAGCTGGCACGATCTGCCGGTCGACAGCACCGTGCGCGCCGCCGTCCTGTCGCACCTCGTCGAACTTCCCGAACAGGACCGCGCCCTCGTGCGCGTACGCCTGGCCGCTGACGAGGACGAACGATTGGAACGATTGCGTGAAGCCGTGGCCAGCTTCCCTCGCTACTGGCCCGCATGGTTCGCGCTCGCGGACTGGCTCACCCATCACGGGCCCTACAACGGATTCCCGCAATCCCAGGCCCGCGCAGCACTGGAGACGACCGTCAGCCTGAATCCGGATCTCGCGCCCGCGTGGACGCACCTGCTCTGGGTTGCCTTGATCCAACGCGACCTCGACCGCGCCGAGTCCGTATTGCTGGAGTTGAACCGGATCCGTATCGATTCCCTGCGAGCGCCCGAGCTGGGTTTCGAGATAATGTCCTATTACAACTATCTCGTCGCGCTCGTTCGGACACGCGGACAGGTTGATCCGGTCCTGGCTGACACGGGAGCTGCGTTGCTGGCACGGTTGCGCGGCACCGGACTGCCTTACACTTCGCTGTCGTCTGGCCTGCATGCGTACGGTTTCTACACCGCCCAGATCGATCTTCTCGACCGCATCGCGCGCATCGGTCCGCCGCCCGACATCGCGGCCGAATATCAGTTTGGCCGGGCACTGGCGTGGGCCGGACGCGGTGGTTGGGACTCTGCTCTCGTGGCTGCCGATCGGTTTGCGCGCGATGCCCGGCCCGGCCAGCCCGAGCCGTTGGCCGCTCACATTGCGGTCGTGGGCTCGCTGTTGGGTGCGATCGACACGGACACTGCTGCCGAGCGACTACGCCGGCTGGCGCCGCTCCTGTCGGTCAAAGGCATGGCCGACCATGCCTGGCTTGAAGGGATCCTCGCCTTTGCCCGCCATGATTCCACTGCTCTGCGCACGGCTCGCGAGCGTCTGGCCTCGTCCAGTGCAGGAGAGTTTGCACCCGTACTCATTCGCTCACTTGCGGCATTCGAGAATGCTACTGCCGGAAACCGGAAAGCCGCCGGCGACTCCCTTGCGGCGATCGAGACCGAAACGGCCCGGCTTGCGAGGCAATTCGCGCTTGGGCAGCAGCACCCGTGGCTGCCCGCGGTCCATCGCCTGTTCGCAGGCCGCTGGCTGCTCGAAGCCGGTGACACGGCGCGTGCGGAGAGACTGTTGACCTTCTATGAAAACATATTCCCGAGTTACGTTCAGCGTATGAACGACGCGAACCAGGTTCTTGCACCTTTTGCATTGCTCGAGCGCGCCCGTCTCGCTGCCGCGCGTGGCGAGCGCAATACAGCAGCCCGCCTGGCGGCATTCGTTCTGGAACGATGGGACGCGACGATGCCTGCCCTCGCTCCATTTATCGACGAGGCCAACCGGCTCTCGGCTCCCGGCCCGTATTCTCGTTAGGCGAGTGCACGGTACGGCCGGGGGTTGCTCCGGCCGTTCTGATGCGCGCACTGAGCTGTAAACCATCGACCCCGAACACCGTTCAGCAGCATCGGGTTGCTCGGTTACCGCCCGCTCCCAGGCTCGTGCGGACAGCACTGAGGCCGCGCAGCTTTCAGGTCTGCGCGATCGACGCCTCGTATATGCTCTGGATCGCCTCGTCCAGTGCGCGGTCGAACTCCTTTTCGCTCTGGTCCGCGCGCAGGCCCTCGGTGAGCGCGCGCGAGAAGCTGGCGACCACGCCGGGGTTACGCGCGAGCCGCGCATTGGCCTCCTCGCGGCTGTACCCGCCGGACAGTGCGACCACCTTCAGCACGCGCGGATGCTCCACGAGCTCTCGATAGAAGTCGGCCTCTTCGGGCAGCGTCAGCTTGAACATCACGCTCTGGTCTTCGGGGATGGACTCGAGCCCGGCCAGCAGGTTTTCCTCGAGCAACTCTTCGCACTGCGCCTTGTCGGGACTGCCGATGTCCACTTCGGGCTCGAGGATCGGCACGAGCTCGGTTGCCAGGATCCGACGGCCGACCTCGAATTGCTGACGCGCGATGGCGCGCACGCCCGCGGCGTCGGCGCGCTTGACCACGGACCGCATCTTCGTGCCGAACACGCCCTTCTGGCGGGCGAGGGCGAGGAGTTCGTCCAGATCGGGGATGGGCTTCATGAGCTGAACGCCATCGGCCTCTGCGGCCAGCCCTTTGTCGACTTTCAGGAAAGGCACGACCCGTTTCACTGACCACAGATACTCCGCGGTGCCGCGCCCCTCGATCTCGCGATCGATCGTGTTCTCGAACAGGATCGCGCCCATGATCCGATCACCGTCGAACGCGCGGCTCGTGATGATGCGCGTGCGCATCTCGTGGATCCGGTCGAACATCTCCTGCTCGTTGGCGTAGGCGTTTTCGCCGATGCCGTACAGCTTCAACGCCTTCGGCGTGCTGCCGCCGCTCTGATCCAGTGCCGCGATGAAGCCGTCACCCAGCCGGATCTGCTCGTATTGCTCCCGGTTCATGCTCATACCTCAGTTGGCGTCAGCTCTGTGTCGGGACCATCAACCGATGACTCGCGCGCGTTCGAGCGCGCGGAACACCTTGAATCGCTGGTCTTCACGGCGTCGCCGCAAGGGCCGGACATCCGTTCCCTGCACGAACGCCGACGCCCCCCACGCGCGATGCGGCCAGGCATTCGCCCTTGCGGCGAGGCGAGACCGCGCTAGATTCCTGCGTCTCACCGAACAAAACCCGAACCTTCCACATCGCAAGGAGGTCTGTCATGCCCGCTTTGCCCGCCTCGCCCGTCACGTTCATCGCGGCTGATGCGCTGCTGAAACACTGGCAGGGTCATCGCGGACTGACGCGTCGCATGATCGAGGCCTTCCCCGAGGACCGGCTCTTCACCTTCTCGGTGGGGTCAATGCGGCCATTCGGCGAGCTGGCGATGGAGATGCTGGGCATGTGCGTGCCGATGGTGCGGGGCCTGGTGACGGGCGAGTGGGGCACCTATAAGACATCCGACGCGACGTCGCGGGCCGAAGTTGTCCGGCTGTGGGACGAGAGCACGGACGAGCTGAACGCGTTGTGGCCGCAGATTGCGCCGGGTCACTTCCAGGAGACGGTAACGGCGTTCGGCCAGTTCACGGGGCCCGTGTACGAGCTGCTGCTCTACGTCATCGACAACGAGATTCATCACCGCGGCCAGGGTTACGTCTACCTGCGGGCTCTGGGCATCGAGCCGCCTGCGTTCTACGTGCGCTGATGGCAGCGCTGGGGGCGTGTACGGTTCCGACAACCCCGGCCTGAGCCCATCTTCCGCGTTCCGTCGCCATTCCAGCCAGGATCAGCGTGCCAGCGTGCCGCTGATGGTCTGTCCGCCAGCAATGCGACAGGAGGTCTGGAATGCACGGGACGAATCCGACAGCCTATGCAGGCGCATCGCATCGATTCCTCGATCGATGCGTGCTGGTGCCGTGTCGCATCCGTGCGCTGCTGCTGGTTGCCGCGGTAGCGGGCTGTGATCCGACGCTCGCGCTGGCGCCGCAGACCGCGAGCATCGAGATCGTGGTTGGCGGCGTTCCAGCGGACGGTGTTGCGATGGTGACCGCGTACATCCAGGACACGCACCCGCCGTACAATCGGCTCGAGAACGAGGTCCCGGTCGGCAGTCGCGTGCTGTTCGATGACCTCGGCGCAGGATTCGAGATCGAGTTCGGGTTACGCAACCTGGGCCAGCATCGCTGCACGATCTTGGACGGCACCAGCGGCGGCCTCGCCGTGATCGATTCCACCGGCACCGTCGAAACGCGCCACGAGACGACCGAGAACATCTCCTTCACCGTGCGCTGCCGGTCGGCCTCGCTCGATGTGCGAGTGAACGGCCTGCCGGCCGGCGACTCGGCGAGCGTCCTTTTCGCCACGCCCTCCGACACGGTCGTCGGCACGCTCAGGAATGGATCCCGGACCGTGAACATCGTTGCCGGCCAAGTAAGCGTCCTGCCGGACCTCGTCAGCGGGTCCGATGGCTACGCCTACGACGCGGCGCCCCTCACCGTCGACGCCTACAGTGCGCAGACTACCAACGTCAACCTCGATTACGGCCCGAGTATCCAGAACCAGGCCGGCGTCAATCTCACGGTCAGTGGCCTCCCGGACGATCCCGGACTCGCCTTCCGCGCCTTTATCCGTGCGCTGACGCCACCCTTCGACGAGGACTCCGTCACCATTGCCATGGGTGACAGCTACGTGTTCCCGAACCGGCCGGCCGGCGTGCAGTACGAGGTGACCCTCACCGGGCTGGACGCTTACCGCTGCCAGATCCGACAGGACGGCGGCGGCTGGACGTTCGTGGGCGATACCACGTCGACCACGATCACCACCCAACGCACCGCATTCCCCGAAAGAGCATATTTCGATCTGATCTGCCATTCCGCCGCACTGGATGTCGTCGTCGTGGGCCTGCCGCCCGGCGATTCCGCGCGCATCGACTTCAATGGCGTGTTCAGCAGCGCGCAACTGCACGTGCCCAACGGAACCCATCGCCTCCACTTCGTGCCCTACCTCATCCGCTTCGACCCGCAAGCGGTCAACGCTTCCGACGGACGCACGTACCAGGCTCCACGCGACTCGGTCCAGACCTTCAGCCGGCAGACCACGACCGTGACGGTGCAGTACGCCACGCAGCAGCCCGGCTCGATCTCGGGCGCGGTCACCGGCAATGGCAACGGCATTGGCGGTGCCACGGTCACGCTCTCCGGCGCCGCGAGCGCGGTTGCCACGACGGGCAACGGCGGCGCATACGCCTTTGCGAATCTGGCGCCCGGCACGTACACGCTCACCGTGACATCGCCCTTTCCGGGCATCACGTTCCCCTTGCCGTCGCAGACTGTCACGCTCATGTCGGGTCAGAGTCTGACCGTGAATTTCGCGGGGACCTACTGAGCAGGAGATGGTCACCGCGACGCACGCTCCATGGCGATTGCCGCCAGACTCAAGTCACTGCTGAGCGATCGCATGAAGAACGTGATCGATCTGCGCCGGGACCTGATCGCCCCCGACGAGGGTCGCGAAAACGGCCGATCGGACAGCGGCCCAACAGGAGGGGTTCGCCAAGCTGATCGAGCGCTCCAATGTCGCCGCGCCGTTCCTGGGCGGCACGAGCGCGGTGACGGACAGCATCATGTACGCGGGCAACCGGATCCTGCCGGCGCACTATGTCACGCTATGGCAAGCGATCGCCAAGTGCACGAAGCCGCATCTGGATTTCGACGATTGGGACGTCGTGCCGGACAATCCGCGCAATGCCATCCACACACTCGAAGGGCTTTGAGACCAGGGTTGCCGGGGAGCGGGTTGGGGAGACAGGTTGCAGCAGGAGACTGCGTGCGAAACGCTTCGAGACGTTTCTTCATCTGGCTTCTCGGCTTGGTCGTCGCCTGTAACGCTCCGTTGTCCTCCGGGCCCGATACGGTTCTTTCCGCCACACACCTGAAATACCGGCTGCTCGATCAGTACGTGCTTTTCTACTGCGATCCGGACTACTGGCCCGTGGTTCGCGGCGATGAGCCGGAGCGGGCTCTACAGCGGTTTCCGGCGATTGCGGCGGATGCGGAGAAATTCTCGGCGATCCTCGAGCATCTCGGACTGACAGGGCGCACGGACTACACCGCCGGCGAGAAGCTCCGGATCTACCGCGAGGACAAGCGTCTTGCCGCGGTCATGCTGGAGGCCGCGGGTTCCGAGTACCGCTTCGGACTGCGTGCGTCGGAGGAGCAGAACGTGTTCGCGCTCAGCGGCGACATCGATACGTTCGGCAACGTGACGCTGCGCGAGAAGACGCTCACTGTCGGTACGTGCCCGATCTGTCTCAGCGGTGAGACCCTCATTGCCACGGCGGAGGGTTCAGAGCGAGTGCGTGATCTGGCGGAGGGGTCGTTGGTCTGGAGCCAGGATGCTGCGGGCCGTCGCACTCTCGTGCGCACGCTCCGTCGGGCAGCCGTGCCGATTCCCGTCGGTCACGAATTCATCCGACTTCGGCTCGCCGATGGTAGAGAGCTGCTCGCGTCGCCGGGACACCCGACGGCGGACGGCCGTCGCCTGCTGTCCGGTGCCGCCATGGACCTGCCCCGCCGCTCGAAGTAGCATTGGATGGACTGAAGACCACCCGCGTGAGACGATCCCCGTGAGCAGACCGGCTCCGATTCGACGTCATCGGTTCACCACCGAAGCCTATTTCCGGATGGCGGAGGTGGGCATTCTCGCCGAGGACGATCGCTTCGAACTGCTCGAGGGGGAGATCGTCGAAGTGAGCCCGCCGGGGAACCGTCATGCCGCCGTACTCTCGCGCTTGAACTCGCTCTTCGTGCCGGCGGCAGCCCGGCGCGCAATCGTCCGGGTCCAGGACCCTTTGAACCTCGGCGATTTCTCCGCACCTCAGCCCGATATCGCCCTGGTGCGATACGTCGAGGATTTCCATGAGAGCGCGCACCCCAGCGCCGACGACGTGTTCCTGGTCATAGAGGTGGCCGACAACTCGGTCAGGATGGACATGGGCCGGAAGGCGCGAATCTACGCCGCGGCCGGTGTTCGCGAGTATTGGGTCGTGGACCTCGTGCACGAGCGGATCGTGGTGCACAAGGAGCCAGGTCGGCAGGAGTACGCATCCGTCCGTTCACTCACACGCCGAGAGGTGGTGTTCACCGGTGCGTTGCCGGGCAAGGAGTGGACGGTCGACGCGATCCTCGGGATCTGACCCTGATCGGCCGATCGATGAGTTCGCCAACGTACTCCGGATGGTTCTGAGGAACGCGATGTCAGATTGGAGATTCGCGATGGCTTTCCGGTGAAGTTCATTGCGGTTCGGCGTTCCGGTGTGGGACGGGATCGTCTCGCGGGCTCAACCTGCATGTCGGCTGGCCGCTGGCTCGCGGCGGGACGTGACTCCCGGCTGAGCCCTGCTGCTGCTTCATGCGGACTTCCGTCCGAATTCTGATCACGCGTACGAATCCCGATCCGATGTTGGCGGCCAGTCCACTCTCCGCTCGCGC
>JBOHRL010000019.1:0-8447 GCA_050732695.1 Longimicrobiales bacterium | reverse complement strand
CCGTGATTGCCGCGCTCGTCCCGCCCTTGCTCGATCTCGTTCGTGACAACGAGGCCCCACCCCCACCCCCACCGGGTGCGGCAGCAGGAGCGCCATTCGCCTCAAGCGGCGGAGCGCCTCCACCGCTGACGGGGACGCCTCGGGAACAGGCGGACCGCCTGTTCGGGCGCATCATGCAGGAACGCGAAAGCGGAAATCTCGAACAGGCCAGGTTCTTCGCGCCCATGGCCATCCAGGCATACCAGGCTGCGGAACCGCTCGATGACGACGCGTTCTACCATCTCAGTCTCATCCACGCGATCGCTCAGGACTACGCCGCCGCCCGGCGCACAGCCGACCAGATCCTTGCCCGGAATCCGAACCACCTGCTCGCACTCGCCGCCCGGGCCGAAGCCGTCGGCGCGGCAGGCGACTCCGCCGCAATGCGCGACGCGTGGCAAAGGTACCTCGATCATCTCGAGACCGAGCGCACCAGACCGCTTCCCGAATACGAGGCCCACGCCACCATTCTCGACATCTATGCCGAACAGGCGCGCCGCGCGATCGGCGCAACCTGAAACCCCCTTTTTTTCAGGCGATGCGAGCCGTGCATCCTTCAGGGACCACACGCGTCTCAATCGCGGCCGCGAATCCGGTAGCGGACCACGTACGGGACGTCCAGTGAATCGCGCAACACAGCATAGAACCGGTCACCTCGGATGACCGGCGCGAGACGCACCATCCCGGTTACGCCCTCGACCACGCCAAGGTAGCGTCCCTCCGGATCGAACACATCGAAACGAACCGCATCCGCACGGCTCCCCAGCCGGACCCAGAGATACCCCGTGTCATCCACGACGAAACCGTCAAAGATCGGCTTGACGTCCTGCAACTGGCTCGCGTCGATCCGGCCGCCACGCTCGCGGAATCGGGCCGCGCCGTCCGATTGCACCCATGCATCGACCTCGGCCGCGGTCACCGGCACGGGCGAGTAGTCGCGGTCGATGACCAGACGCCTCACGCCATCCAGTGTGTGTTGCTCGATGCGATACGCGTCACTCTGACCCACCCACAGAGAGCCGCGCGGATCGAACGTCCAATGCACCGACGTGTTGTACGGCGAACCGATCATCGCGCCTTCGGTGCGGAACGTGACCGGCTCCGTGCTCGTCACTGGCAGCTCGACCGTGTCGCTCACCGGAGCGCCGTCGAGCGAAAGCATTGCGCGCAGGATCAAGCGGCTGCCTCCCATCCCGGCCGCCAGCATCAACGGCGGGAGATGCTCGCTCCCCGCCGGGACATGCAGGTCCGTGTCGTAAAGCACGCCCTCCGGTGTGATGCCGCCCCGGAACGGACCGATCCGCATGAATCGCGACTCGCGCCGCGCCGTCCCGACCACGACGCCCACCGTGTCGTAACGCGTGTACCGGCCGTTCAGGAAATCCACGACCCACATCGTTCCCGTGTTGTCCCACGCCATCCCTGCAATGAAGCGGAACTCGCCCGGACCTTCGCCCTCACCACCCAGAATCCGGATGGGCGCGCCATTCACGTCGAACACCCGGATCTCCCTCGCCTGCGACTCGACGACATGGATCCGGCCCGGACCATCGACAAACACACCGCCGACGTTCCCGAACGCGTCGGGGCCGGTCCCCTCCACCGTTCCAATCCGCAACTCCTCTTCGAGGACCCATGATGCCTCGCGATCCGCTGTCCAGAGCCCGTCGCCCCGATTCCTCACCAGCCGCGCACCGTCCGGTTGCGTTTCGACCGTCCCCGTCCACGCACTCGCACGGTCGCCGCTACACGCCCAACCGCCGATGAGGCCGGCGCCCAGCAGTCCCGCTGAAGCAATGCGCAGCACGAGACCGAACACAACCCGCTGCGCGAACCGAAACCGCCGTGGCGCGCGCACCTTCAACCGCCGCTCTCCGCGGGCGGCGAGCGGCCGTCGATCGCGAAGCAGACGATGACAGGTACATCCAGCTCATCGGACTCCGTGACCGTGAGTGAACTCGTGCGCAAGTCGATTGGAGCGTACGGATTGATGCGTGCGTTCGTGTCGAGTGAACCGAGGAACCTGCCTTCAGGATCGAAAACATCGAAGCTCGCGGAATCGCTGGCAGTCGTGCGCCACACCCAGAGATAACCAAGGTCATCGACGAGGAAACGCTTGTAATACGGCTTTACGTCCGGGATCCGGCCGAAGTCGATACCGCTTGTGGTGCCAGCTCTTTCGGTAATGCCCGCGATCGCGTTCTGGCGTTCTTCGCCGGACACGGGCAGGCGCTCGATGGCGCGCTCGATGGCGCGGATGGAATCGCCGTCAAACGTTTGCTGCCAGATGCGATACTCGTCGTTGTCGCCACTCCACAGGTAGCCGCGCGGGTCGAGGACCGTGGCGAGAGTCGTGTTGAAGGGGATCGACATGAAACTCTCGCCGACGATACGGCCGCCCTCGGTCCGCGTGACGTGAAAGCTCTCGCCCCCCTGGAACGGGAGGTCCAGCGAATCCCGAACCGAGAGCGTGGAGTCGATCCGCATGCGCACGACAACGGGAATGAACTGCGGCCGGCCATCAGCGCCCGGCGGCCCCCTCCGCGATCCTCGTTCCGCCAGGTCGCCCTCCGCTGTGAAGCGGGCTTCGGAAATGTAGCCGTACGACGCGATCGGCCGCGTGTACTCCGACAGTACGATCCCGGCCGTGTCCAACGCGGTGTAGCGGCTGTTGCCCGGATCGATCACCCAGATGCTGGCCTGCGGACCCGGCGTCACTCCGTTGGCTCCGCTGAACTCGCCCGGACCTTCGCCGGGCCGGCCAATCGTCCGCACATGCGCGCCGGCCCGCGTGAAGACACGTACCTCCTGCGCCCGCCGATCAAGGACGTAGAGCCGGCCCGACGCATCGGTCGTCAGCCCGACAATCGCCGAGAACTGCTCCGGACCCTCCGCGGCAGCACCGCCGATCCGACACGTCTCGCGAAGCGACCACGCGCTCTCCGGCGTCCACAATCCTTCGCCCGCATTCGTGACGCGGACCGCTCCGTTCGCAAGAGTATCGATCGTCCCCGTCCACGCCGGCAGGCCACTCGATTCGCCACACGCCGCCAACCAGAACGCAAACAGGCAGCACCATGGACTGCGCCAGCGCTCGTGCGTCAGCGTCATGATCCCCTCGGCTGGTCCAGGTTCGCCGCAGTACACCAACGTTGCGGTGTTTACTATAAGCATAGTTCGGCTGGCGAGGCAATGGTCGTGACTGGAGGCCGGCCGGCCCGGCGCAGGTCGGGCACAACGCCACCCCTCTTCCTCGATCTCGCTCAGGCAGACGGCCGCGATGAGGCGAGTCGCTCTCGATCCGATCAGAGTCCCGTCGGTCCCTCGATGAATCGTGTTTCCAGCCCGAACCTCTCGCGCAGATGACCCTCCAGTGCCCGGACGCCCCACACTTCCGTCGCGTAGTGGCCACCATAATACACGTTTATGCCGCCTTCGACGGCATCAAAATAGGTGTGGTGCGCGCCTTCACCGGTCACGTAACCATCG
This sequence comes from Longimicrobiales bacterium, assembly GCA_050732695.1. Taxonomy (GTDB): domain Bacteria; phylum Gemmatimonadota; class Gemmatimonadetes; order Longimicrobiales; family RSA9; genus JBFFZF01. Next base: position 4,919 of record JBOHRL010000019.1, on the reverse strand, counting down.
AGGCCGGCTGCGATCGCTGCACCGATCATGCTGCCACCGCCACCGGTGATGATGCCCACTCGCTGGAGCCGCTCCGGTCCGCCGACGATCATTCGAACATTTCCGCCAAGCACCTCGTCGAGGCGCGCCGCCAGCGTCTCTCGCCGAAGCTCCAGTTTCCCCCACACGCCCAACGGAATCCCGCGGTAATCCCCGAACCAACCCTCGACCGCCATCCCGAGCGCGCGCGCAAGCACGACGTTGTTTCCGACCTCCGGGTGCACATCCAGAGGGATGTGTGCACTGTACAGCGCCATCCCCGACTCGATCAGCCGTCGCGTCTTCCGGAACCGGCGCCCCGTCAAGGGAACGCCGCCATCCCAGAACAGACCGTGATGCACGATCAGCATGCCCGCCCCCCAACCCGCCGCCGCTTCGATCGTCCGTTCGCTCGCATCGACCGCGACAGCCAGCCGCTCGACCGGCCGCGAGCCCTCACCCTCGACCTGTAGCCCGTTCCAGGCGTTCCTCTCATCGGGCACCTCGGCAATGCGAAGGTACCGATCCAGGTGCTCCACCAGCTCCGGCATCGCTGTACTCATTGTTTCCACATCCCGTCTTCGTCCGTGTGGATATCCCGGCCCAGGTATCCACAACGCACTGTGAAAAAGCTGGATTTGGGCCCTGTCTCGCTTTGTTTACAGGCACTTGCCGATTGTGAACAATGTGTGGGCGATCCTTCGTGAAGCGGGTGGGACCGTGAGGGCCGGTGAACGCACCCGCTCGTTCTGACGGACAGGATGGCTTCGATCGGGCTGTGCGGCGAAGGGCCCGAGGCGGCGGTGGGGCGATGCGAGGCCACGTGCGCCGGACAGCGGCGCGACGATGGGCCAGGGGGGCGATGAGGCGATGCCATGGCCCCGCACCGCGGACAGCGGTGCGGGCCGAGGCTGCGCGGGCGGGGCGTGATGGTCAGGTCACGTCGCCGGCCGAGGTTACCGCGCGAACTTTACGGCCGGGGCTTCCGGTTGAGGAGCGAGCTTCGGCCCTTGGAGGTTCTGAGTCCGGACTTCGCCGACGAACACGGAGCCATTGATCTGGCCACCCTCGTCGAGTTTGATGCGGCGGGCGCGAATGTCGCCCTCGACGACACAGCTCGCCTGGAGTTCGAGGCGGCTCTCGGCGGCGATCTTGCCGTTCACCTTGCCACCGATGATGGCGTCCTGGGTCTGGATGTCGCCTTCGACGTTGCCTTCCTTGCCGACGACGACGGCCTTGCCGGCGCGTACGGTGCCCTCGACAGTGCCCTCGATGCGGAGCGTTCCATCGGTCTCGCAGTCACCGACCACACGCATGCCGGGGCCGATGATGGAGATGACTCCTTCCCTGGAGGTGGGCAACGCTTCGTCTGGTTTCGCCATGGGTACGTTCCTGTTAGGCGGAGTGTGATTGAAGAGTGACATCGCGCATCACGGTTGACGAACGAAGTTCAGCGGGTCGACGGCTCTTCCGTTCTGGCGGATCTCGAAATGCAGATGCGGAGCCGACGATTGACCCGTGGATCCCGTCAACGCAATGACCTGCCCTCGTGTCACTCGCTCACCGACGCGCACGAAAAGCCGTGACGCATGGCCATAGAGAGACTCGAGTGTGTTCCCATGTTCGATCACGATGAAGTTCCCGTACACGGAATCCGTTTCCGCTTGAATGACTTCGCCACTTCCGGTGGCGCGTATCGCCGCATTCGCCGGCGTCGCAATGTCCAACCCCGGATGTTCGCGCCGATCGTTGTCATGCTGTTGCTCGCGGGTGATGAAGCCGCGAAAGTCGAGCGGCCACAGACTCGGCACTGCGTCTTCCTGCGTCTCACTCGACGCGCCGCGTCCGAGCACCGGCAACACAGGCGCACTGTCCACGGCCGGTGACTCTGCTCCGAGCAACGCACGAACGCGCTCGTACTGAGCTTCGACCTCTTCGAGCGTTTTCGCGAGTTCGACGACCTTGCCGCGCTCGATTTCGAGTTCCTTCAGCTCGCGCACCAATCCCGGTACACGACCCGCTTGCGCCGCAAGCGGAAACCACGACCCGACAGCGAACGCGATGATCAGTACCCCCACAACACCCAGCGCGAGGGCAATCAGCAGACGCCGATACGAAACCTCATAGCTCTTTGTCTCGAGATCGCCATGCGGGACGATGATCAGCGTGAGCCGGCGTTCCTCCATCGGTTGCGTTTACACTCACCATTCAGGAGACAACCTGGCCCGCCGATTTGCCGGCCACGAGTTCGAAGATCCGTTCGAAATCTTCGGCACCATAGAACGAGATCTCGATCCTCCCCTTCGATCCACGGCTGCGCCGGATCCGCACCGCAGTACCGAGTGCACGCTGAAGCTCCTCCTCCAACTCCCGCTCGACCGGATCTCTCGCCTTCCGCTCCTTCGTCTTGCGCCGGCCGCGCGCCTTCCGAACCTCTGTCTCGACCTCGCGAACACTCCACCCCTTCGCCGCCGCCGAACGCGCCAGCTCCGCAATGCGGCGATCGTCGCCAAGACCCAGCATAGCCCGGCAATGACCAGCTGTAAGTTGTTGATCCGCAAGCAGTTGACGGACTGATGCCGGAAGCTGTAGCAGCCTCAGCGCGTTCGCGATCGTCGACCTGTCTCGACCCACCAGCTCCGCGACCTGCGCCTGCGAAAGGTTGAACTCCTCCGCGAGCCGGCGATACCCTTCCGCTTCCTCGAGCGGTGCAAGACCCGCCCGCTGAAGATTCTCGACCATGGCGAGCACGAGCAACGTCCGGTCATCCACTTCCCGGATCATCGCCGGAATCTCTCGCCACCCAAGCCTCATGGCGGCCCGCCAGCGGCGCTCCCCGGCAACGATCTCCCAGCGCGACCCGCCCTCTGCACCCGGCCGGACAACAATCGGCTGGAGCAACCCGTTCTCCCGCATCGAAGCGGACAGGTCCGCCAGCTCCTCCTCCGAGAACTCGCGCCGAGGTTGATACGGGTTGGGTACGATGGCGGCGATCGGCAGCGTCCGTTGCTGTACTGCGCCGGGACCGGCCGATTCGCCGAGGTAGTCACCCAGCAGCGCGCCGAGCCCTCGACCCAGCCGGTCCCGCTTGCTGCTCATGAGGCCGCCTGCCCGGTCGCCGGCGCGCGGTCCGTACGAACCGGCTCGCGCGTCATGACCTCTTTCGCCAGGGCGAGATAGGCCTGCGCGCCGGCAGAAAGCACATCGTACATCAGGATCGGCTTCCCGAAACTCGGGGCCTCCGCCAACCGCACGTTCCGGGGAATCACGCTCGAGAAGACACGACTGCCGAAATACTCCTTCGCCTCTTCCGCTACCTGTCGCGAAAGATTCAGCCGCTGGTCGAACATCGTCAGCAGCACACCCTCGATCTGGAGCCCCGGATTGAGGTTCTGCTGGACCACCCGGACCGTGTTCAACAGCTGCGAAAGCCCCTCGAGCGCATAGAACTCGCACTGGATCGGGATCAGCACCGAGTCCGCCGCCGTCAGCGTGTTCAACGTCAGCAACCCAAGGGACGGCGGGCAGTCGACCAGCACGAACTCGTAGCGGTCACGGACATCCGCCAGCGCCTCGCGCAGAACCGACTCCCGCGCCGATCGATCCACGAGTTCGACTTCCGCCCCGACCAGGTCCTGCGTGGACGGCGCCAGGTCGAGATACGGGAAGTGCAGCCCGCTCCGGATGATCGACTCGAGCGACTCGCCCTCGACAATCACATCATAGACCGAATGCTCGACCGAGGCCGGCGGCACCCCCAGCCCGCTCGTCGCGTTCGCCTGCGGATCCATGTCGAGCACCAGCACCCGTCGCTCGGCAACGGCCAGGGCCGCCCCGAGGTTGATCGCGGTGGTGGTCTTCCCGACACCGCCCTTCTGATTGGCAATCGCGATGACGCGGGACAATCCGACTCCGATCGGGCGTGAGGCGCGACAATATATGTGGGGTGGGGATGGGCAGGAAGGGGCTCGTCGGCGGAAATCGTTTCTGGGGCTGGTTTCTGGGGCTGGTTTCTGGGTGGGCGGCTCCGGAATCGCTGCTGGCATGGCGTACACACAAACCGAATCCGGACAGACCGATCGCGCGTTTCACGTGAAACGCGCTGGCGGCGGACACGGCCTCGCCGGCGACCGAACGGGCGCCGCTGTTCCACGTGAAACACCCGCGAAGAAAACGCATCGGAGAATGGTCTTCACGCCGGAACCGACGGGGGTCCGATGAAGCATAATTTACTGTGGCACAAGAACTTGGCCACGGACGACCCTGGCCCTGGCGGGTGCCACCAGCCGCCCGCCCACCGGCGATGTGATCCTGGCGCACCGGAGATGACGGCGGCACCTCTCCTCCGGGCAGGCCGCCGACCCGTTGCGCGCCGACATGCGTCAGACCGCACCGGATCCCGGCCGAACCTCCATTTCCGGAACGGCAGGATGCAGGTACACGACCAGGGGATCGAGCGTGGAGTCCAGGCAACAGTCAGGAGCTGGAGAACTCACGGAGTCGGAGCACCAATCGTCCGCATCGACGCCCTTTCTGCCGGCCAGCCGACATCGACCCATGATCCGGCTCGTCGGAATCTTGTCGTTCTCCGTCCGATCCTTTTCGTTATCTGGAGCCCGAACGATGCGGAGAAACGATCATGGCCACAGATGAGACCTCGCGCCGCCGGTTCCGCGTGGATGGTCGAGTGCAGGGCGTCGGATTTCGGGCGTGGGCTTGTCGAACCGGGCTCGAACACCGGCTCCGCGGGATCGTTCAGAATCGCGACGACGGAAGCGTCGAGGTCGAGGCAGAAGGCCCCGCGTCAGCGCTGGACGGGTTTGCAGCTGCTCTCCGGCAAGGCCCGCGGTACGCGCGGGTCGATACCATCGAAGAACTCCGTCCGCATAACACGCCGTTAT
>JBOHRL010000018.1:0-10311 GCA_050732695.1 Longimicrobiales bacterium | reverse complement strand
CTTCACCGCCGAAGCCACCATCCATTTGCGGGCATCCCCTCGAGCGACGGGGCGCCCGATTGGTTGCGGATCCGCGAGCAGAAGGACGACCTCGTTTCACGGCTTCGCGAAGCCAAGTACGCGAATGTACTGCGCTCCTACGATCGCGTGAAGCTGATCCGCGGGCGAGCTATGGCGATGCCCGGCCCATCGGTCGAGATGGAAGACGGGCAAACGTTGCACGCGCCCAAGCTCATCATCACGACGGGAGCATCGCCGTGGGCGCCGCCCATCCCGGGTCTCGCAGAGGTGGAGTATCTCTACAGTGCGTCTGCGATGGCGCTCGATTGGCTGCCCGAAACGATGATCGTGATCGGCGGTAGCGCGGTGGGGCTCGAGCTCGCGCAGATGTTCTCGCGGCTCGGTGTGAGCGTGTCCGTTGTGGAAGTCATGCCGCGCCTCGTTCCCGCCGAGGCGAAAGGCTTGGGTGAAGCGCTCGCGGGTTACTTGCAGAACGAAGGCATCGAGATCCACACCGGAGCCTCGGTACGGCAGGTGCGGCTGGATTCCGGTTACGCGGTCGAGTTCCAGGCCCGGGGGCAGACGCGAGAGCTGCGAGCCGAACAACTCCTCGTGGCCACGGGCCGCCGAGCCAATACCCGCGGCCTCGGACTCGATGGCGTCGGCGTAACGCTCGGCGCAAAAGCCGAGATCCGGGTCGACGATCACCTTCGCACAACCAATCCCGACATCTACGCGGCGGGCGACGTGACGGGCGACCCGATGTTCGTCTACGTTGCCGCGTACGCTGGCACAACGGCGGCCGAGAACGCGCTGAACGGTGACGTGCGATCGTACGACTTGACGGCTGTGCCGCGGGTGACGTTCACCGACCCGGCCGTCGCATCCGTGGGCGTAAACGCGGATGAAGCCGAAGCGGCGGGGTTTCGTGTGATGACGTCGGAGCTGTCGCTGGAACACGTTTCGCGTGCGCTCGCGGCGCGCGACACGCGCGGATTCATCCGCCTCATCGCCGACGCAGCCACGCGTCGCTTGCTGGGCGCTCACATCCTCGCATCCGAGGCCGGTGAAATGATCACCGAGCCGGCCCTCGCCATCCGGTTCGGCCTCACGATCGACGACCTGGTCTCGAGCTTCCATCCGTACCTCACGTTATCGGAGGGGATCAAGCTCGCCGCACAGGCCTTCGACAGGGACGTGGCGAAGCTGTCCTGCTGCGCGGCGTGAGGATGTCGAGCGGACACAACGGATTGGATTGCGTGCAGGCGCTCAGGACGCTCGCGGCGCCGGGCTTCACGGTTTCCGAGGCGCTCTACCAGCCCGCGCAGGAGATTCCCGCGCAGCCGCACGCCTGGGCGACGCTCTGCCTGACGGTCGATGGCGGCTACGAGGTGGACTGGTTGCGCAAGCGCCTGCGTTGCGGTCCGGCGGCTCTCGTGTTCCACCCGCCCGGTCAGGTGTACGGCGCGCGCGTGTCCGACGCGGGCAGCCATTGCCTCACGGTGGGCATCGATCCGGCTGCGCTCCCGATGGCAGCGAGTGACCCCCTCGATCTGGAGCGACTGAGCGTCGCACGCCGTGCGCCGCCTCGCTGGCTCGCGTACCAGCTGAGACTGGAGCTACAGCTGCGCGACGATCTCTCCATCATGGCGGTGGAGAGCATCGTATTCGCACTGCTCGCAGAGGTGAGCGAGCGTCCCGGTCTCGAGGCGCTTAGCCCACCGCCCCAGTGGCTCGAGCGCGTGCGCGAACAGATCGAGGACGAGTTTCGCCACGCGCACACGCTCGACAGCCTCGCACGCGGCGCGGGTGTGCACCGCATCCACGTCGCCCGCGAATTCAGGCGCCGCTTCGGGTGCACGATCGGGCACTACATCCGCCAGCGGCGAGTCGAGTTCGCGTGTCATCGGCTCACGACATCCGAGGATCCGCTCTCGGAGATCGCGTTTGATGCCGGCTTCGCCGATCAGAGCCACTTCACCAATACGTTCCGTTCTCTCGTCGGCACAACGCCGGGGCGTTTCCGCGCTCGCCTCCGAACACCAGCCCCGCGCATGCGAGCCGGCCCGCGAAGCTCGCGAGCGGCTTTCCCGCGCTAATCCGCTTCAAGACTGCAGCATTTTCCGCGGCTAGCTTCGCGTTACGAGGGAGGTTCGCGTGCGGCGCGCCTACGGACCCGAACCAGTGGCCCGCAGCGGCCCCACGAACGCAGCGATCATCGAACTGGAAGGATGGACCTCATGATCGACGAGCAGATCAACACGAAACTGTGTGTCCAGCAGCCGGTCCTCTCTTCAGCCGAGGCCGCACGCGGCTGGCTCGACGACCACCCTGGCGGACGCGTCTTTCCGGTCGAGGAGCTGCCTCTACATGCATGGGTCGCGCACATGCGCGACGAATGGCGACCGCGGATCCTGTCGAACGCGGCGTGACCACGGAAAAGGAGTTAGCTGTCATGACACGCCCTGCACTCTCGACACTCGACGCGCTCTGGCAAGCCGTGCTGCCGAGCTACACCCCGGAGGAGCAGAAGGCAGCGATCGTGCTCCTGCGGGAGCTGTCGAAAGGTGAGCCTGTCGCCGCGGCCGATCTCGCGGGCGCCCTGAATCTTCCGACTGGCGAGGTGGCGAGGGGGTTGGCCGGGTCGGCGTTGCGGCCGTTCGTCTACACCGGCGCCGACGGCAGGATCGCAGGATTCTGGGGTCTCTCCACGAAACCCACACATCACCGCTTCACCATCGGCGAACGTACGCTATGGACTTGGTGCGCCGAGGACAGCCTGTTCCTGCCGGAGCTCCTGGGAGAGACCGCTCGAGTCGAATCCAGCGATCCTGAAACCGGCGAACCTGTCCGGCTCACGATCTCTCCGACACGCATCGAGCGAGCGGAGCCCGAGGGGATCGCGGTATCCATGGTCGGCGCGGACACGGCCGACTTCACTTCTGCCGCCCGGATCATCGCAACCGCATGCCATTACATCTTCTTCTTCGCCGATCCTGCGTCGGGCGAGCGGTGGGTGGCGGCGCACCGGCAAACGACGCTGGTGTCGCTGGAGGATGCCTTCGCGCTGGCCCGGCGTCAGAATGCGCGTCTGTTCGGCCAGGAACTGGAGCGCCGCTCGCGAACATGACGGCCCGACGCAAGGCCCGCGGAGCTGAGCCGAATGAGTGACCTCGTGCTACGTGTGCGCATTAGGGTTCGCCCGCTCGTGAAGCGGCCGGCCTTCTCGCTCCTCATCGTCGGGACGATCGCGCTCGGGATCGGTGCCAACACCGCCATCTTCAGCGTCGTGAACGCAGTGCTCCTGCGACCGTTGCCGTATCCCCAAGCCGAACGACTCGTGATGATCTGGGGGACTGACCCGGCCCGTGGAGAAAACGAGGCGCGCGTCTCTTATCCGGACTTTCGGGACTGGCGCGAGAGCACAACCTCGTTCGAGGATCTCGGTGCGTTCTGGACTCTGCCCAACACCGACGTGAATCTGACGGGCGGGGTGGAACCCGAGCGCGTGCCGGTCGCGCGCGTGACGGCTGGCTACTTCGAGATCCTCGGCGTGCGGTTCGCACACGGCCGTGGCTTCCGCCCCGAGGAGAACGTCGCCGGAAACCATCGCGTCGCCGTGCTGAGCCACGGGCTCTGGCAGCGACGCTTCGCGGGCGACCCCGCGCTCGTAGGTCGGTCCGTTCGTGTGAACGGGTTTCCCTACACGGTCGTGGGGATCCTCCCGGCGGACTTCCGGCCGCTGGGCACGCTCGCGCTGGGCGAGGATGTCGAGCTGTGGCGGCCCCTGGCACCCGACGACAACCAGACGGGTGGGCGAGAATCCCGCAACCTGCGCGTCATCGGCCGCGTGAAGCCGGGTGTGACGATGGAACGCGCAGGTCAGGATCTCGCAGCCATTGCACGGTCGCTCGAGGAAACGCATCCGGAGACGAACGCAGGCCGCGGCGTCCGACTCGTGCCGCTGCGCGAGCAGGTGGTGCGAGGCGTGCGGCCCGCGCTGCTCGTCTTGTTCGCCGCAGTCGCGCTCGTGTTGCTCAGCGCGTGTACGAATGTGGCGAACCTGATGCTCGCGCGTGCAATCGGCCGCCGCAGCGAGCTGGCCGTCCGGCGCGCGTTGGGCGCTCCGCGGCGCCATATCATTGTCCAGCTCCTCAGTGAGAGTCTCATCCTGGCAGTCATCGGCGGCTTCGCGGGCATCCTGGTCGCGTACGGCGGCATCCGCTCGCTCGTCGCGCTCGGGCCGCGCCAGATCCCGCGCTTGGACGAAATCGGTCTCGATCTGGAGGTCCTGGCCTTCGCGCTGGGTGTCTCGCTCATTGTCGGCGTGCTCGTCGGCCTCGCGCCGGCGTGGCAAGCGGCTGGCGCCGATCCGGCCGATGGACTCCGTCACGGCAGTCAGCGTGGTGGAGCCGCTCCGGGACGCCGTATCCGTCATGCACTCGTACTCTCCGAACTCGTCGTCACGCTCGTTCTGCTCGTCGGTGCTGCGTTGCTGGTGCGCAGCTTCGAGAGGTTGCTCGACGTCGATCCAGGATTCCGGACCGAGAGGTTGCTCACGTTTCAGCTCGAGCTGCCCATGGGAACGACGTACCCGGAGCAGTGGCAGCGCGCAGCGTTCTTCGAGGAATTGCTGGACCGCATCAGGCGCCATCCACAAGTGCGCTCGGTCACGATGGCGAGCGCGCCGCCTCTGGGCGAGGGCGATTTCAGGACAACGTTTTCGGTCGTGGGGCAGGCCGACGACGGCACGGGGCATTCGCCGGCCACGATACAACTGGTCGGGCCGGACTATTTCCGGACGCTAGGGATCCCGTTCGTCGCGGGGCGCACGTTCACCGAACAGGACGACGGGGACGCTCCCCGCGTGGCGATCGTCAACCAGACGGCCGCCCGTCGCTGGCCCGACGGCCTTGCCATCGGCGGTCGCATCGTAGCGGCGATGCGATTCCTGCCCGAAGTCGAGATCGTGGGCATCGCGCGGGATGTGCGCGTCGGCGGCCTCGATGGCGAGGTCCCGCCCATCGCATATCTCTCGAGCGAGCAGGTCGGCTACAACTTCATGACCGTGATGGTCCGAACCGCATCCGCCCCGAGCGCACTGCTCCCTGCCATCCGCGAAGTGGTGCGCGATCTCGATGCGGATCAACCGATCTACAATGTCCGCACGATCGATGAACTGCTCTCACGATCCGTCGCGGAGCGGCGATTCCAGATGTTGCTGCTCGCGCTGTTTTCGGGCATCGCGCTCCTCCTTGCCTTGGGAGGCGTGTTCGGCGTGATGTCATACACGGTCGTGCAGCGCACGCGCGAGATCGGCGTGCGCATGGCGCTGGGCGCACGGCCGCGCGACGTGTCGAGCGACGTCGTTCGTGAGAGCGCCGCGCTGGGTCTTATCGCCATCGCGATCGGCGTCCCACTCGCATTTCTGTTCAGCAGTCTCCTGCGTGCATCATTGTTCGGGATCGGTCCCGCTGATCCCTGGAGCTATACAGCCTCGGTGGCGATGATCCTCAGCACGGTAATTCTCTCTGCCTTCCTGCCAGCGCTGCGCGCCGCGTCCGTCGATCCAAGAACGGCTTTGCAGGTCGACTGAATTACGACCTGCTGAACCAATAACGGAGGGTTACTCTACCTCTAGGCGCACTTTCGGCAGGGTCCATTGACCGCCGAACGGCGAGGAGCATTAGGATTGCGCTCGGCAAGAACCACAGACCGACGGACGCGGCGCTGACGAAAATATAGCCTACCAAGACAAGCCAACTACCGATGAGTACTACAACACCAGCAGGTCTCCCGCTCCACAGCAGCGGCACGAGGCATAATGCAACTGGCAACGCCACCCCCAGCACTACTGCGCCGTCTGCGGTGGCGGACACTAATATCGCAGCTGACAATAGCGCTGCTAACGTTGCAGCAAGTAAGAGCGGCTTTGGGCGCGGCCTCGGCTTAGCCATTTTGCGGCCACAGGTCCTGCCGACTCACCACGTTCCGTAAGTGCGATGCTCGCTCAGCAAATAAGAGCACCCTTCCTTCCTTATACCAAGTCCACCAGAATGTGGAGTATCCATCATGGAACACTCGTTCCGTAGAACGGCGTCGCTCGTTCAACGCCTGGTAAACCGACACCACGCGATCCGCCTGCGGAAGTCGGATCGGACGGAGCAGCACACCAGCGATCAGTGCGAACACCGCCGCGTTCGCACCAAGACCGAGCGCCAGCGTTACCACGATCGAGCCTGTCAGCAACGGTCTCCGCACCAACCACCGCGCTGCGAATTTCACATCGCCGCCCGCACCGACCACACCGCGTAAACCGCCGCGCCGCACACGTGCGCGCGATCGCCATGAATCGACCAGCTCCGACTTCCACTCCGCTCCCGCCGACCGAACTACGTCCACAATATTGCGGCGCCAGAAGCCGAGCAACGAGGACGCTCCGCCGGACCGGGCTCGTGCGTCGCGGAGACGAACGTTGCCTGCGCATCGTCGCCAAACCGACGACGGTAGCGCGGCGGATAGATGAGGAGCAGCCACCGGAACACACGTCCGGCCGCTCCCATGCGCCGCGGGCGGCGTGAGCGGTGCGGGATGCACGTTCGGTCGGTGTCTCCTGATGGATCGCCGACCGAGGCTTGGGTCTGGGCAGGGACAGGTTTACGCTTCGGTCGTGAATGCGAAGCGGTGCTAGCCTTCGACGACGGCGCAGCTCGAACGGATGATCTCGCCCTGGCCGTCGGTCAGGTCATCGGCGCCGCCGCTGCTTGCAGACATCAGGTTGTCGATGTCGGCCGCATGACCGGGGCCCATCAGGAGGTGTCCGACCTCGTGGGCCAGCGCCATGCCGAGCACCGAGCGAGCTCGCATCTGCGGGGACGTCGCGGCGACGTCGAACCCGTAGAAGGCGAAGTTCATCCCGACAGCCGCGCCGCGCCTTCCCAACCGATCCTTGTCCTTGCACTTCGTCGGGCCGTCAGGCTTGGCGGTTATCCCGACCGCGAACCTGTCGATCTGCAAGACGACCACGAGGAGCACGTCGAGGTTCCGGTTCCCGGGACCGCGGAACCGGCGGAGCAATTTATGGGCCCTGCGTATGCTCGTGATGACGGGTGTCGCTCGCGCACAAGAGCAGCAACCAGGGCGACGAGGCGTTCTTCATGAACGCGATGCTCGCGACCGAGCTGCTGCGCTGGCACGGGTTCGTCGAATCGCAGCTCGGGTGGGTAGCGCTGGCGCGCCGGATCGTGGACCACCTGATCGACGAGAACACCCGGCGCGGCGTGCCTGCCCTACGTGGCGAACGGCAAAGGATGCGCGGCCGACCTGGCGGGCTACTACGTGTGGCCTGCGCTGGTGCTCTGGCAGGAGACGGGAGATATGAAATACCAGACGTTCGCGCTCGCGAACATCGCCGCGTCGAAGGGAGCCTTCATTGTTCAGACGAAGGCGTTCAACCAGATCTACTCGACGGGTGCGCAGTCGGCGGAGGCCATCCTTTCGGGGGTCAGTTGGCGCTGATACGCACGTAGCCGTGAGAACGGCCCCGTTCCCGAGCTCGAGTTGTCAGGAGCGTGGCCGGTTCGCCTTGTTTTAGCATCCGAATCCTCCAGTCTCCACGGACTCGGGGGCGGCGCAACTTGCGACCGTCACAAATGGTTCGTAAACTGAGTCCACACGACGCCAGCTGTGACACTGGGCAACATGAGAAGAACCGGACGATGCCAGCCGGCCAAGTGGCGACTTCCTCTTTGCGTTTGTGGTTGCCGCGTTCGCATGCCCGCACGCCTCACCCCAAATGACCAAGCTTCGTGACCAGGAAAGGCGGCGTGAACTGGTCGACGGGCGAGCTGGTTCGATGGCCCTCGTGGCACTGCCCGGAGCACCTCGAGCCGCTGAGTGAGCGCGAGGAGTCTCTCACGTGCCCTCGCGGCCACGAGTTTCCGGTCCACATGGCAATTCCGCGTTTTGCCTGGGGTTCCAACTATGCGGATGCGTTCGGCAAGCAGTGGAACCGTCACCCGCGGACGCAGCTCGATTCCCACAGCGGCACCACGATTACCCGGGATCGGCTTCGACACGTGCTGGGTAAGGCGATATGGGAGGCTCTCGCGGGCGCGCAGATCCTGGAATGCGGATGCGGGGCGGGACGCTTTACGGAAGTGCTGTTAGAGCGCGGTTCGTTCGTTACCTCCGTCGATCTGAGCGAGGCAGTCAATGCGAACCTACTTAATTTCCCGGATGCAGCACGACATAGGGTCGCACAGGCTGACATCGGATCTCTTCCTTTCGCGGAGCAGCAGTTCGACATTGTGCTCTGCCTCGGCGTGATCCAGCATACGCCGGATCCGGAAGTTACGATCCTGGCGCTGTATGATCACGTTCGTCCTGGGGGGCATCTTGTAATCGACCACTACGCCCGCACGCACTGGACGGCATATGTCAGCATCAAGCCGGTCGTTCGTCTGGTAATGAAGCGTCGATCGCCACAGTCGAACGCCCAACTCGTGCGCAGGCTGGTGGACCTCCTGCTTCCGCTCCATCGTAGTGTGAGAGGCATACCGCTGATTCGTTCGTTCGTCGGCCGACTTTCACCAGTCCTGCATTACTACGGCGTGTATCCGCAGCTCAGTGATCAGATGCAATATGACTGGGCGCTGTTGGACACAAACGATGCAATGACCGACTGCTTCAAACACCGGCGAACGAAGGAAGAACTCCGTTCGGTACTTCAGAGCCTTGGCGCTGAGGATATCTGGTGCGAGTATGGTGGTATCGGTGTCGAGGCCCGATGCCGGCGGCCAGAAGAACCGATGATTCGCGGTCGAGGTTAGTACCTTACGTTACGTAAGGGGCGCCGGTGCTGTGATGGCAATCACCTGCCACTCTTGCCCTCAATCATGACGGTGGCCAAGAAGCCTGCGCGGCCCACGAGGGCGCACGGCGAGCCTTTGCCAGAACCTTGAACGGATCCATGTTGCCCCGGAAGCCCGCCACCCGCTGTGGCCGCGGCCTCACTAAACCGCCGGAGCCGACCTATGATCACCTCCATCATCGACGACGCCCCGATGTGCCCTCCGGTCACTGACCAAGACGCCCGGCTTCACTCTCGTCGTCGTCCTCACGCTCGCCGTCGGCATCGGCACGAACACCGCGATCTTCTCCGTAGTCGACGCGGTTCTCCTGCGTCCGCTCCCGTATCCCGATCAGGAACGAATCGTCACGATCGGCGTCAATCGACTCGAGACCGGGCCGGGAGAGCTCGGGTTCGCGGACGTCGGCTATCGACATTTCCTGGAAGGGAACCGGAGCTTCGAGAGCTTCGGAGGCTACCAATCCACGAAGATGCCGCTGAGGGCATGGGCGATCCGGTCCAGCTCGATGTCGCGTTGCTTACGAACAGCGTCTACTCCGTGCTGGGCGTCCAACCGATGCTGGGTCGGCTGCCCGACGACGCGGAGGATGTTTCGGGCGGCCCGTCGGTCGCGGTCCTCAGCCACGGCTTCTGGGTGACCCGATTTGGCGCCGATCCTGACGTCGTCGGCGCGACCCTCGAGCTCGACACGCGTACGCGCGCGGTCATTGGTGTTATGCCGCCGGAGTTCGCGTTTCCCACCGACGACATTGATCTCTGGGTGCCGCTCCAGCTCGATCCGGCGAGCACGAACGTCGGAATGATCCGCTACCGGGGAGTCGCTCGGCTGCGCGACGAGGCGACTATCGCGTCCGCGTCGGCCGACGCCGACGGGCTCATGAAGAGGCTAGACGAGGTCGGGTACGGACCCGGGTGGTTCGAGCGGATCTTCTCGGGGCGAGCGTACGTTGACACGCTCAAGGAGTACGTCGTCGGCGATGTGCGACAGGCGCTGCTCATCGTGCTGGGTGCGGTCTCGTGCGTGATCGTGATCGCGTGCGTTAACGTGGCGAATCTGTTCCTGGTCCGCGCCGAAGCGCGAACTCGTCAGAGCGCCGTGCGCGTGGCGCTCGGAGCGCCCCGATCGCGGCTGATTCGGACACGTTGGCGGAGACGCTGATGTGCACCCTCGCCGGCGGAGCGCTTGGACTCGTCCTGGCCTCGGTGGGGATTCACGCGCTCCAGGCGCTTGGCCCAACGAGTATTCCGCGTCTCGCTGGCGTAGGGATCGACGAGACCGTCTTCGGTTACACGGCCGGCGTTTCCGTCCTCCTCGGCCTCCTCGTGGCGATCCTGCCCGCCGCCCGGACGAACACCTTGAGCCTGCGCAGTGCGCTCTCCTACGGCGGCCGCAGCGGTACCGTGCGCGATCGCCAACTCGCGCGCGGTGCCTTCTTCGT
>JBOHRL010000017.1:0-3208 GCA_050732695.1 Longimicrobiales bacterium | reverse complement strand
GGGCGCGCGCGGGGCCGCACTCGCGCGCGGGGACCGGGGTCGTTCACGTCTAGGTTCCGTTCCTGCGCTAACAGCGACGAAGACAGGGGCGGCACAGAACGCCGCCCATTCGAGGCGCGGCCCACGAGTGCAAATCGTTGCAGTCGCGGCACGTTGCTGCGCGCTCGCGCAGCACGACTTCACATCACGATGGAGCGCTCGCGAGGCGACCATGGGGTTGAGACAGGGGGTTGAGGGCGTGCGGACGTAGCCTCCCCCTTCTCAACCCCATTCTCAACGTCTCCTGTCCGCGAACGCCGTCGGTCGACCAAGGGAGAGAGATGTCGATAGGAGTGCGGGAGGACAAGCGACTCAACCCGTCCTGCGCCAGTGTTCAGCGCCTCGGCGATGATGAGTGATGACCGGCCGTCGAAGACCGCGTCGCCACGCTTCAGCCATCGCTCGTACAGCGCCGTGAATCGCGGCCTACCGAACACGTTTCCACCGACGTCAACGAACCTCTGGTCCTGCGGGTGCACGGGCTCGCGCGTCGCCTTGTCGCGGTGCTCGAAGTACCGCTTGAGCTCGCCGATCGTGGCCGGTTGGAGCGGCGACTCCAGTTACTCGTGGATAATGGTCTCGTGCGCGTCGTAGACGCGGTCGAGCGGGCGCGGGAAGCCGGGTCAGGTAAGCGGACTTCTCAGCGGCTGTCGTGATCCACTCGAGGTCCGGCGTGGTGAGCACCGCGTCGAGCAGCATCAGCCGCTCGATCGCTAGGCGCGGTGACACCGGCCGGCGGTACCGGCTCCCGGCGTCGCCGATGACGTGGTACGGCGCCTTGGAATGGACGGGTAACATCGGCGTCATCGGTGAGATCACTGCGCAGTACGCAGGCCTCGCTCCCGCAGACAGTCAGCTCGACCCCTACTTCGCGCTCGCCGAGCAGCTTGACCTCCCCGTGGACATCCACACCGGCACCGGGCCGCCGGCCGGGGGGTTGACATACCCGGACCACCTGCTCAGTGTCGGCGACCCGCTGCTGGTGGAGCCCGTGCTCCGTCGCTATCCGCGGCTCCGCCTCTACCTGATGCACGCTGGGTACCCTTACCGAGCCAGCACGATCGCGATCCTCCACAAGTACCCGCAGGTCCACGCCGACGTGTCGGCCATCAACTGGCGGATGCCGAGGGCGGCGTTCCACGACTACCTGCGGACGCTGGTTGTGAGCGGGTTCGTGGACCGCCTGATGTTCGGCTCTGACGCTGAGGCGTGGCCGGATGCCATAGCAGCCCGTGGCGTAAGTGGCCGCCGCTGAGGAGCTGGCAGTGGACGTGGTGAGTGACGTGAGCCAGGCGCGCACGGCCGTGAGGAGGTGATGCGCCGCCGAGATCCTGGTGAGCCGACGTCGGATGATGCCGATGACCACCAACAACGTCGCGATGACGGCGGCCACGCGGCCCTGCAGCCCGCGCGGCGTGCCGACGCCGATCAGGTGACGCATGACGAGCCCGAGATTGAAGCCACCCGCATGAATCAGGAGGCGCTTCAGGATGTTCGCGTGGCCGCGCAGATGGGTCCGGCGCATGCCGCCCGTGTCGTAGAGATGCGCGAAGGAGCGCTCGATCCGCTCGCCGCGTTGGCGCATCAATCGGCGTCCGCGTCGTCCGCGAATCCGGCGACGATTCCCATACACCGGCGCCTGGGCGTCTGGCGCCTCCGACCAATCGCGGCGCCCCCGGTCCGGCTCCGCAATGTAGGACCGGATGTCCACGGCGTCGAGATCGATCATCGTCTGATTGCTGTGATACCCCTTGTCGGCGATGATCTCTTCCAGCCGCTGCGGCTCCGTGACGTCGGCCTGCGCGTCTTCGACCTGCTCCGCCGCGGCCGTCGCCGTGTCGGCGATCGTCGTGGTGTCGCCTTGGTCGGCGCCTTGCAGCGTGACCGCTACAATGGCGCCGGTCTCCAGGTCCACCGCATGCTCGGCTTTGTGGGCCAGATGCGTGCGGCCATCTTTCATCTTCGCGACCTTTGCATCGGGATCGTAGGGGTTCGTCCAGTCTTTGTTCGAGGTTTTCTTCTTGCGCTTCCGGTCCAGTCGCGCCAGGTCGTCGCGCGTCGGCGTCTCGATGCCCGACGCCTGCGCGAGCCGCGTCAGAAACTCCTGATAGGTTTCCTGCGTGTCGCGTCGCACGATGCTGCGCATGGCGGCGTTCGCCTCGAGCGTGGTTGCGTCGATCGCGACGGTCTTGCCCTTGAGCAGCCCCTCCTCGACGAGCCGTGTCTGGACCCAGGTGAAGACAGCGCGGTGGGTCTCGAGATCAATCGCACGGCGCGTGCGAGAGATCGTCGAATGATCGGGGGGCGCCTCGTCCAAGGGGAGGCGGAGGAACGTGCGGACCGCCAACGAGTCGCTCGCGCGCCAGGCAATCCCCCGTTCCGAATCGATCCCTTCGAAGTAGCCGACCAGCAGCAGGCGGAAGTAGCGCCCGGGCTGGAGGCTCGGTCGGCCCATGACCTTCGCGTAGAACTTGCGGCACAGCCCTTCGACGAATCGGTCGAAGCCGTGGGCGTCGAGCAGCGCATTCAGCCGCGTGTAGAACGGATGGCCGGGCGACCGCGGAAGCTCGGAGGTCGCGATCCACAGCGAGGATTGCTCGTCTTCTCGGGTACCCATCGCCATGTGGAGCAGTGTAGTACGAGGGATCGATCGTGTCGATCCCTAATAACTCAGACTTTCACCACGGGCTGCTAGCCCGAAGAGTTCCACGTTGTTGGTCCAGTAGCCGAACCGCACGCCGTACTCGAGCGTCAGGTTCGTCCGGACCTTCCAGTTGTCCTGAGCGAAGCCATCGATGCTCCAGTAGCGGAACTCCCCAAACGGCTGCCCGGGCGCGGGATTCCCCCTCGCGGCGGTGCCCTGGTTGAACTGACCGACGCGCCCGGCCAGCATATCGGCCGCGGAGTTGCCGGTGCCGGTCCCGTTGTCGGAACCGAACCAGAGCTGGCCCGCCTCCAGATTCTGGAAATTCTGCTGCTTCTGGCCGCGCTCGAACGAGAATCCGAACTTCAACCCGTGCGCGCCGACGAGCTTCGTCAGCTTGTTGCTGAGCTGCAGCGCATCGTTGTGCGCGTACATGTCGTTCGCCTTCGCCCACAGGTTACCGACCTGGCCGCTGCCGTCCCATCCGTGCAGCAGGTCGGTCGGCAGGTAGGGGCTGCTCGCGCC
>JBOHRL010000016.1:0-66825 GCA_050732695.1 Longimicrobiales bacterium | reverse complement strand
GCCAGGTAGACCGTGGCCATCCCGCCACGGCCGAGCTCGCGCTCGAGCGTGTACCGGCCATGGAGGGCCGCGGCAACGGCTTCCGGAACGGTGGGGCCCACCTGACCTGCCGGCGTGGGGGAGAATCCAATCTGGCGGTGGGGTTCCGTTGGCGCTACCGAGGGCGGGAAGGCATGAAGGGAAGCCCCCTGATCCGGGCGCAGGCCGCGAACACGGCAGCAAAAACGAGCCGTGGATCGGCATTCCCGTGGTCGACGACAGCGATCTTCGCTGGGCTGAACAGTACGAACCATCGTGGAGCAAGGTTGCACGCACGTGCGACGCAATCAGCCCCAGGCTGCAGGCGCTGAGGGGCCACTGTGTAGTGTTCTGAGAATATGCGCGGTCGTCGTGCGGCTTGCGTCCGGCACGGCACAGGAGAAGAGGGCAAGGCCCGGCCAATCAGGCATCTTCACGGCGCGTTCCGGGCGCCGAAAAGTTTACATGGCGCGCCTGGTTTTTCGGCCGATGCATGATTTACCGCGTATAGCGCGGCAAATTCTACTTGGAGGCTGACGCCGTTCGTCCGCATGCAGCCTTTTCCGCAAATAGTGCGGCAAAGTCGACATCCGGCGGTTTTGACGTCGCCGGATGCACGGTTCTCGGCGCGGCGTGTGGTCGCCGCCCGAATCGCAGGACTGCGATGCCGGTTGACGAGCCAGGCGGCTACGGACTCGAATGACTCAGACACTGCCTGTTGGCCGCGACCTTCAGCGGCCGGCGCGTCCGTCCGCTGGGGCCAATCCCTGGTCCGCAGGATGAACGCGCGATTCGCGCAGGCATCCACGGGATAACTCACCAGCTTGAGATTGCCTTCACTGGTGTAGAACCACCGATACTCCGCGCCACCGGGTATCGCCTCCGTGAGCCACCACACAGCCATCAGCGTGCCCACCGCCGCCGTCCGTCACGCTACCCTCGTGTCGCGTTGACCGCGCCATGCGCGGCAAAGTCGCCACAGCCCCCGTCTTAACCCGCCCTCGCGTCGCGTTGACCCCGCCGCCAGCGAATCGGCGATGCATGAACTTCACCGGACAACCCGATCGGATTACGTGATCCCCTTGCGCGTGCCGGAATGGATCGCCGCGACACCGCCGGTGAGTGTCTCCCACCGCACCGGATCAAACCCCGCCGCCCGGATCTGTTGCGCAAGCGGGGCCGGCGAAGGAAACGCGTCGACGGACGCGGGCAGATACGTGTAAGCGGACCGGTGGCGCGAGAGAGCGCGGCCGATCAACGGAAGCAGATGACGGAAGTAGAAGAGGTAGAGTCCACGGAACGGCTGCGAGCCGGGCGTCGTGAACTCGAGAATCACGAGAGGTGCGCCGGGTTTCAGGACGCGAGCGAACTCGGTGAGGCCAGCGTCGATCGAAGCGAGGTTACGAACGCCGAACGCGACCATTGCCCCATCCATGGAACCGTCCGCCAGTGGCAGGCGCAACGCGTCAGCACAGGCCAGCGCGATGGGCAGATTGCGAACCTTGGACACGCCGTGCTCGAGCATGGGCAGGGTGAAATCGCAGGCCACGACTCGACCCTGGAACGAGGACCGGGTGGCCAGCTCGACGGCGAGGTCGAGGGTGCCGGCGCAGGAATCGAGGAAGACGCCCTCCGGCCGAGCCATGGCAGGGAGGTGGTCGACCCGGAGCCGCGGCGGCGGGTGAACTGGTTTTGCTGCGGCATCCGGGGAAGACAATGCCAGGAGGCGGTCCACCGCCTTGCGGCGCCAGCGCCGGTCGATGTTGAGGCTGAGCAGATGGTTCAGGAGGTCGTAGCGGGGGGCGACCGCGCCGAACATGCGGCGGACGGCCGCGGCCTTTTCCGCGGCCTCTCCCGGACTCGGTCCGCGCTCGTCGGCGGGCGAGTCCGCCGCGGTTTGCATCGTGGAAATCACTCCATGGAAAGCAGTTCGGCACCATCTCTTCCCGGCGCAACGTAGCCGTGGTTGATGGCTCGCCACAAGCGATCAAGGGCCGGCGATCAGGAGCCGTCCTGAAACCATGGACGGCCGATTGTCGTATGAAACGGGGCGCTCCGCCGCGACGGATCCGCCACCTTTCGACCACGGGGCAGTGGACTACACATCGCTGTCTGACCGGGAAGTCATCGAGCGCGCACGTGAGGGCCGCGAGAGCGCGTTCCGCGAACTCATCCGGCGCTACGAGCGCCCGGTGTTTTCGCTCATTTACCGTCTGGTCCGCGACCGCGAGCGTGCCGAAGACCTGTCACAGGACACGTTCATCAAGGTCCTGAACGCGATCGATCGGTACGATCCCTCGTACAAATTCAGCTCCTGGATCTTCAAGATCGCCCACAACACGGCACTGGACCATCTGCGCAGGAAGGAGCCGGACACTCTTTCGCTGGACGGCTCGCCGCATGCATCGACGGCGGACGAGCTCGAGGCGACCGTACTCACTCCGGCATCGACGAGAGAGGCGCCCGACGAGTTTGCGGCCAGCCGCGAGATCGGCAGCCATATCGAACGTGCGATCGGCACGCTGCGATTCGAGTACCGGACTGCGATCCTGCTGTGCCACGTCGAAGGGCGGCCGTATGAAGAAGTGGCGGAGATCATGGACGTCCCGCTGGGTACCGTGAAGACGTATATCCACCGGGGACGAAACGAATTAAAGAAACAGCTGGCACACCTCCGAATCTGAAACCGGGGACCGTACCGGCGCGTACGTTCCCCATACCCTGGGAGGCCAGGCTTGCGGGATGGAATGATGCACCCGACGGACCAGAGACTCGAGGCATTCTGCGACGGCACGCTGCCGAGGGGCGAGCGGACCGGCGTCGAGTCCCATCTCGGGGTCTGTTCTCGTTGCCGGGGCGAGGTGGACGAATGGCGGTCGCTGTTCATTTCGCTGGCCAGCCTGCCGCACCTCGCACCGCCTCCAGGGTTCGCGCTCAGCGTGATGGCCCACGTGGCGATCCCCCGGCCATGGCACGTCCGGGCGGGTGCCCTGGCTGCTCGCTTCGTTCCGCAGTCGACGCCCGGCTGGGCGTTCGCGGTCCTCATGCTGGCGATTCCGGCGTTGGCAGCGGGCAGTCTCGCGTTCTGGCTCTTGTCGAAGTCCTACCTGACGGCGGCCGGCCTCTGGGCGTTCGCGACCGACCGTTTTGCGATGGGCGCCAACCGTGTCGTGTCCGGAGTGGTCTCGGCTGCGATTGAAACGGATGTGCTGGTTTGGCTCGTGCAATCCATCGGCACGTTCCTCGACGCGGCGGGCCTGCGCGGTCTCGGGGCGGTCGCCGCCAGCGGGGCTGGCCTCACTCTGCTCTCGATCTGGGTCCTTTACCGGAATCTTTCGCGGACCACCTCTTCACGTGGGACGGCTCATGTCACGTTCAGCTTCTGATCTGCGCAGCGCCAACCGCTCTGGCGCCACGTTCGCGTTCCTGCTCTGCTTCGCGCTGCCCGGCCTCGCCGCGGCACAGTCGCAGGGTGAACGCTCCATTCTGGCCAGCGAAATCTCGCTTTCGCGCAACGAGGCGGCACTTCGCCTCGACTACGGCGAGGGCCGGGGGGATACCTGGTCCATACGCGACGGCCAGCTCTTCGCCAACGGCCAGGCCGTGGGTGTGGCGCAACGCGGCCAGACCCTCGATCAGGCGTGGCGAGAACTCCTCAACGACGCGATGGAAACCGAGGATGACCTCGCGTCGCTGCTGATCGATTGGGAAGCGCCCGAGACCGGCAACGATCAGCAGGACCGCGTCGCCGCGAATCTCGACGGCATGCTCGAGAGCGCGCTCGCCGGGCTGACGCCCGCGAACCTGAGCGCCGATGAGGCCGAAGCAGCCGAACAGGAGTCAGAGAGCGATGTCGTCGTCATTCCCGATGCCCAGCTCTCCGACAGCATGTCCCGGCTGCGCCTGCGCATCCGCGAACTCCAGGAACAGGTCGAGCGGTACGAGATCGAGGACGAGGATCATGTCGATCCCGCCGTCCACGTCGACTTCGATCCGCGCCCCGGAGGAAGCGGCTTCGGCGGGCCGTTCCGACACTTCTTCGCCGGCTTGTCCGGCATCTTCTCGAACCTCGTCCTGTACGCAGTTCTGTTCGGCATCGCATTCGTTGCCATCTTCTTCGGCGGCCGCAAGTATATCGAAGGCGTTGCAGACACGGCACGCGCCGCGCCCACACGGTCATTGCTCGTCGGCCTCGCCGCCTCGTTCCTCGTCGTGCCCGCGTTCATTCTCGGCATCGTTGCACTGGCCATCTCGATCGTCGGGATTCCCGCGCTGCTGCTCTGGGTACCGCTCTTCCCGGTGGCCGTCTGTGCGGCCGTACTGCTGGGTTATATCGGCTCGGCACACGCGGCTGGCGAAGCGCTGGCCGAGCGTCGCTTCTACGCGACCGACTGGTTCCAGCGTGGCAATTCGTACTACTTCATTATGACTGGCCTCGGCATGCTGCTGTCGCTGTTCGTTGCAGCGCATGTCGTGCAGATGGCGGGACCGTGGCTGGGCTTCCTGCGCACGATTCTGGTCGGTCTCGGTGGGGTCGTGACGGTGTCGGTGCTGAGCATCGGCTTTGGAGCAGTGCTCCTGTCGCGCGCCGGCACACGGCCCATGCGGCCGAATCGCGATTCGGTGGATGACCCCGACATCTATGCCGAGGCGACGAATGTGTGAACGGCTTCTGGCCGGGCTTTTCGGGCTTGCGCTCCTCGTGCCGGCCGGCGGGGCCGGCCAGGATCTGCGAACCATCACGTCGATGCGCCAACGGGCCGATGAGGACCTGTTGCGTGTCGAGGTTCAGTATGGCGCAGGCCGGCTCGAGGTCGGGGCGGGCTCCGGTGCAACGCTGTACCGCGCGAATCTGCGTTACGATGCAGAAGTGTTCCAACCGATGATGTCGTATCAGCCGGGTCTGCTTCGGCTGGGCCTCGATGATCTGAAGGTGCGGGGCCGGGACTTGAAATCAGGACATCTCAGGCTCGAGTTGACACGGGACGTCCCGCTCGAATTGAAGCTCGAGTTCGGTGCGACAAGATCGGAAATCGATCTGGGTGGTCTTCGCATTCGCCAGGCGCGCATTGCAACGGGCGCAAGCGAGACGGACCTGACCGTCTCGTCACCGAACAGCGAGGCGTGCCGCTTGCTCGAGATGGAAGTCGGAGCGGCGCAGTTCCGTGCGCACCAGCTCGGTAACCTGAATGCGGAGCGGGTCACGTTGTCTGGCGGTGTTGGTGAAGTCCTGCTCGACTTCACGGGTGAATGGCGGAGCAACCTGACTGCCGACATCAAGATGGGCCTCGGCTCGCTCACGCTGCGCGTCCCGCGCGGTCTCGGCATTCGCGTGCGCAAGAGCGGGCTTCTCGTCGGCTTCGACAGCCAGGGGCTCGTCAAGCGGGGTGATGTGTACTATTCAGAGGACTGGGAGGACGCGGATCACCAGCTCACGGTGAACGTCGATGCCGCACTCGGTTCGGTTCGTGTTGCCTGGGTGGAGCCGGATTCATCCGACCGGTAGAACTCGGAGGGAATAGATGATCGGCGCTTTCTTTCGCTTTCTTCTGATTGGTGTGCTCGGCCTCGTCGGGATTGGTGTTGCCCTGATGGTGCTCGGCATTGCCATGGGCCTCGCCACGCTTGCGATCAAGGTCGGCGTGGTCGTCGGCATCGGCTACCTTGTGGTTCGATTGCTCCGGCCGAAGTCCCGGTCGGCCCAGATCTCCGAGTCCGACCGCAAATGGCTGGAGAGCTGATCGGCTGCTTCAGATCGGTCGCACAATCACCGGCGCGCCGCGGTTCACACCGAGCGCGCCGGCTGCGTTGCCATCCCGCACGCTGATCTCGACCAACCCGGTCGATCCGATCACGGCGAGGAATTCGCCTCTCGTAACATCGGAGTACGTCCGGCGCACCGCGCCAATGCGACGATCAGCGAGCCAGATCTCGGTATTCGGTCCCGCCAGCTCGCCGGGGATGTCGGTGATCAGGTTGCCAAAGCGGTCGATGTGTACGATCCGCCCGATGGTCCGGTCGCCTTCGGTTTCCGGCCGTGATGCGGCCAGCCGAACCGGCTCGGCCAACCGGGGCCCGAGCGAGTCGACCTCGCCGCCGCACGATAAGAACGCGGCAGCGGGTGCGAACACATCGCGGCCATGGAACGTGTTCGAGCGATCCAGCGGGAGAACTGCGGCGTTCGTGATGTCATGGACGTTCGCGTTCGCCACGTTCAGCATTGGCTCGAACACGCCGTTATCCGGACCGACACCGATGCGGCCGTCCGCGAGCACGGCGATCCCTCGCCGGCCACTGCCGACACCGGGATCGACGACAACCACGTGCACCGTTCCTGCCGGATAGAGGAACCAGTAGCGGGAAAGCGCGTGCGCGGCGGCGCGGACATCGCCTGGCGCGATGTCATGGCTGGCATCTTCGACCATGGCACCGGCGCAGCGCGACGCAATCACACCGCGCATGGCCGCGCCGTATCCGTCAGCGGTACCGAAATCCGTGAGCAGCGTGATCCGGCGAGGCGAATCCGGACCGTGCGGGGGCGAAGCGGATGTCACGGCCCGCCAACACTCGTCATTACGATATCGGTAATGGTCGCGAACGCGCGTCCGGCTGCGGAGTCGGGAGCGGAAAGCGCAGTGGGCGCTCCCTTGTCGCCTGCCTCGCGCACGACCGGGTCGAGCGGAACACTGCCGAGGAACGGAACCCGAGTCGATTCCGCGAGCCGCCGACCGCCGCCCTCGCCGAAGACATCGATCGGTTCGCCGCAATGCGGGCACGTCATGCCGGCCATGTTCTCGACAATGCCGAGGACGCGGGTCTGAACGCGCTCGAACATGCGCAGCGCGCGGCGTACATCGCCCGTCGAAACCTGCTGTGGCGTCGTGACGAGGATCGCACCATCGAGATTGACCGTCTGCACGAGCGAGAGTTGCGCATCACCGGTACCGGGCGGCATGTCCACGACCAGCCAATCCAGTTCGCCCCATTCGACCTGCTCGAGAAACTGCTTGAGGATTCCGGACACGAGCGGGCCGCGCATGATGGCCGGCTGTTCTTCCTCGAGCAGAAACCCCAGACTCATCAGCTTGACGCCGTGTGCCTCGAGCGGCACGATCTTCTCCTTGCCCTTCTCCCCCGTCACTTTCGGCCGGCGTGTCTCTCCGAACATGAGCGGAATATCAGGACCGTATACGTCCGCATCGAGCAGACCGACGCGCTGGCCGGCACACGCCAGCCGGGCCGCGAGATTCACCGCAACCGTGGACTTGCCCACGCCACCCTTTCCTGAACTCACTGCGATGATGTGGCGGATACCGGTGACAAGCTGCGGATCGGGCGTCGGCGCAGGCACGGAGCCGGGCTGGAGTGTCCGCTTGCCACCGTGCCGAGGCTGCTGCGCGGCTGTTGGCAGCCGAACCTCGATCTTCACCTTCGAGACGCCAGCCACCGCTTCCACGGCCGCGCGCGCCTCACGCACCAGCGTGCCCGAATCCTCTGCCCCGAGCACGAACTGAAACATGACTCTCCCGTCGGCCTGAACCTCGAGCCCCTGCACCTGGCCAGCGGAGACCACATCCTGGCCAGTGCGCGCGTTCGCCACAGCTTCCAGTGACCTGCGTACGCGCAGCGCCAGCTCGTCCCGATCCGCCATTGCACCTTCCTATCCCGTCAAGACGACGGCCGGCGCCCCGATCGGACGCCGGCCGCGTGCTCTTCTCCCCAACGCGCGGCTCACAGCGCGTGGATTTCGCGAACCTCCGGTACCGCCGACAGGATGCGCTGCTCGATTCCGCGCTTCAACGTCATCATCGAAACCGGGCAACTGCTGCACGCTCCTACCAGCCGCAACTGGACAACTCCATCGTCCTCATCGAAGTCGATGAATTCGACATCACCACCATCCGACCGGATGGCCGGCCGGATGGAATCCAGCACTTCTTCGATCCTTATCCGGGCACTCATCCGGAATCCTCCACAATGCTGCCGACCAGCCTCGAAGCTACCGGTCCGGAGTACACCCGGTCAACTGCCGAGTGCCCTTGGGGTCCTTCCCGATTCCGCCGGGCTCGGCGACGATCCGCCGTCACGGTTGGACTCGGCGGGCGGAGGCGGGCTCGTCCGCCCTAACGCTTCGCCGCAATCGACTTCGCCTGCGTGAAAAGCAGCAGGTAGTCCGGGCCGCCCGCCTTCGAATCCGTCCCCGACATGTTGAATCCGCCAAACGGGTGAACGCCGACCATCGCACCCGTGCACTTCCGGTTCAGGTACAGGTTGCCGACGTGGAAATCTTCGCGCGCATGGGCCAACCGCTTTGCGTCCTTCGAGTACAACGCGCCCGTCAGGCCGTACTCCGTGTCGTTCGCGATGTGCATCGCATCAGCAAAATCCTTTGCGCGAATGAACGCGAGCACCGGACCGAAGACTTCCTCCTGAGCAAGCCGCGCATCAGGTGCAACGTCCGCAATGATCGTCGGCTCGATGAAGTAGCCGTCACTCTTCGCTTCGCCACCGCCCAGCACGAGCCGGCCTTCCTTCTTCCCGATCTCGATGTACTCGCGAATCTTCTTGAAGGCCTTGTCGTCGATCACTGCACCCATGTAGACATCGCGCTTCGTCGTGTCGCCCATGCGGATCTTCTTCGCCTTCTCGACCGCCTTCGCCAGCACCGTGTCGTACACCGAGTCCACCACGATCGCCCGCGAACACGCCGAACACTTCTGCCCCTGGAACCCGAATGCGGCCGCGACAATCCCATCCGCCGCCGCCTCCAGGTCAGCCGTCTCATCGACGATGATGGCGTCCTTCCCACCCATCTCGAGCACCGTCCGCTTCAGCCACTTCTGCCCCGGCTGATGCTTCGCCGCCCGCTCGAAGATGCGAAGTCCGACTTCCTTCGATCCCGTGAATGCGATGAATCGCGTGCGCGCGTCCGTCACCAGCGCATCCCCGATCTCCGCACCCGGACCCGGCACAAAATTGACCACACCCGCCGGCAATCCCGCTTCCTTGTGCAGGATGTCCACGAACCACGCCGCAATCGTCGGTGACGTCGATGCCGGCTTCAGTACCACCGTGTTACCGGTCACGATCGCCGCCAGCGTCATGCCCCCCATGATCGCCGATGGGAAGTTCCACGGCGGAATCACCACTCCCACGCCCAGCGGGATGTAGCGCATTTCGTTGTCTTCGCCCGGATTCGGGACGACCGGCTGCGGGCCGCCCAGGCGCAACGCCTCGCGCGCGTAGTACTCCGCGAAATCGATGAGCTCCGCAATGTCCGCGTCCGCTTCCGGCCAGCTCTTGCTCACCTCATACACCATCAGCGCCGCCAGCTCGAATTTCCGCTCGCGCATCACCGATGCCGCCTTCACCACTACACGCACTCGCTCTTCGACCGGAACCCGTTTCCACGTCTCGAACGCGCGCTCCGCTTCCGACAACGCCTCGAGCGCCTGCTCCTTCGTCGCCTGCACGAACCTTCCCACGACCTGCTTCGGGTTCGCCGGATTGACCGACACGTCCGTCTCTCCCTCGTAAACCTCGCGCCCACCCATCACCAGCGGATACGTCCGCCCCAGCTGCGCGCCCACGCTCGCTAGCGCCTTCTCCATGCCTTCCGCATTCTTCGCATCGCTGAAATCCGTCAGCGGCTCATTCCTGAATTCCGTCAGCCTCGTCATCCCCTCGCCCCCGGCTGCCTCCGGCCGGCGCACCCGCTCCTGCGTCTGGATCATCTTTGGCAACTCCCTTCCATCGCACGCACCGCCCGGTCCCCCTGTGGCCGGTGCAGGATTCCTCGATACCCCTTGCCATTGGCTGGATTCTAGCCCCGGCAGGACCGCCGGGTCAACGCTGCATACCCGCTTGCATACAAATACGGTCCGCGGCCGATTCGGGACTTCGACTTCGACTTCAACCCAGCAGGGCAGAGGCGATGCGGCCTCCATGATCGCGTCCATTCTCGATGAAGATCTTGTTGGCATCGTGGCCAGCGGAGATCACGCCGGCGATGAAGACACCGGTCACATTGGTCTGCATGGTGACGGGATCGTGAACGGGGATGCCGGTCATGGGATCGAGCTGAACGCCGAGGCTGACGAGCAAGGCGGGATCTGGCGTGAAGCCGGTGAGAGCGAGCACCCAGTCGTTGGGAATCTCGTCGACGGCGCCGTCGCTTTCGCTGCGAAGCATGACGGACAGAGGCCGGATCTCGGCAATGCGTGCATTGAAGCGCGCAAGGATTTCGTGGTTTGCGATGCGGTTCGTGATGTCGGGCAGGACCCACGGCTTGACGCCCTTGTCGAGGCCATTCTCGAAGTGGACGAGTGTGACGCGGGCGTGCCAGCGGTACAGTTCGAGGGCCGCATCGACTGCGGAGTTCCCGCCGCCGACGACGATGCAGTCCTGGTTGAAGTAAGGATAGGCTTCGGCGTAGCCGTAGCGCAGTTTGGGGAGGTGATTGCCGGGAACGTTCAGGCGGTTGGGCCCATCGAAGTAGCCGGTCGCGATGACGACGTTCTGGGCGTAGAACTCGGCCACGATTCCGGTGTGTGTCCGGGTACGCAGGCGGAAGCAACCGGCGCTTCCGTCGATGCCGATAACCTCATGGTACTGGCGGACGTCGAGCTGGAAGCGGCGGGCGAGGGTCTGGTAGTATCGCAGGGCTTCGCGGCGGGTCGGTCGATCGCCGGCGATGGTGAAGGGCACGTTGGCGAGTTCGAGGCGTTCGGCGGTGCTGAAGAAGGAGAGCCACGTCGGGTAGCGGCCGATCGATGATGCGACGCTGCCCTTGTCGAAGAGGGTGCAGTCGATGCCCGCGCTGCGCGCGGCGATGCCGACGCCAATGCCACATGGGCCGGCGCCGATGACTGCCAGCCGTGGTGTTTGCGATGTCATTCCCTTGCCGGGTCCTGCGTCACGTTCATCGGATCGAGGACGAGGCGGTGGACGATCCTTGCCTCGGCGCGCGCCCGATCGAGTGGCACTGTCCAGAGCCCGCCGTTCCGCCACGCGCCGAATTGATCGCGGTAATGCGGATCGAAGGGAAGGCCGGACTGGCCAGTGGGCAGAATGAATCCGCCCTCGCCGTCAACGTTCGCCATGTCGACGACGTGACGCTGGCTGGGTCCGTAGCTGGCACGCACGGGGAAGGGCAATCCGCTGTGTTGCGAGACGTTGACGGTCGTGGGGGCACCATCGCCTGGCACGTTGCCCACATCGAGGCGGAGCAGAACTCTCAACAGGGGCGAGGCGGAGAGGGAGTGCGCGGCGTGCACGGTGTGGAGGTCACCCCATGTGCGGCCGCGCGCGATGGAATCGGCGAACATGGCAGCTCGTTCCGCAAGCGCATCGAAGACATCGCCACCATTGTGCGGTTGCCACGGCAGATCCTCGAGATCGAGGAGGCGATGAAATGCGGTGTGACCGAGGTATCCTGATGCGACGCCGAACAGGCTGTCCCTGACACCACTGCGGAACGATTCGTACCACGTGTAGAACAGGGCGGCTGCGTGTGAATCACGCCTCGCCTCGAGATTCCACGCGGCCAGTTCGCCGGCCATGCTCTGGAGTCCGCTTCGCTGCGCGGCGCGCACGGCGATGGGCCGGTAGCGCTCTGCCAGAGCATCGTACACATCGAGTTGCATGCGATGCACGTCCTCGGCAGTCAGGCCGCTGCCGTCCAGGATCATCGCGCGAATGCGTTCGGCCCGAAAAGAGGGTTCCCACGTCGTTGCGATCCGGTCGGCAGCCTCGCCTGCTGCCTGACGGTTGTTCGCGGTCACGATGAAACCGGCCTGCGGGTTTCGCGTGGCCGGGTGCAGTTCCCGGGCGAGCCAGCCGGTCCAGTCGTGCTCGCCGGTCCAGCCCGGAACCGGCCGGACCGACGGATGCTGGCCGCGGCCGCGGACCGGAATCCGGCCACCCATTCGATAGCCGTACGATCCGGCCGTGTCCGCGTACACGACGTTCTGATGCGGATTGTCGAACCAGCGAATCGCGGCAACCAGTTCGTCCGCGTTGCGGGCCCGGTTGAACGCGGGGAACGCGCGGAAGCTGTTCGATGGATCGAGGCCGGCCCAGCGCAGCGCGAGCACCTGGTCGCCTTCCGGTCCCGGCACGCTCTCGAGGACGGGACCGTGGCGAGTGAACCGCAGCTCGATCGGGACCGGATCTTCGCCGCGCACGTGGATCGTATCCTGCACACGATCGAACGGTGCGCTGCCCCCTGGCGTGAGGTATCGCTGCGAATCAACAGGATCGAGCCGCTCAATGAACAGGTCGAGATCATCGACCATGGCGTTTGTGAACCCCCATGCAACGGCGCGGTTGTGTCCGGCGATGATGAACGGCACACCGGGCAGGCTCATGCCGGCGACATCGAACCCGGCGCCGTGCAGTGCGGCGAGGTACCAGACATCAGGAGCGCGCAGGGCGAGGTGCATGTCATTGGCGAGAATCGGTTTTCCCGAGGCAGTCCGGGTCCCGCCGATCACCCAGGCATTCGATGCGCGTGTCGTGCTGGTCGCGTCGAGCAGCCGCAACGCAGTCTCGGGCAGCACTGGCGCGGGCGATTCGAGGATGAACGGACCGTGTGCCGGTGACGCCGGTTCCGCCCAGCGCGCACGCTCCTCACCGATCGCGTGCAACGCGCGAGCGGCCGCCGCATCGTAACCCCACGCCGACAGGTCCCACGCCATCACTTTCTCGATGGCAACGCTGTGACGCACCATCCACGGTTCCGGCTCGAACCGCAGCAGAACGAACTCGGGCGGCCATGCGCCTCGATGCTGGCGTATCCATTCGTTGATACCAGCGGTGTACGCCTCGAGGAAACGCGCGGCCTCGCCATCCGCTGGTTCGGCCGAGGCGCGCCACGCGCCGACGGTGCGGAGGAATCGGTCCGTCGCCACCAGGTCAGGCCCGAGAATCTCCGCCAGCCGGCCTTGCGCCACGCGACGGAACAGCTCCATCTGCCAGAGCCGGTCCTGCGCGTGCACCCACCCCTGTGCGAAGAAGAGATCTTCCGCCGTTTCCGCCCAGATGTGCGGGACGCCGAGCGAATCACGCCAGATCTCGACGGGTCCACTGATTCCATTCACGGCGACGGTGCCTTCGACCTGCGGCCGAGCCGTGCGCAGCCACGCGAAGAAAATAGCCGCCACCAGCACGAGCACTGCGGCGACGGCCAGCAGGGTGAGGATGAATCGTCGCATCACGGGACGGCTCAGCGAGTGCTACGGCTCATCGCGCCACTTCTCGACGAGACCGCCGTACTGGCCGAGCAGCGATTCGGCCGCTTCAGGGTCCTCGCCCTCCACGGTAACAACGAAGTACGGCCGGTGCGAATGCGGAATGATGAGGACCCAGTTGCTGTCCTGCTTCCAGACCTTCACGCCATCGACGAGATCACGGCGATCGCGTTCCGTCGCATCCATGAGCCGTCGCATCACGCCGCCGCGGCGGCCCCACGGGCATGCGACGCGCGTCTGTGCGACGTGGATGGGCGGTAGCGCAGCGGCCAGCTGACTGATCGGCACTGCGGCGCGGGCGAGTGCTTCGAGCAGGCGCACACTCGCGAACATGCCATCGTAAGCAGGCAGGAAGCGTGAGAAGATGAACTCTCCGCGGGTTCCGGCGACGAGATCCGCATCGGTTGCGGAGGCCATCATGGCATGGTGCTCGGTCTTGGTCCAGATCAATTCGGCGCCGGCATCGTCGATGGCCTTGACGGTGGCGGCGGGGCTGGTCACGGGGATGGCGACGCGGCGCACACCGAGGTGTTCGAGTGCGAGACGCACGACGAGGGCCTGTGCCTGCTCGCCGGTGAGTGGTCCGCCTGCGTCATCGACGAGATACACGACCTCGCCGCCTGGATCGATCCACAGGCCGACATCCGCTTTGATCGACCGAACGATGCCACCGAGACGTCGCTGGCCTTCCTTGAACTCCTCATCGCTGCGCGTGATGCGGCCGGGTGCGGCATACGCATCGAGGCTGACCATCTCGATGTCGAGTGCACCGAGCAGCCTGGGAAAAACCTCGACGGTGGAACCGTACGCGAAATCGACGACCAGACTGAACTGGCGGCTGGCGATGAGGTCGCGGGCGACGTCATCGAGGAAGTGTTCGACGTACCCTTCGACGACACGTATCGGGAAGTACAGATCGCCGGTTCCCTCCGGGCCGGCGCGTGAGAAGTCCTCACGCGCAAAGAGGCGTTCGATGGATTGCGTCTTTCCGGGCGGCAGGTCACGACCATCGGAATCGATGAACAGGATATCGACGACCTTGGCGTCGAAGGGGGACCGTCGCGTGTGGATGCCGCCCGCTTCGCGCCCGTGGTGCACGACATGGCGCAGCACGGGGATGGGCATCTCCTGAAGGTCCTCGACGTGTACGCCCGCGGACATGAATCCGGCGAGCAGGGCGCGGTTGATCATGCGGGAAGCGCGATCCGCGTCACGCGAGGCAACCAGATACGCACCCGGACCGAGCATCGAGCCGTATGCGCCGCCCAACCTCGATGCGATTTCCGGCGTCAGCTCGAAATTCGGGATACCGCTCACGCGCGCATTGTTGAACAGACTGCGTTCCCATGCTTCGCCCCAGATGAGCGAATGCGCGAGTACGGCGCGTTCCTCCACGACCTTGCCGGGCCAGATGTTCACGTTGGGGCCGACGATCGCGAAGTCGCCGACTTCGGCGCTGTCGGAGAGAACGCACTTCTCGCGGATCATCGCGCCTTCACCGATACGGACGCGGCTGGCACACACGGTTTCGTAGACACGCGCGCCCTTCCCGACACGGCAACCTTCCCACAGCACGGCGTCGCGCAGCTCGGCGCCTTCCCCGATCTCGCAGTTGGCTCCGATCACGACGTTCTCGAGCGCGACGCCACTGGCGATTGAACAGGACCGGCCGAGGACAACCGTGCCGACCAACTTGCCCTCACGGCCGACGGCGGCGCCGTGCTCACCCCATACCGTGGCATCGCCTTCCTGGCGCGACTTCCCACGCAGCACCAGCTGAACCCTGCCCGCGAGTGCATCCTCGTTTGCGCGCCGGTACTCGTCGATGTTGCCGACGTCGCGCCAGTAGCCTTTGGCCACGTGGCCGAACAACGGAGCGCCGTCGCGCAGCATGGACGGGAAGAGATCCTTCGAGAAGTCGAAGTTGGTCCGTTCCGGCACGCGCATGAGCGCGCTGTGTTCGAGGATGTAGATGCCGGTATTGATCGTATCGCTGAAGACCTGGCCCCACGTCGGTTTTTCGAGGAACCGTTCGACCCGGCGGGTTGCCTCATCGATGATGACGATGCCGAAGGCGAGCGGATTCTCGACGGCCGTGAGCGCGATGGTCGCTTCCGCCCGACGGCTGTCGTGCTCCCGGATCGCTTGCCCGAGGTCGAAGTCGGTCAGCACATCGCCGCTGATCACGAGGAACCGGTCGTCGCCAATGAGATCGATCGCGTTGCGTACGGCGCCCGCCGTCCCATAGTCCGCATCGGCCGTGACGTACTGCATCGTAACGCCGAATGCGTGGCCATCGCCGAAATGGGATGTGATCTGTTCCGGCTGGAAGTACAGAATGGAGATCAGTTCCGTGATGCCGTGGCGTTTGAGGAGTTCAACGATATGCTCCATCATGGGCCGGTTCGCGACCGGAACCATCGGTTTGGGGCGATGGATGGTCAGAGGCTTGAGGCGGGTGCCGAATCCGCCCGCCATGATCACGCCCTTCATAAACGCCCTGGAACGGACCGCGTTGCAGTCGTTGGCGAAACGCGCGCTCCGGCAAAGGTAGGGAGCGCAACCAGCGGCTGCAAATTGCGCTGGATTCCATTCGGCGCAGGTCCGCGCGTCCGGGTCCGCTGCGCGGACGCCCGCCGCGGGTTCTTCAGAGACGGCCGACCTTGACCGATCCTTCGGCGGGCGGCATTCTCATCGAGCCGTCCGCTCGCTGCCGCGTCTCGAACCAACTGTCTTCCGTGGAACAGATCGCCTACAAGGAAAACGCCGAGGCCGTGCTGCGCGGCCTTCCCAGCGTGATAGGTGCCTTTGTGCAGCCGGATGCGTTCGGGCGCCCGCGCGAGATCCATCTGCTCATTGAAGCCGGCCCCCGGCCGCGCGATTTCGCCGAGCAGGTCAAGGACGTCCTCGAGAGCAAGCTCCGCATCCCGATCGATCAACGCATCGTCAGTATTGCGCAGGTCGCGCGGCCGCGCACACCGGTGTTGGTCGAACCTTCGACGGAGCCGCGCGCGCCTCTCCAGGATCGTGTCCGGTTGACCCGTGTGAACAGCGGCATCTCGGCAGGGCGCGCGCATGTGAGCGTGCAGTTGGCTCGCGGTGATGATGTGTTCCACGGAGAGGCGGTCGAATTCGCGGCGGATGACGGGAACGCGCGAGCGGCCGCACGGGCCACGATCGAGGCCGTCAATGCGATGACCGGGAACGCCGGCCGGTTCAGTCTCGATTACGCGACCTCGGTGGCCGCGTTCGGCCGCAGGTACATCCTCGTCAGTGCAACCGTGACGTCGCCCCGCCTCGGCCGGAGGTCGGTGCCTGTCGCAGGCGCTCAGGTCATCGAGGATGAGGAACAGGCGGCCGCCGCACTCGCCGCGCTGAAGGCGGTCAATCGTCTTGTCCAGTTCGCGCTGATTCCGATGGACCGCAGCGCCCGCTCCGGTCGAGAAGCCCGCTGAGCGCGTAGAATCGGCCTGACGGCTGCCGCAGCACAACTCGCCGCTCGACGAGCCGGTCGAGGACGACCGTGACTTCCGCGAGAGTCCGGCCGACGGCCGCAGCAATCGCCGAACCTTCCGCAACGCCGGCCAGCTCGATGGCCGTCCACGCCGCCCGCTCGAGTGCCGCCGCTTCGCCCAACAGGATGAAGCGGCCTTCCTCCACTTCTCCAACGAGCAACAGGCCGTGCCGCACGAGGACCGTTTCGATCGGTTCGCGATGGTGCTCGCCCAGTCCGCGTGCGATGAAGTACACATCGTGACCCGTGCCATGATAACGCTGGATCAGCTTGGCCACGGCCTCATCGGCACAACTGTAGTCGAGCACGACGACCTGAGTGAAGTCGAGGATCGAAAGGCAGCACGAGCCGGCTTCGCCGATCTGGCTTTCGATACCGAGCCGGAGGGCGCGTCCGGTCGGGCGAGTGACGAGGTGCGAATACAGGCTCGCGATGGTGCGCGGCGCCAGCGATGACAGGTCGAACGAGAACGGGATGACGTCCCGTGCGGCGTGATTCAAGGCGTTTCCCTCCGTCCGGACGTCTTTGCGGGTTCGGCCTCAGCGCCGACCCGGGCCGGTAGTACGATACCGATTTGGGCGCCCGGAAGATATGGCAATCCTTCTTCGAGTGGCGGCGCATCATCCCATTCGGGCACATCGGCGATCCTGGCCGTGCCGCTTCGAATCGAGATCCGGCCATCCCAGCGGCCGACATTCTTGCGAATCTGCTGGAGCCCCTGGCCCCGGCCCGGATCGTGAAAACGTGTCTGTCCGTGCAGGAACGCGGCTTCGAGCGCCGCTGCATCCGTCCACTTGCCCGGGTGTCTGGCCGCGTGGGCGGGTGCAAGCGAGGCGGAGAATCCGATCCCGAGGTCCATCACCGCGATCGCGACGACCGGCCGGCCGAGACGCTTCGTCCACTGGTACGTCTGCGTCGCGACCCAGCCGTGCGATTCGGCATGCTCGATAATGTTCTGGCACACCTCGGAAAGCACGACGCTGAACTGGAGCGCTTCCCGCACCGGATACGACAACTGACGCGTGAGGATCGCAACACCGCGCGCGTTGACCATGTCCACGATCGAGTGGACGTCGGCGTGCGAATGAATCGGCGTGATTTCGAGAAGCACGTCGGAAGGACCATCCGGTCGGGGCCGCCGCGCCGGGCCGTGCACCTCGAAGCAGGCCGTCGCATGCTTGAAGAACCCCATCCGCGCGAGGTAGCCCACGACCTCGCCAGTCTCCGGAAGCCGCAGGACCGGCATTTCGCCACTCCGCGCGGCGAGCGTTCCGGCCGCGAGCAGGCCAAGCATGCCGTACGGATCGACCCAGCGCAGATGACTGCCATCGAACAAGCGCCGGTCTTCGGGCTCGCCCTCGAGACCGCGCACGACTCCATCGAACGTGCGCTCGTTCAGATTCGCGGGGAGCGGAATGACCTTCATGCGGCGACGCGGCCGGTCAGCCGTTCATACAGGCCCGTCGCGCCGCGGTGCAGCACGTTGATCGACGCCGCATCGAGCGCGCGTTGCATCGCCTCGTCGAGCGTCATGCCGGCGTAGAGCGCGCAACAGCAGGTCGCGCCCCACACGTCGCCGCACCCGGTCGGGTCGCCTTCGAGGGCCCCAGCGCGCGGCTCGAACTTGCGCGAAATCGCGCCGCCCGGTTTCACGATCGCAGGTGCAATGACGCGCTGCCTTCGCCACGCCAACGGCCCGTCCCCGAACGCATCCGAAACGATATAGGCGGCGCCGCGCGAACCGAGCGTCACGAACAGAGCGCGCGGCTCATCGCCCACGACTTCCGCCGCAAAACGCCACGGATCGCCATAGGCCGACGACAGCAGGCCAAGCTCTTCCTCATTTACCTGTACGAGGTCGAAACACCGCAACCACTCGCGCCATGATTCGAGTGGCTTCGGCCAGCGCATGCCGGTCGCATCGATGCCAAGGAAGATCGAGTGCAGATCCGTGTAGATCGGGCCGGCGAACGTTTTCCGCAGCGCCTGCGCCGCGTCGAGGTTCATCTCGAAGCCGGACAGAAAATTGATGTACAGGCCATCCAGCCCGCGAACGATGGGCTCGAGTTCCGGCCACGTCCACGGCGGCACCCCGCCACTCATCTGCTCGCAGCGACGGTCCCTGTCGACGTAACGCAGTTCTACGCGGTTATTCGGTTCCGCCACTGAGAGAACCCCGGCCTCGACCGACAGTCCCGGCAGGCCCGCGAAGAAGCGCTGCGCCGTTTCCTCGAGGTCGCGACCGATCTTCACGATGGGTACGATGTCGCAACCCGCCGGCCTGGCCGCGGCCGCAGCTGCGAGCGCGTACGCAAGACCGCCCCACTCCTCGATGACCACGTCATGGCCGTCGCGCGCGTGGATGCGGTCCCACACCATCGAGCCGAGTACGCCCAGCCGCTTCATGCGCGGCCTCACACGACGCCGTACGTCTCTTTCTTGAAAACGGCCGCAGCGCCGATCACGCCCGCAGTCCCGGAGAGCCGGCCCGAAACGATCTGACACGCTTCTTCGGCGCTCCGGAACGCGCGGCGCCGCACTTCGGCACGCAGCGGAACGAACAGATGGTCACCGGCACGCGTCACACCGCCCGCGATCACGACCATTTCCGGATTCAGCACGTTGATGATGTTGGCGATGCCTGCACCGAGGAACTTGGCGGTCTCGCGCATGACTTCGTTCGCGTAGGGATCGCCGAGAACGACGGCCTCGTACACGGTTGCGGCCGTGATCTGATCGAGCTTGCCATCGACCAGACCGGGCAGAAGCGATTCCGCTCCCGCTTCGATCCCTTCCGCCGTACGCTGTGCGATGGCCGGGCCCGACGCGTACGCCTCGAGACAGCCATAGTTGCCGCACTTGCAGCGCCTCCCGGTCGAATCGATCGTCATGTGGCCGATCTCACCGGCCGAATCGCTCACGCCATGGAAGATCTCGCCGTTCAGTACGATGCCGCCACCGATGCCCGTGCCCAGCGTCACGCCGATCAGCGTATCCACGTTCTTGCCGGCGCCAAGCCACCACTCGCCGTACGTCGCACAGTTCGCATCATTGTCGAGTGTGGCCGGCATGCCGACGGCGCGCGCAATGAGATCGCGCAGCGGAAAGTTGCGCCAGCCGAGGTTCGGTGTGTTGATGACCGTGCCGGTGCGACGGTTGAGCGGGCCCGGCGAACCAATGCCCACGCCCGCGAAATCCTCGCCCGTGCCGCCATACTTCGACAGCACCTCCTCTCGTGCCTCACCGATCAGACCGACAATGCGATCGACCACGAACTTGGCCCCGCGCTGCGCCTCCGTCGGCACGGTTCGCAACGCCAGCACTTCACCCGTCCCACCACCCATGGGCAGCACACCGACAACGATGTTCGTGCCACCCAGGTCCACGCCCATGACCCACTTCTTGCCGTCGGCCGCGTTCCGGTCGTTCACGGATCCTCGCTCGGGCGCGTCTCGACCAGTGTGTCCTCCAGCGGTTGATGTCCACCCCGAACCGTGCCGTCCGGGCGGGACCGGGGTTGCGTCGCGAGAATCTGGCACGGCTCCCCTGTGCCCGCCAGCGCACCACGACCCATCAATCACCGACCTGTAGCACGGCGAGGAACGCTTCCTGCGGAATCTCGACCGTGCCCACCTGCTTCATGCGCCGCTTCCCTTCCCTCTGCTTCTCGAGCAGCTTCCGCTTGCGCGTGATGTCACCACCGTAGCATTTCGCAGTCACGTTCTTGCGCAACGCCTTGATTGACTCGCGCGCGATGATGCGCCCGCCGATCGAGGCCTGGATTGCAACTTCGAACATCTGCCGCGGAATGAGCTGGCGCAGTTTCGCCGCCACCGCGCGACCATAGTCGTATGCCTTGCTCTCGTGGATGATCACGCTGAAGGCATCGACCGGGTCACCGTTCACAAGCAAATCGAGCCGGACAAGATCATTCTCGCGATACTCGAGGAACTCCCAGTCCAGCGACGCGTACCCGCGCGTCGAGCCCTTCAGCCGGTCGTAGAAATCGAGGACAATCTCCGCGAGCGGCAACTCGTACGCAAACTCGACTCGCGTCGGGTCGAGATAGTGCATCTCCCGAAACTCGCCCCGCCTCTCGTGACACAGCTTCTGCACGTTGCCGATGTAATCCGCCGGACACACGATCCTCGCCCGCACGTACGGCTCTTCGATCCGATCGATCATCGAGCGCTCCGGCATCGCACTCGGATTCTCCACCTCGATCAACTGGCCGTCCGTCAGGATCACCCGGTACTCCACGTTCGGAACCGTCGTCACAAGGTCGAGGTCGAACTCCCGTTCCAGCCGCTCCTGCACGATCTCCATGTGCAGCAGCCCCAGAAACCCGCACCGGAACCCGAACCCGAGCGCCGTCGATGTCTCCGGCTCGTAGAACAGACTCGCATCGTTCAACTTCAACTTTTCCAGAGCGTCCCGAAGCTGTTCGTAATCATCGGATACCGACGGATACAGTCCACTGAACACCATCGGCTTGATCTCGCGGTAACCCGGCAACAGCTGTGGCGCCCGCTGATCCGCATCCAGAAGCGTATCACCCACCTTCGTGTCCGAAACACGCTTGATGCCCGCCAGCACGTACCCGACCTCGCCCGGGCCCAGCTCCGGCTGCGGAAACCGGCGCAGGCGCATGTACCCGACTTCGTCCACAGGATAGATGCTCTCCGTCGCGCCGAACGTGATGCGCGTCCCGGCCCGCAACCACCCGTCCACTACGCGGACCATCGGCACTGCGCCCTGATAACGATCGTAGTACGAATCGAAGATGAGCGCGCGCAGCGGCGCCTCCGGGTCACCCTCCGGACCGGGAATGCGCGCGACAATGGCTTCGAGCAATTCGGGAATGCCGATCCCTTCCTTTGCCGATACCGATAGAATCTCCTCCGCCGACACACCCAGCAGTTCTTCCAGCTCCGCCTTCCTTCGCTCCGGTTCGGCACTGGGCAGATCGATCTTGTTCAACACGGGGATGATCTCGAGCCCTGCACCGAGTGCGAGGAAAAGGTTTGACAGCGTCTGCGCCTGCACTCCCTGCGTCGCATCGACAACGAGAATGGCTCCCTCACAGGCATGGAGCGAACGCGAGACCTCGTACGTGAAATCGACGTGCCCGGGTGTGTCGATCAGGTTCAACTCGTACGTCCGGCCGTTGCCGGCCTCGTAATTCATGCGCACGGCGTGGAGCTTGATCGTGATGCCGCGTTCGCGCTCGAGATCGAGGCTGTCCAGGACCTGCGACTCCATCTCGCGCTTGCTGAGGGTTCCCGTCGCCTCGAGCAACCGGTCGGCAAGCGTGGACTTGCCGTGATCGATATGTGCTACAATGCAGAAATTGCGAATGTCGTCGAGTCGCACTGCCGGTCCTTCGAAGCGGTTCACGAACAGTCGTAAAAGATAACGGGGCACGGGCGAGCAGCCAATCGGGCCGGCCCGGGCCGGACGGTGCGACCGCCTTGCGGAGCGGTCGATGCGGCGGGCAATTTCGGGCGGCCAGTGCGGGACTCGCCCGGATCGAGCACAGGATGGGACTTCGTATTCTGTTCGTGAACACGGCACGTGGTGGGGGCGGCGGCATCACGTCTGCGCTCGAGCTGTCGGCCGGCCTTGGCGCAAGGGGTCACGATGTTACGGTGGCGTGCCACCCGCGCAGCGGAATCCATGACGGTTTGCGGGTGAACACCGGAGTCGACGTGGTATCACTTCCGATGCGTGCGGAACTCAATCCGTGGCGCATCGTGCAGCTTGCGCGCATTGCGAGCCACGTGAAGCCGGACGTCGTGCTCGCGGACCGCCGCAAGGACGTGAAACTGTCGGTGGCGGTGAGCCGGCTTGCGGGGCGGGCGGCGGATTTCCCCGTGGTCCACCGCCACGGTGCACCGAGTGTGCTGCGCGACAGTCCGATGTACCGTGCGATCTGGTCACGGCTGCGGCTGATGATCGTGAACTCGCGCTGGATGAGCGATGCGTTGCTGGGCGCGACGCCGTGGCTGGGCCGCATTGAAATGCGTGTGATCCCGAACGGCAAGGATCCGGCGAGGTACCGGCCCATGCCGGAGCGGCGGGCGGCGATGCGGTCGAGTCTGGGCGTGCCGCTGGATGCGTTTATCGTCTGTTATCATGGCGTGCTCCAGGAACGGAAACGCGTCGACGTGCTTCTTCGCGCGCTCGAGCTGCTGCCAACGCGCGGCAACGTTCATGCGTTGATCACAGGGAGCGGCCCGGCAGACAATGCCTTGCGCGAGGCGGCCCGTGGCCTGCCGGTCACGTTCACGGGACCGCGCAGGGATATCCCCGATGTTCTCGCGGCGGCGGACGTGGCGGTTCACATGTCCGAGGCGGAAGGTTTTTCGAATTCCGTTCTTGAAGCGATGGCGTGCGGAATGCCGGTCATCGCATCGAATACGACGAGTCACCCCGAGCAGGTCGTCGACGGCGTTTCCGGTTTTCTCGTCGCGCCGGCGGACGCTGCGGCAGTCGCGGAACGGCTGGCGAAGCTTGTTGCGGAACCTGAATTGATTCGGTCGGCCAGCGCGTGCGCTCGCCAGCGGGTGCTCGATCATTTCACCCTCGACCGCATGCTCGATGCGTACGAGGCGGCGTTGATGGAAGCGAGCGGCCGTTGACGGTGCGCACGCGCGGTGGGCACCGCGCGACGTCGGTTCACGCCACGCGGATGTGCGATCCTCGCTGTTTTTGCCCGGCGGGCGACCGAGGCGTACAATGACATGAACGAAGGCCGTTTGAAACGGAGAACCCGGAGCGAAGGCGCGATGCGTCGTATCGGTGCGTTGGTCGCGACGGTCGTCGCTGGCTGGGCGTACGCGACGCCGGCGGCTGCTCAGACGGCAGACAGTGTGCGTGTTGAGCCGATCCAGGTGACCGGTGATCCGGCCGCGCGCTTCTCACTTTCGGCGGGCGACTGCGCGACGTGATCAGCGAACCGGTTCCGGCCGCGCCATCGCCGTCGTTCGAGGATGCGGCGGCGCTCGCCACACGGCTCGACGCGGAGATCGGGCGTGTCATCATCGGGCAGCAGCAATGTGCGCCTGTCCTGCACGGTCGATGGCACTGCCCCGTCCATTCCCGCCGGGCGCTGTTCAGCGCCCGGTCCCGTCCTCGGTCGTCGTCCGGACCTGTGCGGCCTCGAGCGTCTTGAGTACGTCACGCCACGCGAACCTGTTGCCCATGCCGCGCACGTAGTAGTCCATCCACGCCATCTCGCTCACGGATTTGACGAACTGATTGCGTGGATCAGGGATCCCGTGACTCTGGCCGGGATACATGAACAGTTCCGTCGGCACGCCGATTTTCTTGAGCGCCATGTGCAGTTCGACGCTTTGCGGACTCGGCACGCGCGGATCGCCTTCCACGACGTGGATCATGGTCGGCGTCTTCGCGTTCCGGATGTAGCGGATGGGTGACTGTTCCCAGTAGGCGTCGAAGTCGTCGTACGGCAGCTCGTTGCCGAGGTAGAACTGGCGGTTCCTCTGCACATCGCTCTGCGCGTACATCGAGATCCAGTTCGAGGTGCCGGCTCCGGAACTGATTGCCTTGAAGCGATCGGTGTGCGTGAGGATCCAGTTGGACCAGTGGCCGCCCGCGCTCCAGCCGAGGGCGCCCATCCGGTTGCCGTCGGCGATCCCTTCGGCAATCAGGTAGTCGACGCCACTCATGATGTCATCGAACCCGAGCGGGAAGTAGTTGCCGACGATGTCGGTCCTGTGTTCCTGGCCGTAGTTGCGGGAGCCGCGGTAATTCGGCCGCAGTACGACGTAGCCGGCGCCGGCATAAACCTGGGAGCCGTAGCCGCCGTTGAAGCCGAGGACGTCGGCGGATGCGGGTCCGCCATGGATCGCGACGATGAGCGGGTAGCGCTGGCCGGCCTGATAACCGACAGGCTTGACGAGAACACCGCCGACCATGCGCCCGTCTTTCGACTTCCAGGTGATTTCCTCCTGTTCACCGAGCGCGAAGCCGCGCACCTGCGGGTTGGCATCCGTGAGCTGCGTCCATGACGAGCGGTCCGCGACCCGATCGATTGACGCAACCGTGAACAGCGTGGACGGTGTCGTGTTGTCCGAGAAATTGATGAGCAATACGCCGGTATCCTCGTCCTCGCTCACGGAAAGCGATGCCTGCTCGTCCGTGATCTGGCGGACGGTGTTCTGCTGCACGTCAAGCGCAAGCAACTGGTTCGTCGCCCTGATGCCTTCGTTGAAGAAGATCGTGTTGCCATCATCCGACCAGACGTCGATCGTGACGTCGCCGTCGAACGTCGCGCCAAGCTTCTGGAACGTACCACCGCGTTCACTGACCGGCCGGATGTAGACGCGCGAGTTCGTCATGCTGTATTTGGTGAGATCATCAGGGCCAGAGAAAGCGACCCAGCGCCCGTCCGGCGAGAAGCTCGGGCCGTTCTCGCCGACTTCCGCGTTGTTCGTCAACCGTTCGATCTGGCCGGTCGCCGTCTCGAGCATGTACAGGTCGCTGTTGATGCCCTGTTCGGTGACGTTCCGCTTGAACCGTTCCGCTGAAGTGCCGCGGAAACCGACCCACCTGCCGTCTTCGGATACCGAAAACCCGTTGATCGTGACGTTCGGATCACTCGTGAGACGATTCGCATGGATCGGATCGAGATCGACCGCCCAGAGACTCGCAAGCGGCGTTTCCGCGTTGCGAATGTCCACCGTGAAGCCTTTCTCACGCCGCTCCTTCTCGTCCGCATGGACGGTGTCCGGCGTGACGAAGTAGATGCGCCGGCCATCCGGTGCCCACTGCCACTCGTCGACGCCCGCCGCCTGCTTCGTGAGTTGTTCCGGCTCCGCTTCGATGACATCCTCGGAGGGCAGGCGATACAGCTGTTCTTCGCCCGACTTGCCGCTTCGATACACGACCCAGCGCCCGTCGCGGCTCAGTGCGAAGTTCGAGACACCCTCCTCGGCATCCGTGATTTTCCGGGCTTCGCCGCCATCGGGCCGCATGACATAGAGCTGATTCCGGTTTTCGTCCTGTGGCGCATCACGGTTCGACAGGAACAGGAAGAACTGACCATCCTGTGACCACCGTGGCGAGGTTTCGTTCTTTGTTTCCGTGAAGGTCATCTGCTTCGTGGACGGCACACCTTCCCGCAGCGAGACCAGGTAGATGTCGGACTGCCGTTCCGCCTCCTGCCAATCGGGCGTCGAGATCGTGTAGAGCATCCATTGCCC
Source organism: Longimicrobiales bacterium (assembly GCA_050732695.1). GTDB lineage: Bacteria > Gemmatimonadota > Gemmatimonadetes > Longimicrobiales > RSA9 > JBFFZF01. The sequence goes on along the minus strand of JBOHRL010000016.1, from coordinate 40,816 downwards.
GTCCGGACTCGGTGCGGGCGAACCCGCGTTCCTGAACTCCTGCATGTCGAGGAACGTCATGGGGCGCCTGTCTTGTGCGGCACCCTGCCCGACGGCGGGCGAAGCAACGCCGAGGAGAAGGAGAGCGGCGAGGGTCGGGCCGGGAACGCGTCGCGAGTCGGTGGTTGACGTGCGCATGGGTGCCTCGAAGGGATCGCTGTGGTGACGCGGCGGGTGGACCCGAGCCGCCGGTCGCGTCTGGAGCACGGATCGGGCAAGATACTGGCCCCCGGCCACGCTCGCACGTCCGCTCGCGGCCTTGGCGCTTCAGCCTGAGCCTGCCCCCGCTGGCGCATCTGCGCCCGCGGTCCCAGATTGCCGCATGCAATCGAGCCGCCTGGCAGCGCGCACCGGACGGTGCGTGCTCGGGTTGCGCCGTGGGTCAGGCCGGTCCATGCGAGCAGCGTGGACCGCCACCACGGAGTGACCGGCGGCGTGCTCGATTTGTGGGGAGTAGCCCGCCGGCCCGTTCGGGTTTGGGCCGGATCGTTCGGTCGTCAAGACGGGTCCCGGCGAGGACCCCGGCCGAACGAAGAGAGGGGCGAGACCACTACGGACGTGCGCCGTAGGGTCTCGCCTTTGCCATTTCTGGACCGCGAGCACAGGGAGTCCGATGCACTTCGGCGTTTTTGGTTGGAGCGCTTTCGTTGGCTTCATCGTGTTGATGCTGGCACTCGACCTTGGCGTGTTCCACCGGCGCGCCCACGACGTCAGCTTCCGCGAGGCTGCCGCGTGGAGCCTCGTGTGGGTCATGCTGTCGTTTCTGTTTTCCGTGGGGATCCGCATCTGGGTCGGCGAGCAGGCGGCCCTCGAGTTCGTGACCGGCTACCTGGTCGAATGGTCGCTCTCGGTCGACAACATCTTCGTATTCGTCATCATCTTCACCTATTTCGGCGTTCCCCGCATCTATCAGCACCGGATCCTCTTCTGGGGTATCCTCGGCGCCCTGGTCATGCGCGGGATCTTCATTGCGCTCGGCGTCTACGTCCTCGAAACCTGGCACTGGGTCACGTACGTGTTCGGTGGCCTGCTGGTCTTGACCGGCATACGGATGGCGCTTCGCAAACTCGAAACGGAGGATTTTGGAAAGAATCCGGTCATCCGCATAGCCCGACGGTTCCTGCCCCTCACACCGGATTACCACGGCCAGCGCTTCTGGGTGCGCGAGAACGGCCGCTGGGTGGCGACACCGCTCTTCGTCGCACTGCCTGTCATCGAGTTCACGGACCTCGTGTTCGCCGTCGATTCGATTCCTGCAATCTTCGCCATCACGCGCGACCCATCGATCGTCTTTACCTCGAACGTCTTCGCGATCCTCGGATTGCGTTCCATGTACTTTCTGCTCGCCAGTGTTGTGCACCGCTTTGTCTACCTCAAGTTCGCGCTCGCAGTCGTGCTGGTCTTCATCGGTTGCAAGATGCTGCTGGCATCCGTGATCCACATCCCGACCGCATTGTCGCTGGTTGTCGTGGCGACACTCATTTTCGGGGCGATCTGGCTGTCGCTGCTCGTACCGCCGCGCGCGTCGGTCGAGCAACCGGTATCGTCCGGGCCTGATGAACGAGGCAAGAGACGCGCTCCGTGACCTGCCGCTCGCATTCTACGTGAGCGGTGTGCAGGACCCCCGGCAGAGAGGACGTGCGGCGAAGAAGCCCGAGTGACCCTGAACCCGAGAGGTTAACAGATGTGGGCAAGAAAGAGCATCGAGTCCCTGCGTGAGGAGGCCGAAGCCGGTACACTTCGTCGCGTCCTCGGACCCGTGAACCTGACCACACTCGGCGTCGGCGCAATCATCGGCGCCGGCATCTTCGTGCTGACCGGTCAGGCCGCCGCCCAGTACGCCGGTCCGGCGATCGTGATCTCGTTCATTTTCGCCGGCATCGCGTGCGCGTTCGCAGGACTGTGTTATGCCGAGATGGCGAGCATGATCCCGGTCGCGGGGAGCGCGTACACCTACGGCTACGCGACGCTGGGCGAGTTCGCCGCATGGGTCATCGGCTGGGACCTGATTCTCGAGTACTCGCTTGGCGCTGCAACCGTCGCCGTCGGCTGGTCCGGTTACATGGTCAGCTTTCTGCGCGACTTCGGAATCATCGTACCACCTGCGTTCTCGGCAGCACCCGGCACGCTACTCGAGGGCGGCGCAACCGCTGTGTTCAACATCCCGGCCGCCATCATCGTCCTTGCCGTTTCCTCCCTGTTGATCCGCGGCATCAAGGAATCGGCGCGCGCCAACGCGACGATCGTGATCGTGAAGGTGACAGTCATCCTGCTCTTCATCGCCTTCGGTGCGAGTTACGTCCTGCGCGAGAATCTGACGCCCTTCATCCCGGCAAATACGGGAACGTTCGGTGAATTCGGATGGAGCGGCATTCTGCGTGGCGCCGGCGTGATCTTCTTCGCATACATCGGATTCGATGCGGTCTCGACCGCCGCGCAGGAGGCGAAGAATCCTCAACGGGACATGCCCATTGGCATTCTGGTCTCGCTGGTCGTCTGTACGATCCTCTACATCACCGTATCTCTCGTGCTCACCGGGATCGTGCCTTTCGCGCAGCTCAATGTTGCGGATCCGATCGCAGTCGGCATCGATGCGACCGGCCTCGTCTGGCTGCGGCCGTGGATCAAGCTCGGCGCGATTGCCGGACTGTCAAGCGTGATCCTGGTCATGCTGCTCGCCCAGCCGCGCATCTTCTATTCGATGGCGCGCGATGGATTTCTGCCGCCCATCTTTGGCAGGATCCATGAACGGTTCCGGACACCGTACATCACGACCATCGTGACGGGAGTTGTCGTCGCTATCGCCGCCGGTCTGTTCCCCATTGGCATCCTCGGCGAACTGGTCTCGATCGGAACGCTGCTCGCCTTCGTGATTGTGTGCGCGGGCGTCATTGTACTGCGCCGGACGATGCCCGATATCGAGCGGCCGTTCAAGGTCCCGGGCATGCCCTGGGTCCCACTGCTCGGCGTGCTCAGCTGCTTCTATCTGATGGTCGGCCTGCCGTGGGCAACGTGGGAGCGCCTGTTGATCTGGCTTGCCATCGGAATGGTGATCTATTTCGCGTACGGCCGGGCGGGCGCGGCGCGCAGGCGGCGTGAAATGGGGTCGGCCTGATCGACATCCCGTCGATCGTGCGCAGTGCACAACGGCGAAATCCGCGGGCGCGCGTTCTCTACGATGCACGAACGAAGGCGCGCGCTCGCGAGGCGAAGGAACGCCGACGTGTGATTGGTGGTGATATGCCCGGGGTGGGACTCGAACCCACAAGCCCTTGCGAGCAGCGGATTTTGAGTCCGCCGTGTTTGCCATTTCACCACCCGGGCAGGGCGGCGGCACAAGCTAACGCCAGAGGCGGGCAACCTCCAGTCGGTCAGTCGAGGCCTTTGGGGCGGCCAAGAACCTCGTGCATCAGGATCGCACGCCGGACTTCGAGCGTGGTGCCGTTGCGCAGGAGTTCGCCTATGACATTCCGAGCGGCCGGCGGTGCCTCCATGGCGGGGGCGGGTCGGGTCCGGGCGAGCATCTCGTGAAACTTCCTGTGGCGGACATCGGCGGCGACAGGCGCTGATTCCATTGAGACCACGCGAGGCACCGCCCGTTCGAAGGTCTGACGCTCGGCGGCCCGTTCGCGGTGCCGAAGCAGTTCCTCGACTTCGCGGTTCTCGTCCCGCTCTGTTCGGACGGGAAGGGTCTCGTCGCGGACTGCCGATTCCTCGTCGCGATCGGCCTCTTCGTCCCACTCGCTGCGAGGAGCCGGGAGCGGGCGGGGGGCAGGCGATTTCTGGCCGGTGAGGATTTCCCAGAGTTCCGCCGGAAGCATATCCTCCGCGGTACGGCTCCTGGTTTCGGCCCTCTGATGGGAAAGCATCTCGGCATCACGCTGCGCGGGTGGAGCGCGTCGCTGGCCCTGGGGCCGCCGATGGGGGGGCGGCATCCGGGATCGTGAGCCCCCCTTCAGGACGCGCTCGAGCAGGGGCGCGACCACGAAGAAGATGAAGACGAGGACCCAGAAGAAATCGTCCAACTACCCCTCCTTGCTCTGCGGCTGGCCGTCATCGCTGCCGGCAATGGATTTCCGCATGCGCGTGTCTGCCTCGACGTTGTGATAGCGCGCATAATCCATGATGCCGAGATTGCCGGTGCGGAACGCTTCGGCCATGGCGAGCGGCACCTCGGCTTCGGCTTCGACCACGCGGGCGCGCATCTCCTGCACTCTCGCGCGCATCTCCTGCTCCTCAGCGATCGCCATGGCACGCCGCTCCTCGGCTTTCGCCTGCGCGATGCGCTTGTCCGCTTCCGCCTGATCCGTCTGTAGCTCGGCGCCGATGTTCTTGCCGACATCGACGTCCGCGATGTCGATCGACAGGATCTCGAAAGCGGTACCGGCATCGAGCCCCTTGGCGAGCACGCTCTTCGAGATGTTGTCCGGGTTCTCGAGTACGATCTTGTGCGAGCTGGCCGAACCGACGGTCGAAACGATGCCCTCGCCGACGCGCGCGAGGATCGTCTCCTCACCGGCTCCGCCGACCAGGCGGTTGATGTTGGCGCGCACGGTGACCCTCGCCGTGGCAATCACCTGAATCCCGTCCTTGGCCATTGCGGCGACACGTGGCGTGTCAATGACCTTCGGGTTGACGGAGACCCTGACGGCTTCGAGCACGTCGCGACCGGCGAGGTCAATGGCGGCGGCCTGTTCGAAGGGCAGTCCGAGATTCGCCTTGTCCGCGCTGATCAGCGCCTTGACGACGCGATCGACGTGGCCGCCTGCAAGGTGGTGGGCCTCGAGCTGGCGCGTGGTGAGCTCAATACCTGCCTTGGTTGCAGCAATGAGCGGGCGGACGACGGACGCAGGGCTGACCTTTCGCAGGCGCATGCCGATCAGATCACCAATTCCGACACGAACGCCTGCGAAGACGGCCTCGATCCACAGACGGACAGGTATCGCCCAATTGAGCATGATGAGACCGAGGACGACTGCGACCAGAACGATGATCGGCAGTACGGTGGCTTCAGGCATTGGCGTTGCCCTCAGTTGAAGGGGGAGCAGCATTCACTTCGGCAACTGCACGGACAACATAACTCGAACCGTCGTAACGCAGAACGCGAACGGGTGTGCCGGCCGTGATCCATTGCGATTCTGCGACGACATCGATGCGATCATCGCCGATGACAACCGTACCGGACGGCCGCAGGTCGGTGAGCGCGGTACCGGTCGCGCCCATGAGTTCCGCCCGCGCGACACTCGAACTGTAGCCCGCTTCACGATGCGTCTGATCCTCCAGCATGAGCCCGGACTTCGCAAACCGGCCACTGCCCGGAATGTGTCGAAGCAGCGCCCAGCCCACCACAACGACCACGATCCCGCTCAGCGCTACCACGCCGGCGGCCAGACTCAGATCGGCCGCAGTCGAAAGATTCGATACCATGCTCAGCATGACCCCCGAGGCGATCGCGAAAAGACCGAAGAAACCGGCAATGCCGAAGCCGGGCAGAAGAAAGGCCTCGACGGCAAGCAGTCCGATTCCGCCGAGAAGCAACAGCAATTCTTCGAGCCCCGCCAGGCCGACGATGTAGTGGCCGCCGAAGAAGAGCGCAAGCGAAGTCAGGCCGGCTACGCCCGCCAGCCCGAACGCCGGTGTCTTGATCTCGACAATGAGACCGATCATCCCGAGTGTGAGCAGGAGAGGCGCAACCATCGGATTCGTCAGAAAGCGCACAATCGATTCTGCCCAGTTGACGCGCGCAACGTGCACGGTAGCGCCGGCGAGATCGAGTCGCTCGAGGAGTTCGTCCCAGTCTGTGACCGCGCTCGCATAGCGCACACGAACCGCCTCCTCTGTGGTCAGTGTGAGCAATTGACCAGGACTGGTCACACCTTCGATGACGATCGATTCATCGACCATCGCCTCTGCAATACGCGGATCGAGGCCGCGATGTTCGGCGAGCGCCCGCATCTCGCTGCGCATTGCGCTCACGATCTTCTCGGGGGCCTTCTCCCCGTCACCCGTGACCGGCGTCGCAGCGCCGATGACACTGCCCGGGCGCATCCAGATCTGATCCGTTGCGAGGGCAATGAGTGCGCCGGCCGAGAATGCGCGGTGATTGACGAAGGTGTGAACCGGCACGTCTGCGTTCCGAATTGCATCCACGATCTGCTGGGCGGCATCGATGCGACCGCCCGGCGTTTCCATATCGAGGATGACGGCGCGAGCGCCGGCCTCGCGTGCCTCGCGCAGGCTTCGCGCAATGAACGGGGAGAGGCCGCGCTCGACAACTCCATGGACGGGAACGCGGAAGACGTCTGCGCTCGCGTCTGTGGCCTGGATGCGGCCGCTGGCGGCGCCCAGAAGGAATGCACCGGCCAGCGGAACAAGGGCCAGTGCGCCCACGACAAGGGCGATTCGGATGGGTCGTTTCATGCTGGATCCTACCGGCCTGTGCAGTGCCGGTTCCGGGCGATCGGGCCTCGCGCGCGAATTGCAGCCGGTGTCGTCGCGAGGGGATGCGGGCCGGGCTGCACAGTCAAGCTAGCCGGGATCGTGCCAGCCGGGCAAGCCGTGCCGCAATCTGAACTTGACCCCGCCCGTCAAACGGGTCCAGATTGCCGCTCTCGAAGCTCGAGACCGCGGAGGAACGAATGGCACAGGTCATGGACGAAGAACAGACGAAAACACTGGTCGCGTACGAGGCAATGGGCGGCGTAGCCGTTCTCGCACTCGATGATCCGCCCGCCAACACGTACACCTACGAGATGATGCAGGCCCTCGATACCGCCGTCCTGAGGGCACGCATGGACGATGACGTGCATGTTATTGTACTGATCGGCGCCGGCGACAAGTTCTTCTGCGCTGGTGCCAACATCCAGATGCTCAACTCGGTCACACCTCAGTTCAAGTACTACTTCTGTCTGCACGCCAATGAAACACTGAACCGGCTCGAGCAGACCCCCAAACTCGTGATTGCCGCGCTGAACGGGCACACCGTCGGCGGCGGCCTCGAAATCGCCATGGCAGCCGACCTGCGCATTGCGCGAAAGGCCGCAGGCAAGATCGGACTCCCCGAAGTCAACCTCGGCGTGCTGCCCGGTACCGGCGGCACGCAGCGGCTGGCCCGGATCGTAGGCAAGTCCGCCGCCATCGAACTCATGGTCACCGGCCGGACCTTCGATTTCGATGAGGCAAAGAAGCTCGGCATCGTGAATGATGTGTGGGAGGCGGACAGCCGTGAGGTGTTCGTCCGGAAGATCCTCGAATACGCCGCCCGCTTCGCGCCACCCAACATGGCATCCCGGGCCGTGGGCAACATCAAGCGTGCCGTGCAGACGGGTGCCGAGTTGCCGTTCCAGGATGCACTCGCCGTCGAGCGCGAGCTCCAGCAGCTCCTGTTCCAGAGCAGCGATGCGAAAGAGGGCCTCGCCGCCTACGTCGAAAAGCGCAAAGCAGCCTTCAAGGGTCGTTGAACCAGATGGCGACCACGCCGGCGATCGAGCGAAGCGCGCCGGATCAGCTCTTCATTGGCGGCGAGTGGGTTCCCGCGCGCGCAGGCAACGTCTTTCCAACCCGTAATCCCGCGGATGGCGAGGTCATCACGGAGGTCGCCGAAGCTCGTGATGACGACGTAGACCTGGCCGTCGGCGCCGCCCGTGCCGCTCTCGTGTCGAAGGATTGGGCGGGCATGGACGCCGCCGATCGTGGCGCTCTGCTGTGGAAGATCGCGGACGCGCTCGAGGCGCAGCGTGAACCGCTGATGCGGATCGAAGCGATTGACAATGGCAAGCCGCTGCGCGAGGCACAGTTCGATCTTCAGGAAGCGATCGATGCGTTCCGCTATTATGCGGGGTGGGTCACCAAGATCGAAGGCGAAACCATTCCGGTTCGCGGCAATGTCCTCAACTATACCGTTCGCGAACCCGTCGGCGTCGTCGGCGCCATCATCCCGTGGAACTTCCCGCTCGAGATGGCGGCGTGGAAGGTCGCGCCCGCCCTCGCGTGCGGTAATACGGTGGTACTCAAGCCGGCCGAACAGACGCCGCTCACGGCACTTGAGCTGGCACGCATCGGCGCCGATGCCGGCCTGCCGGACGGCGTGCTCAACGTCGTACCCGGCTTCGGTGAAACCGCCGGTGCCGCGCTGGTCCGCCACCCGGACGTCGACAAGATCGCGTTCACCGGTTCCACGGCCGTTGGCAAGATCATCATGCGCGAGGCGGCGAACACGCTGAAACGCGTTTCGCTCGAGCTGGGCGGCAAGTCGCCGAACATCGTCCTCGCCGATGCCGACCTCGATGCGGCGGCGCGCGGCGCCTTCACCGCGATCTTCTACAATGCCGGACAGACGTGCACGGCCGGATCCCGCCTGCTCGCTCACGCTTCCGTACGCGACGAACTCGTAAATCGCATTGTCGACCGCGCGCGTAAGATGGAGCCCGGGGAACCGCTCGATCCGAAACGCCGCATGGGTCCCCTCATCTCCGACGAACAGTTGCGCCGCGTCCTCGGCTATATCGACCGCGGTCGCAAGGACGGTGCAGAACTCGTGACCGGTGGCGCACGCGCACGATTCCGCGGCGAAGAGATCGGCTACTGGATCGAACCAACCGTGTTCACCGGCGTGCGGCCCGATCACGCCATCGCCAACGAAGAGATCTTCGGCCCGGTCCTTGCCGTCCTCGAGTTCAACGACGAAGACGAAGCGGTTGCGCTCGCCAACAACACCATGTACGGCCTCGCCGCCGGTGTGTGGACGCAGAACGTCAAGACCGCCCACCGCATGGCCAGGCGCATCCAGGCCGGCACCGTCTGGATCAACACGTACCACCCGCTGGATGCCGCATCGCCCTTCGGCGGTTACAAGCAGTCCGGGTACGGCCGCGAGCTGGGCAAGCACGCCCTCGACCTGTACACACAGGTCAAGAGCGTCTGGGTCGACCTCAACTGACGGCACAGCATTGACTCCCGGAAGCCGAGTCTCGAACCGGTGCGCTCCGGTACGCGGCGATCGAGCATCGTCCCATGCCCCGTGAAGCATGGATCGTGTCTGCTGTGCGAACGCCGGTCGGCCGATACGGCGGGGCACTTGCATCCGTCCGCCCGGACGATCTTGCATCGCATGCGATCGCCGCGCTCGTCGAGCGCGCTTCGCTCGATTCTGCCCTCATCGACGATGTGATCCTCGGCTGTGCGAACCAGGCCGGCGAGGACAATCGCAACGTCGCACGCATGGCAGCGCTGCTCGCGGGCGTGCCCGTCACGGTCGCCGCTCAGACGGTGAACCGGCTGTGCGGCTCGGGGCTGCAAGCCGTGAATGCCGCATACCATGCAATGAACGCGGGTGAAGGCGAGGTGTTCATTGCGGGCGGCGTCGAATCCATGAGCCGCTCACCGTACGTCATCCTGAAAGCGGACCAGGCATACGCGCGCGGCGCGCCCGCCATCGCGGACACGGTGCTTGGCTGGCGCTTCGTGAATCCGCGATTTCCGGAGCACTGGACGATCGGGCTTGGCGAGACGGCGGAAAACGTAGCAGCGCGATACGGCGTAACACGCGAGCAACAGGACACATTCGCGCTGTTGAGCCAGCAGCGGGCGTGCACGGCCTGGGCCTCGGGCCGCTACGATGCCGAGGTCATCCCTGTCGAAGTCACAGGAAGGAAAGGCGAGACGACGATTGTCGAACGGGATGAGCATCCTCGCCCGGACACGACGCTGGAAGCGCTGGCCCGTCTGCGTCCGGCATTCCGCACCAATGGGACCGTGACCGCGGGCAACGCATCGGGCATCAATGACGGTGCGGCGGCGCTCCTCGTGGTCAGCGCGGAACGTGGTCGCCAGCTCGGTCTCGAACCGCTGGGTCGAATCGTCGCGACCGGCGTAGCCGGCGTCGAACCCGACTTCATGGGGATGGGCCCGGTCCCGGCGTCGCGCAAGGCCCTCGCTCGCGCAGCGTTGTCGCCGGCCGACATCGATCTCAGTGAGATCAATGAAGCGTTTGCAGCACAGGCGATCCCGTGTATCCGCGAACTGGGACTCGACCCGGAACGTGTCAACGTGAACGGCGGTGCGATTGCGATCGGGCATCCGCTCGGTTGCTCAGGCGCGCGGATCCTGACGACGCTCGTTCACGAGTTGAGGCGGCGAGGCGGCGGCCACGGTCTTGCTACGATGTGCATCGGCGTGGGCCAGGGCATTGCAACCGTTGTGGAGGTCTTCGAATGAGGAAGAACGGAATCGACGTCGAGCGGGACGGACCGAACGGCTGGATTCGCATCAATCGACCCGAACGGCTCAACGCGTTCGCCGGCGACATGCGCGATCAGCTGGAAGATGGACTTCGCCATTTCGGCGATGATGACGATATCCGCTGCGTGGTGATCACGGGCGTTGGTCGTGCGTTCTCGACGGGCGGCGACATTGGTGTGATGCGTGACCTCATCGAAAGCGATGATACGGCCGGATTCGAAGCCCTGGTCCGGGCCGGCGCGCGTGTCGTTTCCGTCATCGATGCGATGCCGCAGCCGGTCATCGCCGCGGTGAACGGGCCTGCCGCAGGCGCCGGTGCTTGCCTCGCCCTTGCCTGCGATCTGCGCGTCGCGAGCGAGACGGCGTCGATCGGGTTCACGTTCCTGCGCGTCGGTTTGCACCCGGACTGGGGTGGCAGCTTCTTCCTGCCCCGTCTGGTCGGCCTTGCCGTCGCATCGGAGGCCGTGTACACCGGTGGCATGATCAACGCCGAGCGTGCGGAGCGACTCGGTCTGTTCAATCGCGTCGTGCCTGCGTCCGAGCTCGAGACAGCGGTCAGAGGCATGGCCGGCCAGATTGCGGCAGCACCAGCGGGCGTCATCAGCGATGCCAAGCGTTCGCTGCGCCGGGCCCTCAGTGGATCGCTCGACGAGATCCTCGAGATGGAGGTCGCCGCACAGCTCCACGCATTCGCTTCCGCTGACTTCCGAGAAGGCATCACCGCGTTCCTCGACAAGCGCACACCCCGCTTCAATCGCAGGTCTCACGCAGGCAAGTCCGGCGAATGAGCCGCACCATCGCCAGAGTGGCCGTCGTAGGTGCCGGAACGATGGGTCACGGCATCGCTCAGGTTGCGGCCGCAGCTGGTTGCACCGTCTCGCTCATCGACACGACGGAGGACCTCGTCAAGAGTGGAGTGGCGAGGATTCGCGAGAACCTCGACGGCGCCATCACGCGCGGCAAGGCAACCGCCGCGGACCGCGATTCCATTCTCGCCCGCATCGCGACCAGCGTTGACGTCAACGCTGCGGTGCGCGACGCTGACCTCATTGTTGAAGCTGTGCCCGAGAGGATGGACCTCAAGATTGCACTGCTTCAGGCACTCGACCCGATCGTCCCCGATGATGTGATCCTTGCAACCAATACGTCGAGTTTGAGCATCACCGCGCTTCAGCAGGCGACGACGCAGCCTTCCCGTGTGATCGGCCTGCACTTCTTCAATCCCGTGCACATCAACAAACTGATCGAGGTGGTGCGCGGCCGGGAGACGGCGCAGGTCGTCGTCGACGCCGGCCTCGCCTTTGCCCGCCGCATCGGCAAGGAGCCGGTCCTGGTGAACGATGCGCCCGGCTTCGCTACGTCACGCCTCGGCGTCCTGCTCGGTCTCGAGGCCATCCGGATGGTCGAACAGGGCGTTGCGACTGCTGCCGACATCGACAGGGCGATGGAGCTGGGGTACCGCCATCCAATGGGTCCGCTCCGGCTCACCGATCTCGTCGGCCTCGATATCCGCCTCGACATCGCGCGATACCTGCACCAGGCTCTGGACTCAGAGGCGTTCCGGCCGCCGGCCCTGCTCGAGCAGATGGTCGCGGCAGGCCGGCTCGGCAGGAAATCGGGGCAGGGCTTCTACGAATGGACGGAGGTACCCGCCGCGTGACGTGGGAAACGCTGATCGTCGATCTGAACGATGGGATCGCGACGATCACCATCAACCGACCCGACAAGCGCAACGCCCTCAACGCCACGGTCCGCCGTGAAGCGGTCGATGCGCTCGATGTGCTGCGCTCCGATGGCGCCACTCGGGTCGTCATTCTGACCGGCGCCGGCGACCGGGCATTCATTGCCGGCGCCGATATCAGCGAGTTCGCCGAACGCACAGCCATGGAACAGCGTGCTGCAATGAGTGGACGCCGGCTGTTCGATGAGATCGCTGCGTTCCCGAAGCCGACGATTGCGATGATCAACGGCTTCGCGCTCGGCGGCGGCTGCGAGGTCGCGCTTGCCTGTGACCTTCGCATCGCGACTCGTTCCGCAAAGCTGGGTCAGCCGGAAATCCGGCTCGGACTCCTGCCGGGCGGCGGCGGAACGCAGCGCCTGCCCCGCCTCATCGGACCGGGTCGCGCCGCTCGACTCATCCTCACCGGTGAACTGATCGACGCCGCCGAAGCGGAACGCATCGGGCTCGTCGACTGGGTCGCAGACGACGGAACGCTCCTCGACCGCACGATGACGATCGCACGCACGATCGCCGGCTTCTCGCCCATTGCACTCGAACTCGCCAAGACCGCCATCCGGGCCGCCATGGAAGCGCCGCTCAGCGCCGGCCTCGCTCACGAACGCGATCTCTTCGTCGCCGCCTTCGCCAGCGAGGACCGCGTCGAGGGCGTGCGCGCTTTCCTCGAGAAGCGCGAGCCGCGCTTCACAGGCCGGTAGAACGGAGAACTCGCATGCCGAAGAATCCTTTCGACGACCCATTCGACAAACCGAAGCTCAATCCGTTCGGCGAGGAGCCGGAGACGGATGACCCCGTCGATCGCATCGAGCACGCATCGCGCAAGATCCGGCGCCTGCGTTCACAGATGGCATCGGACGGGCTCACACCGCCCGCAGCCCGAGAACTCATCGATGAGCTGACGGCCGCGTTCGACTCGATCGCTCGCGCCCTGCGCGAACGGCCGTGATGACGACGCGCGCTGCCCGCTGGCTCGTTTTCGCATACCTCGCCGCTTACACAATATTCCTCGTGTACCCGGGTATTCTCCCGTTCAATCGCAGCCATCCCCTCGTGTTGGGCATGCCGTTCGTCATGGTCTGGGTCTCGAGCTGGGTCCTGCTCGGCGTCCTTGTGAGCTGGGTCCTCGAGCGTGCAACGACTCGCGCAGAGGACGCGGCCGCGCACGGGCGAGATTCCCCTCGCCGCGACGGCTGAGACATGGAACGCTGGCAGATTGTCACGGCCGTCGTCCTGGCATACCTCGCGATTACGCTGTATATCGGGTTGGCAACGGGCCGCAAGGCATCTCACGATGTCACCGGTTTCGTCGCGGCAGACCGCCAGTTCGGATTGCTGCCCATGTACTTCGTCATTGGCGGGACGGTGTTCAGCGCGTTCGCTTTTCTTGGCGCGCCCGGCTGGGCTTACTCGAGGGGGATGGCTCCCCTCTATATTGTGTCCTACGGCGTGCTTGGCATGATACCATGGTATTTCATTGGTGCACGCGCATCACGGCTCGGCCGCAAGCGCGGATACGTTACACAGGCACAGCTCGTCGCTGGCCGCTTCCCCAGCCGGTCGCTTTCCCTGCTCCTCGCTGTCATCGCGATTGTCGCATTCGTGCCGTACATCATGCTTCAGATGAGCGGCGCCGGGATCGTCTTCGAGACGGTCACCGAAGGGCACGTCTCGTTCGAACTGGGCGCCGCACTCTCGTACGGGATCGTTATCATTTACGTGCTGTTCGGCGGCGCGACGGCCGTTGGCTGGACCAACGTATTCCAGGGCATCATCATGATGGCCGTGGCCTGGGGTGTCGGCCTGTACATCCCGCAGCAACTGTACGGCGGCATCGGACCGATGTTCGAGCGCATTGCCGACGTGCGACCCGAACTGCTCACGCTGCCTGGCCTGACGGCGGCGGGTGAGCCGTGGACCTGGGGCGGATATTCGACCGCGATCCTGTCCTCAGCAATCGGGCTGATGATGTGGCCGCACCTCTTCATCAAGGCATTCTCCGCACGCGATGAGCGGATTCTGCGCCGGAGCGTCGTGCTCTATCCGACGTTCCAGATCTTTCTCATCCCGTTGCTGCTCGTCGGTTTCGCGGGCGTCCTCTTTCCGATGGCGCCTTCACAGCCGGACAACATTCTGCCACACATGCTGCTCGAGACCGGACTGCCGGCCATCGCGGTGGGCGTGTTCTGCGCCGGTGCGCTGGCCGCCTCGATGTCCACCGGTGATGGGCTGCTCCATGCTGCGGCCTCGATCGCCATCGAAGACGGTATTGCACCCTTTGTTCAGGTCGACGAGCGGCGCCGGCGGAGGCTCATGCAGATCCTCGTCTTTGCCGTCGGCGGCATCGCGTACTACCTCGCCATCGTCGCACGGCCGAATCTCGTTTACCTGCTCCTCACTGCCTATGGCCTCGTGGCACAACTCGCTCCGCCCGTCTATGCCGCACTCTACTGGAAACGAGCCACCACGCCCGCCGTGTTCGCCGGCCTGTTCGCGGGTTCACTCGTCGCAGGCTTTTTCATCTGGCAACCTGACCTCAGGCCGTACGATTTCCACGAAGGCATTCTCGGCGTGGCTGCGAACATCGTCGTGCTCGTGATCGTCAGCCTGCTGACCCGGCCGCAACCCGACGCTCACGTCGAGCCGTTCGTGAGCGGTACGCGACGTAATTCGAGGTGATACAAGGATTCGATGGTATGCCGTGGGCCGATCTGCCGCCGCAGCGGCGAGCGGCGGCAACGCGTTTCGTGGATCTTCAAAGGTGTCCTTCCCGACACATGGAGCAGGGTGCGCTGCCCTGAAGCAAAATGACCCGGCGCTCGGCCGGGTCACACCCTTTGATCGACGGCGGCACTGAGTGCGTCATTGCTCCGGATACACCGATACCTGCTGACGTTTGCGATCCCGACGCTCGAACTTGACCACTCCATCGACCAGCGCGAACAACGTATCGTCACGACCCTTCGCCACGTTCCGGCCCGGATGGAACTTCGTGCCCCGCTGCCGCACGATGATGCCGCCCGCATTGATCGGGCTGCCTCCGTAAACCTTCACGCCGAGGAACTGCGCGTTCGAGTCGCGCCCGTTCTTGCTCGAGCCTACGCCTTTCTTGTGTGCCATTGCAACCTCACTTCGATCCCAGCCAGCGCCGCGCCCTCGATCAGCCTCAACCGACCGAGATCGCGCCGATGCGGACGTCCGTGTAACCCTGCCGGTGGCCCTGCTTGCGGCGATAATTCTTACGCCGCTTCCACTTGAAGATCGTGATCTTCCGGCCCTTCCCGTGCGCCATGACCTCGCCGGTCACCGTTGCGCCGTTCAGGATCGGCGTCCCGACCGTGATCGTGTCGCCGTCGCTCGCCAACAGGATCTGATCGAACGTGACGGTGTCGCCAACGGCGGCGTCTACGGTCGGCAGGCGGACGGTCGCGCCGGGCTCGGCCCGGAACTGTTTATCGCCGCTGCGGATGATCGCGTACATGGGAGTCACTTACGGTTCAGTGTACAGATTTGAAAGATGGCTCTGGTCAGATTTGAAGTCAATGCCAGCCAGCCACCCACCCAGCCTCCGCCACCGCCATTGTCCATCGCCACCGCCCCCGACCCTGCCCACCGCCACCCCTTTCAGTCCCCATTCAGTCCTTATCCGATCGCGTACTTGCCCGTGATGTCCGATTCAGCCGGTCCTGCGAGGAGCCTGAATTCGTCCTGGCGCATGAGGGGGTCGTCGCGGACGTCGAGATCGAGGCGGAGGGAGGACTGGAGGCGACGCAGGAGGTCGGGCTCATTCTCGAGGATGTGGAGGGCAACTTCCGGGTGGACGCGGATGGTGATCTCCTTGGCGGCCTGCTGGACGGAGATGCGGCGAGTTGCCCGTTCGATGCGTCGGAGCACGGTATCGGGCCGGAAGACGCGGCCTGTGCCGCCGCAGTGCATGCACGGCTCGGTGAGGGTGTGGAACAGGGAGGGCCGGACGCGCTGGCGGGTCATCTCGACGAGACCGAGGTCGGAGACCTGAAAAGCGCGGGTGCGGGCGCGGTCGCGGTTCAGGTGTGCGCGCAGCTCCTGGAGCACGCGGTCCTGGTTGCCCTTCGATTCCATGTCGATGAAATCGGCGACGATGATGCCGCCGATGTCACGGAGGCGGAGCTGTCGTGCGATTTCGCGGGCGGCGTCGAGATTGGTGCGCAGGATCGTCTTTTCGGGGTCCTTGCGGCCGGTGTAGCGGCCCGTGTTCACGTCGATGGAGACGAGCGCCTCGGTCGGCTCGATGATGATGTAGCCGCCGGAGGGCAGATCGACGCGGCGCTGGAAGGCCTCGCGGATCGCATCCTCGATGCCGTACTTGTCGAAGAGCGGGACGGGATCGGTGTAGAGGTGGACGCGGTCGAGCAGGCTGGGGTCCGTACCACCGAGATATGACCTGATCTCGTTGTGGACGTGTTTGCTGTCGGTGATGAGCGCGTCGACCTTCTGAGTGAAGACGTCGCGGATGATGCCGCTCGTGAGCTTGGCTTCGCGGTGGATGAGGGACGGTGGCTTCGCCGTCTTCGATTTTCGCTGAATCCTGTCCCAGGTTTCGGCCAGGTTGGTGTATTCGCGCTGGAAGACCTCGCGGGTGAGTTCCTCACCGGCGGTGCGCACGATGACGCCGCCGCCATCCTTGGGGACGACGTCCCGTGCGATGCCGCGGAGGCGGGAGCGCTCCTCGCGGATCTCGATCTTCCGGCTGACGCCGATGTGACCGGAACCGGGCATGAAGACGATGAATCGCCCGGGCAGCGAGATATGGGTCGTGACGCGGGGTCCCTTCGTGCCGATGGGTTCCTTCGTGGCCTGGACGAGCAGCTTCTCGCCCTTCGCGATGAGGTCCTGGATGGGCGGGTAGCGGCGATTCCGGGAGTCCCGGTCGTCGCCATTCTCGTCCTCGTCATCCTCATCTTTGGCGACATCGGAGACGTGGAGGAAGGCGGCCTTCTCGGTGCCAATGTCGACGAAGGCGGCCTGGATACCGGGCAGGACGGCCTGGACCTGGCCGAGATAGACGTCGCCGACCAGCCGTTCGCTGTCCGGCTGGTCGATCATCAGCTCGACGAGGATGCCGTCCTCGAGGATCGCCACGCGCGTCTCTTGCGGCGTGGCGGAGATGAGAATTTCTCTTTTCATAGGGTGTGGATGGACGGCTACGACGACCGTTTCAGCGGCCGGAGCCGTCGCTCAGGAAGCTTCGTGCGATGACCATGCGCTGCACCTCGCTGGTGCCCTCGCCGATCTCGCAAATTTTCGCATCTCGCAACATGCGCTCGACCGGGTACTCCGCAGAGTAGCCATCGGGCCCCATCAACTGGACGGCCCGGGTCGTGGTTCGCATGGCCAGTTCGCTGCAAAAGAGTTTCGCCATGGCGGCGGCCGGGGTGAAGGGCTTGCCCTTCTCCTTGAGCCACGCTGCATGGTACACCAGGTGGCGGCCCGCCTCGATTTCGGTTGCCATGTCGGCCAGTCCGAAACGGATGGCCTGGCGGTCCGCCGGCGAGGCGCCATTTCGCTCGCGCTGAACATAAGCGACCGCATGTTCGAACGCGCCCTCGGCCAGTCCGAGCGAGAGCGCCGCAATGCCGATCCGTCCCGAATCCAGGGTCTTCATGAAGTTCACGAAGCCCTGCCCTTCCGCGCCAAGCCGGTCCTCGACCGGGACATGTGCTTCCTCGAGAATCAGTTCGCGCGTGTCCGATGCGCGCCAGCCCATCTTGTCTTCTTTCTTTCCAGATCGCACGCCCGGCGTGAACGGCTCGAGGGACGATGCGTGGCCGAAGCCGATCCGGTCCGCAATCTCCCGATCGACCGTTTCCTTGGTCACGATGAAGCTGCTGATCCCCCGGGTGCCCTCGGCACGGTCCGTGACCGCTGTGACCACGAACACCTCGCCGACGCCTGCGTGCGTGATGAAGATCTTGCTGCCGTCAAGGCGGTACCCGCCGTTCTCGGGCACGGCTGTTGTCCGGGTAGCGCTCGAATCCGAGCCCGCGGCAGGTTCGGTCAGCCCGAAGCCGCCCAGCACCGAACCTCCGGCCAGCAACGGCAGGAAGCGATCCTTCTGGGTATCGGTTCCGAAATTCAGAATCGGCGAAGCGCCGAGCGTGGAATGAGCGCTCACCGTGATGGAGTGGCTGACATCGATCCTGGCCAGCTCCTCGATCACGAGGAGATAGCTTATGTAGTCCAGGCCCAGACCACCCCACCGCTCAGATACATTGACGCCGAAATAACCGAGTTTCGCCATGCGACGGACCGTTTCCCATGGGAACCGACTTTCCTCGTCGTGGACGCGGGCAATCGGCGCGATCTCGGCTTCCGCGAACTCGCGGACCGAGCGCCGGAACGCCTCCTGCTTTTCGGTCAACTGCCAGGCCATGATCCTTCGGAGTTACGGACATTCGTCTCTCTGTCGACGGGAAAGGATGGGGCAAGATGGAGGTTCGGGCTAGTCCGAGCCCGATTTTTCAGGTATCAGAGGGGCAGATAGGAGATGAGACGAATCACTGAGGATGAGGGGTCGGTACGATGAACGGGTTGAAAGGAAATGAAATCGAGGCTCAGCTTGATCACTTCCTTTTACCCGTCTTCACCCGATTCCAATCCGCCGAGCGACAGCCCTGATGGTGAGTACGATCTGCGACCCGCGCGGCGAGGTGCTGTGGATGGAACGAACGTGTGTCGGCGTGCACCGATCGCAATCGTGACATTGTCGCATGGCCGCAGGGTCGCCGAAATACCGGAGCACGAAGCCTCGCCGGCAATGACGCGTGTACGCGTAGCGCTGCATCCACTCGAGCTTCGTGAGTTCGCGCTGCCTGCCTGCGGCGAGGTGCTGAAAGTCGAACGGGAGTCGGTCGGCAGGCCAATCGCCGTGCAGATGGATGTGCAGGACCGAATCCACATCCGATCCGGCCGATGGGGGCTGGTGTGCACTCAACAGATCCGCGCTGCCCAGCTTGCGAAGAATCGCCTCGACGAGCCGGGCACCGCCGCCGATGCGTGCGAGCGCGGCAAGGCGTGCAAGGTCGATCGACGCGACATCCCGGGTGCCGATCTCGGTCCGAAGCGCGGACCAGACCGAGCGTACCGACTCCGGCGACGGATGCCCCTGGTCGATCAAGAACTCGTGTGTGAAGCGATCCGGGAACGAGTGCAGCAGGATGCAGCGGGCATGTTTGCCATCGCGCCCGCCGCGGCCGGCTTCCTGATAGTACGCTTCAAGCGTTGCGGGCATCGCAAAGTGGACCACCAGCCGCACGTCCGGTTTGTCGATGCCCATTCCGAATGCGTTGGTCGCCACGATCACCGGTATCGAGCCGCGCATGAACGTTTCCTGCAAGCGATGCCGGTCGGCGCTGCTGGCACCGGCGTGGTATCCGGCCGCCTGGATGCCGGAGTGGTTGAGCAGGTCCGCAAGCGCATCCACCTTCTTCCGCGTCGGCGCGTACACGCAGGCCACCCCATCGCGTCGATGCGTGCGCAGCGCCTCGATCAGGAGATGGTCCTTGTGCGCTTCATCACGTGCCGCAATGACGTGCCAACCAAGGTTCGAGCGATCAAATCCGCGCGACAGAATGACCGGACGGCGGAGCCCGAGATGCACGAGAATATCCTCACGCACGGATGGCGTGGCCGTCGCCGTCAGTGCGATGCACGGCACGCCCAGCGTCTTCCGCACTTCGCCGAGCCGGAGGTAGCTCGGCCGGAAATCATGCCCCCATTCACTGATGCAGTGCGCTTCGTCAACCGCTAACAGGCTGATATCGAGACGAGGGAGGATGCGGCGGAACGTGTGGCTGTCGAATCGCTCCGGCGCGATGTACAACAGCTTTGTCTCCCCTCGCTGCACTCCTGCCATGCGTTGCACCGACTCCGAAGGCGACAGCGTCGAGTTGATGTACGTCGCCGGGATCCCTCGCCGCACGAGTGCGTCGACCTGATCCTGCATCAATGAGATGAGCGGGCTGACGACGATCGTCAGCCCGGGCAGAACCAGCGCCGGCACCTGGAAGCAGAGGCTCTTGCCCCCGCCTGTCGGCATGAGCACCAGCACATCCCTGCCGCATGCAATCGCCCGGATCGCGTCCGGCTGTGCGCCGCGGAAATCGGGATAGCCGAAGTATCGCTCGAGCGCCCGACGGGCACACGCAAGGAACGCTTCGGCGTCATTGGTTGATGGAGCAGCGCCGCGTCGACCGGCGACAGCCGGTTCAGGAGACCCGGCTGTGCCTAGGGCGGGCTGGTTCGAAGGCGGCGTCCCGAGCTGTGACATGCCCGACAATCGCCGTCCACTCGGGGCAGTACGATAGGTGACCCGGCCATTCTCGTGAACGGCGTCGGGCCAGGGCCCGCGCCGGTTCAGCGCGCGTAACCAGCCGGACCGGATCGAGTTCGACGCTGCTGTGGGCGACGCGTTACCAGAGAGTGTCCCGCGCGACCCTTGAACATCGGCGGGCCGGTCATGCGGACTTGCGGGCGACAACAACCAACTCGCCCGGGTAGCGGGATCCGTACTCGCTCTTGTCGTAGCCGGCGTACAGCTGCTCGACCTGGAATCCACAGCGCACCAGAAGGTGCTCGACCTCGAAGCGGAACAGGTATCGCATCGCAAACGCGTGAACGAGACGCTCCTCGCGACCGTCAGGGTGCGTGACGTAGTAGAGGAGTTCAATCTGATTCACCTGATTGATCCGGTCGCGAACGACGATCTTGTGACGCCGCACGACGCGGCGGCCATCGGGTGTTGCGAACTCGGGTTCCTCTCCAAGCTCGTCGCCTACCTGTTGATTCGCCAGGGCCTCGAGGGATGGATTGAACACATCGAGAATCATGCGGCCGCCGTTCACGAGGTGCCGGCGAATGTTCCCGAGGCTCGCGATCTGATCGTCGACGGTCAGCACGTGCTGAAACGACCGGAACGGAAGCATCGCAAACGCAAATCGTTCCGTTAACGTGAAGTTACGCATGTCCGCGTGCACCCGTTGGACTGCGGACCGGACTTCCGCACTCTCACGGCCAAGCCGCTCTCGACAGACGCGGAGCATGTGCAGTGACAGGTCGAGTCCAACCATACGGGCGCCCGCGCGTGCGGCCGGGATCAGGATACGGCCGGTACCGCAACCAACCTCGAGGACGGGGCCACCGGCAGTGCTTGCAGCTTCGGCGAAGAAGGCAACGTCGTCGCTGTGGCGATGCACGCACACGTAGTCATACAGGTCTGCGATGAATTCGTACTGATCGTATCCCCCAGCTTCACTCATGCGCCCTCGAAGAAGGACGCCACTGCGCAATGAAGCTGGGCCCGGCGGTGCCAGAACAGTGTGTTCTTGCAGATTTCACAGCGGAGGTCGAGGCCAGCTTCCGAGGCCGGCCCGGACTCGGTTCTTCCAAACAATCCCATTGGACCTCCTGCAAGAGAAGCCTCGAGAACGCCTGGCCCAAGGCACCAGTTTCGCGATGTTCTCGGCCAAGCCCGGCGCCTGTGCGTCCGCGCGGATGACCAGCACGATAGTCGCAACGGCCAACTCCGACTCGCAGAGGGCGAGAATTCGCCGCCTGCCAGACCGACTCCGTCTCAGGACGGCGAAGTGCAGTTCCTCATCCGGCCGCCACTCGAGCACATCGCGGATTTGCCCGAGGTGTTCTTCGGATGGAGCGACTCCGGCCGTCGTGAACACCGGCTGGTTGGGATCAACGAGGTGCTGACTCGTATTGCCTGCCTCGTCGAAACAAACGAGTATGCTGACCCGCTGCCCTCTCACGTCGGTTGTCTCCTTCCATCTTGCAGATACCCGTCGACCGGCTCCTTCGAGTAGTGACGCCGTTGCGGTGGGAAGCGGTTCTGCGGGCTAACGTGCGACGGCGGGATCCGGCCGACCGTGCGGCAGCCCGCTCCGTTTGTCGACCACATCGGCTCAGGAGTACAGCTGCCGAAGCGGCCCTCCTTAGGCGCGTACCCGCGCGTGAGCAGGCACCCACCTCGTCTTGATTGGAGGCGCGCCATGCCACTCTACTACGAGTACTTCGGGTGCCCTGTTCAGGAACACGGTGGTCCCGTGCGTGTCAATGAAGGAGGGGCGGCGGACCTCCCGCCCCCGCTCAGTTCGCCGAGTCGGCCGAAGCCTTATCCCCTGCAAGCGTCCGCGTAGGACCCTGACCCTCCTCGCGGAATTAAATGCAGAGCGCTCGCTGCTTCGGTCGAACACCGCCAACGGCCGGTTTTCCGGGCCACACACCGAACCGAGACGGAGGTCCCCATGAAATCCAGGGTGCTGGTGGCCGTTCTCGCGATCCTGCTCGCTCTCACGGCGTTCGACACCGTCAACGCACTCAGCGCGGCTAGCTCTGGCGGATGCGGGACGCCACCGCCAGAGTGCCCGAACAACGAGTGCAGCGGACCGTCGAATTGCGTGTTCCGCTTCGGCCAGTTCTGCTGTTTTTCGGGCGGCGGGCCCTGCGACGACGATCCGTGCTGAGGGTCGTGAGCAAACCTACGCCAGGTGTACGGGTGGCCAACAGTCTCGCGATTGCCCAGGCGTTACTGCTGAGCACGGTTGTAAGCACTGCCTGCTCCGATCCCGGGCCGTCTAATGACCGCCCGGTGACTGCGGGGCAGCCGAGAGACTCGACCGTGGCGACCTTCGGAGTGGCAGACAGCCCGTTCGAACAGGCGATCGGCGAAATCACCGATGTCGCTTTCGACGCTGAGGATCGAATCGTTCTCCTCGACGCACGCAACCACCGCATACAGCTAATTCGGCCAGACGGGCAGCTAGTTGCACAGTTCGAGCGTTCCGGAAGAGGGCCTGGCGAATTCTACGTCCCCGCAGCGGTTGACGTAGGAAGCGACGGACTAATCTATGTTCTTGATCGTGGGAATCAGCGTGTCACGAGCCTCCGGCAGGAGAGGGATTCTCTGACGTTCGTAAACGAGTTCCGCATTGAGCACGATGCGCGTGACTTGTGCGTTCTGCGCAATGCAGTATTGCTCGTCGGTGATTACGAACAGCAAATCCTGCATTACTATTCTGTCGATGGCCAGTATCTTCGATCCGCTGGTAATCTCGAAGGCGCACCGGCTGATCATCCCGCCGAGCATCCGTTATATGAACGTCACTTCAGTACGGGGTCGCTGCTGTGTGACTTGGATCGAGAGGAAATTCTGTTTGCAGCCACGCTCCACGGGTTGCTTCGATCGTTTGACTCCGAGGGGATCGAAGTGGGACGCCGTTCGCTAGCGGGTTTTGTACCAGTTTCAATAACGGTCTCGGAGAGCGGTGGACTTAGTACGGACTACCCTGAGGGGCGCGATTTCTATCACCGCGTCCAGAACATCGTTCTGGAGGATGACAGCGTCGTGGTCGTGCAGGTGGCGGCTGAACACCGCGCTGCACTGGGAGAACGATCGCGTTTCGAGTACTTCGAATATCGCCTGCACTCAATCGATTCCCGCGTCCCCGAACGACTTCAGGCCAGCCGTTTCGGTGCGCCCTATTTTCGCGGACGGCGCGTAGTTGTCGTGGCGGTCTCCGAGCCCTTCCCAATGCTTCGAGTGTTGAGTCCGGAACGCTGACCGATGCGCAAGGCGAAAGGAGACGTCTCATGACTGGTCGGAAACGGGAGTACGTGCTTTCGACCGTCCTCGCAGTGCTCATCGCTTCTCTGCTGATCATTCGTGCGCAAGCGCGACTTGTGTCGGCGCCCGGTCTGAGTGAGCCAGCACCGACACCAACGGCAGCAGGGAAGATCAAGCGGCAGCTGGTAGCCGTTCTGATCGGCGCGAGCACGTGCGGTGCGTGTCGTACCGAGCGTTTCCGAGCGGCCTTCGCTGCTGCGCAGGGCCGGCTTGTATCGAAGGATAGTACAGTGTTTCTGGTGGGAGTGGCGTTGGATTTCGATACAAAAGCTGGCGTCAAACTGCTCACCAAGCTTGCGGCTTTCGACGAGCTGATCGTGGGCGGCAACTGGGCAAACCACGCGGCCAACAAGTACATCTGGGACCAGTTCCCAGGGATGCCGACGATACCCCAAATGGTTGTTCTCGAGCGGACCGTAGAGTACAGCGATCGAGGGGTTGTTGTGGGCGATGAAGAGGTACTCGTGAGATTGCTTGGAACTGACGAAATCGAACGTTGGGCTTCCTCACAGGCATGGGCGCGCGACTGATTCGTAACACAGGATCATGAGTGCATCTGTCGCCAGATACTTCTTGGCCCTCATTCTGAGACGGTGGACCCGACGAGCTGGAGGTTGAGTACGTCCTGATGTACCACGTTGAGAGCCGCCATGGCAATCCTCGTCCAAAGTATTCGTTCGTGAGGCCACCCCGTGCATCTCAATCGAGTGCCAACGCGACCTCATCCGCCGCGAGCTGAGCCAACGGCAGACACGCCATGAGCGGACTATTACAGGGACACACGACCCCATCATCACCCGTGCCTGCGACGCCAGACACGCGCTGCTTTGGTCGCACACCGCCAACGGCCGGTCGCCGACCGATCACGAAACCCAGAGGAGGTACCCATGAGATCCAGGGTGCTGGTAGCCGTTCTCGCAATCCTGCTCGCTGTCACAGCGTTCCACACCGTCAACGCACTCAGCGCGGTTCGCTCTGACCCATGCGGGGCAACACCAGAGTGCCCGCACAACGAGTGCAGCGGACCGCAGACCCGCGTGTGGAGCTTCGGCCGATTCTGCTGTATTCCGGACGGCGGACCCTGCGACGAGGATCTGTGCTGAGCGTCGCTGTCAAGCCCGCGCCAGTTGTAAGGGTGGCCAACAGCGGTCTTCAATTTTCCGATACCGTCTTGTTAGACACCTCGCCAGCTCAGGGGCCCTCAGACTCAACTTGAATATAGCAACATACTCGCGGTTCTCGTCTCGTTGTATGCCGACAAGGTAGTCCGTTCCGATTTCCTCGACGACGCGGGCGCGGAGGGCGGGCATTGCGTGCGAGGACGCGGTCATAGCGCTGGCGGTGGAGGCGAGGTGGCGGGATGAGGCGGGCGAGGGCGTCGAGAAGGTCGAGGGCGAGAAGGCGAGAACGGGTGGCGGCCGTCGGGCGTGTGACGCGGTGGGTGGTAGAGGACCTGACGCACGGCGGCCTCGCCAGCACGTAGACAGGGGCCGAGTGCGGCGATCCTCCCTGATCATTACCCGCACGGATCGTACGACGCGAGCCGCCAGCGGAGCTTGTGTTTCGCGCGTCGGACAAGCTCCTTCACAGTTTTACACGTGATGCGCTGGGCGTGTGCGATCTCAGGTACGGTCCACCCGCGCAGGTAATGCAACTCGATCGCGTTACGTTCGGCTGGAGTAAGGTGGTTCAGCGCCTCCGCCAGATCCCTGCGGAGTAGCGTGTACCTGGCGCTCTGCGACTCGTCCGGCCATGTGACTCCGGCGAGCTGCTCGGACAGGAGATCGAGTCGGCTGGAAACGCGGACGGCATGCTTTGACTCGTTGCGGATCACACCCCTGGCGAACGCCCGGAGTTTAGCATCCGGGATCGGGCGCGAATCGAAGTCCCCGCACGCGAATCTCGCAATCGCGCCGGCTGTCAGGTCCTCGGCGTCTGCCCGGTCTCCGTGGAGCTCGAGTTGCGCGTAAGAGACCAGTTCCTGCCAATGCAATCTGAACAGCCGCTCTGCTTGGAGGCGCCCTGACGCTTCTGTCAGTCGTTCAGTGTACGGGCTGCGGCGCCAACCGTCGGGGTGCGCAGGAGCGCCGCGGCCAGCCATTGTTTAATCGGGAGCCCATGGCGAGTACAGCCGTCGCTGGGGGCAGTCACGGATTGCGAACGAAGCTGTGATGGTGGGTTGCGTTGCTGCCCGCTCGATCGCAGGCCGATCCCCTGGTGTTGGCCGCGTGTTGTTGACGACCCCTGAACAGCGGGAAGTGCGTCTGGACGGCGGATCCTCGGACACGCAGGTCTCGAAAGCCTGCGTGAGGCAGCCATTGATCTTGGACAACGTGCAAACTTGTCGAGTGACGATGTCGCTCAAGACAATCTCCGGAACGCCAGTGCTTACGTAACGCGCTTGAGAGAACTGCCTCGCCTTAAAGAATAGCCGTCTTCTCTGCGCCCCGGAATGCCGGAATCCGGACGGTTCGGCCGTTTTCCGATCAGGTCAGATACTGGGCGGACCCGCCCCCGCGGGATGTCCTGGGCGTACACGTTGAAAATGTCATCCTGCGGCGTGGCCTCGAGGCGGGCTCGGGCGACGGGGATCCTGGAGGGGACGCGCGGCGGCGGGCCCGTGCGGCATGGCGGGCGCGGCACGGCCTCAGGCGCCGCGGCTCTGATCGAAGTCGAAGTCCGGGCTGGGCTCGGGCTCGGTCGGATCATAGGCGGGCGTCTGGTCGACGTCGAGGCCAGGGCCGGCGTCGAAGCCGAGGTCGTGCTGGGGCGGGCCGCGTGCGGGGGAGAGGCGAGGCGGGGTGGCAGGCAGGCCGAGGTGGCGGAGGATCACGTCGACGGGCTTGGCCGCGGTGATGAAGGCGAGGATGCGCATCTCGGCGCCGCAGCCGGGGCAGAGCAGCGACAAGTACCTGAAAAAGGCGCCCGCGAAGAAGGTGACGGACCGCTGATGTCGAACCCTGAGCGCCAGGGAACATCTGCAGCCGCTAATCCCCCCGCAGCGAGCGCATCGGATCCACCGACGAGGCGCGCCGCGCCGGGATGTAGCTGGCCAGCAGCGCGACGCCGAGCATCAGTCCGGACATGGCCGTGAACGTGAGGACGTCGATGCGTGCGACCCCGAAGAGCAGGCTCTCGAGGACGCGAGTGAGCAGCAGAGCCGCGACTACGCCGATGCCCACCCCGATCAGCGTGACGCGACCACCCTGCGCGACGACCATGCGTCGCAGGTCGCGCGTCCGGGCGCCGAGCGCCATCCGGATGCCGATCTCGCGCGTCCGCTGCGAGACCACGTACGACAGGACGCCGTAGATCCCGACGGCCCCGAGGATCAACGCCAGACTTGCGGCAACGGCCAGCGTCAGCATCGTGAACGAGAGCCGAGCGACCGAGCGCGCGGCCAGGCCGGCCATGGTGAAGGTCCTGTATACCGGCGCGCTCGGCGCGATCTCGCGGACGAGCGTGCGGATCTCCGGCGCGATCGTCTCCGCACGCGCGGTTTTGACGACGTACGCCGGCGTCCCCACGGCCCAGCTCCGCGGCGCATGCCCGACCATCGGCAGATAGATGAGTGGCTCGGGGGTCTCCTGCCGCAGGTCTTCCAGCATGACGTCCTCCACCACACCCACGACAGTCAGCCAGTTCGTGTTGTCGCCGGCCGGGCGAAGCCGCTTGCCGAGGGGATTCTCACCCGGCCAGAGCAGGTCGGCGGCGGCCTGGCTCACGATCAACTTGACATCGCCCGTCGGATTGGCGTTTCGCTCGAAGTACTGCCCGCTCAGGAGGTCGATCCCCATCGTCTGGAAGTAGTCGCCGCCGGCAAGGGTGATGCGCACGAAGGGCTCAACCGCAGCGGCCGCCTCCGTGCGCTCGGTGGCGACCTGGGCCCTGCCGGCACCCTCGTCCAGGGGGAGCGTGTTCACGAGACCGACGGACTCGACGCCAGGCAGCGCGGCCAGGCGATCCATGAACGTATAGTGGAACTGCGCGAACGTCGGTCCGTCGACCAGGCCGTGGTCCTCGGCGTCCGGCGCCATCTGGAAGGTGAAGATGTCCTCCGTGTCGTAGCCCGGATCGACGCGGCTGAGCTCGAGGAAGCTCCGCAGCAGGAGTCCCGACGACACCAGTAGCACGAGAGCGGCCGCGGTCTGCACAACCACCAGCACGTCGCGCGTCAGGTGGTCGGGCCCGGTGCCGACCCGGGCCGAATGCTGCAGGCCGCCCGCGAGCCCGGGATTCGAGAACCGGATGGCTGGCAGCAGACCGGACGCGAACGCCGCCAGGATCGCGACGCCGGCCGTGAAGAGCAGTGCCGTCGGATCCAAGTCGACGGTACCCAGCCGGGGGATATTCTCCGGGGCTGCGCGCACGAGCAACGGCGCGCCTGCCCATGCGAGCAGCACGCCGCCGGCGCCTCCCAGTGCCGCGACCACCACGGCCTCCGCCATCTGCGAGCGGACCAGACCGGCGCGTCCGGCGCCGAGCGCTCGCCGCACCGCCAGATCCCGCCGCCGGCTCTCCGCCCGCACGATCAACAGGTTCGCGACGTTCGCGCACGCGATCAGCAGCACGAGCCCGACCGTGCCCAGCAACAGCCACAACGGTCCCGAAATGTCGCCTACCAGCTCCTCCTCGAGCGAGCGCACGATCGGGCGGTGCTGCTCGATGATGCGCGCGTACGCGGGCGGCCCGCCGAACCGCTCGGGAAGGCGCCGGGCAAGCGCGGCGAGCTGCGTCGTCAGCGCCGCGTGATCCGCGCCCGGCGCCAGGCGTCCGACGAGACCGAGACCGAACCCACCCGGCCTGACCGGCTCGGTCGGCAGATCATGGACCCAGAGGGAGGTCCGTTCGTCCGGAAACCGGAACTCGGGACCCGTGACCCCGAGCACCGTGGTCACCGTGCCCGAGACCTCGATCGCGCGGCCGAGGACCGACGGATCGCGGCCGAACCAATCCGTCCACAGCCAGTGGCTGATGACGACGATCACGCCTTCGGGGTCCTCGTCCGTGGGCAGCCGACCCAGCACCGGCGCGACCCCGAGCGTCGAGAACAACGAGGGCGAAGCGGCAGAGATGAACAGCCGTTCCACATGATGGTCGGCGCGCACCGTGGTCTGCGCTGTGTTGTAGAGCCCGAGATCCTCGAGCGCGGACGCGTTCTCTCGATACTGGACGTAGAACTCCGTCCCGACGCCGAACTCCTCGGGAAGGTCGGATCCCGGGGCGGATCCGCGGATCGAAACCAGCCGATCCGGCTCCGGGAACGACAGCGGGTCGAGCAGCACCGCGTCGATGACGCTGAAGATCGCCGTGTTCGACCCGATGGCGAGGGCGAGGGTCGCCACCGTCACGACCGTGAATCCCGGCGCGCGCATCAGACTGCGCGCAGCGTGCTTGAAGTCCCTCGTCCATTCCTCCAGACTACGTCGCATGCGCCACCTCCTGTTCGTACGCGTCCCTATCCCTCGCCACGTCGGCTGCACGCCCTCCAGGCCCGGCCCTGCACCCGGCCGAGCAGGAGCACACTCGCATGCCCTGTGTAGACCAGGAGGTCGATCTCGAATCTGGGGCCAGTCGATGTGAGTTCCGGCAAGATTTCGCGAGAGGACCGTTCGGCTGGGCGCTACTTCTCAGTCCGAAGGATCCGTGTTCGTATCAACGGTTATTGTGATGATTGTTCCCGGCCATTCCACGTCAGACCGTTACGACTGGGCGATGCGGGAAGTTTCGAATGCATGGATGGAGGTGTCTATTCGCCCTGCTCCACGTCCTCCATCCGGAGCGTGCCGCGACCCGCGGCAGGCGCCGCTCCGGGCGCTGTGCTTCGCACGGGATCGAGATACACGCTGGCTGCTCAATGAGGCTGTACCGCGGATCGAGGGTTACCTTGCCGTCGCTGACTGGGAATCAGCATGCGGGCTTGCCCGGGAGGCCGAGACCCGGGTTCCCGACAGCCGGGAAGTCGCCGAGCTGTGGCCGCGCATCTCCTGGCGCGTCACAATCACCTCCGAGCCGGCTGGCGCGACGGTCTTCCGGCAGGCATACAATGCGGCAGGTGACGGGTGGGAAGACCTCGGCCGAACGCCCCTCCACGACATCAGGATACCCTACGGCCTGTCACGCCTGCGCTTCGAGCGCGAGGGATACCGCCCTCTGGTCCGCGCCATTGGCGGCGCGCATATCAATTGGAGTGAATTATCCTCGAGTGGACTATCCTCGGCCGTTCCAGACATACTGCTTGTAGCTCCCGAGACATTCCAGCTCGACGCCGAGCAAACTCTGCCCCCCGACATGGTCCGCGTCTCCGGCTGGAGCCTCACCCTCGGTGGGGAAGAGATCCAGCTGAACGACTTCTTCCTGGGGCGCCATGAAGTCACGAACGCCGAGTTCGGCGCTTTCGTGGACGCAGGCGGCTATACGGAGCCAGGGTACTGGGACCCGATCGTCGTGAACGGCGACACGCTTCCACGGGAGCGTGGTCGGGAGCTGCCGACAGCGCATCACTGGCAGCAGGCTCTGGCGAACGCAATGTTCCCGTGGCTCCTGCCTGCGAGCAACTTCACCGGCGAACGCGCTCGACAGGTCACCGACAGCAAGGCAATGAGTCATGGCGAGGGTTCGGGCGCCGATCGCAACGCGCACGACGGCCGCGCCGGTCGTCGAGCACGCGCCAGTGAGTCGCGAGGTCTACGCAGCGTACAGCCGCGTTTTCGACTATGACCGCCGCCCGCTCACCCCACGTTCGAGGCAGCGGACACGACCCGTCTCTGGATCCGTGAACGCGTGCACTTCGACGCCGGTTACGGTACGGCGCGGATGGTACTTCACCTCTACCTCCCGACCTCCGGCGTGCCGCCATATCAGACCGTCGTCTACTGGCCGGGCTGGGATACCTTCGCGCTGACCGACGCGGACGTGTATTTCGCGAAGCAGGTCGACTTCATCGTGAAAAGCGGTCGCGCGGTGGCATTCCCTATCTACCGCGGCACCTTTGATCGCATCGTCGGGGATGTGCGCAGGCGGCCGGAGTTCGGCACGGCCGAGTATCGCGACAATACGATCGAGACGATCAAAGAACTGCGCCGAACCATCGATTTTCTACGAACGCGTGGCGATATCGACGAGAGTGCCCTCGCGTTCTTCGGCTACAGCTGGGGCGGTGTGTCCATGGTCCTGCCGCCATGGCGCAGGAGCCACGCATCCGTGTGAATTCGACCCGATGGTGCCGCGCGAGAACTCGGAACGGTACTTCGAGCTGATCAGCGTACCGCCAAGCGAGAAACGCCACATCATTGCAATTGGCGGTCACTTCGTGCCACGCGACCTGCTGATCCGCGAAACGCTGGACTGGCTGGACCGGCATCTCGGACCCGTGGAGCGGTAGCGATGGTCATCGTCCTCCATTTCGATTGAGGCCGGGTCCGCAACCGAACCGGCCTACGCTCACGAGCGGGACTTCAATGGAGGAAACGCGAGCCGGCGTAGAACATCCCGAAACACCGGGTGCCCGTGGAGCGGATCGAGAAGCGGGTCGTGGCGGATGCAGAACGCACTCGGCGACCGCTCGTCGTACATACGACGGAACCATTGTGCCGCCGTGTCGAGGTTGCCCAGGCCTGCGCAGGCAGCGCCGACCGCCCACGGGTCGAGATAACGTTCGGATCCGATCGCGACCAGGCGATCGAATGCGTCCTGGCCTTCCTGCTCCGAACCGGTCAGCCCGAAAACGGCAGCGCCGAGAGCGAGTGTTTCGTGATCGTCGGGTAATCGCTCGATGCCCCGGCGAACCGCTTCCTGCGCCGGTTCCGCCTCCCCGGTCAGTGCGCAGTTGAGGCCGACGTACGGGTACGCCAGTGCGAACTCCGGATGCAACTCGAGAATCGTCTCGAGTTCGTGTATCGACGCACGGTGTTGTCGTGCCCGATAGAGGCACCACGCCAGCGTGAAGCGGGTGGCCGGCCCGAGCGGGTCGAGCATCGCGGCGATTCGCAAGTGAGTGAGTGCCGCATCGAACTCGCCCATTGCCGCGAGGAAGAGCCCGAGCGCGAGATGGGTCTCCGGGCCTTGCGGTGAATGTTCGACAGCGTCAAGGAAATCCGTGCGAGCGCCTGCCCAGTCGCGATCGGCGAGCATGCGGTACATCCCCCGCATCGCGAGCGCATCGCCCAGCTCAGGATCCAGCGCGAGCGCCTGCTCCATCGCCTGGCGCAGTTTTGGGAATGCATCTGCGGGCGACAGGTATGCGAACAGCGTGAGGTTCGCGTACGCGGCCGCGAGACCGGCCCACGAAGGAGCGTGCTCCGGATCGCGTTCGATCGCTATGCGGTAGTGCGCGATGGCGCGGTCCATCTGCGGAGGGCGCAGACTGAAATGGCGGCCTTTCAGATACTCCTCGTATGCGATGGGATCGACGGCTCCGCCGTGCTCCGCTTGAACGACGTCGGCAGCCCTCCCGTTACCGCCCATCGTTGCGGCGCAGGAGCCCGTCGCACACGCGCGGCACGCATCGACGATTGCGCGCGCGACGTCAGCGTGCAGGGCGAGGATGTCGTGAACGGTGCGGTCGAACGTGTCCGCCCAGAGGTGCGCCTCCGGTTCGACGCGGACGAGCTGCGCCGTCACGCGCACATGCTCGCCAATGCGGATCACAGAGCCCTCGATCACTGCATCGACGTCGAGGGCGTGAGCGATCTCCTGCAGGGATTGCCGTGAGCCACGGTAACCCAGAACGGACTGCCGTGAGATCACGCGGCAGCGCGAGCGTCGCGCGAGTTCCGTGATGAGGGCCTCGGTCATACCATCGGCGAAGTAATCCTGCTCCGGATTGCCGGTGAGGTTGGCGAACGGCAGGACCGCAATCGCATGCGGCCATCCTGCTTCGCGACCGGCGGCAACGGTTTCGCCGTGAGCGTCGTCAGGAAACGCGGTGATCGGGCGATGCGCACGCACACGTTCGGCAAGTGCGCGCGTCTCGGGTGCGGGCGTAGTGTCGAGTTGGATTGCGAGCGCTCGCTCGAGGCGCTGGTATTCCGCGAGTGCACGCGGCGTATCTCCCGCCTGCGCGAGCATCGCAATGAGGTCACGGCCGACTGACTCGTTGGCCGCGTCCCACGCGAATGCGCGCTCCAGTGTGGCGATCGCCGACACTGCCTCGCTGCGGGCCATCTGCCGGCGTGCGTGGCTGCGGGCGAGTTCGACAGCCCGGCGGCGCAGCCGGCTGCGCATCGCATCCAGCCAATACTCGAATTCGATCAGGTTGGGAAGCGTCAGGTCCGGCAGGAAGTCGCCGCCATAGAGTGCCAGCGCAACCTCGACATTGTCGCGCGCAGCCGCCGCATCGAACGCGGCAACGTCCGTGCGGATCGCATCGAACGCAATCATCACGTCCTGCGGGCTCGCGATGAAGACGCCCTCGCCAACGGCTGCGCGGATCCGGCCAAGCGTCTTGCTCAGTGCATTGCGCCCCTGATGGTCATCCCGGTCGGGCCAGAACAACCGCAGCAGTTGGTTGCGCGGGAAAGCGCCGCCGCCGTGCGTGGCGAGGTAGAGCAGGACGGCGAGCGGTTTGGTTTGTCGCAGCAGTGACGACGATCCGCCCCCCAACACCGGCAGGGATGGGCCGCGTACGTCGATCTGGCCGAGTGTGGTGATGTCCAGCATTGCGGTCCTCCCGGCCTGGCAGCCGGCAGTCTGCCGTCAGAGCCCCGTCAGACCGCCGTCAGGCCACACCGTCAAGTTACGCCATCGAGCAAACCCGGCAACACGACATATGGGAGGACCCAATGATTCGACCCTGTACGATCGCCCTGCTGGCCATTGTGGTTATGGCACCCGGTTGTGGACCCATGGACGCCACGTCGCCACTCGATGTCGCACAATCGCTCGACCGTGAGACCGCCGCCGAGTGGGTGAGCCGGCCGTTCCACGGCCACTTCGAGGGGCAGCTCACTTTCACGCCCCCCTTCCAGGAGGGCTCGCTCGACGCCTGCAACGCAAACTTCTCCGGCGATCCAGTCCACCCCGGCCCGTCCGTCTCCGCCTTCGACGAAGCGGTTGGCGTGTTCTCGGTCATCGGCCGCTTCCGCCTGCAGAGTACGTTCTGCTTCGACCCGGACTCGCCCGACAGCGAGGGCACCGGCGTGATGATCGCCATGAACGGCGATCAGATCGCGATCGGTTTCGCGAACACGGCGGGGGTTCCGGGCGAGGACGGGCTCGTCCCGGTCAATGGATCGCAATGGATCACCGGCGGAACGGGCCGGTTCGCCGGGGCCTCGGGTAATCAGGTCTGCCGCCTCTTCGTGAACGCTTTGACTCTACGGATTCGGGGTCATTGCGAAGGCAGAATCCGGTTCAACCCGTCGCGCGGACGTGCCCCATCGGGCCGGCCCTGAGGCGGACCGCCCCGCCGTGAATTTCCTGGTCTTCTTGAAGCAGTGTCGAACTCGCCTGATGACGAGCGAACGTTCGGAGCTAAACGTTGGTTAGGGAGGCGCCGGCACAACGCACGCGCGAGATCGGGCTTCGCAATGCACTCGGTGCCGGACGCTCCCGCATTCTCGGCATCGTCGTTGCACGCGCCGTCCGCATCACGTTGCTCGGCATCGCCGCCGGCGTACTCGTCGCAGTCATCGTCGCACCGCGCATCGAGGACCTCCTCTTCGAAACGCCCGCCCGCGACCCGGTGACCATCACCGGCGTGAGCATCGTCCTCCTCGTCACCGCCATCCTCTCCGCGGGGCTGCCGGCGTGGAGAGCGGCACGCGTCGATCCGAGCACGGCGTTGAGAGCGGAATGAGCCGGATCAGTACTCCTACTCTACCTCGAGTCGTTCGAACGCCAGAACGAGTTCCTCGATGGCGACGTCCGTGCCCGTGGCGGACAGGCGCGGACTGCAGTACTTCGCGGGCAGCGCGTTCACGAACTTCCAGGTGACGGCCACTTCCGTGCGGTCCTCGTTGAGCAGTCGCACGAACACGGTCCGGCGCGCGTTCGCATCGCCATTCCTCGCCTGGTTCCACCACTCGTAGAGGTCGAGCGAGCCAGGCATCCCGCGCCGCAGGATCAGGTCGTCATACGACACGGCGCCAGCCAGCTTGCGTGGTTCGTTCGTCTTCTCGTTACCCAGCCGGTATTCCACGATGTCCACGGCGGCGCACGGCAATACCACTTCCAGGAAACCTCCACGGACCGAGTCCACATCGCCGGTCCCCAGATCCACCTGGAAGTTCCCGTTCAGGTACGGTCTGTCGCGGAAAACAGCCATCGCTCGTGCCCCTCGCGTTTGCGCGGTTCGTTCCGACGCGGCCGCCTCATTGCGGGACGCTCGGCTCCTCTTCTTCGTCTTCGAACGCCGCTCCGCCATGTCACCCGCTCCGCCGCGGCCGCGCTAGATCTTCCCAGATGCTCAGGTCGTGGCCGATCCGCGTCCGGTATCGCCTGCCGGCCCCGTCCCGGTACACGATCGTCACTCGGATCCGCCGCGGCTCCTCCGGCTCGCACCGGCCGAGATACGCTTGCAGCGGATCCACCAGCACCTCGATCGACCGGCCCGGCGCAAGAAACGACAGTCGCCGGAACAGCGTGAGTCGCGGTACCTCCACACTCCCGCCAAGGCCGCGGAACGTCGGCGCAAACCGGATCCGCACCCGCCCCGCCGGACGCGCGCCAATGTTTCGCACCACGAGGACCAGCGATTCCTCGATGACCTCGAAGTCCACGATCACTCGCGGCCGCTCCACCATCGCCCGCGCAACGCGCGCCGCGTCCCGCTCCGCGCCCATCGTCATGCCGCGAGAACCTATCACCCGCTACAACCGGATCGACAGCCCGCACCGTCCCGGTCATGAAGACGCTGCACCGTATTGCTGGCGATGACCGCCTGCGCCGCAACTGGTTCCTCCCAAAGGTGCGGCTGCCCGACTGCCGCTCGTCGCCCAACCATGTCCGTGACCGCAGGGTCTGCGCATACCTTGACATTCGACAATGCGGCGCCGATATTGTCGGACAACAAGGTATGGGGCGACAGACCGGCACTCTGCTCGCCACGACCATCGGAACGACCTTCGGAGCAGCGCGGAGCGGATACGAGCAATGGATCGCAAAGCCGACCTTCTGCAGGGCACGCTGGACCTGCTGATTCTGAAGACGCTGGTGCTGGAGCCGATGCACGGCTGGGGGATCTCGAAGCGGATTCGACAGCTGTCGAAGGATGTGCTGGAAGTGAACCAGGGATCACTGTACCCGGCGTTGTACCGGCTGGAGGGGCGGGGGTGGATCGATGCGACGTGGGGCGTATCAGACGAAGGGCGGCGGATCAAGGTGTACCGGCTGACGGCGAAGGGGCGCCGGCAGTTTGCAGCGGAGCGGGCGGGTTGGGCGCTGTTCTCGGAAGCGGTGCAGCACGTGCTGGACGCGTGAGGAGCGTGCAATGAAGCGGTTATCGGGGTGGCTGCATCGTTGGCGTCACATCTGGTCGCGGCGGAGCGCGGAGCGGGAGCTGGCCGATGAGATCCGGTTCCACCTGGAGATGGAAACGCGGGACCGGTTGGCGTCGGGGGAGTCGGCGGGGGAGGCGAGGCGGTCGGCGTGGCGGGATTTCGGCGGAGTCGATCGGGTGACGGAGGAAGTGCGCGACGTGCGTGGGCTGCGCTGGCTGGACGATGCGCGCATGGATGTGCGTGTCGCGTTGCGTGCAGTGCGACGGAGTCCGGGATTCGCGATCGGTTTGGTGTCGGTGCTGGCGCTGGGGATCGGCGCGAACGTGGCGGTGTTCGGCATTCTGGACCGTGTGCTGCTGCGGCCGTTGCCGTACGCGGATGACGATCGACTGGTGATGTTGTGGCAGGGTGTGAGCGGTGGGCGCCAGTGGGTGTCGGCGCCGGACGCGCGCGATTGGTCCGAGCGGCTGCACACGTTCGACGGTGTCGCCGCGTTCTCGCCGGCGAGCTACAACGTGTCGAGCGAAGGCGGTGCGGAGACGGTTGCGGGTGCGGAGGTGGACGCAACGTTCTTCGGCGTGCTGGGCGTACCGGCGGCGAGCGGGCGCACGTTCTCGGCGTCGGAAGACGTGCCGGGCGGGCCGGACGTCGTCGTGCTGAGCGATGGCTTGTGGAAGAGACGGTTCGGTGGCACGCGCGAGGTTGTCGGCGCGACGATTTCACTCGACGGTGTGCCGGCGACGGTGGTTGGAGTCATGCCGCCCGGATTCGGATTTCCGGCCGGCGCCGAGTTGTGGGTCCCGTTACGCGCGTTCAGCGCCGGTTGGCACGAAAACCGGGGCACGGACTGGCTGCAGGTGGTGGCGCGCGTGAGCGTAGAGAGTTCGGCGGAGCGATCGCGCCTGGACCTGGAGACGGTTGCGACGCAACTCGCGGCGGAGTATCCCGAAACCAATCAGGACGATCGCATCGAGGCCGTGCCGCTGCGCGAGCACCTGTTCGGCGATCTGCGCGCGCCTTTGCTCGTGATGATGGCGGCGGTGGCGATCGTGCTGCTGATGGTGTGCGCGAACGTGGCGAGTCTTCTGCTTGCGCGTGCCACGACGCGTGGTCCGGAGACGGCGCTTCGTCTCGCTCTGGGCAGTGGGCGTGGCCGGCTCGTGCGTGCGTTGCTGGCGGAAACGTTCGTCCTCACATTCGCGGGCGGAACGCTGGGCATGCTGGTGGCGCGCGCGGGCGGTCAGGCGCTGCTGGCGCTCGCGCCGGTTCCGCCCACCGTCCCGATCAGCGCGGCGATCGATGCGCGCGTGATGATCTTCGCGCTGCTCGTCGCGCTCGCCACCGGCGTGCTGTCCGGCATCGCGCCCGCACTCGTCGGTTCGCGCTCCTCCCTCGAGCGAACGCTCCGCGCCGGCGCGGGCGGGAGCCGGGAAGGGCGCGGCACACTGCTGCTGCGCCGTACGCTCGTCATCGCACAGATCACCGCCGCGATCGTTCTCGTCACGGGCGGCGTTCTGCTCGCGCAGAGTCTCACACGACTGCTGGCGCAGGATACCGGCTTCGCCACCGCGCAGCGCATGACCGCACGCATCGCCCTCACGGACGCACACTATCCGGAGGATGTCCACCGGATCGCCTTCTTCGACCGCCTGGTCGCGGATCTCGAGGCTACACCGGGCATCCGCGCTGTCACCATCGGGAATCACCTGCCGCTCGCCGGAAGCGGAATCACTTTCTCCTTCGAGATCGAGGGCGCGCTTCCGCTGCCAGCGCGCGAGCAACCTCTCGCCGGGCTGCGCCTCGTCGGCACGCGCTACTTCGAAACCATGGAGATCCCGATCGTCGCCGGTCGTGCCTTCGATGCACACGATCACGCCGGCGCCCCGTTCGTCGTCGCCATCGATGAAACGCTCGCACGACGCCACTTCGCGGATCGCAACCCCATCGGCACTCGCCTCCGCGTCGCCGGCCAGTGGCGCGACGTGATCGCCGTCGTCGGCGCCGTCCGCCACCGCGCGCTCGACGCCGCGCCCGTTCCCACCACGTACCTCCCGTATGCGCAACGCACCGCAAGCACCGCCTTCGTGATCGCCCGCGGCGAGCGCGCCATGCCGGACGCGGCGCTGCTCCCCAATGCCGTGCGCCAGATCGATCGCGCACAACCCGTGTTCGCCGTTCGCCCGTTGGCCGATTACATCGACACCGTCTCCGCACAGCCGCGCTTCCTCGCCTTCATCGTCGGCGCATTCGCCGTGGCTGCACTCCTCGTCGCCGCTATCGGCGTCTACGGCATTGTCACATTCGCGGTCTCCCGTCGCACCCGCGAATTCGGCATCCGCATCGCCATGGGCGCGCGTCCCGGCGCCATCCTCCAGTCTGCCCTTCGCGACGGGCTCCTGCTCCTCGCCTTCGCCATCCCCGCCGGCACCGCCGCCGCTCTCGCACTGTCCGTCTTCCTCACCAACCTCCTCTTCGGTGTGCGGCCGAACGACCCGGCGACACTCGTCCTCGTCGTGCTGCTCCTCTCTCTCGTCGTCCTGCTCGCCTCGTTTGCGCCGGCCCGGCGCGCAGCCGCCGTCCAGCCGATGCGCGTGCTCCGTCCCGAGTAGATCGCGGCCCGGCGCAGCGCCCCGGATCGCAACCGGGCCGGAGCGGGCGGGCGACGCGGCGCACCCCTTGCCCGCGTACCCCTTGTCGAAGTAGGGGTCAGGTGGTATCTGTTGGGGCGGACACCGAGCGCGGAGGCAGACGGCATGGGCAGCGACCTCTATGTAGGGACTCTGGATCTCCTGATTCTGAAGGCGTTGGCGCTGGAGCCGATGCACGGGTACGGCATCGGGCGCTGGATCCGCAGGACGACGGCGGACGTGCTGCAGGTGCAGGAAGGCGTGCTGTATCCGGCGCTGCATCGATTGGAGCGGCGTGGAATGGTGAGCGAGGAGTGGGGAGTGACGGAGACGAACCGGGAAGCGAAGTACTACCGTTTGACGGCGGCGGGGCGGAAGCGGTTGCGGGAGGAGATCACGCGGTGGCAGCGCCACACGAGTGCGGTGGATGCGGCGCTGGCGGTGAAGAAGGTGTGAGCGGGATGAGTCGGTGGCTGGACCGGGTGTTGGGGCGCGAGGACGCGCAATCGGGCAAGGCAGGCGATGGACCAGGCACGGCGCCAATCTTCATCCGGCATGGACAGGTTGCGCCGATCAGGCTGTCAGATCATCGTTCCAAGTGAGGCTCGAAAACGCTCACCATCACGTGTCCGGTATGCTCGGGGGTCACGGCGTAGACGAGCTTTGTCCCGCAGACTCCACCGAGATAGTCGTCAGAACGATGGCTTGCCAAGACCCGCCCCCCGTCAAGGTCTATGACCTCAATCATCGTATCGAACGAATCCTTAAACCATTGTGCCGAGCCCGCGTCGGGAATACCCGGCGCCCAGTCAGAGTCGGCGAGCGCTACAAACACCCATAGCAGCCGGTCATCCGTCTCATGCAGGTACATGATCAATGGCGGCGGCGGCTCGGTTTCCAGGATTTCCGGAGACCACACATTCTCCGATGGAAACCAATCGACGTCGCGAATCACGGCGGTGGCGAGGGTATCGTTCCAACCACGGAACAACCTATACTCCCACATGCTTGCAGCCCAGAAGTGGGCAGATTTCCCAGGACTGACGACCCACTGATCCGTATCCCACGCGTCTCGTGTAGATCGGCCGAATTTCGAAATTTCCGTGCCCGTCCCGTCCAGCAGTCGGAATAGGGGCTGATCAGGGCCAATCGAGGGTCGCCCGTGTAGCAGGTAATGCCCTGTGGCGAGTCGGGCAAAGCTGTTGACGCGGATCGGAAGTTGAAACGATTCCAGAACAGCCCCATTCAGATCCGTCGTCACGATACGAGCATTCGAATTGTCCACGACGATGACTGTATCACCCGCAGTCATAAGGCGGAGATCCGATCCGAACTCGCCCGGCCCCGCTCCCTCTTGGCCAATGGAGGAGGCGACTTGCCCATCACGTCCGTAAACGAAAATCTCGCCGCCGCCTACCACGCCGCCCAAGAGAAACGTACCATCACTGGCTGCGGCCACCATGCACCCGGCGACCGCCGCGTCCGACTGTACAGAGGCTGGATCGCTCGGGTGGCCCAGGCTAGCGACTTGCGACAGCACGATTCGACATTCAGGGCAGACGGGCTCCCCGCTCAGCCGAAGCGGGTTCGGCGTCGTGAGGTCGTTTCTGGAACCGGGCGCATCGCCGACACATGACGCCAGAACGATGGTCAGCGAGAGGTTGCTGAGAAACTGCGCGGCTTTCACGTCGGAGGCTCCTTCAAGTGCTGCCCAAGCGACATTTCGGCACGTTGGCAGAAGGTGTATCCGTTGGCGGGCCGGGTCAAGCGCGTTGTCAACGAGAGTGGCCATGGCGGTTTGGCTCGAGGCGATAGCGAGATGGGTCGGCGGCGTGGACTCGACGGCGGCTCGGGCGACGGGGATCCTGGAGGGGGCGCGCGGCGGCGGGCCCGTGCGGCCTGGCGGGCGCGGCACGGCCTCAGGCGCCGCGGCTCTGATCGAAGTCGAAGTCCGGGCTGGGCTCGGGCTCGGTCGGATCATAGGCGGGCGTCTGTCGACGTCGAGGCCAGGGCCGGCGTCGAAGCCGAGGTCGTGCTGGGGCGGGCCGCGTGCGGGGGAGAGGCG
>JBOHRL010000015.1:0-75056 GCA_050732695.1 Longimicrobiales bacterium | reverse complement strand
GCCGTGCTGAATGCATATTCGGCGGGCGGCGGTGAGATCTACAATGCATGACGACCGCGCCAGTGTAGTGAGCGAATCGGATGGCTGACACACTCGACTTGCTGGCGGTGTCGGCGGCAACCCGTACATCGTCCCGCTCCGAGCGGATCATCGGTCGCCGTGATGCGACTGCCGTCGTCATCGGCGCCGGCCCGGCAGGCCTGGCGACTGCCCGCGAACTTGCCGCACGGGATGTCGCCTATCGGCTTTTCGAGCGCGGGCCTGACATCGGCCACGTGTGGCGCAACCTGTACGACAGTCTCCGCCTTCACACCGGGAAGCATCTGTCCGCGCTCCCGGGGCTCCGCTTTCCCGCCGCGACACCGCTGTTCCCTGCGAAGTCAGACTTCGTCGATTACCTCGAGCACTATCGCGCTGCGTTCGGCATCCATGCGGAAACCGGCGTGGACGTCAAAGCCGCGCAGCCGGGCACCGATGGCGCCGGTTGGGTTCTCGAGACGAACTGTGGCCCCGTCGCGGCGAACGCACTCGTGGTCGCGACAGGCATCGTTTCCAATCCGGTAATCCCGGACTTCCCCGATCGCGACCGGTTCCGCGGCGAAGTCATCCATTCGGCCGAGTACCGGCGACCTGACATCTATGGTCGGCGCCGCTTACTCGTCGTGGGCTGTGGCAATTCCGGCGGCGAGATTGCCAGCGAACTGGCCAGTGCCGGCGCTCAGGTCACGATCGCGGTACGATCCGGCGCGAATGTCGTACCGCTCACCATCCTCGGCATACCGATCCAGTACATCTCGTTCCTGATCCGCAAGCTGCCGCGCAGCGCGCAGGACGTGATTGTCGGGATCGTCCGGACGCTCACGGACCTGCGGCGAGGTCCACCGGTTCTGCCGCGGCCGGCATACTCGCCGCTCGATGCGATTCCACTCATCGGCTTTCAGCTCGTCGATGCGATCCGCGCCGGCCGGATCCGTGTCCGGCCCGGTATCCAGGCGTTCACGGAGAGCGGCATCCGTTTCGAGGATGGCGAGCAACAGCAATTCGACAGTGTGATCCTCGCGACT
Source organism: Longimicrobiales bacterium (assembly GCA_050732695.1). Classification (GTDB taxonomy): domain Bacteria; phylum Gemmatimonadota; class Gemmatimonadetes; order Longimicrobiales; family RSA9; genus JBFFZF01. The sequence continues at coordinate 73,992 of JBOHRL010000015.1, read as the reverse complement.
GGATTCCGGCCCGCTCTCGAGCCGCTCAATGGACTCATCCGTACCGATGCTCGCGGATTCGCCGTCCGCACCGACCGTGTGACCAGCGCCGACCAGCGCCGGCTCTGGTTCGTCGGCCATAACTACAGCGCAACGGGCGGGCTCCAGAACATTGCGACCGATGCCGCACTCGCCGCGGATCGCGTCGCGCAGTCCCGCTGACCCGAGGGTCGCGCGCCGCATCGATCGCAGTCGCATCAGAGACTCGCCGCACGCCCGATGACCCGCGTCGAAAGTAGCCTTTCCGCCGCTCTCTTCGACGGGTAAACTTCCTGGTATGCCCACCCCGTTCACCGAGAAGCGGGCCATCCGGCCGACTGTCGTCCAGCGACTGCTGCACCGGGCATCGGTGGACGGCGCCATTGTCGAGCTCAACAACCTGCTGGCCCGGTGTGGTGTGCGCGAAGTCCGCGCCGCCGATATCGGCGCAATCTTCCTCCGTCACCGGGTCCGTCCGACACACCTGCATCCCCGCCACCTCGAGCGGTTCTACCGCGAGTACCTGCTCTTCTGTCTGGCCGACCGGCGCCTGTCCGATGATGAACTCGCCGACCTCGAACACCTGCGAGAGATCCTCGCCCTCGATGCGCTCGCCGTAGACGCCATCCACCGCAACGTCGCGCGACAGGTCTACCTGCGCTCCGTTGCCGAAGTTCTCGCGGACGGTTCGATCGACGTGCAGGAGCGCGCGTTTCTGAGTCGCCTGCGCGAACAGCTTGGCGTGCCCGAATCGATCGCCGAGAACATCGAAGTCATGAAAGAACGGCAATACCGCAACAGGAACAAGGACGGACGATGATTCGCTGATGCGGAGTCGGTGGCGATGGCGAAGGCCCTGGCGATGGCGGGACGGTCAATGACTCGCTGATGCGGAGTCGGTGGCGGTGGCGAAGGCCTTGGCGATGGCGGACGGTCGATGAGTCGCTGATGCGGAGTCGGTGGCGGTGGCGAAGGCCCTGGCGATGTCGTTGGTTGGGTTTCCGCAGTGCCGCCGCCGCCCATCGCCATCGCCAACGCCACCGACCTGACCCGGCAATCCACAAGCCTCGCTGTCAAACCTCGCCACTCCCCGTCGCCACCGCCAACGCCACCGACCTGACCCGGCAATCGGCAAGCCTCGCCGCTCGATCGTGACTCAGGTCGTTCCCTGCCTCCCGGCGATTTCCTCGAGCCGGCGTTCGATCTCCGCCCGCGGCAGCCATCGGCCATTGACCATCACGCCCGCGCGCTGCTCCATGTTCGCGATGTTGTCGAGCGGATTCGCATCGAGCAGAATCAGGTCTGCGCGCTTGCCGGTTGCAATGGTCCCGGCTTCTTCAGCGACGTCGAGGTGCCGAGCGACGGCGGTGGTTCCGGACTGAAGCACCTGGAAGGGCGTCATCCCGGCCTCGATCATGTCCGGCATCTCATGAAAGAGAGAGAAGCCCGGCACACTGAAGACCTGCGGAGCGTCCGTCCCGAGCAGGATCGTCACGCCAGCATCGTTCAGTGCGTCGAGCATGCGATCGCGGAAAGCGATGTGGGCGCGCACCTCGTCGAGGTTCGCGTTGGCGCGGGTATTCTGCACGCGCTCGCGCCACGGCCCGATCATGTCCTGCGGCAGGTAGCGCAACTCGGGACGGGCCATGAGCTGTTCGGCGGGGTGCACGCCCATGATCGTCTCCCACAGGGCCTGCGTCGGCACGATCGCAACGCCTGCTGCGCGCGTCGCCTCGGCAAGTCTCGCGATCTTCGAGTCATCGATCGTGGCCGCAGATGGCTCACTCACGCCGTCCGCCTGCGCCGCGATGAAATAATCGTCCATGTGGTCGATGGTCGACTGCTTCTCGCGCAACACACCAGCCACACCCACGTCGAGTGCGACGTGACCGCCCCACGGCAGTCCGACTTCGCGCGCCGTGCGGGCGATTGCCGCATACACTTCGGGCGTCAGACTCTCGTGCACCTTGAGCAGGTCGTAGCCCGCAGATTTCGCGTCCCGCACCAGTCGCTCGGCGGTTGCTGCGTCGCTCGTGTTGTTGCCCGAAAGCGGCGGCGCAGCGAGCCACATGCGCGGCCCGATCAGTTCGCCCGTTGCGACTCGCTTCTTCAGCCCGAGTTGCGATGCGTGTCCCTGCATGCCGCGGATCGTCGTCGCGCCCGCCGCGACATACAGGAATAACACGTCTTCCGAGAACTGTGGCCCGCGCGGACCCGCGGTCGATGGAATGTGTGCATGCATCTCGGCAATGCCCGGTACGAGGAACTTCCCGCGCGCATCGACGCGCGTCGCGCCAGCCGGTACCTCCGTGCCCGCGGAAGCGCCCATTGCCTCGATGATTCCGTTCCGCACAATCACAGTCTGATCGCGCAGCACCCGGTCGTCCTGCATCGTGATCACGCTCGCCCCGACGAACGCGACCGTTGCGGCCGGCTGTGCGGCAAGCTCCGCGCGCACGCCGTCAAACGCGTACAGGGCGCACAGCAAGACCGAACATGCACCACGCTGGCAGGGGATACGCCATGCGGTCGCTCGCGCGCGGGCGCGCTCGAGGAAGCAAGCGATTGCAGCTGCGACGTTCGGCCTCATCCAGCGATCATCGAGTGACTTCGTCCGTGTCATGCGCATCCTCCTCGTCCCGGTGGTGGGCAGGATACCCGCGTGCCCCGGCACCGCCCGCTTGGTGGCAGCTTTGCGTGCGACAGGAAATCGTAGAATGGCCCCCGGCCGAAACGCGCGTCAACGCGCCGTGGGACGGACAACACACGAGCCGGGACGAAGCGGTTACGGCCCGGCGGCGATCGGAGCGGTCAGGACCCGGCGGCGGACCAGGATCGGACGAACCCGGCGGAACGCTGCCCGTCCTCACCGTTGGCGCCGCACACACCTCGCGACTAACTTCGCCACCGAGCCATCCCGGCGCGCGGCACGACCTCGCCGTGCCGGGCCACCGTTCTTCGGTGACGGAGACTCGATCATGCGATGCGTTCCGCCGTGCCCCACGGTCCGGTTGTGGTTCCTGCCATTCCTGCTGCTGCCAGTGTCGCGCCAGGCAATCGCACAGGCGCCTTCGCCGCAAGGCTTCACAATCGATGACGTGCTCGACGTGAAGAGTGTGAGCATTGCCGATGTCAGCGACGACGCGCGCTGGCTGGTCGTCGTGACGCGAACCGTGCGCGATCGCATCGGCATCGACAATACTCGCTATGGCGATCCGACGTACGTCGCGCCCGCCCTTGCCGGGACGCGCATCCTGGACGCGCAGACGGGCGAGTCGTGGCCGCTGTTCGAAAATCGGCGCGACGTGCGGACGGTCGCGTGGTCGCCCGATGCGTCGCGGCTCGCGTTCGTTGTCCGGGAAGCCGATGTCTATCGTCTCGGCATCCGAGACCGTGAGTCCGGCCGCACCCGCTACATCGATCTGCCGCGCGACCGCATTCTGGTGACGAACGGCCCGCTTCAATGGTCCGCCGATGGACGCACTCTCCTGTTCGCGATGCACACAGCGGCCTGGCAGCATGACGCTCACACCCGGTTCCTCGCCCAGACGGATGGTCCGATCATCGTGCAGTCGAGCGAGGACCCGTTCCTCTCCTGGGAAGACCTGCGCAGGATGCAGGACCGACAGATCATCGCGACGGTTGATGTTGCAAGCGGCCGCGTCGAGGAAGCCCTTGCCGAAGCGATCCTCGACGATGTGAGTCTGACCGCCGACGGCTCCACACTCCGCTACGCCGCCGACATCACGAAAGGGACCAACTACGACGAAATATTCGGTCGCGAGAGTCGCATCGAAGTGCGGTCCCGCACCACCGGTCAGCCGCGCACCATCCTCGAATCAACCACGGACATCACACTCCGCTGGTCCGGAGATGGTCACTCCTATGTCTACGCAAAGGACGGACGCACGTATTACGGGACGATCGACGGCGGTGAAGCCCACAAGCTCACCGGCCTCGACGAACCGGCGCCAGGTGCCGAGCCCGCGCCGGAGCCGGCGGATTCCGCGGCGCGCCGCGAAGAGCGCGAGCGCCGCCGCAAGGAGCGGTTCTCGCCCGTCCAGCTGAGCTGGGACGGGGCTACGCTCATTGCATCGAACCCGGATGGCCTGTGGCTCATCGACACGGCATCAGGCCAGCGCGACATGTTTCATGCCGTGCCCGTGCCCGAGGAAGGCGAGGAGGACGAAGAACCGACCTCGCCGCGCTGGAGCGTCGCCGCATGGACGCGCGATGCGCGCCACATCTACCTCAATTACGCATCGCGAACAGCCTGGGAACGCGGCCTCTACCGCTACGACCGGACTACGAAGCAGTTGACCGAATTGATCAGGGACGATCGCAGCTACTCGGGCGTCCGGGTCGCAGCCGACGGCTCGCGCATGATCCTCACCATCGCGAACGGCAATGAGCCCGGCGACGTCTACGCCGCGGATGGCGAGCTGAAGAATGTGCGCCGCCTCACCGACGCGAATCCCGGCCTCGAGACAAGACTCTCGCGCAGTGAACTGATTCACTATCTCGATGTCGATGGCCGCAAGCTCAACGGTGTACTCTACTATCCGTTGAACTATCAGACTGGTACCCGTTACCCGACCATATTCATCGTTTACGAAACGTTCTTTGACGATCGTTTCAACTCGACTGTGAATCTGTTGACGTCGAACGGCTACGTCGTCGTCCAGCCGTCCGTCCATCTCGAGCAGGGCTACCCGGGCGAGGCGTGGGTAAAGGGCGTGACGGCGGCGGCAAACACGTTGATCGACATGGGCATCGCGGACCCCGATCGACTTGGCGTGCATGGGACCAGCTATGGCGGCTACGCGACCAACCTTCTCGTAACCCAGACCAGTCGATTCGCGGCCGCCATCAACATCTCGGGCAAAGTCGACATGATCAGCTTCTACACGGATTCACCGCGTCTCGGCACGCGCAACATCCACGCTCCCGAGAAGAGTCAGGATCGCCTCGGCGCCACGCTATGGGAGCAGCCGCAGAAGTACATCGCGCACACGGCCATCCTGGCGGCCGATCGCATCCAGACGCCGCTTCTGCTGATGACCGGCCGCGAGGACCATAACGTACCGGAACGCACGACCAGCGAGATGTACTACGCATTGCGCCGCCTCGGCAAACGCGTAGAATGGGTCAGCTACGTCAATGGCGGGCACGGCATGCCAACGGCCACCGTCGAGGAAACCATCGATTATCACCGCCGTATTCTCGATTGGTATGACCGCTATCTCAAGAAGAACGGGAAGACCACTGCAACCGATGCGACGCGGTGAGCCACGCGAGCCAACGATCACGCAACGGCGCAACAGGACCGGACCCCGGTCCTGTTCGACAGGACACGCAACTGAGCGGAATGACTTATATCCTGAGGCCCGACGACCGCCCGCTCGTCGAGGCCGCTGTTCGACTCGGTGACTGGATCCTCGAACAGCGCGTCTCCCGCAAGGAACGAAAGGCGATCGAGAAGCTCCAGCACGCGCTCCGCAACATCGAACACGCTGCCGGCGGGTTCACCGCCGAGTACGGTTTCGAGGCGCGTTTCGGGACCGAGGAAGGTGCGGGCGTGTATCGCGCGTGGCGAGTCACGCTCAGCCCGGCCGGTCTCGAAATATTTTCCGTGTACTCGCCCGACCGGAAGATCGAACTCGTAGAAAAGATCGCCAGGGAACTCGACTTCTGGCTGCGGCCCGGATCCGGTGAGTCGACCCACGACGGCCACTACGTCGAACAGTGGATCGATGAAGTCCGTGACCCTGCCCGCGTGCGAGCCGAGGCCGCTCTGTTCTCGATCCTTGCCACGCTCGACTGACGCGGCGCTCTGGATGGGCGGAAGCCCTGAACCACTGCCCGATGGTCCGTGACCTGACCATCTCGACGGATACGTGGCCCGCCGAGGCACGGGCGGCGGGGGCCCCCGTTGTCGTCAACATCGACGGGCCGGTACACGTCTTCTCTTTGCCCGGACGCGTCACCCAGACGCATATTTCGACAGGACCGATTCTGCCTGATGAACCTGCAACGTTCCCCGATCGAGGAAAGCATCATGCCAGCTTCCCGCTCCGTGTTCGTGATCGCGTTCGCGTTCCTGCTCGGCTCCGTGCTCGAGGCGAGTGGCCAGAAGCGGCCGCTCGAGCATGGCGACTATGCTCTGTGGCTTCGGATCACCGGACAGCAGATCAGCGACGATGGCCGTTGGATCCTCTACCACCTGACGAATGAGGACACGGACCCGACCCTTGTCACACGCTCGACCGAAAACACGACCGAGCACAGGGTCGAGCGTGGCGAAGGTGGCCAGCTCAGCAAGGATGGCCGTTTCATCGTCTTCCTGATCAAACCGGGCAAGGATACTGTCAGGACGCTGCGCGAGGCGGATACGCCGGCGAGCCGGCTGCCGCAGGATTCGCTTGGCATCCTCGACCTGACGAATGGCAGCGTCACGCGATTCGAACGCGTCCGCGGCTTTGCCATGTCGGAAGAGGCAGGCGGCTGGCTCGCCTACCAGCACCTCGCGCCACCCGGGCGCGATTCCACAGCGGAGGGCGGCGAAGCCGGCCGTCCGGCCGAGGCCGCGGGCGGCCGCGGCGGACGGGGTGGCCGCGGCGGTGCCGGCGGCCAGGACGAGGACCGGAAACAGGACGGCACCGTCCTCGTCCTCCGCAACCTCGCCAGCGGCGAGGAACGCCGTATCGAGTGGGTCACCGAATACGAGTTCTCACCCGATGGCGAGCAGCTCGCGTACGTCACATCGCGCAAGGACGGAAGCGGCGATGGCGCGCACGTCATGCGCACGAGCAATGGCCAGGTTGCGCACATCCTTGACGGCAAGGGCACCTACAAGAGCCTCGCCTTCGATGACAATGGCCGGCAGCTCGCATTCCTGAGCAGCCGTGATGATGCCGAAGCCGAGCAGCCGAAGTTCGCGCTCTACTACTGGACAACCGGCGCTGGCGCTGCGACTCGCCTTGCAACCGCTGGCACAGCAGGAGTTCCCGAGAACTGGTGGGTCAGCGACAACGAGGCGCCCGATTTCTCCGAGACTGGCAGTCGTCTGTTCTTCGCGACCGCGCCCGCACCATTGCCGGAACTCGAAGAAGTCCCGGACGATGAACGCGTCGTCGTCGACATCTGGAACTGGAAGGACCCGCTGCTCCAGCCAATGCAGCTCGAGCAGCTCGAGGACGAGCGCAACCGCGATTATCAGGCCGTTGTTCACCTCGGTGACAACAACCGCATCGTTCAGCTCGCGACCGAAGAAGTGCCTGAGGTCTCACTGGCCATGGATGGTGATGCGGACATCGCACTCGGCCGCTCGAACCTGCCCTACCGCCAGGAAATATCGTGGGGCCAGAGCGGCACCGACGTGTACGTCGTCAACGTGAATACAGGTGCTCGCGAACGCGTACTCGAGTACATACGTGGCAACGCCAGCCTTTCTCCCGGCGCGAAGTACATCGCGTGGTTCGATGGTGAGGAAGAACACTGGAACGTGATGGACATCGCGACAAGGGCGGTGACCAACGCGTCGCAGGCAATTCCACATCCGGTCGTGAACGAACTCCACGACCAGCCATCCCTGCCCGGCAGTTACGGAAATGCAGGGTGGACAGAGAACGATGCCCGCATGCTCATCTACGATCGGCACGACGTATGGGCCGTCGATCCCTCGGGCCGAGGCGCGCCCCGCAATGTGACCGACGGTGTCGGCCGTCGCGAAAACGTACGCTTCCGCGTCGTCGATCTCGATCCCGAAGAGGACGCGATCGACCCCGAACAGCCAATCCTGCTTTCCGCCTTTCACTACACCACCAAGCAGGAAGGCTTCTTCCGCGATGCCTGGGATCCGCAGGCACAGCCCGCGCGCCTCGCCATGATGGACAATTCCTTCGGCGGCGGCTTCGGCGGCGCGGCCGTTCGCAAAGCCGAGGATGCCGACCTCGTCATGTTCACGCGCGGCAGCTTCACCGAGTTCCCCGACCTCTACGTCAGCGGGCTCGACTTCGCCGACATGCGGCGCATGAGCACCGCCAATCCGCAGCAGTCGCAGTTCCTGTGGGGCACGTCCGAACTCGTCGAATGGCGATCCGCCTCTGATAACTCCGTGTTACAGGGAATCCTCTACAAGCCCGAGAACTTCGATCCCGCGGAGAAGTGGCCGATGATGGTCTACTTCTATGAACGGCTGTCCGACAACCTCAATGACTACGTCGTGCCCTCGCCGGGCGGCTCGAGCATCAACATCAGCTTCTACGTGAGCCGCGGCTATCTCGTGTTTACGCCCGACATCCCTTATCAGGTCGGTTACCCGGGCGAGAGCGCGTTCGAGGCCGTGGTGCCCGGTGTGCAGAGCCTCGTGGCCAGTGGGTTCGTCGATGAGAACGCGATCGGCGTCCAGGGCCACAGCTGGGGCGGCTACCAGATCGCGTACCTGGTCACGAAGACGAACATCTTCACGGCGGCCGAAGCTGGCGCGCCGGTCGCGAACATGACGAGCGCTTACGGCGGCATTCGCTGGGGCTCCGGCATGAGCCGGGCGTTCCAGTACGAGAAGACGCAGAGCCGGATCGGCGGAACGCTCTGGGATGAGACGCTGCGGTTCCTCGAGAACTCGCCGCTCTTCTTTGCCGACAAGGTCGAGACTCCCGTCCTCATGATGCACAACGATGAGGACGGCGCAGTGCCGTGGGAGCAGGGCATCGAGTACTTCGTCGCGCTGCGCCGCCTCGGCAAGCCGGCGTGGCTGGTGAATTACAACGGCGAGGACCACGGTCTGCGCCAGGAGCAGAATCGGAAGGACTGGACCATTCGCATGCAGCAGTTCTTCGACCATTACCTGAAGGGCGAAGCACCGCCGTTGTGGCTCGAGGAAGGTGTGCCCGCCACCATGAAGGGGCGCACGCTCGGTCTGGAACTGGTCCCGCGCAAGACCACGACGAACGAATCGGGTACCGGCCGCTGAACCGGTTCGATCGGCGCGTTATTGAGACTCGTTCCACGATGCAACGAACCCCCGCCACGCGAGCCGAACGGTCGTGTGGCGGGGACGTTTCAAGCATCTGTCAACGTATTCGGCCCGGCGTCCGTTCACGCATCACGAAGTCGATGCGACTGACGTTCGTGTCGAGCAGCACGCCCGGTGCAAGTTCGCGCCGTTGAATCGAACTGAAGAGATCCGAAATATCGTGTACAAGGACTCCGGGCAGGCGGTCGAAACCCGCAAACACTGGATCATCGCAGAGGGGGAAGACCGGGGAGATCGAAAAGCCGCCATACCGATCCCACATCAGGAAAGCAACGTCGAGGAGAGTGGCCGCCGGAATCAGGATATGCTCATCGGTGGACGCGCTTCCCGGCAGAGCGGCAGGGTCGCGAACGCGCAACGAGGCGCCGAGATCCTGGGCATCCGCAAGGAACATGGCCATGTCTGTGAGCAGGTCCTGTTTTCGAGCCGGCCGTGTGCCGGCGGATTCCATGTTTGGCACCTCGGGGTTATCCGAAAGGCCGGGCAGCAGGAACTCGAAATCTGCACCCGACAGATCGATGAACGATTCATGCACGAGGTGATGGTCCGCGCCGCTCACTGCCAGGACAGCCGCCGTCCTCGGCGGCAACGGGTACTGGCCGCCATTCCCCGGGAAACGCCAGATGACGTGAGCCCAGACGCCCCGTGAATCGTTCCGGAGCGGCTCCGAATCGGCGCAGTCGTGATGACCGTAATAGCTGATATCGATGAACCAATCGTAGAAAAGGCCGATCAGCTTGCCGTCCAGGAGGATCGTATGGTCCGAGTTGTTGTAGACCTCGACATACTTGCTTTCACCCTCTGTCTCAATGACCCATGGAGCTGGCGTATTCGTATAGACTTCGCTGATCGCGAGCGAGCCCTCCCGGGGCGTGAATACCGGGACCGGCGCGGCCACGATGTCCGTCTGCCCAACGTGCACTTTCTCGCCTCCTGCAACGACCAGCGGTGCTCCCCCCCCGCCTCCTGACGCCTCGCCCGCGATCCAGTAGAACCCCGGCTCCAGTCCCGAGATGGTGACGTGGCCACTCGAGTCCGCCCGGGCCGTGCCCCACAGGAAGCCCTTGCTGCCCGTTCGCGCATAGTAAACCGTCGCTCCCGGAATACCATCTGACCACGCCGCTGGTCCGGACTGGCCTGCCGCAAGGTCAACCTGAACCTCTATTGCCGTCCCGCTTCCCGCTTCGGGCCGAACGTCGGAGAGGATGACATCACCCGGGTCACACGCACTGGCCAGTGCCAGCAGTGCGGCGATCCGGATTGCCGAAGCGCTTGCCCGTCCCCGCAACGGGAACGTCTGCTTCGCGAAACTCAACGGACCGCGCACGTGCAGCAACCGTTGATGCAGCCGCCCGGCGTCATGAACAGGTCAAAGCAGTCTTCGTTGCACGATTGTTCGGTGTACGGCGGACACGTCCCGATCTGGCCCGGCTGTGTGCAGTCCTCGCGCGCGAGCAACTGACTCGCTCCGAACGTGAGACTGCCAAGTGCCAGGATCGCGAATAACGCGATGATCACCCGTATGGTAAGATTATTCATGGCACGTTCTCCTGAGGAATCTCGGTGAAATGCAGCACAGCGAGCACGGAATCGATTGTCGCTCGCTCCTCTATCTCGCCTCGCCGGGCGTAGAGGATCCTGCCCTCAGCGTCCAGAACCACCGTCTCAGGAACGGCGCCTGCACGATAAAGGCGATTGAGTTTCCGTTCGGGGAAAAGCAACACGGGATAGTCGAGATCGTACTTCGCCACGTAGCTTTGAACGAGCGGCAGCGAATCGAGCGCCACACCGTACACATCGTGGCCCGACTGGTAAGCCACACGGGCGATCTCCTTCCATGCCGGGATCGTACGGAGGCAATACGGGCACGTCGTGTTGAAGAAGAACAGCACCTGCCGCTTCTGCGGGCCCGTCGTGCCAACGACGACACTGTCCCCCTCCAGCGTCGCGGCGGCGAACGTCGGAACGAACTGGCCGGGGACGTTGATCGTAGCGCGGTCGAGCAGATCATGGTAATCTCCGCGCACCTGCCGGGTCCGCTGTGCGAGCAGGACAACCATCACAAGCGCAACAGCGAGAAGGAAATAGACTGACCACTGTCGCATCGGGGTGCCCCCCGCGCGGATATGAACGCGGACCGATCCGGCCGCCCCCCGGCCCGATCGTTAAGAACAGTGTACGTTGCGCCACACGCCTGTGTCAACCAATCTTCCTTTGCAGCCTCAGACGGAGGGACGATGCGACTTCAACGCATATGGCCCGGAGTCATATGGTCAGTGCTGGCCATCCCGGTTGCCGGCCCGATCGGGGCGCAGGTTCCGCAGGGCGCGGCGATCGAGGGCCGCGTGCTGGACGCACAGACGCGACTGCCCGTCGAGGGTGCGCTCATAAGACTGGAATACCGCGCCGGCGGTGTACTTTCCGATTCACTTGGCCGTTTCCGGATCGATAACGCTGCTCCCGGGCCGCAGGTGATTGTCGTGCAGCACATTGGCTATGCTGCGGTCCGCGAGACGATTGTGGTACCGGTAGCAGGCGTTGTCGAGCGTGACCTTCTTGTTGCGGAGAGTGCACTCGTGCTGCCGAGCCTGCATGTCACGGCGGATGCGACCAGCCGCGCGCGTGGCGAGCTGGGAACTGCGACAGTAGCCGGCCGTGAAGCCATCCGCCACCAGACAGCCGTCAGCGTGGCCGGTGTGCTTGCGAACGTGCCGGGCGCGCCACTCCAGGCGCCGGGGCTGGACGGCGTGCAGCAATTCGCGCTACGCGCCGCTGCGACCACAAGTACCGGCAACGCGGGCTTCGGCGCAAGCGTTTCCGATCTTGCCTCGTTCGGCACGCTCGTCGTCATGGATGGCGTGCCCGTTTCCAACAACGCCAACCTTCAGGCGCCCGGCGCTGGCGCGGACGTGAACATTGTGTCGTCGGCGTTCGGTGGTGTGGACCTGCGCGCGATTCCGGCCAGCACTCTCGATCGCGTCGAAGTGATTCGCGGCGTGCCATCCGCACGCTACGGCGATCTCACACAGGGCGCAGTCATCATAGAAACGCACGCAGCGACTGTAGCGCCAGAGATCAAGGGTCAGTACGATGCACGCACGGCGGGCGGCAGCGTCCTCGGCGGCACTCGAATCGGGCCTCGGCATGCAATCACTGGTAACCTGGACGTAACACGTACGGCCACGGCTGCCGGCCTCACCGAGGACGAGGCGTACCGCTTTGCGGGGCAGCTCATGCACCGGCTGGAGCTGGGTGAGCCTTCGGCACTGAACGAATCGTCCTCACTGGACACGCGTATCGACTTCTTCCAGCTCGTGGATGACCGGCCGCGCGACCCCGATACGCGACCCGCATTCGAGTCATCCAACCGTGATCGCGGTTTGCGGGTGAGTTCCCGGCTGCGCATGACGCTGGGAGCGAATCGCGTTTCCGTAACGGGTGCGTATGCGGAACTGCGGCAATCGAGCGAGGCCGAAGCGGACCATTCGCGGCCACCATTGCCGATCACCTCGGCGCTCGGGGCCGGTCGGAACGAGGGACAGTTCGTCCAGGGCCGTTACATAGCAGAAACCTCGGTCGACGGCGTGCCCCGCCTCTTCTATTTGCGAGCGGAGCTGGCTCGCGAACTCGAAGCATTCGGCGGTGAGCACCTCCTGCGCGGCGGCATCGAGACGCGGCGCGAGTGGAACCGTGGCCCGGGATACCAGTTCGATATCGTGAACCCGCCGTTCGGCAGCTACAACGGCGTGAACGGGTTCGCGCGGCCTCGCCGGAACGACGATGTGCCGGGAATCGCCATGACGTCGCTCTATCTCGACGACCGGATCGCTGCGCGGCTCGGCCACGTGAGTCTGAACGTGCAGGCAGGTCTGCGCGCGGACCTGTTCCAGCCGGGCAGCGGTTGGATGAACCGTGTCCGTGATGCGGCCGTGCAGCCACGTGTGAACATCGAGCTGCTGCCCCGGTCGTGGCTGCGGCTGCGCGCGGGCGCAGGTCGCGTCGCCAAGATCCCCCCGCTCGCCCTGCTCTACCCTGCGCCGCAATACTTCGATCTGGTCAACGTCAACTGGTTCGCGACCGACCCCGCCGAGCGGTTGGCGGTGATCACGACGTTCGTCCACGACCTGACCAATCCGGACCTCGGACTGACGCGGGCGACGAAGACGGAGGTCGGCTTCGAGCTGGACGCCCTCGGAGGCACATTCGGACTGACCGCGTTCGACGACCGCATCACGGACGCCGCAGCGGTCCGGCTGCTGCCGGCGTTCCTGCCACGCGAACTGTTTGCACTCACCGATTCGACTCCGGGCACGGGACGACCGCCGGAGATTGTCGAACCGGCATACGGCCTCGATACCGTGCCGGTTCTGTTGCGCCGTCCGGACAACCACGTGCGGCAGACGAATCGCGGCCTCGAGTTGACCGTCACACTGCCCGAGATCACGCCGCTTCGGTTGCGTGGTACCGTGAGCGGCGCGTGGGTGCGTACGGAACGCACATCGGACCAGCTTTTCTTCGGATCGGCCGACCGTTTCACGAACTTTCAGCTGCTGCCTCGCCAGCAACGTACTCCCTACTGGAGCGGCGCGCGCGAAATCGGCGAGCGCAAGCTGGTAACGTACCGGCTCGTGCACCACCGACCCGAAATCGGATTCATCATCACCGCCGCGATCCAGCACAACATCAATGACCGCGCCTACGATGCGACAGCCAACGATACACTCGCGTTCGAGGGTTACCTGACGCGCAGCGGCGAACTCGTTCCAGTCCCGCAGTCGGAGCGCACACAACCCGAATATGCGGACCTGCGTGTCGCGCGTTCGGGCGTGTTCACGAGCACACTCGAAACGCCCGGTGACTGGCTGCTTGCCATCCAGGTCAGCAAGACACTGCCGCTCGGTGGCCGCTTCGGGTTCTGGGCCTACAACGTAATGGACAACCCAGGCAAGTTCTTCGGACCCAATGTTCAGCGCCGGTTCTACTCCCCGGTCCGTTTTGGCGCTGAGGTCTTCCTGCCCGTAAGTGGGATCATCGGCCAATGAACGCACGGTATCGGAACATCAGTACCGCAACCCTTCTCGCCGCTACAATCATCTGTGCGTCCACCGGCGCAACTGCACAGCAGCCAGTCCTCGGTTCGCATCCACACTGGCTCACGCGCTGGAGCCCCGCTCAACGCAACGCATTGACGCGTGCGACTCTCCACGCGCTGCTCTACCCGATGGCCCCGATCGGGCTCGCCTTTACAACCGGCAACCCCGCAGGCATCGTTCTGCAAGTCGACAGCGCTGCGAACTGGCTGCGCATCGGCACAGGCGAGGAGAGTGGTGACTACCGCGAGGAACTCGAGCCGGGGTCCGTCCGTGAGACCGCGGCGTCCGGTACCGGATGGACACCGGTTGGTGATCGAAGCGTGCTCGCGGGTAACGTTTCCATCGCCCGTCGAAGTCTGGGTGCACCAGTGTTCTCCGGCCTGTCGAGCACATTGCGTAGTCCGCTCCTTGTCGTAGACACGAGTGGTGCCGGCATCGATGAAGCGCACGCTCGTATCGACGGCGCCGCCGCTCTATCCTTCGGGAAACTCGCGGCCGGCATAGCGGCTGGTTACGATGTCCTCACGCGCAACACGCGGGCCTCCCCGGTGCCACACATCGGGCGGGTAGCCGCGCCGGCCGCGAGCAGCGGCCTGACGTGGTCCGTTTCTGATGATCTGGCGTTCGGCGCACACGCGCGCTGGCGTCGCCATAATGAACGACTCTCCATGTATGCCATCGCCAATGCGACGCAACTCTACCTTTTCGATGGCTATCGCGACCCGCTGGCGCAGGACTTTCGCAGCCTCTTCCTGCGCGTCGTGCGCGCGGACGAAACCGCCGTCGGCGCTGGCGCAGCCGGTTCTATTGGCGCGGGCCGCTGGGCGCTCTATGCCGAGCTGTCGTCGATGACCGAGAAACACCGCTCAGACGATAATCCTGACGGCGCCGCCGACCGCTGGGCCGGCGATGCGCTGCGGGCCGGTGCAGCGTTGCGCGCGCCACTCTTCGGCGCGAGCGTCCTGCCCGGTGTCTCCATCGAATGGACGTCCAGCAAGCACGACCTCGCACGAGGCGAAGTCCCGGCCGTCACGTTTCTTGCCGAGGAGGACCGTGTCGACATCCGCGGCGAACTGCGTGGCACCGGCACCGGCGCCTTCGAGTGGATCGTTGCCATCGATGTGGCCGGTTTGGACCAGACTGCAACCGACAGTCTTGCCGGCACCGTCATCGACCTGCGCAGTTGGTCACGCTCGCTCACGCTTGCAGGCCGGCGCGAGTTCGGCCGCTTTTCCGTTGCATTCGGCGGCGCCTACGGACAGTACCTGCCTGCGGGCTCGATACCCCGGCCTGGTGACATCGGACCGGGTTATGCCTTGTATCTCGCCCCCCGATTCGGCTTGCTCGCAACGGACGCGAATCGCTGGTCATTCGCATCCGCTGTCAGCTACCGTTGGGGCGGACGTTCGTGGACGCTCGAGTTCTCGCGTAGCAGCGTCGAACCGGTAGGATTGGCACGCCTTCAGGGCGCGCCGGACGGCAACCGCAGCGTGTGGCGTGTCGAACTCGTCACGGCGCGCTATCAGGCTTCGGCGTCCGATCGTTACTGACTGATCATGTGAAGCGCCGCCGAACGGCTGGCCATGCGCAACGCATGGCTCGCGTTCAGCGCCCGAGTTCGAATACGCGCGTCTCGCTGTCCGCGGTCGCGTACATGACATCGGGCGAACCGGGAATCCGCACCCGTACTTCGCGGACGGATCGCGGCAGCACGATCTCGTACTCGGCTGTCGAGATGTCGCCGTTGATGATGCGCAGGCCTTCCGGGACCACGAAGAAACTCTCCGTCCCGCCCGGCGTCCTCAGCTCGGCGGTTGCCTGGTCGACGTCCGCGATCCGCACCGTCACCTGGCCGTCGCGCTGTGCGGCGTCGAGTTCGATCGTGAACTCGGGTGGCACGTCGAAGAAGATCATGACACTGTCGATCGTGACGGGCGCACCTGGCACTGAATCGGAAACATCGGGGCTCATGTCACGTTGCAGCACATCGAGCACCCATGCACGGACGGGTGGCACTGCAAGAGCGGCAGCGCCAAGCAGCCCGACAACGAGCGCAGCGCGCAGCCACATCGAATGCCCGATGTTCGATCGTGCAGCGCCCGGCTTGAACGCGGCGAGGGCAGCCGGCGCGGCGATGTCGGCTTGCGCGAGTGCCGCACGCGCCGCCTTCGTGCGCTCCTCGAGTTGCGCGAGGCGGGCTGCCACCGTTGGATCCCCGGCCGACACCGATTCGACCAGCGCGCGTTCGTCGGCCGAGGCTTCGCCATCGATGTAACGGACGAGTAGTGCATCGTCAGGCATGGAACGCTCCGTCATCATGGCACATCCTCCGCATCAAGCGACAGCCGTTCGGCGAGTTTGTCGAGCGCGCGGGCGATCATCGTGCCGACGGAGGCTGTCGTGGTTCCAACCGCTGCCGCGATCTCGCGATGCGCGAATCCTTCTTCACGCATGAGCAACACGGTTCGCTCCTTTTCGGACAGCGCATCGAGCGCTGCTCGAACCGTGTGCCGCACTTCGCCAGCATGCGTGACGGCATCCGGCAGCGGCGGCGGATCCGCGCTCTGGCGTGCGGCCCGTTCCGTATCGACAAGCGCAAGCCTGCGTTTCGTTCGATTCGCCCACGCCCGGACCTGGTTCGTCGCGACTGTGAACAGCCACGCTTTCGGATTCTCCTCGCGCGGCGGCCTCGCCAACATGCGTGTGAACGTCTCCTGCACCGCGTCCGCGGCGAGGTCGCCGTCGCCCGTGAGCCGGTACAGGTAGCGGAACAGCGCGGCATGGTGTTCGACATAGAGCCTTGCGACGTCCATGGATTCCGCTTCGTGTCAGAATGCGATGCGCGCGCCGATCAGAGGCATGCGCGGCAGTCCTGCCTCGAACCGATCTCCCCACACGATGTCCTGTTGCCGGTCGGTGCGCACCGCAATGGGCACACTGCCCGAGTACGTGCTCGCGTTATTCCGATTCAGCACGTTCCTCACCTGCACGTACGCACTCACCTCGAAGGCGGCCAGCGCACGCGTCCACGTCAGGCTCGCATCGAGGCTGCGGTAATCCGGTGTTCGCTCGACGTTCTGCGCTTCCAGCTGTGCCGGTGCCGCACTGCACTCGAACCCGAACAGGCTACAGTCGTCCTCACGGAGCCGCGAACGGACACGCGTGTAAGGTGCTCCCGTCATGGCCGCGTATGCGCCCGCCAGCCGCAAGCCGCCAACCAGACGCACCACCGCGGTTGCATCGATGCGCCTCGCCCGGTCCGTCACAGACGGGAACGTCAGACCGGCCGCGTGCATCACCGACTCGCCGGCAGTATACGCGAGCGCCGCCGTCCATCGGCCTGCCACCTTGCGCAGGCTCAGTTCGATGCCGTGTGCATCGTTCTCACCGATCACGAACAATGGCCGGCGCTCGAGGCCGCCCGGCTGCGGGTCCGGCACGGTCACGCCCGTCGCACGGCGGCGATACGCTGTCATGGATCCCAGCCAGCCCGTTCCGAACCAGTGCTCTGCACCGATGGTCGCGATGTCGGCGCGGATCGCGGGCGCCTTCTCGCCGGCCCAGAGCCAGAATTGACTTGCGTGAAACGCAGGGTGCGCGCTCGGCCCGGCCAGCGCCAGAGCCTGGAGATATTGCCAGCTCCGTCCGGCCGCCAGAGAGATGGTCGTTCGATCCGATGCCCGCACCTGCACCGCGAATCGAGGCGCCAGTCGCATCGAGCCACCGTTCCGCACGCGCGTGCCGCCCTCGATGCGAAGTCCCGGCGCCATTGTGACTCGCGTTCCGATCTGAATCCGCGCATCTGCCCAGCCCGCAACGGTCCACGTCCGCCCTTCGCCGCTGATCCGCCGTGTCGTGTCCGGCTTCACCGGATAGAAACGCGGCTCCGGCCCGTCATACCGCATGTGTTGCGCGACGACTTCGTATCCGGCAGTCCACGGAGCAACGCGGCCTTCGACGCTGGGCGGCTCGAGTTCCGTCGCGAAGCGCGCGTAGGCGATGCGGTTGTCGGTCTCGGGCTCCGCCCACGGCTGGTTGCGGTCGAGGATCGTCGAGTCTGGCGACTCCCTGATAACAGCGCGGTAACGCGAGAAGCCGAACGTGTGCCGCGACTGCAACCCGCCGAGCGGCGCGTGCAGCGTCACGCGCCCAGCCGCATTGCCCCAGTTCGCAGTCGTCTCTTCGAGGATGCCATCGACGTTCCCGTACAACCGGTCGTCCTCCCAGATGCCACTCGCTTCGATGCCCGAACGATTGCTGATCTGCGCATCAAGCCGGGCCGCGACATCATGGAACGCGTATGGCAGATCGAGGTCGTCGATGCCGAACCAGTCGAGCCCGTTCGTGAATACATCGAGGTAGGAGCGCCGGCCAGACACAATCCATGCAAAGCGTTCGCTCGGCCGCTGGTCGAGCGACAGGCGCGCGCTCGCGAGCGAGATGTCAGCTGCACCACGCAGGTCACCTTCGCCGCTACCCGGCCGCGAGCGCAGGTCTACGACGCCGGCCGCGCCTTCACCCAGTGCCGCCGGCCGCACACCCGGATGGAAGAACACTCCGCCCAGGATCTCCGGTGCGACTCCCGAGAACACGCCCACCGCATGCACGGGATTGAACAGCGGCAGGCCATCGAACGTGACACGCGTCTGCGCCCACGGCGCGCCCCGCGTCCATAACTCGGCCGTGTAATCATCCCGTGTGGCCACGCCGGGAAAGCGCTGCAAGGCACGGAAGACGTCGGTCTCGCCGAGCGTGATGCCCTCGATCATGTCTGCGTACGTGAGCGCGCGAGCGTCCGACGTGAGGAACTGCATCTGTCGCTCACGTTCGAAGTACACACGCGCCTCTTCCGGTTCCGAAGGCCCACCCGCCACGCGGCGAAACGGCGGCAGCGCTTCGTCCTCGACGTGCACTGCCTCGAGTTCGACCGGCGCCATTTCGAGGGCAACCCAAACCCGCGCCTCGAGCGGCTGCCGGATCTCGACATCGATCGTAACAACGCGGTACCCGAGGCGCTCGACGCGCAACCGATAACGGCCCGCGACCAGATCACCGAACCGGTACGCGCCGGACGCGTTGGTCTCGACCGACCGCACCGCCGCCAGACCCGCGCCTCTCGAACCGGGCGCGAGCAAGCCGCCTGGCGCAGGCTCGATCGTCACAGCAACACCCGCCAGCCCGGCACCGCTCCCGGCATCGACTACGACACCGCGCAACGATCCCGATTGCGCAGTCGCTGCGATCGGCGACACGAACAGCAGTGCCGAGGCCAGTGCAACAGCCAGGGCGCGAAGCCGCTCGCGTGACTTCCGACGGCTCAGACGCGCACTCGCGTGGGACCTGACGGTCGCGCGCAGCACGGTCGCGCGCAGCCACGCCACGGTAGCGCACAGCCTCGCCGGCGCTGATGGCGGCTGCGGCTTAGGTTCCGCGAGCGTCCGCTCGATCTCGATGCAGCTCGGCCCGCCGTGCGCACCGCCGGCGCAACCTCTACAACCCGCAAAGCCTGCGCACCCTTCATCCATGATGCCTCAGTATCGGCCCATCTCGCCTGAGAGGGTTCAGCTCTTCCGTAAAGCAACGCCTGCCTGAACGCGGCCCGTGCGATTGGCTCGGCGGCGATCCGGCCGGCCCCACCATCGTGCTTCTACCAGTGGAATCCGCCATGCCCGCTCCTTCTGACGCGCGATCCGCCTTGTCAGAACCCGCTCGCCTTGCGAGTTCCACCAGCGAGCCAGGGGCCGATGGGGGTCCGGTTCGACAACGTGGATGTTGATCAGGAGGAACGATGCACCGCATGACGAAGAAGTTCACGATCGCCTTCGCTCTGGCTCTGACAGCGGCCGGTTGCGACACCGGGCCAACCGCCCCCGACGCGGGCGCTGCCATCGCCACCGACGAGTTCGCTGCGTTCGACATCGCCGCGACGTTCGATGCCGCGAGCCTCGATCGCGACGTACCGTCCTGGTGGGAAACCCTGGCCGCCGAGATTCCCGGCTTCGCCGGCATTTACATCGACCGCGCATGCAACATCCATGTGATGCTCGTCGATCTGTCACAGGCCGGTAAGGCGACGGAACTCCTGAGCCCGGTGCTCCGCCGTCTGCTCAATGCCCGCCCCGACTGCCCCAACACGGCCACCATTCTCGTCCACCAGGCCGACTACACATGGGTGCAGTTGAAGACGTTCCTCGCCAAACTCCGTCCGCTCAGTCAGGTGCGAGGCATTCTACGCCTCGGCATTTCCATCCAGCAGAATCGCATTGTGGTCGTCATCGCCAGCCGGTCCGTGCACCCGGCCGCCGTCGAAGCCATCGAGGCCCTCGATGTGCCCCTCGCTGCCGTCGTGTTCCGCGTGCACCCGCCCACCAATGATCGACGGCGACCCTGATTCGTCGCCGTTACGAAGATGGGGGCCGGCACCGATCCTCTCCGTGCCGGCCCCCTCTGCTGCTTCACCGACCCGAGATCGTTCGTGGCCCCGAGGCCAGATTGACTTGGGCCGGAAGCCGCCGTGTTTCAAGCGGCTCGATCCATTACGGAATGATGCGACGCCAAAGCCACGCATCGTCCGGGATCGTGCGGTCATCGGTCCCCGAATGGCACTGCCATTCTACCGTGTTTGAAGGAACTGTTGGGCCCGACCTTCAACAGTTCCTTCAAACACAGCTGGACGAAGCCAACAGGAGCATGGGACACTTACCCGGCTACCCCGACGCACCCGAGTTCCATCTCGATCAACAATCGGCCTCCTGACCCGTGCCTCAATCCACCAGCCCGCGCTCGCCCGACGCTTCCAACGCCGCAATCGCTTGCCCGACATACGTCATGAGCGATGCGTCCACGCCGTGCGACGTCCCCTCCCGCGCCACAGTGTCACGGTGCATCTGGGTCACGGACTTCGTGATCCCGCCATCACCACCCGTGAACTCGCGAACCAGATCCCGCCACTTCCTCGCGAGCGCCAGCACCGGCTCACTCGTCGGGTCAGTCCCGCGCTCCATCTCCCGGCGCGCCGCCTCGATCAGATCCGGCCACTCCCGCTCCACCTCCCGGATCCTCGCCTCGCCCACCTGTTCGCCCCGCCGCTTCAACTGCTCCAACTGCTCCGCTGTGTAGTACGATTCCACCATGGCCATCCGCTCCATCACTTGAAGGAATTCTTCCACAACCACACGATCCCCTGCCGCCAACCGTTTCTCCAGCCATTCCAACCGCTCCAGCAACTCGGTCTCCGCGCGGATCCGCTGTCGCAACTGCGTCACGTGCCTCGCGATGACCTTCGCCACGCTCTCGCCGCGCCGCTCAAGACACGCGCCGATCTCCTCCAGCGTCAGCCCCAGTTGCTGCAACGACCGGATCTGCTGCAACCGCCGGATCTCGCGCGCTCCGTACACCCGGTGCCCCGACGGCGTCCGCCGCGCCGGTACCAGCAGCCCCAACTCGTCGTAATGGTGCAGCGCCCGCACCGACACGCCCGTACGCTTCGCCAGGTCACCCACTTTCATGGCACCATGCCCTCCTTTCCTGTGGTCACGGACTTCACGCTAATACCTCACGTAGCGTCAGGTTCAAGGGTGTGCCTTTTCTGCTCGTTCGTCGCGCCACTCGCCTCGCTCTGCCCTGTTGCCCCTCCGAACATTGTTTGACTTTCTCAAGTATTCTATTTACGATGGCATGGAATGCGAGGGACCATGAACGAGTCACAGGCAGACATCGAGGCAGTGCGCCGCTTCAATCGGTTCTACACGAAGCAGGTCGGCGCACTCGATGAAGGGTTGAACAGGAGCCCGTTCTCACTGCCGGAGGCGCGGCTGATCTGGGAGCTGGCGCATCGTGGTGAAGCGACGGCGACGGAGTTGTGTGACGGACTGGGCATGGATGCGGGATATGCGAGCCGTCTGCTGGGTGGGTTGCGCCGGCGAGGTCACATCGTGGACCGGAGATCGCCGGAGGATGGCCGGCGGACGCTGCTGCGGCTGTCGGCTCGGGGACAAGGCGCGTACGGTGCGCTGGACGCGGCGGCGACTGCGCAGATCGGCGACTGGCTCTCGCCGTTGCGGCGAGAGACACGGACTCGACTGGTATCGGCGATGGCGACGATCGAATCGGTGCTGGGTGACGCAGTGGAAGCGAGGGTGCCGTATGTGCTGCGCCCGCATCGGCCTGGCGACATGGGATGGGTGGTCTGGCGGCACGGCGTGTTGTACGCGGAGCAATTCGGCTGGGATGAGCGGTTCGAGGGGCTGGTCGCGGAGATTGTCGCGAAGTTCGTTGCGAATCTGGACGTGAAGCGGGAGCGTTGCTGGATCGCGGAACGGTATGGCGAGAACGTCGGCTCGGTGTTTCTTGTGAAGCAGTCGAAGACGGTGGCTCGGCTGCGGCTTCTGCTGGTCGAGCCGGAGGCCCGCGGCCTGGGGATCGGCGCGCGGTTGGTCGAGGAATGCCTTCGTTTCGGGCGACAGGCGGGTTATCGCAGGATCACGCTGTGGACGAACGATGTGCTGCATTCGGCGCGACGCATCTATGAGGCAGCCGGGTTCCGCCTGGTCAGGTCGGAACCGCACGATCATTTCGGCGAAGGTCTCGTGGGCGAGACATGGGACATGTCGCTCTGAGGGGAGCGGCTCGGGGCCAGTGAAGGCTCGAGGATTGCCCCGGCCACACGGCTCGCTCTGAGGCGAACAGCTTCAGCCGGAGAGCGCCGATACTCCGGTATGGAAGCCGCTCGACGTTCCCGCGTCGCATGCGGCCCGATCCGACGAGGGATCCGTCATGTCGAAGTCGAGTCGAACGCCGCTCGTGCTGGCGATTGCCAGCACCCTCCTCCTCCATGCAGCCACGCTTCGTGCGCAGGTCACGCCGGTATCCGCACCCGCGCCGAACCCGGCGCGCGCCGCCGAAGCGCTTGATATGGGACTCTTCCGGTGGCCGGCCGGCGATACGACGGGTGCTCTGGGCGGTACGCTCGTGCGCGTGACGCGTGGCGGCAGGCCGGATCACCTGCTGGTGCTGTGGTACGGCGGCCGGACTCCCATGTGGGTCACTGCGGGCGCGCCGATGGTGTTGCTGGCAGATGATGACACGCTTCAGGCCCCGAGTCTCGGTCGCGTGCAGCGTGAGACGGCCGCTGACGGCAATGCCTCCGAGACCGCGGCCTATCGTTTCACGGAACTCCAGCTCCGGCGCCTGGCGCTCGCAGGCAGTATCAGCCTGCGCATCTTCGCCGAGGAACGCATCCTCGAGTGCGAGTTCACGGCGGAGAACATGCACAGGCTGCGTCTATTCGTGAACGGAGTGGTCCGCGGCAGCTGATCGCGCGTGCAGTGCGAACGGTCAGAAAATTGTCCTATCACGCGATTATGCACAACGGTTGACACTGCCACGGGATTCACTACTCCCGCCAGATGTGATCGGGCAGGTGGCCATATCGGCCAGTCTTTGGATCGAGGGACAGGAGAGTCACTGCGGATTCACCGAGCTTGCGCGTAGTGCCGCGCACGGGCAGCGCGTGGTCGCTCGCGTGCTCGACAACGAGGCGAGTGCTGAACGGCACGTCCAGCCAGCGTTGGACGACGCGGTCGAGTTTCTTCGAGCCATAGGGCGGATCGGCGAGAGCGATGGAATAGCGGACATCGTCAATGCGCTCGACGAACGGGATCGCGTCTCTGTCGAAGACTCTGGCCCGGCTGCGCAGGCGGAGTGCGGCGACGTTTGCCTTCAGCGCATGAATCGCGGACGGCCCGTTCTCGACGAAGTCGCAGGACTCGGCTCCGCGTGACAACGCTTCGAGGCCGAGCGCGCCCGTGCCGGCAAAGAGGTCGAGGACGCGCGCGCCCTCGAGCGCATCGTCAATGAGTGACATCCAGACCTCGCGCAGCGGCTCGGCGGTGGGTCGGACGCGGCCGGAAGGCGAAACCAGTGCGTGCCCGGCCCATCGGCCGGCGATGATGCGCACGTTGAACTCTCTCCGAACAGAACGCGATTACACTGCCTGTGCCGACGTCTGAACGCGTTCCTGGTCCCAGTCGTATTCCATATAACGAGCCGTTTCCGCGGCACAATCCCAACCGTGCAGCCGGCCGATGATGTACAGTGATGCGTCGATCCCGGCCGAGATCCCCGCAGCGACAATCACGCGGCCATTGTCCAGGAGTCGCCGGTCCGGGTGCACGCGCGTGGCTGGCGCGGTTTCCTGCAAGAGATCGAGAGCGGCATGGTGCGTCGTGCTGTTGCGTCCATCGAGCAAGCCTGCCCTGCCTGCCAGAAGAGCGCCCGTACAGACCGACAAGAGCAGTTCGGACTGTTCCGCGCGCTGCCCGATCCACTGGAGAAGCGATTCGTTCTTCATCTCGCGGCGCGTCCCATACCCACCGGGTATGACGAGAACATCAAGTGAAGGACAGTCGCTCAGCGAATGATCGGGATTGATGCTGAGTCCGCCGCGCGCACGCACCGGTGCTCGCGTTCCCGCAACCGTGATGGCCCGGAACAGTTCAAGACCGTCGCGCCGGCCGGCCACCGAAAACACCTCGAACGGGCCACAGAAATCCAGCACCTCGACGTCATCGAAGATCAGGATCCCGACTGTGCGCGTGTTTGCCATGACACCCGGTTATCGCGGTGAACCCGGTCGAAGAAGCTGCACGGGCGAAGGTCGGTCGGGCGCGGTCGCTACCGGAGCCATGCACGATCGGCCTCGAGACAGGACATCATACATGCCTGCCTTCTGCGGGGTCAACGTCGACTGTACCGGCATCTCACAGATTTGAGCGCAAGAGCGCGAATCCCGGCATCCACGTATTCGCGGCGCCCGGTTTCCACGCCGAACGCGACATCCGCAACGCCCCGGCAGGCCGCGAGGTATCGCGCTCCAGTCGATGATCCCCGTGAGCGCGTGTGTGGCTGGATCGCACAGGACGTGTTCTGCGGCGAGATCGGCGTGTACGAGGACGGGCGATGCCGCAGCACCCGTCGATACCGCTGGCCCATTCCTGAGATCAGTCTGCCACTTCTCGAGCGGCGCGTTCGGTGCAACGCGAGGCAGCCAACTCGAGATCGTCGAGTGCTTCCGCCCGCACCTCCTCTGGCGGCGCCCGGTCATGGATACAACCGCGTGATCGACCAGCTCGTCCCAACGCGGTCGTAGCGAAGCCGGTCATGAAGGCGGTTCGCCCGGCCCTGCCAGAACTCGATGTTTTCGGGCTCGACGCGATAGCCGCCCCAGAACGGTGGCAGCGGGACGTCATCGCCGGGGTAACGCGCATCGAACTCGCGTGCCCGGGCTTCGAGCGTTTCGCGGCGGTCGAGCGGCTGACTCTGCTGCGATGCCCATGCGCCGATGCGGCTGCCCCGCCCGCGCGTGCGGAAGTACGCAAACGATTCCTCGCTGGAGATGCGCTGGCCAACGCCCTCGATACGGACCTGGCGTTGCAGCACGGTCCAGTGAAACAGCAGAGCAGCACGCGGATTCGCATCCAGCTCGCCAGCTTTGCGGCTGCCATGATTCGTGAAGAACACGAAACCTGCGGCGTCGAACGACTTGAGCAGGACCATCCGTGCGGAAGGCCGGCCGTCACGAGTGGCGGTCGCGAGCGTCATGGCCTCGGGCATGAGGATGCCGGCGCGCGTCGCATCGTCGAACCACGTGGCGAACATGGCGATGGGATCGCGGCCTGCTTCGAGATCGGGCAGGCCGCGCGTGACACCGCGACCCAGCGTCAGAACCGCACGCAACGTGCTCGTCAACGACATTGGTTCCTTTCGTGCCTGTGGGCTCGCAAGATGCTCGTTCGGCCAGGGCCGCTCAAGCGTCTCACCAGCGCAACGTCGCGCCGTCGGCGATGAACAGAAGGATACGCTCGATCACGGGTTCACCGGTGATCCGGGACCAGCAGGCGGCATACAGGTCGACCTGCGCCCGGTAGCGTGCCTTGCGCGCCGCGTCCATGGCTTCTCCCTCCAGGTCGGTCTTGTAATCCACGAGGACCCATGCGCCGTTCTCGCGGAAGGCCAGGTCGACCACGCCCTCGATGATCTCGATGGGCGCGATGGGCGCGTTGCCTTCCGCCCCTCGAGCAGCGGCCGCGAGATCGGGAATGAGCGCACGGTACTCGCCGGGCTGCAATGCAATGGCGAAGGGCGCCTCGGCGAGCATGCGCTCGGCCGTTCGCGCACGTTGCAACAATTCGTGGCCGCTCATGCGATCGATCGTTTCGATCAGGAGGTCGAGCCGGGCCGAATCGTCTCGCCACGTGACCGGGACCTCATCGCCACGCAGCTCGCGCCTGCCAGCAGCGCGCAATGCTTCGCCGTGCACGCCGCGCGCGGCGAACTCGAGCAGCGTGTGCACGAGCTTGCCCCACGCCATGCCTGCTTCCGCATCCTCGATGGCCGATTCCGCAACCTGGTCCGCCATTCCAACGTCGGGACGCCCGTCCTCGGGATCAGCCCCGGCTGCGCCGGAGGCAACGGCTGCCTCGACACTCTTGACACGCCTCGTGACCGCATCGGCGCGCCACGTCGGTAACGCGAGAGCCGTCCGCTGCGCCTCCACGCGCTCGACATCGGCCAGGATGTCCGTGACGGACGTCGTGAGACGGACCGGCTCGGGCGCTTCACGCGCCGGCAGATCGAGCGACTCGTGACCGGCCTCGAGATACTCGTGGAACGCGCCCCACGGCGATTCACCGGCTTCGTCATAACGCGCAATGATCAATTCCTGCATCGCGCGCGTCGCGGCCACATACAGCAACCGATCGCGTTCGGCCTCAAGGAATGCCTGCTCCGCCGCCTCATGGCGGTCCCAGTCAAGCGGGCGGGCCAGGACGGTGTCATTGTAGCGCCACCGCTTTTCCGCGACCACGATCCAGGCATGCGCATCGCCGTGTTCCGGCCGGTCGACGTGGATCGTCGGTGCGGGGTTCCATTCGCCGACGGGCGACGCGAGAATCACGACCGTGCCTTCGAGGCCCTTGGCCTGGTGCAGGTTCATGATGCGCACGGCGTCGCGACGGCCCGGTTCGAGCGGTGCCTCTGCCTCTTCCGCATCGAGTGCCGCGTCCATCGCCGTGAGCGCGCCCTGAAGCGAAGCATCGCCCTGTAACGCTGTGGTACGAACCGTCTCGAGGACGTACAGGAGTGCGCCGGCCCGACTCTCGCCCAGTGGCCCGGCCGCCGCGTACGGGAGCAGGCCGAAACGGTCGATGACTTCGGCCACGACGACGTCAGCAGGTTCATGCCTCGACAGATTCCACAGGTCGTGCAGGGTGCCGAGTGCGTATTCGACCGCGGTCTCCGGCGCGAGCGGGGGGTTCACAAAGTCGAAATGACCCTGTCGCTCGAGCACATGCGTTGCGAGCTGCTCGAAATCGAGGCCGAAGAACAGGCCAACGAGCGCGGCGACGGCCGGCACGGGATTGCCGGGATCGGCGAGAGCGGACAGAAGGAGCCGGATCTCCTCGAGTTCACTCTCGAGTCCGACGCCCGCGCCCGTCACCTGCACGGGCAGGTTGCGCGCCTCGATCTCGCGGGCGTACACCGTGAGGTGGCGCCTGTTGCGTGTGAGGACGAGAAACTCGCCCGCATTGCGTTCGCCCGCCCGGACACGTTCCTCGATCCAGCTCGCGACGCGTCGCGCGTCCGATTCCGCCACTTCGTCGCGGCGAGTCCTCCTGCCTGTTTTCGGGACTGCGTACCATGCCACGCGGTCACGAGCGGCTGGTATCCGATGGACGCGCATGGTTGCGAATGCGGCCTGGTGTTCCGTCGCCGTCGCCGGGAAGCGGTTCTCGAACACACGGTTCACGAAATCCTCGATCGGTCTTCCGGACCGGAAATTGGCAGTCAGATGCAGAACTTCGCCGAACGCCTCGAAGCGCTGCTTGACCTGGTTGTAGATCGTCATGTCGGCGCGGCGAAAGCGGTAGATGCTCTGTTTCGGATCGCCGACAACAAAAAGGGCACCGGACCGTGGCTCTGCGTGTCGCCAGTCGGATGGCTCGCCTTTGACCGGCGGCGAAGCGAGCAGGAGGAGCACCTCGGCCTGGATCGGGTCCGTGTCCTGGAACTCATCGACGAGCAGGAAACGGAACCGCTCGCCGAGTTCACGGCGAGCGTCCGGGCTCTCGCGAAGCAGTTTCGCCGCATTGAGCAGCAGGTCCTGGAACGAGAGCGCGCCAGTTCGCCGTCGCTCGGCTTCGAAGGCGCTCGCCGCGCCCTGCGCGAACTCGAGCGCAATGGGATAGCGGTGCGCCCACCATTGCCTGAGCACGCGCCCGCCCTCGCCATCGGGGCCGGCGAACTCCGTGATCTCTCTGACAAGCGCCTTCACAACGGCAGCAGCGCCCGGACCGCCCCAGCGGTTGTGCGTCGCACGCGGCACGACCGCAAGCGATTCGGCGAGCGCGTGCAGGAAACGTACATCGTCCTCCCAACCGACGATGTCGCGGAAGAAGCGCAGTCGGAGAACGGTGCGTTGCAGATCATCCCAGCCGAGCTCGGGCTCGATCGACGGCATGAGGGCAAGCGCGTCATCGAGCAGTCTGTCGAGAACGTTCCTTGCTGCTGTCGGATCCGGCCGCGCGACGGCCGGCGAGGTGAACATCACGTCCGCGTGCTCGGCCAACTGATCGAACAGCTTGCGCAGTTGCTGCGGCCGCAGCCCCACAGCCGCAAGCGAGCCCAGGATCGAATCGTTCTGAGCAGCAAGCCGCTCGATGTACGTGCTGAAGAACTCGAGCCGCAATCGTTCCTGTTCGACCGCAAACGTCTCGTGAAAGTCGGGGTCCAGCCCGACGTCGAGCGCGCGGTCGCGCAGCAGACGTGCGCAGAACGAGTGAATCGTACCGATGTAGGCACGGTCGATGTCGCGCAGCGCCGTATCCATGCGCTGGACCAGATCGGGCGTCCCCTTCACGAGCGCAGCGCGCAGATCCTCCTCGAGCGCGGTTTGAAAACGCTCGCGCAGTTCGGCAGCCGCCTTTCGCGTGAACGTCACTGCGGCGATCTGTTCCGCCGTCGCCTTGCCCGCCCGCACGAGCGCGACCATGCGATGCACCATCTGCGTTGTCTTGCCCGCGCCGGCACCCGCCTCGACCAGCAGGTTGGCATCGAGTTGTGTCAGGATGCGAACGCGTGCTTCGCGGTCCGGCAGATCCTCCGCCAGTCCTTCGACGGCAGGATTGGAATCGACGGGCGGCGGCGTCGATTCGCCGAACAGTTCGAACTGCTTGCGCTCGGTCACGGTCACACCATCGGGTCGCGCAACCTGCGCATGACCCAGAGCTCTGCCGCGTCCGTGCGCTGCGCCCACTCCGCCAACGGGGATTGCAGTCGCCCCGCTTGCTCGCGCACGCGACAGACACTCCGATAGTCACAGTAGCGGCAATCCGCGGGCTCGTTCGTGGGGTGAAAGTGGCCCGCCGCCGTGAGTCCAAGCAACGCATCAATAATGCGACGCGCACGACGGAGTTCAGTTTCCTCGAACCGGCTCACGCGTGTCTCGCCGCGCACGGTTGGAAAGTGATACTCGGCACGGACGACATCGCCGAACAATCGCCGCGTAACCGCACTGTACAACGCGTGCTGGAGCCTGCGGCCTCCGTGGAATACGGCGTACGGGCGGCCGAACGGCTCGGCGCTGCCGGTCTTGTAGTCGATGACGACGAGGCCCGTCGCAGCGCGGTCGATCCGGTCGATTGCGCCCGAGACGAGGATATCGCCGCCCGGTAAACCAATTCGAACGGCGTCGGCTTCGCCCGCGCGGCTCCGGCCAAAGCGCTGCTCGAGGTGCTCCCACGGTGCACCCATCGCCCGTGTCACCTGGACAAAGGCGAGGACATCCTCGCGCAGAAGCTCCGCCTCGACCGCATACACCGCATCGCCCGGCGGCGGCGAGTCCT
This sequence comes from Longimicrobiales bacterium, assembly GCA_050732695.1. Classification (GTDB taxonomy): domain Bacteria; phylum Gemmatimonadota; class Gemmatimonadetes; order Longimicrobiales; family RSA9; genus JBFFZF01. The sequence goes on along the minus strand of JBOHRL010000015.1, from coordinate 43,942 downwards.
CGCGTTCGCGTTCGAGTGCACGCTCGAGAACTTCCAGCGCGATCGGCTCGAAGCCGGGACCCGCGACATCCTGGCCGCGCGAACGAACCTGTCGCAACGTACGCTCATAGATGCGATGCAGAAGCCGGCCCCGTTCCAGCGGCGTCAACCACCGGTCGGCGACCCAGTCCGTCGTATCAGGGGGTGCGATGCGGAGCACGTAGCGCATCAGATAACGGAGCGGACACGTGCCCAGTGTCTCGAGCCGGCCAGCCGACACCACAATGGCCGGGTTGTTGCGCGGATCGAGTCCCGCACGCGCCTCGAGCCTGCCGTGGTGCGCCGTGAATGGTGCATCGGCCCGCCGTTCCGCAGCCATGAGGCCGGCATCCAGACCCGGGAACCCGGCCCTGACGACGTCCGTGCCGCGCAGCAGGATGTTGCCCCGCGCAAGCGTGCCGAGCCAGACATCCGCGCTATCCAGCCGGCCGCCACTGCGAGGAATCGCGGACGCCCGCGTCTCGAGTGCCCTGTGCATGGCTTCGTAATTTGCTGTTACGTCACGACAACGTAACCGGAACCCCTGAAGCATCTCCGCGGCGGGCGCCACTGCCCTCGCCTCGGTCGCTTCCCACGCGCTATAACTGAGCGTTATCGAACCGCGCAACCGGGACAACAGTCTGGCCAGGTGCCAGCGCCGCTCCTGAAGACGTTCGCTGCTCGTCGGGATTGGCGCGAAGCTGGAGGCGGCGAGCAGGCGGCGCCGCTCCTCGTCGCCGAGCAGGGTATCGTGAGCCCCGCCGCCCGGAAAGCGCATCGCATCGAGTCCTGTGACGAACGTGGCCCTGCGGCCGGTGTGGCCGCCGTGCTCGATGTCGGAGACGTGCAGGAACCCGCCCGTCGAGGACCATGGTGCTGCACCGGTCGACGTAGATGCGGGCACGCGTGTGTCCAGCTTCGCGGCGACAATGGAAATGGCTGCCTCGAGCGTAGTCGGCCGCAGAGCGACGGCAGCGAGCCGTGTCAGTCGTTCGAGGAGCCGCTTCTTTGCCATGTCGTCGACATCGACGGGCACGAGCGCAAGCCATTCGAGAAGGCCTGCGGCGAGAGCGGCCGGCGAGACAATCGGGACATGGGGTTTGATGCGCTCTGGCAGCGTGGGCGTAGCGCGCAACACGGGCTCGAGGATGGCGGCGAGATCATCGAGCGTTCGGCGTTCGCTGTCGATGGCTGCCGCACGGTCTTCGGCGGTCAGATCCTCGTCGTCGGGCACAGCACGTTCCGGTCGACTCCTGGCCCGTTCGATCGCGACGAAGTATCGCTCGCGCCCTCTGCCGATCGACAAGCTGCGCAGGCGCCTTGCGAGCGCCGGCCCGGGCGTGCCGTGACCACCACCGGGTGGCGCAATATCACCACGTTCGAGTGCGGCCCGCAGCACATCCTCGGCAAAATCATCGCGAATCCAGCGCAGATACGCGTCGACGGCACGGCCGGCACGCGTTCGACCGACGGGCAGCCCGGACGCGTACGTGACCGGAATCCCGAGACGTCTCGCCAGTGAATCCATGGCTGCGCCGTACGCGACTGCATCCGTTGCGACAACCTCGATCTCATCCCAATGGAGTCCGTTCGCCACCGCGCGGCGCAGGACTTCGCGCACTTCATCGCTCACCGAACAGGCCGCAAACAATTCGAGAGTGGAAGAACTGTCACGGACCGGCGCATCGTTCACTGCGTGCAACCACGACAACTGCGACGATCCGTGGTGGCCGGATGACGAGTCGAGGATCGCTGGCGGGGACTGAAGCCCGAAGACCGGGTCGTCCTCGAGCAGTGTCGCGCCACGTTCCTGGAGCAGCGCGAGCATCGCACCGCTCCAACCTCGCCGGTCCTGGCCCGGCAGCAGGAAGATGCGCGCATCGGGTAACGTCTTGGTGCCAAGACGCAGCTCGTCGTGAGCGAGGCGAAGGATGCCGGCCGCGTCCATGCGGCTGTCTGCCAGAAGCAGGCGTTCGTACTGGACGAGTACGCGCGCAATCGCTTCACGCTTGCGGCGGTCGCGGAATCCTGCGCGGCCGAGCACGGCCGCGTCGATGCCGGCGAGGCGGAGGGCCTGAATCGAGTTGGCCATTGCGGCCCTGAGTCCGGCGCCCTCGACAAACGGGAGCAGCGTGCTGCCGTCCGGCTCGCCAACGGCCGCTTCGATGGCAGCGTCAATGCGTGCGAGTTCGTCGAACTCGTCGGCAGGTTCGAGGCCGCGCTCGGCAAGAGTCGGAGCTACCAGGTCGCTGGCCAGCGCGAGCGGCGTCGTGGCCTCGAAGCCGATCCAGGGCACGCCGTCCCGGGCAAGGCGCCGGAGGATCTCGCGGCCCACGCCGCGACGGGTGCCGACCAGCAGCTTCCGCCCGGCCGGATCGTCTCTGGCCGCGAGGCGGAGCGCACCGACCAGCCTCGGCACTGGCGCGTGGTCCGCCGTTGGCCCGTTCATGAGCGCAACTTTGGCCGCCGATCCGACGCTGTCCAGCCTTCCCTCCAGTGGCCATTGGCCAACCCCCGACCTACCCTTACCTTACGCGAAGCCGCGCCCATGGATCCGCTGTGATAATGGTATGATTGACATTTCAGAGTTCATGCGTTGGGTGGTCGACCGGAATCCCAACGAACCCGAGTTCCACCAGGCGGTCCACGACGTTGCCGCCAAAGTCATTCCCTTCATCAACGATCGTCCACGGTACGAAGAAGCCAGGATCCTGGAACGGCTCTGCGAGCCGGACCGCATCCTCTCCTTCCGCGTGACGTGGGAAGACGATGCGGGACGCGTCTGCATCAATCGTGGATACCGCGTCCAGCAGTGCAATGCCATCGGGCCGTACAAGGGCGGACTGCGCTTCGATCAGTCCGTCAACCTCAGTGTGCTCAAGTTCCTCGCCTTCGAGCAGGTCTTCAAGAACGGACTCACGACACTGCCCATGGGCGGCGCCAAAGGCGGCAGCGATTTCCACCCGAAAGGCAAGTCGGATCACGAAGTCATGCGCTTCTGTCAGGCCTTCATGATCGAGCTGCACCGCCACATCGGCGCGGCCGTCGATGTGCCCGCGGGTGACATTGGCGTCGGCGCCCGCGAAATCGGCTACATGTTCGGCCAGTACAAACGCCTCGAGAACCAGTTCACAGGCGCAATGACCGGCAAGGGCGCATCCTTCGGCGGCAGCTTCATCCGCACCGAGGCGACCGGCTACGGCTGCGTGTATCTGGCGCGCGAGATGCTTGCCACTCGCGACGATGATGTCGATGGCAAGCGTTGCCTCGTTTCCGGATCCGGCAACGTCGCCCAGTACGCCGCCGAGAAACTCATTGAACTCGGCGCCACTGTGTTCACTCTATCTGATCGTACGGGCACGGCGTACTTCAAGGATGGTCTCGGCCGCGACCAGCTCCTCGAACTCATCGACCTGAAGACCAACCGCGGCGGAAGCCTTGACGCCTGGACCCTGCGCAACAAGAGCGCCGAGTTCCTCGCCGGCCAGAAGCCGTGGGCTCTCCCCGCCGATGCCGCGTTCCCTTGCGCTACGCAGAACGAGATCGATGGACAGGATGCACGCACTCTCCTCGACAACGGTTGTATCCTCGTCTCCGAAGGCGCCAACATGCCTGCCAACTCGGAGGCCGCTCGATTATTCGAGGATGCACGCATCCTCTACGCGCCCGGCAAGGCCGCCAATGCCGGCGGCGTCGCCATCTCAGGCCTCGAAATGACTCAGAACGCCATCCGCCTCTTATGGAGCCGCGATGAAGTTGACAAGCGGCTCCAGGAAATCATGCGGCGTATTCACGAACAGTGCGTCGAATACGGTCGCTTTGACGGCTGCGTCAATTACGTGACAGGTGCGAATATCGCCGGGTTCGTCAAGGTCGCGGACGCCATGTTGGCGTATGGGATCGTATAGATTGGCGGCGTTTCTGGGGCTGGTTTCTGGGGCTGGTTTCTGGGAAACAGATGAACGGCGGCTGGTCCTGTGGAACAGATGAACGACGGGGTGGTGCCGGGACCGGGGGTTGGCATCGGGGACAGACGGTACTCATCGGCGGGCCAACGGGCCGAGGGCCGCTCAACCTGGCCGATTCGGGCGAGGTGCGACCGTTCGATGAGCGGAGTTCGAGTGGCAGCGAATCCCGTCGTTCAACGCCCGACCGCGATCACGCTCATCTCCACCAGAAACCCGTGCAATCCCACGCCTACTGTCGTTCGCGTCGGGTATGGTGGGCGAAACGCTGATCGGTAGACCTCATTGAATTCGTCCCAGTCCTCGATTCGCGCCAGGTACGCCGTGACCGAGACGACATCGTCCAGAGTCGCGCCCGCGTAGCCCAGCACACGCGCTACATTCGCCAACACGGCCTTCGTCTGCGTCGTTACATCGCCGCCAACGAGCTGACGCGTCCGCGCATCGACCGGAACCTGACCGGACACGAACAGCAACTGTCCCGCTCGAGCCACGGGCGAGTATGCGCCCGCCGGCGCTGGAATGTCTGGCGGAAGACCCACTGGCTGCCACGAACGATTCATGTCGTCCCAACCGTGAATTCGTGAACGAATGCCGGCCCCAGTGATGGCACACTGGGCTACCTGCCGGCCAGTACCGCACGCTCATCCTGCCTGTCTCGCTCGCGCGGCGCTACCCATCACCGTCCGAGCCGTTCCACCGCACTCCGACAAGCGACGGTGGTGAGCTGACAACATCGAGTCGAACCTGCTGCGCAGGGACCAGGCCTCCGTTACATTTCCGCCCGGTCCCGAGATCTCGAAGAAGCAAGGGCCCGGCCGGCGCTGTTTCAAGGTCTCGATGCATAGGGATCGGTTCGGCGCCGCTCCCGACATCGAAGAACCACGGGACCGGCAGCTCACCCGGTTCTCGAACTCTCGTCATGTACGGTGCCATGGGGCCCGCCGGAATCCAGCGGCGTTTCAATCATGTGCTTCTCGCGGCGACGACGCTTGCAGGCGGAGTCGCCTGCGCCGAGCGCACGGCGGACGATCCTGCGGGCACCTTCTGGAACGAACTGCGCACACTTTGCGGTCGCTCTTTCACTGGCTCGCCCACCGAGGTGTCGGTTCTCGATTCCGCGATCGTCGGCGAGATTCTCGTGCTCAATGTGTGGCAGTGCTGGAACGAGGAAGTCCGTCTTGCGTTCCATGTGGGCGATGACCACTCGCGCGTCTGGGTCGTGAGCATGGACGGCGATGGCCTCCATCTCAATCACGCAGTACACGCCGCGACCGGCGAGCCTGCATCGTTCACCAATTACGGCGGCGCTGCGCTCGGTCCAGGCACCGCGCAGATGCAGACATTCGAACCCGATCCCGAGACACTGGTCCGTTTTCCATCCGCCGCAGGCAGCAGGTGGACCCTCGAGTTCGCGCCCGGTGAGCGTATGAGCTACACGTACACGGCCGACGACGGCGCTCGCCGCTTTCGTATCGACTTCGATCTGCGCTCGAGCGCACCGCGCCCGCCCTCGCCCTGGGGCTGGACGCGCCCGTCACAGCCTCAGGCGGCGGACCCGCGCTGAGCGTTTCGTACCGGCGACAGCGTCAGGCTTGACAGCCCGGCCAACGCGTGCTAAATATGGCATCACAACTGTCGGACGTGGTGATTTGCCGCCTATTGCAACCACGTAAAACAAATGCTAAAAAGCGACCGCCCGCGGCAGCCGTCGCGGGCTTCTTGCGTTCTGCGCGGAAGAGCATGGGTGCCGTGAGAGCCGTACGAACCGAGGTTGCCGTGGGAACCGTGGGAACCGTGGGAACCGTGCACGAAAGCGCGAGCATGTACATGTGCGGGATGTGGCCCATTGCCGAGCGGTCGGGCTGGCGCGCGCACCTGTACTGAGAGAACAGAGGAAAGCGCAAACCAGGGCCGGCCGCTCGACCGAGCGACCGGCCTTCTTCATTCAGCGAGAGGCGTTCGACGTGCCCTGCACGGAACGATTCCGTGCCGTGAAAGTGGCAGCGTGGCGTCGGGCCCCTGGTACGAGCGAGTTGGGACGTGAGCGTTGGCGCGTTCGATTCTGAAAACGGAGGACCCATGGCGGACCGGAAAGTGACGGTTCACACACTTGCAGCGCTGAAGGCGCACGGCGAGAAAGCTGTGTTTCTGACGGCGTACGATTACCCGACAGCGACGTTTGCCGACCGTGCCGGCGTCGACCTCCTCCTCGTCGGTGACAGCGCGGCCATGACGGTGCTTGGTCTGCCGAACACGCTCGGCATCGGCATGATGGAGATGCTCGTGTTCGCGCGTGCAGTTGCACGTGCCGCCGGGCGCGCCTTTGTCATCGGCGATCTCCCGTTCCTCTCCTATCAGGTCTCCGATGCGCGAGCCGTGCGGAACGCGGGTGCATTCATCAAGGCGGGTTGCGAGGCCGTGAAATGCGAAGGTGGCGAGGCAACGATCGTGCAGCGAGTTCGGGCAATGGGCGAGGCCGGCATCGCGGTCATGGGTCACATCGGTCTCACGCCTCAAAGCCTCGGGCGCCTCGGCGGCTACCGCGTCCAGGGAAAGACTTGCGGCGCAGCTGAGCGGTTGGCGGATGCGGCCTGTGCGCTCGAGGCAGCAGGCGCGTTCGCCATCCTGATCGAGGCTGTCCCCGCCGAGACGGCTGCACTGGTTCGCGAGCGCACGAGCATCCCGATCTATGGCATCGGCGCAGGACCGCACGTCGACGGCCAGCTCGTCATCTCGCATGACCTGCTCGGCAACTTCGTGGGCGACATCGCACCACGATTCGTGAGAAAGTATGCGAGTGTTGGCGAACACGTCGAGGCCGCCTTTCGTGCCTACGCCGCCGATGTGCGCGCAGGCCGGTTCCCGGGGCCGGAACATTGCTATCCGATCGAACCGGAACAGGAGGCGGACATCCGGCGCCTCCGCCGGAACGGAACACAGGAAGCGGTTCCTTTCATCACGCGGAGCGCAGGAGTAACGCCGTGAGCACAGAAGACGTTGTTATCGCCGGCACGAATACGGACGGCGCCGTGACGACAGAAATATCATCGCCAGCTACAGGAACAGGGACTGGTGGGCGATTCACCGCTGACCGGCCCGCGGCCGTGCGTCACCGACACGGGGACGAACCGACCGGCGCTTCGCGACCGCCATCTCCACCGCGACTGAGGCCGCTCGCATGCCGGGAGTGCGGCGAACATTTCGATCCTGTGGCAAGCGCGATCTGTGCCAGTTGTCTCGGCCCGCTCGAACCCGTGTACCCGCCGGACCGGCGACTGCCCTCGAAAGAGGAGCTGGCCGGCAGGCCGGCAAATCTGTGGCGGTACGCGGAATGGCTGCCGTTCGAGGGCGAACCCGCCTTCTCGCGCGAGACCGGATTCACGCCGCTGATCGAGTCGCCGCGGCTCGCCCATGTGCTCGGCATCGCGCGAGCATGGATCAAACATGATGGCGTCACGTTCCCTTCTCTGTCGTTCAAGGATCGCGTCGTAGCGAGTGCGATCAATGCGGCGCATGCGCTCTGCATCGACACCCTTGGCTGTGCCTCTACGGGCAATCTGGCGAACGCCGTTGCTGCGCAGGCCGCGCGCGCCGGCTTCGACGCGTGGATCTTCATCCCCGAAGATCTCGAGATTGGCAAGATTGTCGGCACGAGTATCCATGGCGCGAACCTGGTTCGCGTACGCGGGACGTACGACGACGTGAACCGTCTCTGCGCACAGATTGCGGACCGCTTCGGCTGGGGCATCGTCAACGTGAACCTGCGCGCCTACTACGGCGAAGGCTCGAAGACAATGGCCTGGGAGATCGCTGAACAGCTCGGCTGGCGGATGCCGGACGCAGTCATCGCGCCCATGGCTGGCGGCTCGCTGGTCACCCGCCTCGACAAAGGCTTCAAGGAAGTCGCAGCCGCCGGCTTCGCGGAAGGCACGACGCCGCACATCTGCGGAGCACAGGCCAGCGGCTGTTCGCCGATCGTCAACGCACTGGAACGTACAGCGTCCCGCATCGAGCCGGTCATCCCGAACACGATTGCGCGCTCGATCGCAATCGGGAACCCGGCGGACGGCGCGCTCGCCGTGCACACGATTCGCACGAGTGGAGGGTGGGCAGCGGCTGTCGATGACGCTGCGATCGTCGCTGGCATCCGAACCCTCGCCGAAACCACCGGCATCTTCACGGAGACGGCTGGCGGTGCGACGATCGCCGCTGCGCGTGCCCTCGTGGTGGCCGGCCGACTCCGCGCGACCGACGAACTCGTTCTGTGCATCACCGGCAACGGACTCAAGACAGTGGAAGCCGTCCAACCCGTTCTCTCGGATGCCCCCATCATCCTGCCCCGCCTGCGCGAAGTCGTTGCCCTTGTGAACGGTGCCACGTCAGCCCATTGACACGATCACACGATCAGAAAGGAATCCGTCATGCCCATCACGATCCAGCTTCCCAGAGTCCTGGCTGACCTGGCAGGCAGTCCAACGATCGAGGCCAACGGCGCCACACTCGGCGACGCCGTTGACGAGGTCGCCGTCCGATTCCCCGCCCTCGCACCGCGGCTTCGCGACAACGAAGGCCAGCCCTACCAGTACGTCGTGTTCTACCTGAACGACGAGGACATCCGTCTCATCGGCGGCTTCGATGCAGCCATCGCCGATGGCGATGAAGTCACGATTGTTCCTGCCGTGGCGGGCGGCTGACGCGTATCATACTGTCCTGTTACTACAATGATCGGACGGGATCGGCTCCCCGCTGCACGAGCAGCGACGCGACGAACAGCAGCTCGACGGCAAAAAGCGTGACGAACGGTGGTGGCACGCGGTACCACCCGTAGAGCACGACCAGCGAACCGACGATCAACAGGCCGAACATCGTCAGGCGGCGCAGCACTCCCGGTACGTCGCCTGCAATCGCCACGATGGACAGATTGATCAGGCCAATGCCGGCGAGCAGAATCGCCATCGTCAGACTCAGGCTGCGCTGGATATCCCACAGGCTCGGCTGCTGGCCGAGACCGGCATCGACGCGGTACTGCTGCATCTGCTCGAGCACAGCCTGGCCCTTCGCGTCCGGCGCCTCGAACGAGAAGTGGCCGAGCGTGTGCAATCCAGCCACGGCGAGCAACGCTACCGATGCTGCGACGAACAACCGGTACCCCCTCTTCGCGACGACGCCCGCCTGACCTGCCTCCATGAGATCCCTTCCTGCGTGCCGGGTCGATGTCGAAGGTGAAGCCGAAGTCGAAAAGCATGATCGCAATCGAAGTTAGGTTTGTCGTCGATGCTGGTGCAACCGAACGCCGGTTGCCCGACCCTGCCGCGCCGCTCTATCTTGCAACGGGACGCCACCGGACAGGACAGGTCGATGCGCCATCTACGCGGCCAACAGGAATACGACGTCTGCATCGTCGGCTCGGGCGCGGGCGGTGGCATGGCCGCGCACGTTCTGACGGGCGCGGGCGCGCGCGTCTGCATGCTCGAGGCCGGCCCATGGTGGGACAACACGAAGGACTCGGCCATGCTGAAGTGGCCGTACGAGACGCCACGGCGAGGAGCGTCCACGCCCGAGCGTCATTTCGGCGAGTTCGACGCCGGCCTCGGCGGCTGGTCTCTCGACGGCGAGCCGTACACCACCGCACCGGGCGAGAACTTCCGCTGGTTCCGCTGCCGGATGCTGGGCGGCCGGACGAATCATTGGGGCAGGATCTCGCTCCGCTTCGGACCCGATGATTTCCGCCGCGGCGATCTCGACGGCCTCTCGCCCAACTGGCCCATCACGTACGACGATCTGAAACCGTACTACGACCGCGTCGACCAGCTCATCGGGATCTTCGGCAGCGTCGAGAACCTGCCGAACGAGCCCGACGGCATCTTCCTGCCACCGCCTCGCCCGCGCTGTCACGAACTGTGGGTCAAGCAGGCCTGTGACCGGCTCGGCATCACGTGCATTCCATCCCGGCTCTCGATCCTGACTCGCCAGCACAACGGCCGTGCCGCGTGCCACTACTGCGGACAGTGCAATCGCGGCTGCGCGACGAACTCGAATTTCACGTCGCCGAACGTGCTGTTGTTTCCTGCTCAGGCGACCGGCCGTCTGGAGATTCGCGCCGGCGCCATGGCGAGGGAAGTGACGGTTGGAACGGACGGCCGCGTCAGCGGTGTCGCATACATCGACAAGGAGTCGGGGGCCGATGAACACGTGCGCGCGCGCATCGTCGTACTCGCTGCGAGCGCCTGCGAAACAGCGCGCCTCCTGCTCAATTCGAGGTCTACTCGATTCCCGGACGGACTCGCGAACTCCAGCGGCGCCGTAGGCCGACACCTGAACGACACGACCGGTGGCTGGGTTGGCGGCTACTTCCCGAACATGTTCGACAGCGTGCCCCACAACGAGGATGGCGTGGGCGGCATGCACCTCTACATGCCGTGGTGGCTCGACAACTCGAAGCTCGATTTCCCGCGCGGCTATCACGTCGAATTCGGCGGCGGCCGCGGCATCCCCGCCAATGGCATCCTCGGCGGCATCCAGAATTATCCGGGCGGCGGCGGCTACGGCGAACAGCTCAAGAACGATTATCGCAGATACTACGGGTGTACGCTCGGCTTCTCCGGCCGCGGCGAGATGGTCTCGAACGAGAACTGCTACTGCGAAATCGATCCGAATGCGGTCGACCGCTGGGGCATCCCCGTGCTCCGCTTCCACTGGCAGTGGAGTGACTACGAGTACAACCAGGTCAAGCACATGCAGGAGACGTTCCGGGCCATCATCGATGATCTCGGCGGCACGGCGTGGGACACGATGCCCGGCCGTGAGCGCGGCTACGGCATCTCGCAGGGCGGCGAGATCATCCACGAACTCGGCACCACGCGCATGGGCGCGGATCCCTCGAACTCGGTCGTCAACCAGTGGTGCCAGACGCACGACGTGCCCAATCTCTTCATCACCGACGGCGGCCCGTTCGTCACACAATCGGACAAGAACCCCACGTGGACGATCCTTGCCCTGTCGATGCGGGCGTCAGAACACATCGCGGACATGATGACAGGGCGAGAAATCAGGTGATGAACTCGTTCCGGAACTCGTTTCTGGGGCTGGTTTCTGGTCGTATCTGGCACGCGGATACGTCCGGCCGCCGTTCCCCGGCGCGATTCGGGGACCGGCCATGCGCCAATTCTGTTCGTCGTTCAGAAACCAGCCCCAGAAACCAGCCCCAGAAACGTTGACAACAATGGGATCCTCATGACAAGCAGCCGTTTGACATCCTTGACGTTCTCGATCGCACTCACGGCGGTCGCGGTTCTCTTGGCGCCTGCGTCCGCGAAAGGCCACGGTACCGGCGAGACACCGGGCGCACTCGCGCGTGGCGGGTACGGTGCTGCGGTCGCAGTCGGCGAGAACGAGGTCTTCGTCGGCGAATCGCAGAATTCGCTTTCACCGGGTTACGTCTACATCTATCGCAAGGCGAACGGTGTCTGGGCGGAGCATGCGCGCTTGCAGGCAACGGACGGCAAGGCAGGCGACGGGTTTGGTTCGAGCATCGCCATCGATGGCGCACGGATGGTCGTAGGTGCGATGCGGGAGCCGCACGGCGCAGCGTACGTGTTCGAGCGCGACGCGAGCGGCGAGTGGCAGGAAAGGGCGAGGCTCGCGCCAGAGAATCCGAGCGGTGTGACCGTCTTCGGGATGGCGGTTGCGCTCTCGGGCGATCGCATTCTCGTGGGCGCGCCGGCAACGAACCAGGCGGGCGTCGTGCACGCGTACCAGCGTGGTACGGACGGATCGTGGACGCACGCGGGTGAGATCCCGTCCACCAGCGCGCCGGGAAGCCAGAACTTCTTCGGGACCGTGATTCGCGCGAATGGGGACGATGCCTTGATCGCAAGCTCCGGTGGTGCGGTTTCGGCGTTCCGCTGGGATGGCCAGACATGGACCGCGACGGGTCAACTCCCGGTGCCCGGCCAGGCGGGCGGCGGGCTCGAGCGCCCGATCGCACTCGCCAACGGTCAGGCGTTCGTGACCGAGGTGGCGGGCAACGCCGGCACGGGAGCGGTGCATGTCTTTGCGCGAGCGAGCGATGGCGCGTGGACGCACTCCGGCACGGTCACGCCACCGGATGCGACGCGGGGGTTTGGCGCGTCCATCGCACTCGATGGCGATGCGCTCTGGATCGGGGCACCCATCGCGAATGAGGGACGCGGCTCCGTTTACATCTTCGACCGCAGCGGCTCGACATGGACGGCACGGCCAGCGATTGCGCCCGACTCGATCGCGCCTGACGACCTGTTCGGCGGTGCACTCGCCGTTCGCGGCGGTATCGCCGCGATCGGGCTGGTTGGCGCAGACTTCGGTGCCGGCAAGGCAATGATCTTCGAGGCGAGTGCGAACCGGTGGTCTGTCGCAGCCACCGTGTTCAGTGAGTTGATCGGCCTCGACCCCATGGTCGGCAGCGTCACGGCCTGCACCGACAGCACCGCCGGCCAGTTCTCGTGCGGCGGGACCGTCGAGCTGCTCGCGTTCCTGCCCATCAGCGCAATTGGCGGCGGACGTGGCGTGCAACTGAACGACATCTGGGGTTGGACCGATTCAACGAGCGGCAAGGAGTACGCGCTGGTTGGCAGGACGGAGGGCACGGCGTTCGTCGACATCAGCGATCCCGTCAACCCGGCGTACGTCGGCCAACTGCTCCGCACCGAGGGCTCGCCCGCAAGCGCGTGGCGTGACATCAAGGTCTTCATGGATCACGCCTACATCGTATCCGACAACGCGGGCGAACATGGCATGCAGGTCTTCGACCTCGCGAAACTGCGCGCGTTCAACGGCACGCCCATCACGTTTACACCCGATACGACGTACCACTTCATTGCCAGTGCACACAACATCGTGATCAACGAGGAAACCGGGTTCGCCTACCCGGTCGGCAGCAGCGGCGGTGGCGAAACCTGCGGCGGCGGCCTGCACATGATCGACATCCGCGACCCGAAGAAGCCGGCCTTCGCCGGCTGTTTCGCCGACCCGCAGACGGGCAGCGCCGGAACCGGTTATTCGCACGATGCGCAGTGCGTGATGTACCACGGTCCCGACCCCGATTATCAGGCACGCGAGATCTGCATCGGCTCGAACGAGACGGCCATCTCGATCGCCGACGTGACCGACAAGCAGAACCCCATCGCGATCAGCCGCGCATCGTACCCGAACGTGCAGTACACGCATCAGGGCTGGCTCACCGAGGATCAGCGCTACTTCTATGTGAACGATGAAGGCGATGAGATGAGCGGCGTCGTGCCGCGCACGCGAACCCTGGTCTGGGATCTGTCCGATCTCGACGATCCGGTCCTCGTGAAAGAGCACCTCGGCGAGAGCGAAGCGATCGACCACAACCTGTACATCAAGGGCGACCTGATGTACCAGGCCAACTACGCTAGCGGTCTGCGCATCCTTGACATCACCGACCGCGAGAACCCGAAGGAAGTCGGGTTTCTCGACACGAACCCGGTAGGCGACAATGCGCCCGCGTTCAGCGGCGCATGGAGCAACTACCCGTTCTTCCAGAGCGGTGTGATTGCCGTATCAAGCATCGAACAGGGACTCTTTCTGGTGAGGTACAGGGCGGTGCGGCCAGTAAGTCAGCAAAGCTTTCCTGGGCTGGTCTCTGGGGCTGGTTTCTAGACTGTCAATGGATCCGTTCCCGTCGTTCAACCAGAAACCAGCCCCAGAAACCAGCCCCAGAAACGTTATCTCCACACAGGATGGTCACCATGTCCACACAACCGATCGATCGCCGGACCGCCCTCAAGATCGCGGCCGCGTTGCCGCTTTCTTCGGCGTTCGTGCTCTCGCCGTCAGAGGCGGATCAGGCGCGCCGCGTTGCGCTGACGGCGCACCGGGCTGCAACGGAGGAGCAGCCGTATCAGCGGCTCTTCTTCAACGAACACGAGTGGGCGATGGTGCGGGTCCTCGTGGACATGATCATCCCGGCGGACGGCCGGTCGGGCAGCGCGACAGACGCGGGAGTCCCGGAGTTCATGGACTTCGTTGTGAGCGATCAGGCGAATCGACAAACGGCGATGCGCGGCGGGCTGCGCTGGCTCGATACGGAATGTCACGAGCGGTTCGAGAAGACGTTCGTCGACTGCTCCGATGCGGAACGAAGGCAGGTGCTCGACGCCATTGCGTGGCCAGCCCGCGCAAGACCCGAACACTCGCATGGCGTCGCGTTCTTCAACAGCTTCCGTGACCTGACGGCATCCGGGTTCTGGTCGAGTCCGACCGGCATCGATGACCTGCAATACACGGGCAATACGTACGTCGCCGAGTGGACCGGCTGCCCGCCTGCCGCGCTGGCGAAGCTCGGTGTCCGTTACAACGACTGAGCGGTGACGCGCGTGGCTTCCTTCAACATCGCCATGATCGGTTACGCGTTCATGGGCAAGGCGCACTCGAACGCGTACCGCCAGGTGCGTGCTTTCTTCTCGCCCCGCCTCGAACCACGCATGAAAGTCGTGTGCGGGCGCAACCTCGCTGGCGCAGAGGCGGCGGCCCGCCAGTACGGCTGGGACGAAGCCGCGACGGACTGGCACGAAGTCGTCACGCGGCCGGACATCGACCTCGTCGACATCTGCACGCCCGGCGACAGCCACGCCGAGATCGCGATGGCCGCCGCACAGGCCGGCAAGGCCGTGTTCTGCGAGAAACCCCTCGCCAACACGATCGAGGAAGCCGAGCGGATGCTGGCCGCCGTCGAGAAGCACGGCATCGCACACATGATCTGTCACAACTACCGCCGTGCACCCGCTGTTACATTCGCAAAGCAGCTCATTGAAGCAGGCCGGATCGGCGAGATCCGGCACTACCGCGGCACGTACCTCCAGGACTGGATCGTCGATCCCGAGTTCCCTCGCGTGTGGAGGCTGCAACGCGAGAAGGCCGGTTCCGGCGCGCTCGGCGACATCGCTTCCCACTCGATCGACCTGGCCCGCTATCTCGTTGGAGAAATCACGCGGGTCGCCGGTATGCTCGAGACGTTCGTCCGTGAACGTCCACTGCCCGATGACCCGTCGAGGCGAGCGAAGGTAACGGTCGATGACGCGGCTCTCTCGCTCGTCCGGTTCGAGAACGGCGCCATCGGTTCGATCGAGGCCACTCGCATGGCGCCCGGCCGGCGCAACTTCAACCGCTTCGAGATCAATGGCAGCAACGGCTCGATCGCGTTCGATCTCGAGCGCATGAACGAACTGGACGTCTTCTTCCGCGATGATCCTGCGACAGTGCAGGGCTTTCGCACGATCAACGTTACACAACCGGATCACCCGTGGGCCAGCCACTGGTGGCCGCCGGGTCACATCATCGGGTACGAGCACACGTTCACGCACACCGTCTACGATCTGCTCGAAGCAATCGCCGACGGCCGCAACCCGAGTCCCGACTTCGTCGATGGCGTGCGGAACCAGCGCATCCTGGGCGCGATCGAGGACTCGGCCGAACGGGGTACGTGGGTCGAACTGGCTTGATGACCGGACAGGCGCATTCGGAGGACTGGATGGGCGTTGGCCTCACGATGGCCGGCTGCGTTGCCGTTATCGCTCTGTTACCCGGCCCCGGCCGGGCGCAGAACCCGCTGCGCTACCCCGACGTCGGAGGAAACCAGATCCGTGTCGAAGCGCACCTGCTCCCCGCCGTTTCGACCGGACCGATGGATCCGGCGTGGAGTCCGGACGGGCGCTGGATCGCATTCTCGATGCGCGGCGACATCTGGAAGATGCCGGCCGAGGGCGGCGATCCCATCGCCCTGACCGCCGGACCGCCTTACCACTTCGAGCCGGCGTGGAGTCCCGACGGCCGGTTCATCGCCATGTCGATGGATGCGGGCGACGCCAATCTCGACATCGCGATCGTCAATGCCAACGGTGGCGCGTCCCGTCGCATCGCACCACACGAGGCCGTCGATATTGAACCGGTATGGGCCGCCGACGGCCGTGGCCTCTACTTCGTGACCGCACGAGGCGGTGACTTCGATATCGTTCACGCCGACATCGATTCGGCGAATATCACGACTGTCGCCGGCGGGCCCGGTCACCAGATTCAGCCGGCCCTCTCGCCCGACGGTACCCGTCTCGCGTACCTGTCGCCGGAGCGCGGACAACCGGGTTATGGTGGTATCTGGGTGACACCCACCGCTGGCGGCGAGCCGCAGCGCATTCACCTCGAAGAAACGAGCTATCGCGCAATGCCGCAGTGGAGTCCGGACGGCACGCGCATCGTGTTCGTGTCTGATGCAGCTGTCAGCAACGACATTGTCGTCATTCCCGTCACGGGCGGAACGCCGGTTCGGCTGACCGAGGACCGGACCGACGAATTCACGCCGGTCTTTCAGCCGAGCGGTGATCGCATCGCGTTTACTGCGAATCGAGGCGGTCCGACACGGCTGATGACGATGCCCGTCGTCGCTACGGGGCTCGGCGAATGGTCCGAGATCCCGATCGGCTCGCTGCGCCAGCGCTGGCCGCTCGGTACGCTCCACGTTCGCGTCACCGGGCCGGACGGCGCGACGATTCCCGCCCGCATCTACCTGACTGCAAGCGATGGCCGCGCCTACACGCCAGCAGGCGGTTTCCATCGTGTTATTTCGGCAACGGAGACGCATTACTTTCACGACGACGGCGAGTTCGACGTACAGGTCCCGGCAGGGGTGGTGCAGGTCTCTGCGATGCGCGGCTTCGAGTACCGCCCCGCCACCAGCGAAATCAATGTGCGCGCGGGGCGCACAGCTGAATTGACGCTGCGCCTCGAGCGCCTGATCGATGCGCCCGCCATGGGTTGGTACTCAGGTGAAACGCACGCGCACGACCTGCACCAGGGCCGCTTCGGACTCACCCACGAGAGCTTCTTCGCACAACTCCTCGCCGAGGACCTCCGTGTGACAAATGCGCTCATTCACATGGATGGCACCCGCACCATGGGCCGGCGCACCGATCTGACGGGGACACCACACCCGCTTTCGACGCCCGCCCACTTCCTTCAGTATGGACAGGAGTTCCGCGGCTCCTATGGCCACATTGGCATGCTCGGCATCAGCGAGTTCAAGCTGCCCCTCAGCGGCGGCACGGCGGGCACGGACTTCGCCTCTGACCTGCGCAATCACCCGTATATCGATGCCGCGCACGAACAGGGGGGAATCGCCGGATTCATGCACCCATACAACGGATCCGTCGAGCGGCCCGCCCAGGGCGCCGGCTCGGAGATCGCCATGGATCTCGCGCTCGGCAAGGGCGACTTCTACGACGTCGTGTGCATCCCGTACGATGAGATGGGCAACGCGTTGATGTATGATCGCTATCTCAATGCAGGGTTCCGGCTGCCGGCCACGGGCGGCTCCGACAACTTCGCCGATGTCTGGCGCGACGCACCGCCCGGCACGGCTCGCACCTACGCGCACTTCGACGGTCCGCTGTCTGTCGAGACATGGATCGATGCGATCCGTCAGGGCCGCACGTTCGCGACCAACGGCCCCCTCCTCTTCCTCGATGTCGATGGCCACGAGCCTGGC
Source organism: Longimicrobiales bacterium (assembly GCA_050732695.1). GTDB lineage: Bacteria > Gemmatimonadota > Gemmatimonadetes > Longimicrobiales > RSA9 > JBFFZF01. Next base: position 26,419 of record JBOHRL010000015.1, on the reverse strand, counting down.
GAAGAGATCGCTCGCACCCGCGACGGCCTGGACACATTGGCGGTGAGTCTCGACGTGGCCAGCATCGTGCCGCTCCAGCGCATTGACATCATCGTCAATGGCCTCGTCGCCGATTCCTTCGACGTGCGCAACCGTCGCGACCGGTTCCGCATCGAGACCACCGTTCTCCTGAATGGTCCCGCTTGGATTGCTGCCCGCGCTACCGGACCCTCGAGCCCGTTCATCAGCGACAACTACCCGTTCGCGCAGACCAGCGCCGTATACGTCACGCGAAACGGTCTCTCCTTCACTTCCGCCGACGACGCCCGCTTCCTGGACGCGATGGTCGAGGCGATGTGGGAGCGGCTCTCGACCCGCGGCCGTTTCCAGAACGATGAACACCGCGCCGCATGGGAACGCGACGTCGCACAGGCCCGGACGTATTACCAGGCGATCGCCCAGACAGCCACGCGTCGCAACTGAGCCATCGGCCCGATCGCCCATACGCCCTGACCCATGCCGGGGACGTTCCGCGGCGCCGGATTCGCGTTCGGGCCAGCATTGGGGTTTTGGGGACCGGGTCCGTCGGACCCGGTCCGGGACCGGCCCGTGGACCCGGTCCGGCAAGACCGCGTATACCGTAGGCGAACTGTGACAAGGATGGGTTGGCATGTTCGGTCTTCGAGCTGTGAAGGTAGCGATGGCGGTGCTGCTGTCGGTCGTCGCGGCGCCGGCAGGTGCACAGACGCCGGCAGGCGCACAGGCGCCGGCCGCGGACTACCTCTACGTGTGCAATCAGAGTGAGGCATCGATCAGTGTGGTCGATCTCGGCACGCTGGAGATCGTGAAGACGATCCGGCTGGAGGAGCTTGGTCTTTCGCCGAATGCGAAGCCGCACCACATCGTGGTCGAGCCGGATGGTTCGGCGTGGTACGTCACACTGATTGGCGACAACCTGATTCTCAAGTTCGACGCGGAGAACGAGCTGATCGGGCGGGCGCCATTCGAGACGCCGGGCCTGCTGGCGCTGAGTCCGGCGCAGGATCAGTTGTACGTTGGCCGTTCGATGACGGCCGTGAATCCGCCGCACCGGTTGGGTGTGATCGATCGCAGGACGATGGAGATCGAGGAGATCGATGTTGTCTTCCCGCGGCCGCACATGCTGGACATCCGGCCGAGCGGTGACTTCGTCTACACGGCGAGCCTCGCGCAGAATCAGGTCGCTTCGGTCGAAGCGGCCTCCGAAGATGTCTCGCTGGTAACGCTCGATGGACCGCCTCACGCAATCGCGCATTCATCGATGTCGCCAGACGGGCAGACGCTTGTCGTGACGCCGCACATGCCGCACCTGATGATCTTCGATCTGACGGACCCGGCAAAGCCGGCGCTCGCCGGTACGGTCGATGTCGGTGACATGCCATGGCACCCGGTGTACGGTGCCGACGGCCGCACGGTCTACGTTCCGAACCAGGGCTCGAACAACGTCACGGTCGTGGACGTACAGGCGCGATCCGTGCTCGCAACCATCGAACACGATGCGTTCGCCGAGCCGTATGGCAGCGCCATCTCACCGGACGGCCGGCATGTTTTCATTGCGAACAGCAACACGAAGGGATCATGGACCGCACCGGGCGGGAACACGAGTGCGCCGGTTGGCAACGTGGTCGTGATCGACACACGGTCGAACGAGGTCGTGAAGGTGCTGCCCGTCGGCCGCGGACCCACAGGCCTCGGCGTCCGGCACGCACGGTGAGATGGCTGCAATGAGAAAGCCGGGTCGGTCACGGGATTTGCCGGGTCAGCCATCACCGCCGGTCGGTTCGGCCCGCCCGGCCGGATGCACCCCTTGCCGCTGCCCTCGACGCTGACAACTTTCGACCGGGCTCGCAATTCCTGGCCATGGCGGTTCCGCGATCCGGTGACCCATGAAGCTTGGCGTCTTTACCGTGCTCTTCAGCGACAAGCCGTTCGAGGAAGCACTCGACTACGTGGTCGATCTCGGCCTCGAGGCCGTCGAACTCGGGACGGGCTGCTGGCCCGGTGATGCGCATTGCCAACCGGACGCCCTGCTCGACAGTGCCGCGAAACTGCGGGCGTTCCGTCAGGCCATCGAGCGGCGAGGCCTCCAGATCAGTGCACTGTCCTGTCACGGCAACCCGATCCACCCGCAGACACGAACCGCGAAGCACGACCATTCGGTGTTCGAGAAGACCGTGAAGCTCGCCGGCAAGCTCGGCGTCGAGACGGTGATCACGTTCAGTGGTTGCCCCGGCACATCTGCCAGAGCGAGGGAGCCGGCGTGGATCATCGCACCATGGCCGCCTGAGTTCGCCGCAATGCTCGAGTGGCAGTGGGCCGAGCGCGTAATACCGTACTGGAAACAGACTGCGAAGCTGGCGAAGAACGCGGGTGTCCGCATCGCCATCGAGATGCACCCGAATTACGTGGTGTACAATCCCGAGACGATGCTCCGCCTGCACGACGTCGCACCCGGCACCATCGGTTGCAACTTCGATCCCAGTCACATGTTCTGGCAGGGCATCGATCCCGTCGCCGCCATCCGCCAGTTGGGTGATTGCGTCCACCATTGCCATGCCAAGGACTGTCGCATCGATCACCGCAACACGGCCGTCAACGGAGTCCTCGATGCGAAGAACTACACGCGCGAGAGTGAGCGCTCGTGGATTTTCCGGACCGTCGGCTGGGGCAATGATACCATTGTCTGGAAGGATATCGTCACAAACCTGCGGCTGGCTGGCTACGATCGTGTCCTCAGCATCGAGCACGAGGACAGCCTGATGTCGCCAGACGAAGGATTGCGCAAAGCGGTCGCGTTCCTGCGTGACATTGTCATTGCACGACCGCGGGGTGAAGCATACTGGGCATGACCACCATCCCGAACCATGGAGGACCAATGAGTACGGAGCGTAATTGCATTCGACGTGCCGGGCGCACCGTTCGACCGTTCGCGAACCGTGCGATGCTTGCGCTGACTGCGCTCGCCATCACGGCAGCGCCGTCCAGCGGGCTCGCGCAAGGCAAGCCGGTCATGGCCGAACTGCTCGGTGCCGTCGAAACCGTCGAACAGAAGTTGGTCGGTCTGGCCGAGGCGATTCCGGCCGACAAGTACGGCTGGCGCCCCGGCGAGGGGGTGCGCTCGGTCGGCGAGGTCGTCATGCACGTGGCAGCCGACAACTATCTGCTGCCCGCAATGGCCGGAACCGCCGCGCCCGCCGCGACTGGCATCAAGGCCGATGACTACAGCTCGGTCCAGAAATACGAGCAAACGGTGCCCGCGAAAGACGCCGCGATCGCGGCCATGAAGGAATCCTTCGCGCATCTGCGCCAGGCGATGGCTGCGGTTCCGGAAGACCGGCTCGGCGAATCCGTCAGCATGTTCGGTCAGCAGTCGAGCCTTCTGGGCCTGTGGGTCCTGACGACCACGCATCTGCACGAGCATCTCGGACAGATGATCGCGTACGCGCGTTCCAACAGCATCGTGCCGCCCTGGAGTCGCTGATCCTTCGTCATGCGATCCGGGTGGACCAGCTGCGCACCTGACGGCGAATCAGTGCACCGAAGCCGCGAACTCGGGTACCAGCCGGTGAGAATCAGCCCCGGCGGGCGAACGACCCGCCGGGGCCGCTCATTTCCCCGAGCTCGATCATGACCGCGCGACCTCGCGATCCGAAGAACGTCCAGGATGCGAAGCGCGATGCGTTGCTCTCGCTGCTTCGGTCACACGTCACGGACCCGCCGCCGCGTGGAGCTGCGTTGTTTCGGAGCGGCGCAGTCCTGAAGTGGATCCAGCACTACCTGTCTGTGGCCTTCGCACCGCGGCGGCCCTTCCCCGTCTATCCGGCACCACGCACGGCGAGGCCCGGCCTGTTCCCGATCGCGCCAGCGGCGAGCATCGCGCTCGTCAGTGACTGGGGAACGGGAACGCCGAGCGCCTACCGGGTGATGAACCAGATTCGCTACGTCCAGAAGCCCGACATCACCATTCACCTTGGCGATATCTACTACTCCGGTACGATCGCCGAAGTGGACAGCTATTTCCTGGGTCATGACGACTTCCACCGCGGGCCGAGTGGCAGCTGGGCTCTCAACGCGAATCACGAGATGTACTCGGGCGGCGAGGGCTATTTCGAGCGAGTCCTGCCGGCGTTCGGCCAGCAGACGAGTTACTTCTGCCTCGAGAACGAACACTGGCGCATCGTAGGCCTCGACACTGGCTACCACGCGCGAATGTTCCCGCTGCTCGAGCTGATCGCCTCGACCCGGCTGCTCAAACTGCCGGCTGCCGTGCTCGACTGGCTGCGCGACGTCGTGTTCGCCGACCGGAGCGACCACCGCTCCGTTCTGCTGCTCAGCCATCACCAGTGGTACAGCGCGTTCGACAAGGAGTACCGTCGCGTCGGCAACGCGCTCGCGCCATGGCTCGACCGGGTGCACCTCTGGTTCTGGGGACACGAGCATCGCTTCGCTGGCTATTCGCCCCATGCGCACGGCGGTGCACCACCGGTCCGCGCTCGCTGTATTGGCCACGGCGGCATGCCGATCGAACTCGCGGGCGAGCCGAAACGCGAGCGCGGCCTCGTCTTCTGGGACAACCGGGCCAACCCCGAGAACCACATCGGCAATGACGAGATCGGGTACAACGGCAGCGCTCTCCTCAACTTCGACGGACCATCGCTTCGCATCGAATACTTCGACGAGATCGGCACACGACTCCTCGAAGAACGCTGGGACCGCGATTCGTCCACGGGCCGGCCGACCGGGCAGATCCTCTATCACGACCCGGACCTGAGCATCGCACCTGGCCGCACCATCCACACCCTCGTGCAGTGATCCCCGGCCGTGTCTTGCGGCAGCGCACCGGAACGTAGACAATTCTGCCTCACGCCACGCCGGCCGGAAGGAGATTCCCCCGTGTTCACGACACGTCCTGCATCGCTTTCCATCACTGTGGCACTGTCCGTCGTGCTGCTGTCTCCGCCGCTCGAAGCACAGGAGCCGAGGACAGGCGCCGAGATCGCCAACTTCGAACGTCACACGTCGCATGCCGAGCTGTTGGATTTCCTGTACGATGTTCAGTCACGAACAGACCGCATGCTCATCCAGCCGATTGCCGTGACGAACGAGGGACGCGACATGCCTCTCGTCATGCTCGGCTCGCCGCCGACCGCAACGCCCGGAACGGCATTCTTCTCCGGCAAGCCGCTCGTCTTCATCACCGGCAACGTGCACGGTGGCGAACGCGCCGGCCGGGAAGGCACGCTCCAACTGATCCGCGAGCTGACCCTCGGCAGCCAGCGCCAATTGCTGGACCGCGTGAACGTGCTCATTGTCCCGACATTGAACCCTGATGGCGCAGAGCACCGCTCACGCACGAACACTCTCGGATACGACATGAATCGCGACTTCATCGTCGCGGAGACGCCCGAGATCACGGCCATCATCGAGACGGTCCTGACGCAATGGTGGCCCGATGTGTACGTCGACGTGCACAACGGTGGCGCCTATCCCTACAATCTGACATATCAGGCAACACTTCATCCATCCGCCGATCAGCAACTCGTCGCATTCGCGCGCGGCCCCCTCTTCAATGCCGTCAAGAAGCCAGCAGGCCACGAACGCACGTGAAGGCATGATCGGACTGATCCGCCACATCGCCGACAACGCCGCAACGGTCCGATCGACCGTCGTCGAGGCCAGACGCCGCACCCTCCAGTCGCCCGCGGCCGAGGTCATCGTCGACGTCGAGGAGTCCGCCTACCCGGAACCAGAGCAGTTCTATGTCATGCAGGATAGCCAGCCCACGCTCGTGACGGGCACGAATCGGACACTGTTCATCTCGACACGTGCTCGCGCACGACCGCACGCATACGCCTTCGACGGGAACCTGCACGACATTGCAGGACTGCTCCGCCGGCACGCCATTGACGTCGAACGTCTGGTGGAAGGCGCGACCGTACAGGTCGAACGGTTCCAGCTCGATTCGATCCGCTGGGAGTCCGCACCTTACCAGAATCACCTGAACGCGGCAGCCGCCGTCACCACCGTTCCCGGTCCCATCGAGCTTCCCGCAGGCACCTACATCGTTCGCATGAATCAGAACGGGGCTCGCCTCGTTTCCGAACTGATGGAACCGGATACCGATGACAGCCTCGTTCTCTGGAATTTTCTCGACCACGATCTGCCCGCACCGGACGCGCTCCGTCGCCGAGACGAGCCGCTGTTTCTTCCGCTGTATCGCGTCATGCAGGCCACCGGTCTCCGCACCACCGTCATTCCGTGAACGTGCGAGGCCTCGAATCGATTCCACTGCACGAGCGGGGGACATGATGCCAGACCGGAAGGTCATCGCAGTGATGGGCGCCACGGGCGCGCAGGGCGGCGGGCTGGTGCGCGCCATCATCGCCGACAGGAACTCCGAGTTCACCGCCCGCGCCATCACGCGCGACCCATCGTCCGGCAACGCCAAAGCCCTCGCCGATGCCGGGGCCGACGTCGTGTCCGCCGATTCCTACGATCCCGGAAGCCTCGAGCAGGCCTTTGCCGGAGCACACGGCATCTTCTGCGTGTCGTTCTACTGGAACACGTTCTCGCCCGAAAAAGAAGGCGAGGAGATTCGAAACATGGCCGCAGCCGCCAGAGTCGCCCGGCCCAGGCACGTGATCTGGTCCACTCTCGAGGACTCCCGAAACTGCATCCCGCTCTCCGATGACCGGATGCCGACACTTCTGGGCAACTACAAGGTGCCGCACTTCGACAGCAAGGCTCAATGCGACCACTTGTTCGCAGATCTGCCCACAACGTACATGCTCGCGTCTTTCTACTGGGAGAACTTCATCCGGTTCGGTCAGGAACCAAAGCCCGGACCCGATGGGCAACTCGAATTGTCCCTGCCCATCGGTTCGTCGAAAATGGCCGGCATCGCTGCGCAGGACGTCGGCCGATGCTGCTACGGTATCTTCAAGCGCGGGGCCGACCTCATCGGCCACCGTATCGGCCTCGCCGGCGAACACCTCTCCGGCAATCAGATGGCGGCTGCGTTCACAAAGCACCTCGGTCAGCCCGTTCGATTCAACGCGCTGACGCCCGCGACCTTCCGTGCCTTCGGCTTCCCCGGCGCCGATGACCTCGGCAACATGTTCCAGTATTATGACGAGTGCGCCGACGAACTCAACGCCACACGTGACGTGGCCCGGTCAAGGGCCCTCAACCCCGACCTCATGAACTTCGACACGTGGCTTGCCGCCAACGCGGCCGCCATCCCGATCGGTTCGTAGACCCCGGCGGCCCGACTCGTAGATTCCCGATCGGTCAGGGCGGCCAGCTCGTGCTGAAAGCAGGCCAGTGCCGCGCATTGCCCCTTCGTCGGGACGCCTCTAGACTGATGGCTTGGATCATTGCCCCCTGCCCCGTGAGAGCGTCATGGACCGCACCCGCCGAACCCGAGCCAGCCGCCGAACACCGCGGACGCTGACCATCGCGACGGCGGTCGTACTCCTGTTGGTGTCGGCCTCGGCCGTGTACGCGACGTGGTCCATCATCGCGATCGACCGGCGAACCGGGCAGGTCGTGATCGCATCCGCGACGTGTGTCCCGCAGGGTCGTTTCGCCGGGTTTCCCGCAAAGGGGCTGATGGACATCCAGGCGATTGTCGTGCCCGGAGTTGGTGTGGCAGCCGCTCAGGCCGGCGTCGACAACACGCGACAGAACCAGGAGCTGATCTATCGCGAGCTGCGCGCGGGAACCGCTCCGGCAGACATCATCGAGAAACTGCGCGCGGACTCGCTCGTCGAGCGCCGCCAGTTCGGGATTGTCGACAGGCAGGGCAGATCGGCCGGGTTCTCCGGCGCTCGGAACGGCGAGGTCTCACTCGACATGCAGGACCGCGTGCCGGGCACGGACATCGTCTTTTCCGTTCAGGGCAACATCCTGGCGAGCGACGAAGTCGTGTACCAGGCCGCGCGCGCCATGCGCGAAAGCGGCGGCACCATTCTCGACCGCGTGATGGCGGCGATGGAAGCGGCGAACCGCGAGGGCGGCGACCGCCGCTGCACGTGCGCCAGCGAGCCGGCAACCGCGTCGGCGCAGATGTGCTCACTGCGCACGTCACACGTCGCGTACCTGCTCGCGGCCGATTCCTCCGACCCGAGCGGAGCAGCATTCAACGATGGACAGTACCGCCTCTTCCTGAACGTGACCGACGAGAACATCCGCCCGGATGAGAGCCCCGATCCCGTGACTACGCTGCGCATGCGTTACGATGCGTGGAAACGCGATCAGGGCGGCGGGTCAACCGCCGCCACGGCCGCGAAGACGACATTCTACCGCTGAGTTCGCAGCGGGCGTGGGCGGCGAAACAGTCGTCGGATCCCGCCCCATTCGCCGATCTCCGCCGTCGCCGCCGCGTCCAGCGCGCCGCAGGCCGCGCAGTTGCTGGCGGCACCAGCCTTCACCCGATGCGCATGAATCCGCGCTTGTCCGTGGACCAGCGCAGGCGAGTATCCGCACACGCCGGTCCGCTCACGCGCAGTTGACGGGCGCCGCCGTCCGTGAGTGTCTGGCGCCGCTGGTTCTCCCGTCGCATGTGCTGGCATTCGTCGCTGTTGCCCGCGGCACACACGCGCTCGACCAGTGCGGCGTCCATGAGCACATTGGTCACCTCGACCGTCGTCGCTGCCGGCGGACAGTCCTCTTTCAGCGGAACCCGGAACCGCCACGTTTCCACTGGCCGGCCACCGTCGCACGCGGCGATGTAGAGAAGTACCGAATCGCCATCGCGCTTCCAGAATACGACGTCTTCATGCCCGTCCTGCGTGAGGTCGCCGGACACGGCATTCTCCGCGTCCCATTGATCGGGCGCGGCCGCGAGGGCGGCCTCCCCGCACGCCGGTAGCGCCGGCTCGCTGAAGTCGGCGGCGAGGACGAGAGGCAGACAGAGAAGGACGTAGCGCATGATAACCTCCGGTTATCGACAGCGTTGTCGTGCGGCCGAGGTGGCGCGCGTGGACGCTCTTCCACGGGCTCGACACCTTCAGTGTGGGATCAGGGCATGCCGCGTGCCCCGGATTGAAGGGTCGCCGCGCCGGCCAGCACGGGTCTGAGGAACACCGTAACGCAATGCGATTTCGCCGCTTGGCCGCAGACGATCCTTCGCGGCGCCGCGTGCCGAGCCCGTCCCCGAGCCGGGTCGCACGCAAGGAGTAGCGACGGCTGGCCACGGTTTTCCCGCGACGGCTTCGCCCCTGCCCCGCCACCGCCTGAGCCGGAGCGCCTTGAAACGCGTACATTGGTTCCTGCCGCCCGCACTCGCGTCGAGTGAAACGCTGCATCCAAGGAGGTGCTGTCATGCGCAAGGCAGGTCTCGGCTTCCTTATTGGCGTGTCGGCAATGACATCGCCCATCGAAGCGCAGACGCCGCGCCCGAGTCAGCACGGCACGGTCTCGCAGACAATCCATACGACGACCATAACGGTCGAGTACGACAGGCCGGTCGCGCGCGGGCGGCAATTGTTCGGAGACGACGGCATCGTCGTCCATGATGCGTTGTGGACGCCGGGCGCAAACCGCGCCACGATCCTCGAATTGAGTGCACCAGCCCGGGTCGCCGGCGAGGATGTGCCCGCTGGCCGGTACGGCGTCTGGACGATCCCGGGTGCGAACGAGTGGACCCTCATCCTCAACCGGACGTGGGACACGAGTCACGCGATCTATCCGGGCCCCGAGAGCGAAGCGATGCGCACAACGATCCGCACCGAACGGGGCGCGCACATGGAGACCCTCGCCTTCTACTTCCCCGTGGTCGGTCCGTACAGCGCAACGCTCCTGCTGCATTGGGGCGAGGTCATCGTTCCGATCCCGATCGAGGTCGAGCGCTGAAGCATCGTTGTCGGGAACGAGTTGTTGCTCGACCAGCAAGAGCGCCGCTACGTTTCGCGCCCGACCGCAACGTAGACGAATCGTTTCCGATGGTTTGTCACAGAGGAGTCCGATATGGTCCGGCTTCGCCCTGATCTCGCCGTCTTCACGCTTTCTCTGTCGGGTACGCTTCCTGTCTGTGCACAGGCGCCGGTGCAACGGGCGGCGGACCACGACTATCGCATCGTCACAGTGGCCGAAGGTCTCGTGCACCCGTGGGCAATCGCTTTCCTGCCCGGCGGCGACATCCTCGTAACCGAGCGACCGGGGCGGCTCCGGATCATTCGCGACGGAACGCTGCTGCCCGACGCTGTCGCCGGCGTCCCGGCCGTTCACGCACAGGGTCAGGGCGGGCTGCTCGATGTCGTCCCGCACCCCGACTTCGCTTCCAACCGCTTGATCTACCTCAGTTTTTCGAAGCCAATGCCCGCCGGAGGCGCCACCACCGCCGTTGTCCGCGGGCGGTTCGAAAACGATCGGCTTACCAGCGTCGAGGAGATCTTCGAGGCGATGAGCACCGGGAACGGTCATTACGGATCGAGACTGGCATTCGACCGGAACGGCTATCTCTTCATCACGGTCGGTGACCGCCAGGTCCCGCCCCGCGGAAACCTCGAAGCGCACCCCGCCCAGGATCTCTCGAATCACCACGGAACCACCAACCGGTTGCATGACGATGGCCGCGTTCCCGCCGACAACCCCTTTGCCAACCGGCCCGACGCACGGCCGGAAATCTGGAGCTACGGACACCGCAACCCGCAGGGACTCGCGATTCATCCAGAAACCGGAGATATCTGGCTGACCGAACACGGCCCGCAGGGCGGCGATGAGCTGAACCACATTCGACCCGGCGCCAATTACGGCTGGCCCGTCATCGGCTATGGCGTCAACTACCGCAGCGGCACTGCCATTCACGAAGGAACGCACAGAGAAGGCATGGAACAGCCCGCCCACTTCTGGGTCCCGTCCATCGCGACGTCCGGCCTCCTCGTGTACTCCGGCGACCGTTTCCCCGACTGGCGTGGCGACCTGTTCGTCGGCGGCATGACCGGCCAGCAACTGGCTCACCTCGACCTCGATGGGACGCGCGTCGTCCGCGAAGAAACGCTCGTCCGCGGAATGGGCCGCATCCGCGATGTACGACAGGGACCCGATGGCTTCATCTATCTCGCGATCGACCACGATGACGGCGAGCCCACACCCATCGTCCGGCTCGAGCCCGTCACCGGAAGCTGATAGCCAGTGCTGGTGCGCATCTCCGGACTGAAACCCGGCCTCTCGTAATGCGTATCATCGGGCACTTGTACGCATGACCGAGGCGTTCCTGTGGCCCGGAGAGACATGACTGAGATCCGCCCTCGCCTGACCCGCTGGATTCTGCTTGCTGTAATGGGCACAACGGCTTGCGGCAGCGCTGCACAGGCTGGAATCGAGCCATCACCGCGGCCCGCCGGTCTGACCCCGACGGAAATCGAAGCGATCTACAAGGCGAGGATGGACAGCGCCCGCATGCAGTTCACCGATGCCGATGTGCGATTCATGACGGGAATGATCGGGCACCACGCCCAGGCGCTCGTCATGGCGGGCCTCGTCCCGACCCACGGCGCCAGCGCATCGATCCGGACGCTTGGGGCCCGTATCATCAACGCGCAGAAGGACGAAATCGCCAGAATGGAGCAGTGGCTGCGCGACCGCGAGCAGCCAGTGCCCGAGGTGCATATCGACGGATCGAATCTGACCGTACACGGCGCCGAGCACGCCCTGCACATGCCTGGAATGCTCACACCGGATCAGTTGCGCGAACTGGACCAGGCGAGCGGATCGGACTTCGATCGGCTCTTTCTGACCTTCATGATCCAGCACCATCGTGGTGCCGTCACCATGGTCCACAACCTGTTCGCAACTGACGGCGCAGCGTTGGACGATGTGGTGTTCAAGCTCGCTTCCGACATCCAGGTCGACCAGATAACGGAGGTCGCGCGCATGGAACGCATGCTCTCCGCATTGGCACCGAAAGACCGTTCGCATTGATCGAACCAGAACTCGACCGTTCTGCAACTCCGCATCAACAAAAGGAACCCGTATGAGATCCGTAATACCGTTCCGGCCCGCCCGGCTTTCGCAGGGCTTGCCGTTCGCTGGTGCACTGGTGTTGTCGGCCGCCTGCGCGTCGTCGATGCCGTCCCCGGGCGAGCCGGCGTCAGGCACCGCCGCCTCGCCGCAGAACACGGCACCGGTCAGGCCCATCGCCGAGGCGGCGGCACCAAGTCCTGATCCGCGCATCGGCCTGCGTGCCGGTTTGACGGATGCCGAGGAGGCACTCTGGAATCTGCGCGTCGTGTCGGAGACGCCGCCCTCGAAGGACTTCATCGGCGTCACCAATTCCGACCTCGCCTTCACAGGCAACCTGGCCATACAGGGCAATTACAACGGCTACCAGGTCTGGAACATCTCGAATCCGGCTCAACCAACGCTCGAGGTCGGCTTTCTCTGCCCGGCGTCACAGAGCGATGTCTCGGTCTACAGGAACCTGCTGTTCGTGTCGGGCGAGGGCCTTGGTGCGCGACTCGACTGCGGCACGGAAGGAGTGTCAGAAGCGGTCAGTCACCACCGGTTGCGCGGCATCCGCATCTTCGATATCACGGACATCCACAATCCGAAGTACATCGGGAACGTGCAGACGTGTCGCGGCTCGCATACACACTCGGTACTCGCGGATCCGGACGATCCGGCGAACGTCTACATCTACGTGTCGGGTTCGGCGCCGGTGCGGCCGGCGGAGGAGCTGGCCGGCTGCTCGGGCGCGCCGCCTGGCGAGGATCCGAACTCGGCGTTATTCCGCATCGAAGTCATCAGAGTCCCGCTCGCGAACCCGGTGCAGGCCGCGATCGTGAGTTCGCCGCGCATCTTCAACGATCTCGTCGCACCGCCGACGCACGGTCTTGCGCCCGAGGACATGGCCGAGATCGAACGAGCCAAGGCACGAGGCGACTTCGTCATCGAGATCATGGGCGAGTCGATGGTGTTGCCGCCGCAGTACACGCGCCCCATGCTCGACAGCATCGTCAAGGCGAGGGGCGGCACCGGCGCACCGACTCGGGCAGACAGCACGGCCCTGCGCGAGGCGCTTCCAGGGATGATCGCCCGGATGATCGGCCAGCCTCTCGAGGCCGGTGATGGCCCGCGTCCCGGACCGACGCAGTGCCACGACATTACGGTGTACCCGGAGATCGGCCTCGCCGGCGGCGCCTGCGAAGGCTACGGCCTCCTCCTCGACATCAGCGACCCGGTCAACCCACGCCGACTCGATGCCGTGTCGGACTCGAACTTCTCGTACTGGCATTCAGCCACCCTCAACAATGACGGTACGAAGATCCTCTTCAGTGATGAGTGGGGCGGCGGCGGCGGCCCGAAATGTCGTGCTTCCGACCCGATGGAATGGGGCGCGGACGCGATCTTCACGATCCAGAACCGGCAGATGACGTTCACGAGCTACTACAAGATGCCGGCTGCGCAGACATCGCAGGAGAACTGCGTCGCGCACAACGGATCGATGATCCCGATCCCCGGCCGGGACGTGATGGCTCAGTCCTGGTACCAGGGTGGTATTTCGGTCTTCGACTGGACGGATCCCGCGAACCCGGTCGAGATCGCGTTCCACGATCGCGGCCCGGTCGACTCGACGCGCATGGCCAGCGGCGGATCGTGGTCCGTCTACTGGTACAATGGTGTGCTGGTCAGCTCGGAGATCGGGCGGGGTCTCGACATCTTCCAGCTCGAGCCGAGCCCGTTCCTCACGCAGAATGAGATCGATGCGGCGAGGACGATCAAGCTCGAATATCTGAACGCACAGGGTCAGCCCCAGTACGTATGGCCGGCCAGCTTCGCACTCGCGCGAGCGTACGTCGACCAGCTCCAACGGTCGGGCGGGCTCTCGGCTCAGCGCCTTTCTTCGGTGCGACAGGAGCTGGCCAGCGCGGAGCGGGCATCAGGCGCTTCGCGGAGTCAGACATTGGCGGCTCTCGCAACTCGACTCGATGGCGAGGCGGGCAGTTCGCGCGATTCCGCCAAGGTGAGAACGCTGGCAGGAGCAGTGCGTGACCTGGCCGGCGCGACGGGCTGAGCCGGCAACGCGTCAACGCTTCAAACGATGCCGGGCCGGCGCGTGACAACGTGCCGGCCCGGTGTTCGTCACAGGCCCGGCCACTCGACAGGCGAATTCGCCTTCCACCAGTATGGTCCGGAGCGCAAGGTCGTGCGGGATCGGGCCGAGCCGCTTAATTTGCGGTATATCGTCACGATTCCCTCTTCCGGCGTTCTCCCATGCTCGAACGATTCGTGCTTCGCTTGACAGCGGCTGGTATCGCTCTGGCCACGTTCCTGGTTCCAGCTACCATCACCGCGCAGCAACCCGGCGCCACTGCCGTAGTCCTCGATTCGGCATTCCTCGCCGGGTACCGCTGGCGCAACATCGGACCGGACCGGGGCGGCCGTTCGATTGCCGTTTCCGGCGTGCGCGGCCGCGCCAACGAGGCGTACTTCGGCGCTACCGGCGGCGGGCTGTGGAAGACGGCGGACGGCGGTGAGACATGGGCGCCGGTCACCGACTTCCAGATCACAAGTGCATCGATTGGAGCCGTCGCGGTCAGCGAAACGAACCCCGACCTCGTGTTCATCGGGACCGGCGAAACGTGCCTGCGCGGCAACATCCTGCCCGGCGACGGCGTGTACCGGAGCCGCGATGCGGGCAAGACCTGGGAGCACGTCGGATTCCGCGAATCGCATGGCATCTCGAAGATCCGCATCCATCCCGCGAACCCCGACATCATCTTCGTCGCATCGTTCGGCAAATACGGTGCGCCAAGCGACGAACGCGGCATCTTCAAAAGCACGGACGGCGGCGACACATGGGAGCGCGTCCTGTTCCGGGACGATCGGACCGGTGCGATCGACATCGTCATCGATTCCAACAACCCGAACGTCGTCTATGCGGCGCTCTGGGAGGCGTATCGCAAGGAGTACCAGATGTCGTCGGGCGGACCTGGCAGCGGGCTGTTCAAGAGCACGGACGGCGGCGCGACGTGGATGGAGATCACGCGTAACACGGGATTACCGCAGGAAGGCGTCGTCGGACGCATTGGCGTCGCCGTCTCGCTTGCCAACTCGAATCGCGTCTATGCGCTCGTCGAGCACGAGAATGGCGGCCTCTTCTCGAGCGATGATGCCGGCGCTACGTGGACCATGGTGAACGACAATCGTGCGATCCGCCAGCGCGCATTCTACTACACCCACGTCTTCGCCGACTCGAAAGACGAGAACGTCGTCTACATTCAGAACACCACACTCTTCCGCTCGACGGATGGCGGCAAGACCACGGAAAGCATCAACAACGGAACACACGGCGATTTCCACGACATGTGGATCGATCCCGATGATCCGGCGCACCTCGTCGTCGGGAACGATGGCGGCGGCGCCGTCTCGACCACGACCGGCGAGAACTGGACCGACCAGGACATCGGCACCGCCCAGTTCTACCACGTTGTTACGACGAAACACGTGCCTTACCACGTGTGTGGATCGCAACAGGACAACAGCACACTGTGCATCCCCTACAACTGGAACGCGGCCGCATTCGGCTTCGGCGCCGGTGGTCGCGGCGGCAGGGGCGGCGGCGGTGATGACGACGACGACGGTCCGCGCGACGTGACAGCCGGCGGAATGCAGTTCGCCTACCGCGCGGGCGGCGGCGAGCCCGGATACATCGCACCCGATCCGCTCGATGTCGACGTGTTCTATTCCGGTACCAACAACGGCGGCTACATCGACCAGTACAACCGGCGTTTCGGCACATCACGTGAGGTGAACCCGTATCCCTGGTTCTACTCGGGCGAGCCGGCCACCGACATCCGGGAACGCTGGCAGTGGACGTTCCCGATCGTCTTCTCGCCGGTCGATCCGAAGCGGCTCTACACGTCATCACAGCGGCTCTGGATGACGACGGATGGCGGAAAGAACTGGAGCGCGCTCAGTGGCGACCTCACGCGCCACGATCCGATGACGCTCCAGAAGTCCGGTGGTCCGATCACCGGCGACATGAACGGGCCCGAAGTCTATGCAACCATCTTCTCGGTCGCACCAGGTCGGACGGACGTCAATGTCATCTGGACCGGATCCGATGACGGTCTCGTTCACGTGACACGCGATGGCGGAGAGACGTGGACCGATGTCACGCCTCCCGGCATGCCGGAGTTCGGTCGCGTGAGCCTGATCGAGGCGTCGCCATTCAATGCTGCGACTGCCTACGTCGCGGTGAAACGACCACTGCTCGATGACCTTGCGCCGCACGTCTTCCGGACGCACGACTTCGGCGCGACGTGGACGAAGATCGTGAACGGCATTCGTGCCGATGCATACGTGAACGCCGTGCGCGAAGACCCCGTGCGCCGAGGAATGCTTTACGCGGGGACGAATCACGGCGTTTACCTCTCGTATGACGACGGCGCGACCTGGCAGTCGCTCAATCCCGAACTTCCCGATCTGCCGATCGTGTCGATGGTCGTCGAAGCGAATGAGCTGCTCATCAGCTCGCACGGCCGCGGCTTCTGGGTGCTCGACAACCTGGCGCCGCTTCGCCAGGCATCGCCGAGGCTCGCAGCGTCGGCCGTCACGCTGTTCGAGCCGCCCGTCGCCGTGCGGTCCGGACCCGGAGTGACGCTGAGCTGGTGGCTCTCCGAGCCCGCAACGAGTGCGCGGCTCGAGATCCTCGACGCGGCGGGCAATGTCGTGCGCACATACGAGCCGGATACGGCGGCGGCGGACACTGTGCGAGACACTGCGGCGGCGGACGCTGTGCGAGACACTGCGGCGGCGGACAGCGCGAGAGGCGCCGGTGGCGGTGGCGGAGGCGCTGCCGGAGGCGTCGCTGGAGGGGCCGGTGGCGGGCGCGTTGGAGGCGCCGGTCGCGGTGGCGGAGGCGCTGCCGGGGGCGGACGGGGCGGGGGCGGGCCGTTTCTGCCGAATCAGGCGGGCATCAACTTCATCCAATGGGACCTGCGCGGTGAGCCGTTCACCAGCTTCCCGGGAATGATCCTGTGGGGTGTGCGCACCAGAGCGCCCGCTGTGCCGCCCGGCCGATACACGGTACGTGTTGTGGCCGACGGGCGCACGCACACAGCGCCGCTCACCGTCGAGCGCAATCCGTGGATCAACGTGACGGACGCCGATCTAATTGCGCAGTATGAATTCTCGAGCCGCGTCCGCGACAAGGTGACGGAAGCAGATAATGCAGTGATCGCGATCCGGCGGGTAAAGGAACAGCTCGAGAACCGCTACGAACGATCCGATGACAGCAGGTTGAAGGCAGCAGGTGACCGACTGACGGCCAACGCATCCGCGGTAGAGGAAGACATCTACCAGGTGCGTAACCGGAGCAACCAGGACCCACTCAACTTCCCGATCAGGGTGAACAACCGCCTGGCCAATCTTCTGTCGATGGCCGAGCGCGGCGACGGCCGGCCGGGCAATCAGATGCCGGAGATCTTCGAGATCCTCACGGGCGAGTTGAAAGGCTACACGGACCGCCTCGCCGAAGTCTGGGCAACGGACCTCGCGGCTGTGAATGCCGAGCTGGCGCGCCTGAATCTTCCGCGCCTGGATCCGCAGTGCTCGAGGGCGGAAGGCTGCACAACGACCTGATACGGAAAGCGGGGTGCGGTATCTCGACGCTCAGGGAACGGACCCGCCAGGGACCCGCGGTAACTCGTGCGGATCTCGATTCCAACCGCGTTACATTCCGGGGTCGCATCCGCATTCTGCCGCGAATAGCGCGGTCAAATCCCAACGACACCGGGATCTGACTGTCTCCGTTGTGACTTTGCCGCGAATATCGCGGTCAGATCCCAATGCCACCGAGATCGACGGCCTTCCGTCGCGACTTGCCCGCGCTCGGCAGCACGCATACGAACGTCCTCCCCCCGTCGACGTGGGGAAACGCTAAAACCGGCGCCGGCTGCACCGTGCGGAGGCCGACAGGATGGCAGAATTCGGCCGCGCGCGTTACATCCGGGCTCGTGGGCTTGACACGGCACCGCGCCAGACACGATCGTTGACCGCAGGCGGTGATCCTCGCCCAACCTCTTCGGCCCTCCCCCAGCGTGGGCCCTCGTGAGGCAAAGGGGGGGCATACTCCCGGATCGATGCACACGGCCTTTGCATTTGCCGCGCGAGCTGCGTTGCTGGGGGGCGTTGCACGCCGGCATGCAAAGGAGTTCGTGATGCCCCGCAAGAAGGACCTCAAGCGCGTGACACGCGCTCGCATGAGCAAGACGGGCGAATCCTACACCACAGCCCGTGCTCGACTTCTTCAGAAGAAGACCGCTACGCGATCCGCTCCCGCGGTGGACTACGCGTCGATCGCAGGGATGAGCGATGCGACCGTCAGGTCGAAGACCGGTCATGCCTGGAAGCATTGGGCTGGCGTGCTCGATGCCGTCGATGCGGCGGAATGGCCGCACGGAAAGATTGCATCACATCTCAGCACCCAACACGCCGTGCCCGACTGGTGGGCGCAGATGGTAACCGTGGGTTACGAACGGATTCGCGGGATTCGCCAGATCGGACAGCGGCGAGACGGCACGCGCGACGTTGGAAAGAGCCGAACACTGCCCGTTCCCATCGCTTCACTCTATCGCGCCTGGAGCAATGCGCGCACGCGTAAACGCTGGCTTCCCGACACCGGTGTGACGGTGACGAAAGCCAATCCGGAGAAATCCATGCGGCTGCGCTGGCCGGATGGCACGCGCGTGCAGATCTACTTCGTGCCGAAAGGCGAAGGTAAGAGTCAGATCGTCGTGCAGCACACCGGGCTCGGATCGAAGGAGGATGCCGACGCGATGAAGGCCCTCTGGCAGACGCGGCTCGACGCACTCGCCGCGATTCTGACCTGAGCCGCAAGTGACGGTGGCCCGGCGCCGACCTGCCGGGCCGCTCCCCGGTCATACGGGCGGGCATTGCCGTCCGTACTTCGCTCGGCGCAGGACATGCCGCCTGGTGTAGACGGGGAGGATTTCTCCGATCAGTCGCCGCGCAGCACGACCTGCGGATCCGTCCGCGCGGCGCGGGCGGCAGGGACCAGGTTCGCGATTACGGCCGCGGCGCCGAGGACGGTGAGGACGAGGCCGATGCTGGCGGGGTCGGCGGGTGAAACATTGAACAGAATGCCGCGAATCAGCTGGCCGGCCATGAGCGCGATGATGAGGCCGCCAACAACGCCGGCGGCGACGACGAGCATGCCCTGGCGCAGGACGCGGCCAAGGACGGCGCGCGGCGAGGCTCCCAGCGCAATGCGAATCGCGATCTCGCGACGTCGCATCGAGACCACGAAGGACATGACACCGAACAGGCCGATTGCGGCGAGCGCCAGCGCCGCGACGCCGAACAGGGCGAGCAGGACGGCACCGAACCGGTCGTTCGCAGTCTGAAGATCGAGCGCGTCCTGCAACCGGCCGGCCTGGAAGATCGGTATGTCCGGATCGACCGCGGCGACGGCGAGGCGCACGACCTCGATGTCCGGTAACACGCCGTGTGCATACTTCAGGAGTATGTCGAGCGAACCGGTCGGCAGCTGGTAGAACGAGAACCAGACGTCGGGATCTTCGCCCGGATCCATGAGGGCCGTCGTAAGATCGCGGTAACGCGGATCGGCGGTCACACCGATGACCTCGGCCGACTCGCCGCGGCCGACATCGATCCGCCGGCCAACGCGGCCGACTTCGATCCGCCGGCCAATCGGATCCGCACCGGGCCACAGCTTGCTCGCGAACGCGCGACTCACCACGGCGACGCCGGGGGCGCTGAAGACATCCGCGGTGGTGAACCCACGGCCGCGAATCACTTCCACGCCGATCGTCTCGAAGAAGCCGGGTGACACCATATGACGATAGAAACGGATGCCTTCGTCGCCGCGCGCATCGGGCACACGCAGGATGGCCGCCGACGTGTTGCCGCGCAGCGGTGCATCGGATGCCACCGCAGCGTTCAGCACGCCAGGCTGGCCACGCAGCCCTTCAAGAACGCGATCGGCGAACAGAATGCGCGCCGCTCGATCGGCGTACCTCTCGGTTGGCAGGAACACCCTCGCCGTAACGACGTTGTCGGCGTCGAAGCCGGGATCGACGCGGAGCTGCGCCTCCAGACTGCGCACCATCACCGCTGCGCCCAGCATGATCGCGACTGCCAGACCCACCTCGATGGCAACGAGTGCGTGCTGCACGCCGAACGCCTGGCGAGCCGCGCTCTCACGGCCGCCCCGATCGGCACTGCGCAGTGCGCTCGACAGTCCGCGGCGCGAGCTGCGCAGCGCCGGCAATATGCCGGAAACCAGAGCAGCAATCGCGATGAGCGCAACGCTCACGGCAAGCACGCGCGCGTCCAGACCGACCGACGCGTACGCCGGAATGACGCCGGGTGGCACCAGCGCGACCAACGATCGCGTGCCCCACCATGCCGCAGCGATGCCCGCAACGCCGCCCGCGCCTGCGAGCACCAGCGACTCCGTGAGCAACTGGCGGATGACGCGTGAACGGCGCGCACCAAGCGAATAGCGGACCGCGACTTCCTGGTCACGGGCCAGCCCCCGCACGAGCTGGAGATTCAGCACGTTCAGACAGGCAATGAGAAGAAGCAGAGCGACGGATCCGAGAAGCGCAAGCATCAGCACGCGTGAGTCCTGTAGAAAGTACTGGTGCAGCGAGATGACGTCCGCGCGCCTCTCCGTATTCGTTTCCGGGTAGTCGGCTTCCATCGCGAGCGTCACGGCTTCGAGCTCGGCCTGCGCCGCTTCGCGTGTTGCACCGGGCGCCAGTCGCGCCAGCGCCGCCAGCCAGCGATTGCCACGTTCCGTCGCGGCGGAGGGTCTGAATGGCAGCAGTGTCGCCCACACATCCGTGTCGAACGAAAGGCCGTGGAACCCGGGTGCCGCCACACCCACGATGATCGACGGCCGCCCGTCCAGCACGAGCGTCGTCCCGACGATGCCGGGCGCACCGCCATGACGCCGCTGCCACAGCGCATGCGAGATCACGACCGGCGCCATGATCCCCGGCACGTCATCGTCCGCAACGAAAAATCGCCCCATGAACGGCGTCGCACCCAACAGCTCGAAGTAACCCGGCGATACCGTCTCCGCCTCCAGCTGCTCCGGCGCTCCATCACGACTCACGTCGAGCGTCATCTCATCGTAGATCGACACCTCGCCAAAACTGCGCGTGCGCTCACGCCAGTCCGCAACTTCCGGATGCGATGCACCGCGTACGTCACGATCCGGTCCGGCCACACCCCAGATCAATGCCAGCCGGTCCGGCTCCACGAACGGAAGCGGCCGCAACAGCACCGCGTCCACGACCGCAAACATCGACGACGCCGCGCCAATACCCAGCGCCAGCGTCAGGACCGCCACGATCGCGTACGACGGACGCCGGAGCAGCGTCCGAACCGCCAGCTGGACGTCCTGTCGTGAGTCTTCCAGCAGATTGCGACGACGATCGCGACGCACACGACGCCGATCGATCGCGGAAAGCTCTGCACGCGCCGCCACTTCATCACCGAATTCGGCGCGCGCTCGCGCAGCCGCCGCACCCCGCTCCATGCCGCCCGCCACCAGCGCCTCGATCCGGGATTCAAGATGAAACGCGACCTCGTCCGCAACCTCGCCCTCCACTCCCCCCGCCCGGCGACCAACCGACTCCCGAACGCTCCATCGTGCACCCATGACCTTTACCTCGCTCGCTCCGCTGACAGGACCTTGCCCATCGCGACCGCATATCGCTCCCACCGCCGCGACTCGTGCGTCAGCTCCCGTCGACCCGCCGCGGTCAGCGCGTAGTACTTCGCCCGCCGGTTGTTCTCCGTCACGCCCCATTTCGATTCCACCCAACCACGCTCCTCCATCCGATGCAATGCGACGTACAGCGCCCGATCCTCCACCTGTAGCTCGTCATCCGTCACTTCGCGGATCCAGCGCGTGATCGCGTAACCGTGACCCGGCCCGCGACGCAGCGCCTGCATCACAAGCACATCCAGCGTCCCCTGAAGCACCTGGAGTTCCTGATCGGACATCGCATCGCTCCTTACTGTAGTCCCTTCCCTGTAACATCTACTATAACGATGCGATGTGTCAAGCGGTCGAGCAACCGGCGGGCGGGTATGGCGGGTGGGAGGCAGGCGGTTCGCTGTCGCGAGACGAGCGGCGACAGCGAATCACCGTCGGGCCGAGCTACGCCATCGCTCGCAGAAGCTTCTCGAGGCGATCGAAGCTCTGCTGTGCGCCTTCCTCCATTCCCGTCGCCTTTGCCGCGTCGCGGGCTTCCTTCGACGGGTAGAGAATCGCCTGCTTGACCGTGGTCCTTCCACCTTCCTCGGTCAGCGTCAGCGTGTTGATCGTTTCCGGCCAGTCGCCGCCCCAGTTCTCCGTGGCGACCAGGCGTTCCGGCGGCTTCACCTCACGATACACGCCGCTCATCTCCATTTCGGTCCCATCCGGTTGGCGCCAGACGAAATGCCACGCCCCGCCCGCCCGCAGATCGATCTCGCAGACCGGCATCGTCCAGCCACCCGGACCCAGCATCCATTGCGGCACGTGCTCGGGGCTCGTCCACGCATCCCACAGAAGCTTGCGAGGCGCGTCGAAAACGCGCGTCATCACGATCTCCACATCCGACGGCATCGTGATCGTCGTAGCGCCGGTTTTACTCGCCGTGGCCATGTTCCTTCTCCTTCAGGTGTTGGAGGTATCCATCCAGACGTTCGTAACTCGCGTCCCAGAACCGGCGATAGTTCTCCGCCCACTCCGTCACTTCCTTGAGCGGCGCCGCTTCGAGGCGGCAGGGTCGCCACTGCGCCTCGCGCCCCCGGGCAATCAATCCTGCTCGCTCGAGAACGCGAAGGTGCTTCGAAACCGCCGGACCGCTCATCCTGAACGGCGCCGACAGCTCCTTCACCGTCGCCGCGCCCGCCGTCAGCCGCGCCAGAATCGCCCTGCGTGTGGGATCGGCGAGGGCGGCAAATGTCATGCTCAGGGTATCCGATTCCATGCGTACCAAACCATCCAGTTATCTAACTAGTTAGTTAAATACAACCGGCGTGTCAAGGCGCTCGCGAGCTGCGTGCGATCCGCGGCGTGCGCGACGTGAGGGCGGGCCGGTATCGGTATCGCGGTGGCGGGAGTCGCGGTGGCCGCTTGGAAGCGAAAAGGACGCATCGGCCATCGCGAGCCGGGGGTGATGATTCCCCGTCGCGCTTGACACTCGGGCACCTGTTAGATAGTTACCAAACCATGTATGCCGCCCACGGGCAACCCGGGCAACTCGCGCCGGGTCAGTTCGAGCGTATCGCCAAGGCGCTCTCGGATCCGCGACGGTTCTCGCTCCTCGAAACGATCGCAGCGGCCGAGGAGGATTGTCCGTACCAGCGCCTCTGCTCCGCATTTTCGGTCACGAAGGCCACGATCTCACACCACCTCAAGGAACTCGTCAACGCCGGTCTGGTGGAGACCGAGCGGGACGGACAGTTCGTGCATGCGCGAACGATTCCTGGCGTCGTCCAGGCGTACGCGGCCGAGCTGGTTCGCCGGACGACCACCTCACCCGTCGCCTGATTGGTTGTCGCCGGCGGCGGCCCTGGCCATCCTCGAAGCCAAAGCCCTATCCGTAAGTCGGTCGCCGACCCCCGACCAAAGTGACGCATGGAGCACGTCCGACCGGTCAGTTTTTTTTTGGGCGGACTGTTTTACTGTTTTATGAACGTCTTACAAGCCCGAAGGCACAGGAGGTTGGAATCCATGGGAAGTGAGCGGCTGAATCGATCCCGCGTGGTGATCCGGTCTGTGGTCCTGCTGATGACGATCATCGCGGTGGGTGGAGGGCTGGTGGTCTGGAAGTATGCGTCGGAGCGGGCGGTGGCGGAGGCGGCGGCGAGCCAACCCGAGCCGATGGAGGTGGTGACGCAGGCGGTGGCTGGGGAGCGTGAACATCGTGGTACGGTGACATCGATCGGGACGGTGCTGGCGATGCGGTCGGTGACACTGCGGAACGAGTTGCCGGGGACGGTTCACGAGGTGCGGCTGCTGTCGGGGCAGGTGGTGAGTGCGGGTGCGTTGCTGGTCGCGCTGGACGTATCGGTGGAGGCAGCGGAGTTGAAGGCGCTGGAAGCGCGAGCCGAGTTGGCGGAGACGACGCTGGCGCGGTACGAGCGGATGGCGGCGCAGCGTGCGGTGTCGGCGATCGAGCTGGACAATGCGCGAGCGGAGCGGGATGTCGCGCGGGCGGAGATCGAGCGTACGCGTGCGATCATCGGACGCAAGACGATCCGGGCGCCGTTCCGGGCGAGGATCGGGATAGCGGACGTGCACCGTGGCCAGTTCCTCGATGCGGGTACGCTGCTCACGACGCTCCAGGGAGTGGACGAAGCCGTGCACGTGGACTTTGCGGTGGCGCAGGGCGTGGCTGCGGGGCTGGGTGAGGGCGACGCGGTGGAGGTGTTTGCCGGCGTAGGTGACGGAACGAAGATCGCGGCTCGCATTGTCGCGATCGATGCGCGGGTCGATCCGGCGACGCGTAACGCGACAGTACGGGCACGCATCGAGGGTGGCGGCGAGGTGCTGGTACCGGGTGCGTCGGTGCGGGTTCGAATTCCAGTTGGTGCGTCGCAGGTGTCGGTTGTGGTGCCGGTGAACGCGCTGCGGAAGGGCCCGGCCGGCGATCACGTGTTCGTCCTGGAAGAGGCCGAAGCGGACCAGACGCGTGCGCACGTGCGACCGGTCGAGGCCGGTCCGGTGATCGGAGATGAGGTGGTCATTCTTCAGGGCCTGAGCGCCGGCGAGCGAGTGGCCGCGTCAGGATCGTTCAAACTGCGTGATGCCGCGCTTGTCCGCGTCGCGAATGAAACCGCGGGCGCACTGAGTGCGAGGTAACGATGCGTTCGTTCACTGAGACGTTCATCAAGCATCCGGTTCTGGCAGTTGTCGTGAACCTTGTGATTGTTCTGGTGGGCTGGCGCGCGTTGCGCAGCCTGCCGGTGCAGCAGTATCCGCAGATCGAGAGTTCGTCGATCGTGATCACGACCGTGTACTACGGCGCGAGTGCGGAGACGGTGCGCGGATTTCTGACCACGCCGATCGAGCGGTCGGTGTCAGCGATCAGCGGCATCGACTACATCGAATCGACGAGCCGTTCCGGCGTGAGCACGGTGACGGCGAGGCTCGAGCTGAACCACAGCAGTACGGCGGCGCTGGCGGAAGTGACGGCGAGGTTGCAGCAGGTTCGCTCGGAGCTGCCGCCGGATGCGGAACCGCCGGCAGTCGAGGTTCAGCGCGCGGACCGGCCGTATGCGACGTTCTATCTGAGCTTCACATCGGACCGGCGGAGTGCGCCTGCGGTGACGGACTGGCTTGCGCGCACGGTGCAGCCGCAGCTCGGCACGCTGGCCGGAGTTCAGCGTGTGTCGATCGAGGGCGGCCGTCAGCTTGCGATGCGCATCTGGATCGACCCGGACCGTCTGGCCGCGCTGAATCTTGCACCCGGCGATGTGCACGCGGCGCTGCAACGCAACAACTACCTTGCGGCCGTCGGTCAGACCAAGGGCGATCTGATCCAGATCAACCTGCTCGCCAACACGGATCTTCGCTCGGAGAAGGAATTCGCGGACCTGATCGTGGCGGACCGCGATGGTGCGATCGTGCGATTGAGCGATGTCGCGCGGGTCGAACTGGGTGCGGAAGAAGCCGACTTCATCGCGAAGTACAACGAGAAGGAGAGCGTCTATCTCGGCATCTGGCCGCTGGTCGGGACGAACGAGATCGACGTCGCGCACCGCCTCTATGACGAGATGGAGCGGATGCAGCCGACGCTGCCGGCGGACATCGAGATGCACATGGCGTACGACGGCACCGTCTTCATGCAGGATGCGCTGAAGGAGATCAGCAAGACGCTGGTCGAGACGATGCTGATCGTCGCACTGGTGATCTTCCTGTTCCTGGGTTCGGTGCGCACCGCGATCGTGCCACTGGTTGCGATGCCGGTCTCGCTCGTCGGCGCGGCGATCGTCATGCTCGCATTCGGGTTCAGCCTGAACCTGCTGACGATCCTGGCGATCGTGCTGTCGGTCGGACTGGTGGTCGACGATGCGATTGTCGTCGTCGAGAACGTCGAGCGGCACATCCGGCTCGGCAAGTCGCGCATCGATGCAGCCGTTGCCAGCATACGCGAGCTGGTCGGTCCGATCATCGCCATGACCGTGACATTGGCCGCAGTGTATACGCCGATCGGGTTCCAGGGCGGACTGACGGGTTCGCTGTTCCTCGAGTTCGCGATCACGCTGGCGGCGGCTGTCGTCGTGTCCGGTGTGGTTGCGCTCACGCTCTCGCCCGTCATGAGTTCGCGATTCCTGCACGCACACGGCGAGCAGGGCCGACTGACGGCGCTGGTGAATCGCGGCTTCGATGCTGTCCGGCGCC